>CAZRFD010000234.1:0-8620 GCA_964599085.1 uncultured Enterobacterales bacterium | reverse complement strand
TCGCACCGACGACCGCCCCGCCGCCAGCTACCCCGAAGGGGTTCCGTTCAACTCGGCCCGGCCGCACCGCACCGCCAAGACCCTCCGCAGCCGCCCTCGCAGGGCCGCTGCGCCGCTGGGCCGCCGCCCTCGCAGGGCCGCAGGGCCGCTGGGTCCCGCTGGTCAGGGCCGAGCCTGGTGCTGGGCGCCTGGCCAGCGCCGCCCCCACTCGAACAGCCCCACGCCCGCGCTGAACAGCGCCATGGCCAGCATCAGCCAGGGGATCCCGTCGTTCCGGCGAAGCAGCGCCGAGACGACGAAGGCCTGGTCGAAGCCCTGCAGCGACAGCCCCTCGGCGCTCCAGCCGGGGGCGATCCAGCTCGGCGCCGCGCCGTCCATGGACAGCAGCACCATGGGGCTGCGCAGGGTGGGGTTGTCGCTGACCCGCTGCACCGTCCAGGAGTGGCCTGCCGCTTCGATGGCCTGGCCCGCGGAGAGCCGCCGCGGCTGTCCGTCCACGACGAAGACCGGCGTCGACCCGCTGGCCTGCGCGCCCTGCACCAGCACCCAGCGGCGGAAGCCGTCGTAGAACCACGGGCGGTTGAAGCCGATGTGGGCCTGCTGGCCCGCCTCGTCCTCGACCAGGGCGTCGACGGACAGCAGGGTTCCGTCAGGGTTGTCGCGGGTGCTGCCCTCGATCACCCGCAGCTCGTGCCGCCCGACCGCCACGGGATCGGGACCCAACATCACCTGGCCGGTCACCCCCGCGGTGTCGGCCGCCACGAGGTGCGCGCCGAGGCCAACCACGAAGCCCAGGTGCATCAAGGTGATCCCCCAGAAGCGGCGGTCGAGACGGCCGGTCGCCGCCCGCTGGATGAGCGCGCGGGTGCCGCCGAAGATCGTGCTCAGCGCGAGCAGGCCCGTGGTCGCCGCCAGTGCCCAGAACCACCAGTAGTCGACGATGGGCGCGTCCCGGAAGGTGGCGATGGACTCCGAAAACGGCAGGCGGTCCTTGCTTCGGGGGCTGGGGATGAACAGGCTCGACGCCATGAGCTGCACCGTCACCAGCGCGGCGAGCACGACCCCGGCCCGGGGGCTGGCCAAGGCGGCGAAGAGGCGACTGCGGAGCAGCCGGTTGTTCAGGGAAGAGGCCATGTCAGAAGGAGTGGATGCTGCCGGACATGAACGATGTCCCGACGTAGGCGATGAGGACGACGACCAGCCCCAGCAGGCCGAGCCCGGCGCGGACCGCGGCCGACCGCAGCGGCCAGTACTTGAGGTGCAGGAGGGTGGCGAAGAACAGCCAGGCGGCCAGCGACCAGACGATCTTGGCGTCCCACAGGAAGTACGCCCCCCAGCTCACGATCCCCCAGATCGAACCGAACACCAGGGACAGCGAGAACAGGCCCAGGCCCGCGCGGTGGTTGTCCTCCTGGCGGGAGAGCAGGGCGGCGGCGTCCCCGGTGGCCAGGAAGTCGGCGCCATCGGCGGCGCCCACCACCCAGAAGGCGTAGGCCAGGAAGCTCAGCGGCACGTGGATGGCGTACCAGGCGGTGTACAGCAGCGGGGTCGGGTACTGGAGGTCGGAGTCGAAGAGCAGCGTGCTGCCGACGAAGACCGCGGCGACCAGCGACAGCAGCAGCCGCCCGAACCGCCCGCTGCGCCCAAAGCGCAGCGCCGACACCGCCAGCAGGGCGTCTGCGAAGCCCAGGAAGGCTTCGTACTTGTTGGTCAGCGGCAGGAAGCCGATCTGCAGGCCGCGCCAGGCCAGCAGCACCGTCAGCGACGCCAGCGGCAGCAGGACGAAGCCCCGGCGCCCCCGCCCCAGGGCTTCCATGAGCATCCAGCCGAGCACCAGGCCCAGTGTCAGCTCGCGCAGCCAGGGGATGAGGGCGTCCATGGCGGCGGGTCTATCGGGTCGGGCCGTGCGGTGAGCGCCAGCCGGGAGACAGCGTCAGCCGGGGGACAGCGACAGTCGGCCTGCAACGTCAGCCGCGCCGCAGCGTCAGCGGGGCCGCAGCGTCAGCCGGGCCGCAGCGTCAGCCGGAGGACAGGCTCGCGGCCAACGCCGCCACGTCGGGATCGGGGTCGGCCCGCATCCGGTCGAGGGTGGCCCCGTCCAGGCAGCCGAGCGCGTCCACGGCGCGCAGCGCGTGGTACCGCGTGGTGGCGTCGGGGTGGTCGAGGAGGGGCAGCGCCGCCGTGCAGCGCGTCGCGTCCCCTTGGAGCGCCAGGCCATCGAGTGCCGCCCGCCGCGTGTGCCCGCCGCCGTCCAACGCCGCCACCAGGGCATCACCCGCCACCGCCGCCGGGTGCTGCGCCAGCGCCCTCGCCGCCGGGAAGGACAACAGCTCGTCGTCGGCGTCCAGCACCGCCGCCATGGCCGGCACGTCCGCCGCGTCGCCGATGCGAGCCAGCACGCCGAGGATCCGCTTCGACTCGGGTCCCCGGTCGCCCAGCCGGCGCAACAGCACCGGCCGAGAGTCGTCTGCGTGGGCCACCAGCCAGGCTTCGGCCGGCGCCGCCCGGTCCGCCGGGACCCGGTTCGAGAGCATGGAGACCTGCAGCTCCACTTCGTGCAGCGGGTCGGGGGCGGTCATGGCGGGGTCAGGGTCAGGGGGGGCATGGGCGGATTCGGGCGCCGCCGGCCCGGCGGCGCAGGCCGCGGCCAGGCCGAGGAGGGCGGTGATCACGGGGTGATGTGGAGGATGCGGGTGGAGGCGTCATCGAAAGCCGCGACGGCGGCGTCCGTGACGCGCGGGTCAGCGACGAAGCGTCGGTGCATGCTGGTGACGTAGGCGGCCAGGATCGAGGGTTCCCAGCTCGACTGCATGTCGCGCAGCAACGAATCCAGCAGCCCCAACGGGTCGCCCAGCGGGTTCTGTTCACTGGCTTCGACCTGCCCATCCCCGTTGAGATCGCGCGACGGCTCCCAGTAGGCCTGTTCCCGCATCAGCGCGCCGATCTCGCTGCCGAAGTATTCGTAGCGCTCCCACTCGTCGGTGCGTTCGGGAGACCCCTCGGCGGGACGGGAGTACCCGGGCATCCCACCCGCCGCTTCGTCATACAGTTCCATGCCGACGTTGAAGCCCGTGTCGAATTCCGGGTGGCCCCGCAGCTCGTGCTGGATGGTCGACAGGGCGTAGCCAGGGTCCCGCTCGATGGCGACGACTACGTCTCGCGAGATGTAGCAGACCCCGTCCACCACGTAGGCGACCGCGTCCTCCTCTTCGCACTGCCGGAGGGCGGGGCGGATCTCGTCCCGGCGTATCGCCAGCTCGGGGTGCGCGGTCGCAGCCCACTCGACAACGCGGGTGATGGCGGCCTGGGCGCGGGCTCGCCAGCGGGCCTTCTCGTCGGGGCTGAACGAATCCCACTCGGTCTCACCGGCCGGAGTCTGGGTGTTGTAGGTCTGGTCTCCGACCGCATCTTCGTGAGCTTCCCGAATCTGTTCGTCGGTCACCGGCTGCCCGCCGCTCGCTTCTTGTGCCGCACGCCGGGCTTCGTCGACCATCCAGTCACGCTGCCGTTCAGCCATCTGCTCCCAGGTCATGCCGCTGGCCGCCATCATCTCGAATTGCTGCAGGTAGTCGAGCACCTCGCCCAGCTCGTCGCGGTACTGTGCTGGATCAACGGACTCCCGCTCTGACAGCGCGTCGATGTGGCCTTGCAGGCTCCCGTCGCGCCAGGCATCGAGGGCCATGGACTGTCGCGCCGCTTCATCTGCCCCCTTGTACTGCTCCCACCAGGACGGCTGTTCGCCGCCAGTGGCCCAATCCCATGCATCACCGAGCAGCTCCCAGCCCCACTCCATCCATCCCTGATCCGCCGCACCCTGCGTCTGGCCGGCACGCTCCTGGGCAGCGGCGTTTCCACGAGGTTGGAGATCGCGCTGCGACAGTCCCACAACCGGTCGTTCTTCGACGGGTGCCGCAGCGGATGTCGAGGGGCTTTCGTAGCCTTGAGATGCCATCGGGACCTCTGGGTCGGGCAGGCGTCGGCTATCAACCTGCAAGCCTCAGCCTACCACCCAACAGGCGCTGGTTCACCCCCGACCCGTCCCCCCCTCAGGGCAACACATCCACGATCTGCTCGTTCAGCGCGCGCTCCTCTGCCACCTCGCAGCCGCTGTCGATGCGCAGCGCCACGAGCTGTCCGCCGACGCGGGCCTGCACGAAGCGCCAGGTGGCGTCGTCGGGCGAGGACGGCGCGGGGTGGCGACCGGCCACCGCGTCCAGCCCCGAGGCGTCGAGGGCGGCGACGATGCGGGCCACGGCGTCGGCGGCCAGGGCGGGCCGTTCCTGCCAGGGCCCGCCGGCCTTGCGCCGTTCAGCGCGACCGTCCAGGTACACGCGGTAGCCAGAGAGGTCGCCCTCGCGGTCGGCGGTCTGGACCTGGAGCAGGACGCCGTCGGGCAGGTCGGGGAAGGCGCTGGGCGAGGGATCCGTCACTGTGCACGCGGGGGCGGCGGGGGTGTCAGAAGCCACCGATGAGGTCGCCAGCGCGGTCGGTGCAGACGCCGCTCAGGTGCAGCCCCGCAGCGTCAGCAGCGCGACGAGGAGGGGACCGGCGAGGGATTGACGATCCGCACTGCCTACGCCCACCGCCACCCCCCTGTCCGCTTCGCACCGACGAACTCCACCCACCCGTCCTTCCGCAGGCGGGTCAACGCCTTGCGCACCGACGACACCGGCACGCCCAGCCAATCCGCCAACGCGGTGGTCTTGATCCCCGGCTGTTCGCCCACGGTCGCCAGCACCCACAGGTCCTGGGCTCCCAGTCCGTCCACGGGGTGGGTCTGCGGCGAGGGGACGATCCGGCGGAAGCGGCCGCTCCGCGACGCGCCCACTCCCTCGACCAGGTCCTGCTCGCACAGGCCCTCGATGGCGGACCGGACCGTTTCGGGGGCACGGTCCATCCACTCGGCGATCTCGTCCACCGTGCTCTCCGGCTGCTCGGTGAGCCTGGCCAGGACCTCGAAGTCATACACCGTCCATGGCGCCCCGGACTCGGGCTCAGGCTCTTCATCATCCCCGAGGTCGAAGTCCACCCCGAACACCGCGGACAGATCATCTTCATCCAGCGTCGGGCCCGTGGCCGGCCCGGTCGCGACGCCTTGATCGATCGCCTCCTCGACCATCTCGGCCGGATCGACCCCACGCAGCGAGAACAGCAACCCGGGGTCCTGGTCCAGGCGGTTGCCGACCCCATACAACACGGCGGCGACGTGCTTGCACATGGTCGCCCAGTCCGGACAGGAACAGCTCAGGTGGATCTCGCGTGGCGCCGGGAACAGTCCCGTGCCCCGCCGGGTCACGACCTCCATCACCCCGTCCGACAGCCTGCCTTGCAGCAGCTCGACGAGGGAGTCGATCTGCCCGGCGCTGTCGGCCCGCACCCTCTCCCAGCGGGTCCGAGGGAGGGTGTCGATCTCGACCGTGACGTCGTAGACCTCGGATCCACTGACCATGGCCGTCACCCGCCCTTCGGTGATCTGCAGATCGATGACGGACCCGTTGCGGGCGTAGGTCCGTCCCCTGGGCAGACGGTTGCGGTAGTCGCTGTAGGACTCCAGGTTCGTGCACCAGGCCTTGCCCCAGAAGGTCCGGGCGATGGTCCGCCCCTCGATCTCGACGGGGGAGAGGACCCGGCCCTGCTTGCGCAGCTTCGCGGCGAGCCGGGCGGCCTTCGCCCGGCGCTCGGCGACCGGCACGTAGCGGGAATAGCCCCAGTGGCTGCGGCGGCGGCTTCGGTAGCTCATGCGCCCACCGCCTTGTCGATGTCGAGGCGCACGAGATCGAGCAACTCGGCGTCGGACAGCTCGGTGAGCTTGACCTCGGCGCCGCCGCGGAGCACCTGGTCGGACAGCGCCTTCTTGCTGGTGATGAGCTGATCGATGCGTTCCTCGATCGTGCCCTGGCAGACGAACTTGTGCACGACGACGTTCCTGTGTTGTCCGATGCGGTAGGCGCGATCGGTGGCCTGGTTCTCGACGGCGGGGTTCCACCACCGATCGAAGTGGATGACGTGGTTGGCGGCGGTCAGGTTGAGCCCGGTGCCCCCGGCCTTCAGGGAGAGAACCATGAAGAGCACGTCCGGGTCTTCCTGGAAGCGGCGCACCAGGTCGGCCCGCTTCTTCACCGGGGTGCCACCGTGCAGCACCAGCCCCTCGCCACCCAGACTGTTGACGAGGAAGCGCTGCAGCGGGTCGGTCATGGACCGGTACTGGGTGAACACCAGCAGCTTGTCCTGGCGCTGCCCGATGGGCTCGCACAGCTCGGCGAGGCGCTGGAACTTGCCGCTCTGTTCGGGGCGGAATTCGCCGTCGCCGAGCCACTGCGAGGGGTGGTTGCAGATCTGCTTGAAGCGGGTGAGCCAGGCCAGCACGACGCCGCGGCGCTCCATGCCCGTGGCGCGCTCCAGGGTCGCCGCCAGCTCTGTGACGGCCTGGGCGTACAGTGCTGCCTGGGGCTTCGTCAGCAGGCAGCGGGCGGTCACCTCGGTCTTGTCGGGCAGATCGGCGATGATGCTCCGGTCTGTCTTCAGCCGGCGGAGGATCCAGGGCGCGACGAGCCGGCGCAGCGGGGCGTAGCCATCGCCCGGCCGGTCGGCCATGGCCTTGCAGAAGGCACCGAAGCGCTTCGCCGAGCCCAGCATGCCGGGGTTGAGGAAGTCGAAGATGGACCACAGATCGCCGAGGCGGTTCTCGACCGGGGTGCCGGTGAGCGCCAGCCGCCAGCGCGCAGGCAGCTTCTTGACGGCGCGGGTCTGTCTGGCCCCCGGGTTCTTGATGGCCTGGGCTTCGTCGAGGGTGACGGTGCGCCAGGGGACCGCCTGCATCCACTCGGTGCGCAGCACCGTGCCATAGGTCGTGATGACGACCTGGTGCTGCTGCACGTCGTCTGTGGACAGTGCCCGCAGCTTCCGCGAGGGCAGCCGCGACGGGTGGGCGACGAGCACCCGCAGGTGGGGCGCGAAGCGGGCCAGCTCGGCGTGCCAATTGTCCACAAGCGACGCGGGCACGACCAGCAGATCCACGCCGGCCTCCTGCCCATGCAACAGCGACAGCAGCCCGATGACCTGGATGGTCTTGCCGAGCCCCATGTCGTCGGCCAGGCAGCCCCCGACACCGAGGTGGCACAGGTTCCAGAGCCACTGCACGCCGATCTTCTGGTAGGGGCGCAGGCGCGCATCGAGCCCCGCCCCGGCGTCGATGGCCCGGTCCACCTGCACCGATCGCAGGGTGTCGAGGCGGCCCGACAGCCATCGACCGGCAACGACCTCGGACCAGGCGGCGCGGTCTTCATCGGCAGCGGCGTCGCCCTCGTCGAGGGAGGCGCCCGACAGCAGTCGCATGGCCTGCAGGAAGTCCACCCCGCCCTCGGCCTGGGCCTGGACCTCCTCGAAGTGGTCGAGCACGGCGGACAGGCGGTCGGGATCGACCTCGACCCACTGGCCCTTGATGAGCACCAGGCCGGCGCTCTCGGACAGCAGGGCCCGCACCTCGTCCGCCGTGAGGCGCTCGCCGCCGAGGGTCACGGCGACCTCGAAGTCGAGCATGGCGTTCACGCCGAGGACCGAGGGCTGGGTGCTCCCGACGGTGACGGTCACCGACGGCCGGCGCGACTGGCGCCGCCGCCACCAGTCGGGCAGGCGCAGGACGACGCCGGCACGCTCCAGGGCCGGGGTCTCGCGGAGCAGGGCGTAGGCCTGGTCCGCCGTCCAGGCCAGCGGATGGTAGATGTCGCCGCTGTCGAGCAGGCCGGCGATGGTGGCGCTGTGTTCCGCCGCCCGCCGCAGGGGCTGGAGCAGGGCGAGGAGCTGCTCCCGGTTGCGGGCGCCGGCGTACTCCTTGAGCGCCCGGTTCAGGGGGACGTGCTGGGGCGCGGCCCGCCCGGGGCGCTGCCGGGCGTAGGTCGCGATGAAGGCGAAGGGGTGGTCCGGGTCGCGCTTGTTCTCGGCGAGGTGCAGGCAGACGCGGCCGGCGACGTGCCAGGCGGGGTGGGCGTCGTGGAGGAAGCCCTGGGCGCCTCCCGGGTGGGCAGCCGCTTGCTCCGCCAGCGCCGCTCCCAGGTCCTCCCACAGGCCGGCGAGCAGGTCGACGGAGACCAGCTCCGCGCCGGTCATGGGCGGCAGGGTGTCGGCGAGGGACCGCAACAGCGCCGGGTCCACGGCCGGCTGGACCACGGCCGCGGGATCCAGCGGGTCGATGGCCCCACAGACGGCCTGCACGTAGGCGACACCGAGGCGGCGCCACCAGGCGAGGTCAGCCGGCAGCGGCGTGTCCACCTCGACCGCGCCGAGGTGCAGCAGGCCAGGGCCGCTCCCCTCCGCGAAGGCCGCCGCGATCCGGTCGAGGGCAGCCCCACCCCCCGGCCGCACCACAACACGACCCTGGGGTGTCAGCCGGCAGGAGGAGGGCGAGGAGGAGGAGTCGAGGGGGAGCTGCACGGGAGGCCAGGGAGAAGGCCGTCGATATCACGGGGACACCTCCAGCACCCACCGCGACGCCACCGCTCCTGCCATGGCCCTTGCCGCCGGGCACAGATGCCGACCGCCGAGCAGGCGGCTCACCTGTCGGGCTCCGCTCAGACGGATCTTCCCCCATCAGGCCATCCCTCCCGATCCCCAAGCCCCAGGT
>CAZRFD010000233.1:0-8849 GCA_964599085.1 uncultured Enterobacterales bacterium | reverse complement strand
CACGATGCTTCCGCGCAATAAAATCCATACAAATGGGGGGAAGATCCGTCTGAGGAGACGTACCGAACGCCGCTAGCTTGATGATTACGAGCTAGCGGCGTTTGTTCGATCAGCCCTTTCGCTGCCGCCGCCCCGGCTCCGCCACCCGCAAGCGGGCGTCGACCGCCACCACACCCTCTCCCCTCGGCAGGGCGATGACCGGGTTGAGGTCCAGCTCGGCGATGCGGGGGCAGGCCACCGCCAGCGCGCCGACGCGCATCAGGAGCTGTTCGAGGGCGACAACATCGGTCGGAGGTGCCCCGCGGTAGCCGTCGAGCAGCGGGAAGCCCGCCACCGAGCGAACCAGCTCGGCGGCCGCCCGGTCGGTGATCGGCGGGATGCGGAAGCGCACGTCCTTGAGCAGCTCGACGTGCACACCTCCGAGGCCGAATGCCAACAGCGGGCCGTACACCGGGTCCCGCGACATGCCGACGAGGCACTCGACCCCGCCGGCCACCATGGGCTGCACCAGCACGCCGTGCATCTGGTCCGACTGACCCCGCACTGCCAGCGCCGTGCGGATCTCCTCCCACGCTTGGAAGACGTCGGTCTCGTTGCGAAGATCGACCTTGACCCCACCGACGTCCGACTTGTGGCTGATGGTGTCGCTGACCAGCTTGAGCACGACCGGGAAGCCGAGGGCCCGGGCCAGCTCGGCCGCGTCCCCCGCCGACCGGGCCACGCCCCCGCCGGGGCCCTGGATGCCCAGCGCGTCGAGCAAAGCGCTGGTCTGGGAAGCCCCCAGCCAGCCCTCCGGGGCGGCGTCGACGATGGCGGTGGCGGCGTCGAGATCGAGCCCCGGCAGCTCCGGGACCGTGCCGGGCTCGCGGCGTCGGTGTTCGCCGTAGCGGGCCGCACGAGCGAGGACACGGACCGCGCTCTCGGGAAAGGCGTAGCTCGGGATGTGGGCGGCCTGCAGGGTCGTCAGCCCCTCCGGCACGCCGTGGCGGCCCATGAAGCAGGACAGCACGGGCTTGTCGGAGCCGAGGGCCGCAGCGGCGACGGCCTGCCCGACCTGCGCTGGATCGGTGATGATCGGCGGCACGAACAGCACGATGACGGCGTCCAGTTCGTCGCAGTCAAGCATGAGCGAGGTGGCGCGCTGGAAGTCGTCGGGGGTGGCGCTGGCGATCATGTCGACGGGATTGCGGAGGCTGGCGGCTGCCGGCAGGAAGCTGGCCAGCTCGTCGCGCAGCGCGTCTGGCAGGTCCGGGACCTCGAGGCCCCAGGCTTCCGCGGCGTCGGTCGCCAGGATCCCTGGCCCACCGGCGTTGGTCACGATGCCGACCCGTCTCCCGCGTGGCACCGGCTGGTGGGCGAGAAAGGCCGCCATGTCGAACAGCTCTTCGACCGTGTCCACCCGGATGATGCCAGTCTCTTCCACCAGGGCTTCGACCGCGACCTCGGCCCCGGCGAGGCTGCCGGTGTGGCTGCTGGCGGCGAGGTTGCCCCGCCGGCTGCGTCCGGACTTGACCGCCACGATGGGCTTCTTCCGGCTGACCTCGCGGGCGAGGGAGGCGAAGCGCAGGGGGTTGCCGAAGCTCTCCAGGTACAGGAGGATGACCTTGGTGCGGGGATCGTCGGCCCACCATGCGATGAGGTCGTTGCCCGAGACATCGGCCTTGTTGCCCATGCTCACGAAGTCGCTGACGCCGATGTTCAGCTCGCGGGCGTAGTCGAGCATGGCCACGCCGAGCGCCCCCGACTGGCTGGCGACGGCGACGTTGCCCGCGGGGGGAAAGGTGGGCGCAAAGGTCGCGTCCAGCATCGTGTCCGGATCCGTCGTCACCACGCCGAGGCAGTTCGGCCCGATGAGCGACATCCCGTGCGCGCGGCAGAGGTCGGCCAGCTCCCGCTCGGCGGCGAGCCCCTCGGCGCCCGTCTCCTTGAAGCCGGCGGTGATGACGACGACGCCGCGCACGCCCTTCTCGGCGCAGGCCTCGACTACTTGCTTGACGAGGTCCTGGCGGACCACGACGATGGCGAGGTCGACCGGCCCGGGGATCTCGCGCACGTCGGCGTAGGCGGGGATGGACTGGATCGAGCGGGCGCCGGGGCGCACGGGGAAGACGGGCCCACGGAAGCCCTGCAGCACGAGGTTCCGCGTGATCTCGGCGCCGATGGTGCCGGGCCGGTCGCTCGCGCCGATGACGGCGACCGAGCGGGGGCGCAGCACCGCAGAGAGATCCCGGGCGGGTGCTGGCGCGGGTTCCGCTTCGGCGTCCAGGGTCGTCTCGGACTCCGGGCATTCTTCCAAGCCAGAAGCGCACTCGACGCCGGCTTCGACGTCGATCTCGGTCGAGGTGGTCACGACAGGCTCCACGGAGGCCGATCGACGTAAGCAGCCACGGCGTCGCACGCCCGCGGGTGATCTGCCCGTTCTGGGATAGGTCGATGTCCTGCCGCGAGGACCCTCGTGATCCACGACCTGATCATCTTGCCGCACGCTGCGCACTCCTCCATCGCCCGCGGGCTCGCCGAGGTGGTCCGCGCCCCCGGCGACGTCCTGGCGCTCATCGTGCCGGTCGAGCACGCCTGCGCCACCGTCGTCGCCTTCTGCGACCGCCACGGCCAGCCGGTCGACGTGGACATCGACGCCGCGGGCCGTCAGATGTCGATCGGCGGCTACCAGGTGGGTGTCGCCCACGGCAGCGTCGACGCCCCGGACCGGCGCTGGCGAAGCTATGACGGCGGCGTGGAGGAGGGCGGCTTCGGCCCCGGCGACGAGACCTGGCTGCCCGGCGACGCCGACGGCTTCCCGGACCTGGAAGCCCCCCGGATCCACGCTGCCGGCGGCATCCCCGAGGGATATGTGCGATTTCGCACATGCCATGATCTCGGCATGAAGCAGAGCTTCTCCTGCCGCTTCGGGCCCATCCGCCACGCTCTGGACCGGGTCGCCGCCGGTGACGAGCTGGGTCAGGAAGCCTGGCTGATGGTCCACGACGGCAAGCCGCTGCAGCACCCGGTGCGCGCGCCCTGGCCCGATCCGCCGCTATCCTCCGGCGCGTGACCATCGTCGATCGCTTCCAGGTCCAGGCGCTGCGCCCCTTCGGCGCACAGGACGGCTTCATTGCGACTGCCGTCGGTCGGGCCCACGTCATCGACATCCCGGGCCGCGGTCCCCTGCCCCCCGTCCTGCTGATGCACGGACTGGCCTCGGCTGCCGCGGACTTCTACCCGCTCATCCGGCGACTGCGGCACCACGTCCGACGCATCCTCGCCGTCGACATGCCGGGCCACGGCCTCTCCGACACCCCGCGGGTCGGCATGAGCGCCGACAGCATGCAGCGCGGCCTGCTCGAAGCCCTCGACCGGCTGCTCGAAGAACCCATGGCGGTCTTCGGTAGCTCCATGGGGGGCATGGCAGCCGTGCGCTACGCCGCCCTGCGCCCCCACCGGGTCCACAGCCTGTTCCTGTCGTCGCCCGGCGGTGGGCCGATGCCACCCGACGCGCTGCGCGACCTCACGACGGCCTTCCAGCCGCGCCGGCTCGCCGACGCGCGCGGCTTCCTGGCCCGGGCCATGGCCACCTCGCACCCGCTGCACCCGCTCATGGCCTGGGGGCTGCGCGAGCGCACCCGCCGCCCAGCGCTCCGCCAGCTCCTCGACAACCTCGACCCGGCGCACCTGCTGCACCCCGACGAGCTGGCCGGCCTGTCCATGCCGGTGCTGCTGTCCTGGGGGCAGCGCGAAGCCATCCTGCCGCCGACCCACCTCGACTTCTGGCGGCGCTACCTGCCCGCCCACGCCCGGATCGAGGAGCCCCGCCACCACGGCCACATGCCCTTCGTCACCCACGTCGACGAGGTCGTGCTCCGGCACGTCCGCTTCCTGGCCGAGGAGAGCGGCTGAGCAGGCTCAAGCCTGGGTGTGCACGTCGAGCAGGTCGAGCAGGAACTCCCACACGACGGCGACCCGGGGCACCCGCCGCAGGGCCTGGTGGCCCACAAGGTACAGCTCGGGCGCGGGCGCCTGGTTCAGCGCGGCCGCGGCGGCACCGGCCAGGGGCACGGCCGTGACCCCGTCGAGCCGGGCGAAGGGGGCCGCCGCCAGCATGACGCCGACGCCGGCCCGCGCGGCGGCGAGCTGGGCGGCGAAGCTGCTGGTGCGCAGGACGATCGCCGACGCCGGCACGTGCGCGGCGACGAACCGTGCGTCGGGAATGTGCGCGAGGTCATCACCCCACTGAAGCCACGGTAGCCGCCCGAGGTCGTCGACGGGAGGCGCGCCGGCGTATGTGCCAGCGCAGCCGATGACGCAAGAGGCGAAGGGGCCGAGCCGCCGGAACACGAGATCTCCCCGCTCGGGGCGCCGGCCGCGCAAGGCGATGTCGGCTTCTCCGCGGGAGAGGTCGGCGTAGGCGACGCTGGCGTCGACGACCAGCTCGATGCGGGGGAAGGCTTGCCGGAGCCGTCCCGCCGCCGGCGCCAGGAAGTGGTCGACGAGGCCGGGGGGACCGGTCACGCGCACCCGGCCCACGGGCTCGCGCTCCAGCCCTCGGACGGCGCGGGCGAAAGCTTCGTGGGCCTGCTCGACCCCCTCGGCCCAGGGCAGCAGCCGCTCGGCAGCGAGGGTGGCGATCACGCCCTCCGAGGTCCGCTCGAAGAGCTGCACGCCGAGTTGCTCTTCGAGGGCGCGCAGCCGCCGGCCGACGGTGGACGTGGTGACCCCCAACGCGCGGCCGGCGCCTAGCAGCGTTCCGGCACGGGCCACGGCCAGCAGGAAGCGGAGGTCGTCCCAGCGGTGGTTGGGGGTCGGCGCCACGCTTTTCATCTTCGCAAAACCGATGCCTGAATTCCACAAGTGACCATCAACATCTCAAAAGGAAGATTGTCCAGGCACCCCCCAACGGAGGCCGCCGTGACCACAACCCCCCGCCCACCCCACCAAGAGCTCCACACCCCCGATGTCCACACGATCATCGGCGCCGGCCAGATCGGCCTGCCCCTGGCACGCCTCCTGGCCGATGCCGGGTACCGCGTGCGCCTCGTCCGGCGCAGCGCCCCCGGGCCAGAGATCCCCGGCGTGACCTGGCTGCAGGGCGACATCACCGACCCGGCCTTCGCCACGCGCGCCTGCCAGGGCGCCACTGTCGTCTACAACTGCGCGAACCCGCCCGACTACCACCGCTGGGACGGCGTGATCCAGCCGCTCTTCGGCGCCATCCAGGCCGCCGCCACCGCCGCCGGCGCTCGCCTCGTCGTCCTCGACAACCTCTACGCCTACGGGCCGACGGGCGGCGTCCCGCTCACCGAGCAGACGCCGGAGCGGCCCACCTCGGTCAAGGGCAAGCTGCGCAAGGCGCTGACCGACGAGCTGCGGGCCGCCCACGCCCGCGGCGAGCTGTCGGTGAGCATCGGGCGCGCCTCCGACTACTTCGGCCCCCGCACGCCCGCGTCCGTCTACGGCGACCGGTTGCTCGATGCACTGCAGGCCGGCCGCGCAGTCGAGCTCTTCGGCCCGCCTGAGCTTCCCCGCGCCTGGTCCTACACCCACGACGTCGCCACGGGGCTAGCCGTGCTAGGTACCCACCCCGAGTCCGCCGGCCGGGTCTGGCACCTCCCCGTCGCCGCAAGCGGCAGCACGCAGGAGCTGCTCGACGCCTTCGCCGCCGAGCTGGGTGTGCCGCTGAAGACCCGGCGCGTCCCTCGGTGGGCGTTGCGCGGCGTCGGCATGTTCGTGCCCGCCCTCGGCGCGATGGTCGAGATGCTCTACCAGTGGGAGGAGCCCTTCGTCGTCGACGACTCGGCGTTCTGCGAGGCCTTCGGCGTCTCTCCGACGCCGCTGCATCAGGCCGTCGCGGAGACTGTCGCGGCCTGGCGGTCAAGGTCGAGCGCGCGCGCTACCGCACCCGACAGCGCGCCTGCGCCGCAGCACACTCGATGACCAGGGCGTCGCCGGCCTGCAGCAGCAGGGTGCCCTGCGGAGCCGGAGGGGCGCCACCGAAGCCGGCTTCGATGCGCCAACTCCCCGCAGGCACGGGGCTGGGCAGCTTGTAGCGCCGCTCGTCCGACACCAGGAAGACGGCGTCGGCGTCACCCTCCAGGCCGACCGTGACCGGAGCCGCAGCGGGCGCTGGCGCGGTCCGCAGCGTCTCGTCGACCTCGACACCCTCGACGAGGTCTTCGATGTCGGGTGCGAGGCGCACATCAGAGATCTCACGTGCGGGGGGAGACTCCGCCTGTTGCTGGCCGAGGAACAGCACGAGCGCCACGCCGAGCAGCCCGCCAGCCAGCACGCCGACGCCCAGGATGACGAGGAGCATCCGGGGGAGCGCGCGGGCACCGGTCGAGGGTGTCCGCGGTGTCAGGGCGGGCACCGTGGACTCGGGCGGGGGCACCGTGACCGGGTGGGGGGCCGTGCGAGGCAGCCCGTCGGGCGGTGGGGGGACGACCTCGACCGGGCCCGACGGCTCGGCGGCGGGAGCTTCAGCAGCGGGTGCAGCCAGGCCGGGCGCAAGCGCATCCCCCGGCTCGGTCGGCATGGTGACGTCGTCCCAGGTGGACTCCGTGGGGTCGTCGTCCCAGCGGATCTCCGGGAGCGAGCTGTGCAGACTGCTCGCGGCCGGCTCGGGGCGCGCCGGGGGCGGGTCGATGGCGAGGTCCAGCCCGAACACGCCGCGCTCCGCTGCCAGGGCGCGGGCCGCGCTGTCACGCGCGGCGAGCAGCGGCGGCAGCACCTCGGAAGCCCAGGCCGACAGCGTCGCGCCCTCGTCGTGCTCAGCCAGCGCCGCCAGGGCTTCCGCACAGTCCGCAGCCGTCGGGCGGTCCGCCGGATCGAAGGACAGCAGCACCGCCAGCAGGTCGGGGAGCAAGGCCAGCTCCCCTTGCAGGCGCGCGGCGAGGGGGTGGAGCACGGCGTCGAGGCGGGCGAGGTGGGCCGCGGGCGCGTCGGCCGGCGGGCCGTCCAGGAAGCGGTCCATGGCGGCCAGGACGACGCAGCCCAGTGCGTAGATGTCGGCGGCGGGGGTCGGCCCCGCGGCCCGACCCTCCGGTGGCGCGTTCGGGTCGACATCGTCGGCGGCCGTGATCCGGACCCCCTCCACCGCGAAGCGGGCCACGGCCACACCGAAGCCCGTCACCAGCACCTCGCCGGTCAGCGTGATCTGGACCTTGTGCACGTCGAGGGCACCGTGGGCCAGCGCGCCGCCGCGCGGCAGGCCGTGGGCTGCGGCCAGCGCCCGTGCGACGCCCGCGCCGATGGCCAGGGCCAGGCCCGGCGTCAGCTCCTGGTCGGCCAGGATGGTGGCGAGGTCGACGGCGGGGACCGCCCGGCGGAGCAGGGCCTGCCGCCCCTCGACCGGGAGGAGTCGCTCGATGACCAGACCGCCGTGCCCTTCGAGCCGGGCGAGGCGGGGGACCTCGTCGGCGAGCCGCGCCGCGACGGCATCCGCGGGGAGGCGGTCCGGGTCGAGGACCTGCACCAGCACGTCACGGTCCGCGGTCCCCGAGCGCCGCCAGCGGGCCCAGAACACGGGGCCAACGTCGTCACCCTCGACGACGCCCTGGACCCGGAGCCGGCCTTCGGCTGCTGCAGCGCTCATGGGAACTTCCCGGAGGGGAACCCTCGTGCCGCGCAACTCGTCGGGGTTGCGCGTGCCCCCAATCTACCGCGCGGCCGGACCGCCCCCCGCGGCACCGGGACCCAGGTAGGGCCGCATCATCGGCGCGACGTCGGCGTCACAAGAGCGCCCCGAGGCTGACGCGATGCGCGTGATGTCGAGGATCACGTGGTTGGTCGCGAGATCCACGAGGGAGCGGTTGCTCGTCCGCACGCTGTCGTTGTCAGCGCTGGGCTCGGCCCCGCCGATCAAGGCGTCGCGGCCGTCGACGACGACGATGAGCTTGTGGGACCAGCCGGCCTTGGCGGGGTCGGCGCCCAGCGGCTCGGTCCACGCCGAGAAGCCTGGGACCAGGCGATCACCAAGGTCGGGGCAGTGCAGGACGCGGTGCAGGCCCGGCCGGGCGGCGCAGGCCGACAGCGCGGTCGACAGCGCGTCCAGCTCGCGGACCCAGGCGCTGATCAACACGCTCTGCGTGGCCGAGGCCAGCAGGCGGCCGGCTTCCTGCAACACTTCGTCGTAGCCGCTCAACGCCCAGACCGGTTCGGGGCGCGAGCGCTTCGGGACGCGGGCGAGCTGTTCCGCGGCTTCGGCGAGGCGCGCTTCCGAGGTCGCCCGCAGGTGCTGCAGGAAGCGGGTCGGATCCGTGGCGAGGTAGCGGGCCGGCCCCTCGCCGGAGTGGAAGCAGGCGCCCAGCGCTTCGAGGCGGGAGAGCACGGTGTAGACCGCGCTGCGGGGGACCCCCGACCGGGCCGAGACCTCGTAGCCGGTCAGGCCGGCCACCTCTTCGGCTTCTAGCAGTGTAAGGTAGGCCAGCGCTTCGCTGCGGGTGAGGCCCAGCTCCTGCAGCGGGCCGGTGGCGGTGCTGGACATGGGGGTGCTCCGGGTCCGGCCGAGCGTAACGCAGGAGTGCGTGACGGATGTGCGAAGCGGGGGCGGAGAGCGCGTCGAAGCGCCCGGCCTGGCGGCGATCCGGATGGCCTCGGCGGGTCTCGTGGGTACATGACGTCGCGCTCGCCAGCCCCGGCCCTGGTCTGTGCGCGGTGGGGCCTCAGCGGCCGGAGGCGGTGCTATACGGAATTGCCAGACGTGGAGGGTTTACATAAGGACATAACATGTCCGATCTCCGGAGAACCATTTCGAACAAAAGGCGTGAATGCTGTTAGAGTCATCAGGACTCGGTAGTCTCGGTTCCATCCATGACCAGCCTCAACCACGACGCGCCTCCTCGTCCTGACGCCCCCTT
>CAZRFD010000232.1:169-8849 GCA_964599085.1 uncultured Enterobacterales bacterium | reverse complement strand
TTCACGATGCTTCCGCGCAATAAAATCCATACAAATGGGGGGAAGATCCGTCAGAAGCTGTCGATGAGCTCGGGGGCGGGGCCGGCGAAGATGCCGGCGAGGACCTCGATCGCGGCGGCTTCCCCGCGCAGGCGGCCCTGGTGGGCCGCGGTCCAGGGGTTCACGAAGCCGGTGTAGATGCCGGCGAGGATGGCGGCGTCCACCTGCACGCGGCCGGATCCTCCGCGGTGGAGGGCTGCCTGGCCCCCCTCGACCTCCAGGCGCCAGCGGCCGCCGTTGTCGGGGAGGGCCGCGTCGTACACGTCCAGGTCGATCGTGGCGGTCACCACGGGGGACCACCCGCGCGCGGCAATGGCGGCGGGCAGGTCGACGATGCGCAGCATCCAGGCTTCATACAGTCGGGTGCTCCAGCGCCGCTCGGGCAGCAGGTCGAGGACCGGGTCGAGGACAGCGCCCTGCCACCGAAGCTGCTGGATCATGGTGCCGTGGCTGGCGAGCAGGCCCAGCAGCCGCCGAGCGGCGGGAGCGCTGCGCGCCTGCAGGTCGGACAGCTCGAGATCGTAGCGGCCGCCCGGGTTCTCTGTCTGGCGGTAGACGACGTAGGCGTCGAGGTGGCCGTCGACGTCGACGCCGTAGGCCAGCGTCCGGCCCCGGTAGTCCGAGAAGATGCGCTGCCAGATGTAGGGGCCGCGATCCAGCCAGCCGGGCCGGGTGCGCGCGATGTCGTGGTAGAGCGCACGCAGCTCGGCGTGGTCGTCGGCGCCGAGGCGGCGGACGGGCAGGTCGCGGCTGCCCTGGAGCGCCGCATGGGGGAGCGCATGGCGGAAGTGGGTCCCGGCCGATCCGTAGCCGACGCCGCGGTACAGCGCGGCGGTCGATGCGTACAGCGAGCTGAGGGCGACGCCGCGGGCGCGCAGCTCTGCGAGGTAGCGCTGCATCAGCTCGGTGGCGGCGCCGTGCCCGCGGGCTTGTGGTGCGATGGCCACGCCCGCCACGCCATGCGTGGGGACGGAGCGACCGCCGATGAAGGTGCCCATGGGGATGTCGAGGAGGCCGCCGACGACTGCTCCGTCGCGGCGCAGCACCCGGAGCTTGTCGAGCCCGGAGATGCCCCACCAGCGCCCTCGCACGTCGGGGAGGGGGGCGTTGAAGCAGACGGACTGGGCGTCGGCCAGCGCCGCGAGATCGGCTTCCGTGGTGGGCACGCCGTAGGGCACGGGCGACTCCCTGGGACGGGGTCCCTGTCGATGGCTGGGGACAAGGCTATCGTCTCGCGATGATCACCGAACTTTGCCTGCTCGTCGTCATGCTCGCGTCCTGCTCTCCCACGGGTGGAGGAGACAGTGGTGGCAGTGGCGGCGGTGGAGGGGGCGCGGATGGCGGGCTCGTCGACGGGGGTGCGGCCGACGGTGGTGCCACGGATGGTGGCGCCGACGATGGTGGATCCGCCGACGGCGGGGCTGGTGATGGGGGCGCGTCGTTGACGTGGGCGAGCATCTCCGCCGACGACACTCGCGTCCGCTACGTCGGGCGCTGGGACCAGGGTGACCCGACGGCGCCCCGGGTCGGCTGGCAGGGCGCCAGCGCGACCCTGCGCTTCTCGGGCACGGCGCTGTCGGTCGACCTGTCCGTGGGTAGGGCGACCGAGTACTTCCGGGCGATCATCGACGGCGATGATGCGGGCTCGGTCAAGTTCCCCGTGGGCAGCGAGCGGGCCACCTACACGCTGGCCGAGGGGCTCGATGCCGGCGAACACGACGTGCGGCTCGTCAAGGAGACCTACGCGGGCACCTTGTCGGTGCTGTACGGCTTCGAGGTCCTCGGTGAGCCTGTCGACCCGGCGCCGGCGCCGTCCCGGCGCATCGTCTTCTACGGGGACAGCAACCTGGAGGGCACGTCGCTGGAGAGCGAACGCAACGCCCAGACCTGGGACGTGGTCGGCAGCCACTTCACCTACGCCGGTGACGTCGCCCGGATGTTCGACGCCGACTACCAGAACATCTCCGTGGGCGGTGCGACCATCGGCTCGCTGGACGGCTTCTGCGACCGGCTCGATCGGCTCGACGCAGACTCGGTCTACGACCTCACCGAGTTTCCGCCCGACGTGGTCGTGCTCAACATCGGCGCCAACGACGTCGGGCGGGCGGAGTCTGCGATCCGCGCCGACTACGGGGTGCTCCTCGACGACATGCGCGCGTCCTACCCCGACGCCCACATCGTGGTCTACAACGCCCGCGGCTGGGACTCCGACGAGCCGGCGAACTACACCGACGAGGTGGTCGCGGCGCGGGGCGATCCCGACATGTCCGTGGCGACCTTCCCGTGGTTCTTCGAGCAGTGGCACGGCTGTGAGACCGACCACGCCGGCATGGCGGCGGCGCTCGCGACACACCTCCAGGACACGCTGGGCTGGGAGCCCGGCGCGCTGGACGTGGTCAGCGGCTTCGGTCAGGGCGGCGATGTCGCCAACGGCGGCTTCGAAGAGGTGGCGCCGTTTGGGGGCTACGGGTGGCGCTACCTCGACGACGATGGCGTGAGCCGCGTGGTCGACAGCGCCTCGGCACACGGTGGAGACGCCTTCCTCCGGCTGGCCACCGGGGCGTCTTCGCATCAGCCAAACCCAGCGGAGGACGGCAGTGTGGTGACGGTGACCGCCTGGCTGCGTGGAGCGGCCGACGGCGACGAGGCGACGGTCACCATCGACTTCCGCGACCAGGACATGTGGAGCACGCCCCTCCAGACCGAGTCGTGGACGGAGTCCTTGTCGTCGGAGTGGCAGCAGTTCTCGTGGTCTGCGACGGCGCCGGTCGGTGGCGAGCGCCCGGTCTTCCACACCCGCCTGACCCTGACCGCGTCGAGCGGGACCGTCGACATCGACGATGTGGCGATGACCACGGAGTGAGGGGGGGGGATCCGCCTGCAGATTTGTCGTGCACACCGCTGCGCCGTCGTTGACGGGTGACGGCCGGCCGCGTAGCTTGGCGCGGTGCCCCCCAAGCTCGACCGGCTCCTGCGCACCCTGATCGCCGTCGCTGCGGCGCTCTCGGTGGCGATGGCGCCGATGCTGGTGCGCGCCCACCAGACGGCGGTCCACCATGTCCGCTGTGTCGAACACGGTGAGCTGATCGAGCTGGCGGACGCCGGTCCGGCCGCCCACCAGTCGCACCACGACCCGGTCGCCGTCCCCGGGCACCTCGACCGCCACGACCAGCACTGCACCATCGACCACGGGCTGGCGTCCGCTTCGGCGGTGACTGGCCACGCGCTCGCCGCCCAGGGCCCCGCCCTGGCCGAAGCCGTCCTGTTGTTGACTGCGGCACCGCGCGGCCCACCGGCCCTGTCCTACGCACCCAAGACCTCTCCACCGTCCTGCGCCTGAAGCCGACGACCGCGCACCCGGGATGACCCCGGTGCGCCCGCCTTCACGCACACCTCTCGCAGGACACCATGCATCCCACCCTGGCAGCCCTCGTGCTGCTCATGCCCCTCGTGGCGCGGGCCGACGAGCCCGCGGACGCCGGCAGTGCCTCCAGCACCGCCACCTCCACTGACGCTCCCACCGATGACACGGACACCGCGGGCGACAGCGACGACACCTCCGCCGCGCCGGCCCCGCTCCCTCCTCCTCCCCCTCCCGCAGACGAAGTGCCGCCCGACCTCGACGCCGAGATCGCCGCCTTTCTCGGTGACGAGCCGACCCTCGACACCGCCGCGCCTCTGCCGGCCGCACCCGCGGGTCACGCGGCGCCGAACGTGTTCAACCCGAAGATCACCGCCTTCGGAGACCTGTTCACGACCGTGGGCGTCGACAGCGGGGGTGTCATGCCCGGCTCCGGCCCTTGGCTGCGGAGCTTCGAGATGGACATCCGGGCGGACGTCGACCCCTTCGCCAAGGCGGTCGCCGTCGTCGCCATGGAGCAGGAGCCTCCGGATCTCAGCGGCGTCGGAGAGGAGGCTTCCGAGGGCGATGACGCCGAGGCCGCCAGCTTCGGTGTGAGCCCCGAGGAGGTCTACATCGACCTCGTCAACCTGCCGGGGGGCCTGTCGGCGCGGGTGGGGCAGCAGAAGCTGCCCTTCGGTCTCACCAACCGCATGCACCCCCACGACTGGCCCTGGCCCGACGCTCCGCTGGCCTTCGCGGGCGTGCTCGGCGAAGAGGGCATGGCCGACGTGGCGGGGGTCGTCGACTGGCGGGTCCCGAACCCTTGGTCGGTGGCGCTCTCGCTGACCGGCGCTGTGACCTCGGGGGATGTCTTCGACCCGGCCCGTCAGGACGCCACGCCAGGCTGGCTCGGGCGCGCCGAGTACTTCGGCGACTTCGGCCAGGTCGAGCTGGGCCTCGGCGTCAGCAGCTCAGGGCTCTCCCAGGACCGCAAGGACGGCGCCGACGTCATGCTCCGCTGGCGCAAGGACTCGTGGCACAGCGTCGTGCTCATGGCCGAGGGCTTCCGCGGCGTGCACGCTCCGGACGCCCAGGGCGACACGGCGGGTCCCATGGGCTGGACCAGCACGCTGCAGCTCCAGCCGACGCGGCCGCTCTACATCGGGCTGCGCGTCGATCAGCTCGACAGTGACTGGCAATACGCCGGCTACCTCTCCTACTACACGACCGAATTCCTCCGCCTGCGCGTCGGCGCGACCACCGATCTGGACCAGGTCACGGCCAACGCACAGCTCACCTTCGTCTGGGGCTCGCACCCCGTCGAGCCGTACTGGGTGAACCGATGATCCGCACGCGCATCCTCCTTCCCCTCTTCGCTCTCCTGCTGGCGACGGTGTCGCTCCCCGCCCACGCGCTCGAGGTGGTCGCCACCCTGCCGTGGATCGGCGACATCGCGACCCGCCTCGCACCCGACGCCAACGTCACCGTGCTCGCCCGAGGAACTGAAGACCCGCACTACCTGTCGCCCACACCGGCGCTCATGGCCAAGGTGAGCAAGGCTGATCTGTACGCAGAGGTCGGGCTCAACCTCGAGCTTTGGTCGGAGCGCCTGCTCGATGGTGCGGGCAACCCCAACATCCGGTCGGGCGCGGCCGGCTACGTCAAGGTGTCCGAGGGTGTCCCCCGCCTGGAAGTCCCCACCGAGCTCACCCGAGCCAAGGGCGATCTGCACCCCGACGGCAACCCCCATGTGTGGACCGACCCGCTCAACGCCATCATCGCCGCCGACAACATCGCTGCCGGCCTCGGCCGGGTCGACCCGGCCAATGCCGCCGCCTACAGCGAGCGGGCCAAGGCCTTCCGTGCGGAGGTGTATGAGCGCCTCTTCGGTGCCGATCTCGTCGGCTTCATGGGGGGCGCCAGCCTCGAGAAGCTGGCGCGCTCGGGCCGGCTCATGGAGTTCCTCGACGCCAAGGGGCTGACCAGTCGGCTGGGCGGCTGGCTGGGCAAGGCACAGCGCGGCAAGAAGATCGTGTTCTACCACCAGAGCTGGCCCTACTTCATCGATCGCTTCGGTGTCGATCACGTCGGCACCATCGAGGACCGCCCCGGTGTGTCGCCCTCGGCGGCCCACAAGGATGAGCTGGCCCAGGCCATGAAGGCCCAGGGCTGCAAGGAGATCGGCATCACCAGCTACTACAACGACCGCATCGCCCAGGCGCTGGCCGCCGACACGGGCGCATCGGTCGTGGTGATCCCCGGTGATGTGGGCGGTGTGCCGGCGGCCACCGACTACTTCGCGTTCATCGACACCCTCGTGGACGGGCTGCTGCAGTGACCGAGCTGTCATGGATGCTGGCGCCGGTCGTCGTCTGCCTCGTCACCGTGGCGGCGCTCGGCTGGTTCGGGCTGCACGTCCTGCAGCGCGGGGTCATCTTCGTCGACCTGGCGCTGGCGCAGATCGCGGCCCTGGGCGCGACCTACGCGGTGTACCTGGGACACGACGCGGACGAGCCCATTACCCTGCTGCTCAGCCTGCTGTTCACGATGTTCGGCTCGGTGGCCTTCGCCAGCCTCCGGCAGTTCGAGGATCGTGTCCCGCAGGAGGGGATCATCGGCATCTGCTACGCGGTGAGCGCGGCCCTCGGGGTGTTGCTCATCGAGCTGGCCAGCGACCCGCACGGCGCCGAGAAGGTGCAGCACCTGATGGTGGGCAACATCGTGTGGGTGCAGTGGGGCGAGGTGGGGACGGCGGCCGCGGTCATCGCGGTGGTCGGCGTCGTGCACCTGCTGCTGCGCAAGCAGTTCCTGGCCATCAGCCTGGACGCTGAGCAGGCGGCGGCCTCGGGGATGCGGGTCGGGCTCTACGATCTGATCTTCTACATGAGCTTCGGCGCGGTGCTCACGGCCATCGTGAGCATCGTCGGCGTCCTGCTGGTGTTCAGCTTCCTGGTCATCCCGGCCGTGGTCGGTCGGCTCTTCGCCACCAGCATCGGCGGCCGCCTGTTCATCGGCTACGGCCTGGCGACGCTGGCCAGCGTCGCTGGCGTCGCCATCAGCTACGAGCACAGCACCGGGCCGATCATCGTCGCCCTGCTGGGCGCGGCTTTGGCGCTGTCGCTGGTGGTGGTCAGCGTGCGTCGGGCGACCTCGCCCGGCCTGCAGGCCGGCAAGATCGCCGGGATCTCGGCGCTCGTGGCGGTCGTGCTGTGGGGCTTCGGCCTCGCGCCGGTCGAGGAGCACCACCACGACCGCGGCCACGACGCCGTGGGTGAAGCCCACGCCGACGATGCCTTGCCTGCCGAGGCGTCGGCCCCGGCTGCGGACGCCGACCCCCTGACCCTGCTGGGAACGGCGGTCGACCAGGCCAGGGCCGGCGACGTCGAGGGCCTGCAGGCCCTGGCGGCGCTCACCCAGGTTGACGCCCCCTTCATCCGCATGGAGGCGCACGATCGTCTCACGGCCGTGGCGGGTGACAGCGCCCCCGCCTACGACCCCATGGCTGCGCCGGACAGCGACGGCCTGTGGGCGGCGTGGGCCAAGGCCCCGCCGGAGGGCTGGCAGGAGCGCGCGGCCGGGCTGGAGGCGCCCTGATGGGATCGACGTCGGCGCGTCGGGGGTAGAGTCCCTGGATGCGTCGACGCCTCGCGGTCCGCGGCGGGGCCCTCCTGCTGGGCCTCGGCATCCTGCTGGTGGTCGAGCTCGGGCTGCGCGCGCTCGCACCGTTGCCCGGCTCTCGCCTCGACCTGTTCGCCCTGCACGGTGCCGACGGAGCGGAAGCGCTGCGCGAGAGCGTGGACCTCGACGACTTCCTCGACCGGGCGTGGACGGTGTTTCAGCGCGATCGGCTGCTGCTGTGGCGCGTGCGGTCGGATCTCGCGCTCGCGGCGGGCGGGCCGGGTCTGGTGCCCGGTGCCGCGCCCTGGCGACTCCACACGGACGCCCGCGGTCGGCGCGTGGATCCCGACGGCCCCACGGGTGCGTTGCGAGTCGTCGCCCTGGGCGACTCCTCGGTCTTCGGCTGGGGCGTGGACGATGACGCGGTCTTTGTGGCGGGCCTGCCCGCCGAGACCTTCAACCTGGCCGTCCCCGGCTACAGCGCCGTCCAGGGGCTCGCCCTCGCCAAGCAGGAGCTGGTGGAGCTGGCGCCCGACATGCTGCTGCTGGGCTTCGGCGCCAACGACGGCCACATGACCGACACGACGGACGCCGCGGCCCTGGCAGCGCGGCGGGGTGCCCGCGGGCGCGTCTCCTTCGCGCTCTCGGGGCTGCAGCTCGTCGCCCGGTTGCGTGACCTGCTGCAGCCGGTCCGCCTGTGGCTGGCCGCTGGGGCGCTGCGGCGCGGCGACCTGCAGCCGCGCGTCAACCCGCTGTCCTACGCCGATGCCCTGCGCCGCATCGCAAGCCTGGCGCCAGACGCGCGCGTCGTGCTCGTCGGGATCTGCGAGCGGGGCGAGTACCGCGAGCAGCTCCGCCGCCTGCAGCGCGAGGACGGGGCGGCCGTGATCGCCTACGACGGCGACACGCTCGACGGCTGCCACCCTGACGCGGTCGGGCACGCCCTGTTGGCGCGTGAGGTGGCGGCCCTGCTGCCCTGAAGGGCCCCCGCGTCAGTGCGAGGGGCTGGCCTGGGACGGCCCGATGGTCTGCACCATCAGCCACACATCGTCAGCGTCCACCGGGCCGAGGGTGAGCGTGTAGTGGCCCGGGTCGGGGAGGTCCAGCTCGTAGGTGGCCGGCAGGGTCTCGGGGCAGTCGCTGACGGGCTGGCCCGCAGGGAGATCGACGGGGTCGCCGTCGAGCAGGACCGCGCGGAGCACGTTGCGCCGGTTGAGCATCACGTCGAAGAGGCCGCCCTCGGCCACCTGGACCTGGACGAAGCTGGACTCGCCAGCGTTGAGCTGGATGAGGTGACCGCTGTCGGGCTGGATGAGCGGCGCGCTGGGGACATCGGGGCCAGCCAGCACGATGCTGGCGTCGTCGAGCAGATCGCAGGTGCTGACGCCGGCGGTGTCGCCGGTCTCTTCGCCGCAGGCGACCAGCGTCGTCGTGAGGCAGATTAGGAGCAGCTCGCCGCGCAGCGCCATTCGGTCTCCCGATGTGTTCGATCTCTGCGCACCACTCTTCCATGACAAGTCGTGACTCGCTGGCAAATTGTCGCCGATGTCACTCCGCACCCGGGCGAGGCCGTGCACGACCTCGCCCCCGAGGATCCACCGATGACCCTGACGACTCTCGCTCTTCTCCCCCTCCTCGCCCTGGCTTGTGGCGACAAGAACGGCGACTCCGGTTCCAGCG
>CAZRFD010000232.1:0-69 GCA_964599085.1 uncultured Enterobacterales bacterium | reverse complement strand
GCGGCACGACCGATGGCGGCACGACCGATGGCGGCACGACCGATGGCGGCACGACCGATGGCGGCACGA
>CAZRFD010000231.1:0-8990 GCA_964599085.1 uncultured Enterobacterales bacterium | reverse complement strand
GGTGCGCGTCGGCGGCGGGGCGGGGCCTGAGGCTGCGCTGGGCGTAGGCGCAAGCGGCGGGGTGCGCGTCGGCGGCGGGGTGTGAGCCAGCGCTGACCGCGAGCGTTGGCGGCGGGGTTTGAGCCAGCGCTGACCGCGAGCGTCGGCGGCGGGGTGTGAGCCAGCGCTGACTGCGAGCGTTGGCGGCGGGCCAGGCTCGCGGGAGCCCCCGGGCCCTGGATCCCCCTGGGGGATCGGGCGGGCCAGGCTCGCGGGAGCCCCCGGCCCTGGATCCGCCTGGGGGATCGAGCGGGCCAGGCTCGCGGGAGCCCCCGGCCCTGGATCCGCCTGGGGGATCGGGCGGGCCAGGCTCGCGGGAGCCCCCGGCCCTGGATCCGCCCTCGAGGCGACCGGCCGACGACTTGCTGTGGCCCCGAACGGTAATTCTGGCAACGGGGTTGATTTCGTGGTTCAGAATTCTCATCCTGTACAGGTGTGCTTTCAGTTCGTCTATCGGTGGTACTGCGCGTATTATGCGTAACTGATGGGGTTCGGAGGGCTTGGGGGTGTCGAATCCGCATGCGGTGCGAAACGATTCGGACAAAAGTTGCCCTTGTTGCGTTGGGGCTTCGCCATAGGGTGTTGAACCAGGGAGGTCACTCGTCATGGAGTTGGTTCACGTCACGATCTCGGCAGAACGGCGCGGGAGCTTGTTTCCTTCAGCCTCGCTACGTCGGCGTGCCTTGCACGCCTTGGCGCGGGTGGCGGGCAGGCGGATCGTGTTGTTCTGCATTGTCGACGACCACGTGCACATCGTGGTCCTCGTGGACGCTCGTGGTGGCCCTACAATGGCTCGCAATCTGCTGTTTGCGCTGCGTCCACTATCGGTGACGGACCTGGCTCCCCCCCACGTCAAGCCTGTCAACGGCCGGTCGCACATGGAGTGGCTGCTGCGGTACCTGGTCACGCAGCCACTCCACCATGGGTTGAGTTGCGGGGCTGCGTGGTGGGAGGGGTCGTGTCTTTGGGACCTGCTCGGTGCGCGCGTGCTCCCCGGGGCTCGGATGCGCGATGCGCTGACCGAGGCGCTGCCGCGCGTGCGTGATGAAGACATCGCTGCGATGGTGGGGATCGCTCTGGACCAGTTGCGTCCGGCTGACCTGGATGTCGTTCGTGATGTTGGGGCGTCGGCCCTCGTGGCCGCTTGTCGTCGTGCGACGGCGCCCGCAGATCCGCAGGGTCGGACCCGCGCAGCGGTTCAGGCCCGTGCCGCGGCTCTCCGGATCGGCCAAGCGGCGGGGTTCCCGACCGTCGAACTGGCGCGAGCGTGTGGTGTCGACCGACGGATCGCAAGGGCGCAGGGACGTGTGGAAGTTCCCGATGACGTGTGTTGGTCCGCTCTACGCCAGATCACCTTGTTCCAGCGGTGGCTCGGGGATGCTGAGTCCCCGATTGCCCAGGTCGCGGTTCCTTGACCGCGGGCACTGGATCCGCCTCGGGGATCGAGCGGGCCAGGCTCGCGGGAGCCCCCGGCACTGGATCCGCCTCGGGGATCGAGCGGGCGGGCTCGCGGGAGCCCCCGGCACTGGATCCGCCTCGGGGATCGAGCGGGCCCGGCTCCGGGGAGCCTCCGGCGTTCGATCCGCCCTGGGGATTGCGCGCCGCTCACCGCAGCCGCCGCAGCTCCTGCCGGTCGGACTCGACGTCGTGGAGCAGCAGCCAGGCCGCCGCCCCCGGGTGGTAGCGGTCGAGGTAGGCGTCGACCTGCGCGTCGGGCGGGGCGTGGCGCACCTGGATTCCTCCGGACGTGCGGGTCGGGTCGGTGCGCTGGATGAGGTCGCCGCTCTCCAGGAGCGGGTCGCAGGTGAAGTGATCGACGCCGAGCCAGGGCCAGGACACGTCGCGTTCGCCGCGGCTGCGGACGAGCACGACGCCCTCGGGTCCGCCGCCCGCTGCCCCCAGCGCGTCGTCGAGCAGGGCCGAGGCGGCGCCATCGCCGCACCAGTAGGGCGTCTGGAGGTCGACGCTGATGCGACGCAGGCCGATGCCGGCGGTGACCACCAGCACCAGGCCCGGCAGCCACGCCCGCAGGCGCGTGGGGAGAGCCCCCGCCGCGGCGGCGACCAGCACGGGCAGCACGGCGTAGAGTGGGTGGTAGAAGCGAGCCCCGAAGACCTGGCCGGGGGACCAGTACAGGGCGTAGCCGCCGACCACGAGCACCAGGGCGGCCGCCGGGACCCACAGGCGGCGGCTGCGGGCGGCCCCGATGGCGGCCAGCACGAGGCCCCCGGGCAGCCCCAGCAGGTGCCGGTCGAGCTGGGTCAGCGTGTCCGCGGCGATGGCGGCGGCCTTGGCGGGCGTGTGGCCCCACGACCCGAGGGTGAGGTGGCAGCCGATGTCTGCGCCGAAGCCCAGGCGGTTGCAGCCCGGCGGGTGCCCGGTGTCGGCGACCCAGGCGTCGTACCAGGGGCCGACGGGGAAGGTCGTGGCCGAGCCGGTCAGCGCGTGGTTGTCGAGGAGGACCAGGGTGGCGGCGACGCCGGGCAGGAGCACCCAGGACCAGGCGCGCTGCCGCCCCCGGACCAGCCCCAGGGCGATGAGCGGGCCGCCGAGCAGCGCGGCGTCGAACGGGCGGGCGAGGACCACGGTTGCGAGGCCGACGCCCCCGAGGAGCCAGGGCAGCGGGCCGTCGCGGCGTCGCTCGGCGACGACGAGGGCGGTGGCCAGGGCGACGAGGACCGAGGTGTGGGCCATGCGCGACCCGGCCAGGAGCACGACGCCCGGCGACAGCGCGGCGACCAGCGCCGCAGTACGGGCCTCGACGAGGGGGCGCTCCCAGGCGCGGGCCAGCAGCCAGGACAGCGTCGGCAGCGTGCCGGCGAGCGCGGCGTTGACCAGCCAGGGCGCGCCGAGTCGCACGCCGACGGCCAGCAGCGCAGGCCACCCCGGTGGGAACACGGCAGAGGACCGCGGCGTCGTCTGCCAGAAGGGGTACAGCAGCATGCTCGGCTGGTCCGCGGGCGGGCCGGTGCGCATGCCGGCGGCGAAGAGCTTCGCCTGCAGCGTGTAGGCGACCTCGTCGGAGACGTGGGCGACGCCCTCGAGCGGGCCGAGTGCGAGCCACGCCGCCAGCCCGGTGGCGACGGCGCCGAGGGCCAGCAGCAGCAGGCAGTCGTGGCGGGCGGGGGTGGACACGGCGCGATGCTACCGGAGCACGCAGCCCAGCATGTCGACACCGTCGTGGAGGCGGGGGAAGGCGGGCGCCTGGAGCTGACCCGGCGCGCAGACGCGCGGGGCGAGGGCGGCGGCGAGGTCCAGCAGGCCGGCGGTGGCGGCGGCGCTGGACAGGGGCACGCCCTCCACGACGTCGAGATCGAGCGGGTGCAGCGGCAGCATGCGCGGCAGCGCGGCCGGCAGGTAGTGGTCCGCGGGGAGTCGCAGCACGGCGTGGTCGGTGCCTCCCCATGCGCGGCCCAGCGCGCGGGCGAGGCCCAGGCGTCGCCGCCACTCCGGACCGAGGCTGGCGTCGAGGGGAGCGCGGGGGAGCGTGGTGGCCAGCGTGCTGAGCGCGGCGTGGAGGTCCATCCCCAGGGCGTCCAGGTCGCCGCCGGCGAACACCGCGGTCGGCGCCATGCAGCCGCGGCTGTCGTAGGCGGCGGAGTCCAGCGCCAGCGCGTGCGCGAGCCGCTGTCGTTCCTCGGCGTCTTCGGGCACCTCGACCAGCGCGACGCTCACGCGGTGGCCGAAGCAGGTGAGGCGAGCGTCGGGCCAGGCTCCGCGGAGCTGCGCACCGGTGGCGTCGTCGCCGAAGACGACGAGCGCGTCGAGACCGGACAGGTCGCGGTCCGTGGTGGCGGTCACCGGCAGGCCCTCGGCGGCGAGGGCGTCGGCGAGGGCGAGGCACGCGTCGGGAGCTGCGCTCGGGGCCTTGAGGTGGACCCGCAGCCCCGCGGTCGCGTACAGCGCCGCCCACTCGAAGGGGCTGGTGAACACTCCCTGCGCTACGACGATCCCGACGCTGTCGACCCGGTCGCGCGCGGGCTGCGCCGCGGCGGCCTCGGACAGTGCCTCCACCGTCAGCGGACCCAGCGCCAACGCCAGACTGTGGGCCACCATCGTCGGGTGCAGGTCCGGTGCCAGGGCCGATGGCGGCAGCGCCGGCAGCCGGTCCAGTGCCCGCCGTACGGCGCGGGCCCGCAGCACCTCGCGCGGTGGCCTCATCCTCGCCGCTCCGCGACCCGCTGCAGCGCCTCCTCGACCGACAGCGAGCAGCCCCGGGCCGGCGCGCCCGCCAGCCGCCCGTGCAGCGTGACGCCGCCGTCGTCGTGGACGATGCCCAGGTCCTGCGTCTCGATGGCCAGCACGCTCCAGCGGTTGGCGAGGTCGACGAAGCTGAGCAGCCCGGCCTGTCCCGCGGGCAGCAGCGCGCCGGTGGCGGGGTCGACGGCCTTGACCCCGAGCCAGGCCGGCGGCCGGTAGGGCGCCCCCCAGGGATCGGCCCAGAGCTGGCTGCTCAGCTCGGTCATGCCGTACTCGCCGACGACCCGGGCGCCGGGCAGGGCCGCCCGGATCCGGTCGCGCAGCGCTTCCTCGGAGACGCTCAGGGTGTGGCCCTTGCTGCCGCCGGTGACCATGACGACGCTGCCCTCGGGCAGCGGCGTGCACACGTGCGGCGCCTGCAGCAACGCGTCGAAGGCGAAGCTGGTGCCGGGCACGAACAGGGCGTCCGTGGCCGCGGCCAGCGCCCGCCAGGCCCCCGCCGCGTCCAGCCCGCGGGCGGCCGTGAAGAAGGTCGGCATGGACGGCACGAAGCTGCGGCACATGTGGCCCAGGCTGCTGTCGTCGCTGTAGGGGACCAGCGCCACCCCGGCGTGGGGCAGCGGGCCGAGCACGAATTCGGCGTGGCGGCGGGCGCCGAGGTCGTAGAGCGCGGTGTCGAGCGCCCGGTGCGTGCCGCGGCGGCCGGCGGTCGTCCCGCTGGTGCGGAAGCAGATCCGGGCCTGGTCCGCCGGAAAGCTGGTCAGTGGCAGGTCGCGGAACAGCCCGACGGGCACGGCCGGGATGTCCTGCCAGCGGCGGGCCCGGTCGACCGGTTCTGCGCAGATGGCGTCGTAGGCGGGGTTGTGGGCTCGCTGCCAGCGGTACAGGGCGAGGGCGAGGGCGTCGAAGTCGCCCTCGTCGCGGGCGATGAACGCCGCCAGCGCCTCGTGGATGAGGGCGGGGTGGAGGGGGTCGGGGTGGAGGGGGTCGGAGAGGAGCGGGTCGGAGGTGCTCACGCGCGCACCTCGTCGAGAGCGGAGAGGAAGCCGCGGAGCTGGGCTTCGGTGATGCACAGCGGCGGGGTGAGCGCGAGGACCACGGCGTCCCGGGGGTCGTCATCGGCACGCGCTTCGCCGGCGGGCAGCGCGATGTAGCCCCGCTGGAGCAGGCCGCGGCTGACGGCGAGGGCGTCGGGGCCGGTGGGGAAGCCGACCCCGAGCAGCAGACCCCGCCCGCGGACCGGCAGGCCCCGCTGCCGCAGCTCGGCCTGGAGCCAGGCGCTGGTCGCGGGGACCTCCTGCCGCAGGCGCTCCAGCTCGGTGATGCTGGCCAGCGCCATGGCGCAGCCGACGGGGTTGCCGAGGAAGGTCTGGGTGTGGAGCGCTTCGCCCTGGCTGGCGCCCCAGGCGTCCATGACGGCCGCCGTCCCGATGCAGGCGCTGATCGGGTAGCCGCCGGCCATGCCCTTGCCGACGCAGAGCAGGTCGGGCCGTACGCCTTCTTCCTGGAAGGCGAAGCGGGGGCCCGTGCGACCGAAGCCCGTGTAGATCTCGTCGAAGATGAGGACGCTGCCGGCGTCGTCGCAGCGCTGCCGCAAGGAGGTCAGCCAGCCCGCCGGCGGCACGCGCACCCCGCCCCGGCCCTGGATGGGCTCGACGATGACTGCGCCGATGTGGTTGGCCTTGAACCAGTCGGCGCGCGGCAGGGTGCCGCCGAAGTCGAGGTGCCGGACGTGCGGGCCGAGCTGGCCGGAGAACGGGGTCCGGAAGGCGTCGGCCTTGTAGTCGGAGGCGGCGAGCGCCCCGTAGGGCAGGCCGTGGTAGCCGCGGTCGAAGGCCACGACGCCGGTGCGCCTCGACGCCACCCGGGCGGTCTTCAGCGCCGCTTCGACCGCGTCGCTGCCGGACGACCCCAGGATCGCCCGGTCCAGGCCGGTCAGGTCGGCGAGGCGCTCGAGCAGCTCGATGCGCCGCGGGTCGGGGAAGGCGTCCCCCATGGCGTGCAGCAGCGTGTCCGCCTGGGCGTGCATGGCGGCCACCACCGGCGGGGCGGCGTGGCCGGGGGCGGCGACCCCGAAGCCGGCGGTCAGGTCGACGAAGATGTTGCCGTCGACGTCTTCGACGTTGGCCCCCCGCGCCCCTGCCCACACGATGGGATCGTCGGAGGCCGCGCCCAGGGCCGCGGCCCGGCGGGCGCGGCGCGCCGTGATCGCCGGGCACTCGTGGCGGGCGAGGCGGTCCACCCAGGCCTGGGAGATCGGCCCGGGCACCGCGGTCTGCAGGGAGGGGAGCTGTGTGCCGTCCATGTCCTCGTCCTATCGGGCCTGGGCGCCCCTGCCCTGCCACCGGCTCGCCCACCGCCGGAACCAGCGCTACCCTGCCGTGGTCTGCGACCAAGACCCGCAGTTGGAGCCCGCATGCACACCCTCACGGTCGACCCGGCTCGTGGGCAGCTCGGCCGAGCCTCCCGGTGAGTGACGCTGTGCCCCATGGCTCCGACCAGACCCGCGCCTTCCGCAAGGCGCTCAGCCGCATCTTCGCCGTCTCCACCATCGTCAGCATGCTGTCGGCCGGCATCCTCGGTGCGCTGGTGACGACCTCGGTCGGCCCCTACTTCGTCATGGGCCTCGCCATCTACACGGGCAACACCGAGCCCGAGCCGCCCAGCGCGCCCTTCCCCGGGCTGGCCATGGTGCTGGGAGCCGCGGTCTTCGGCGTCGGCCTGTGGCGCGCCCGGAAGGAGGCCCGCGGCGGCTGGCTGCTCATGGAGCTGGGCGCCATCGCCGTGGGCCTGACGCCCTTCTGGCACCTCGCCCGCATGTTCCAGGCGATGATGCAGTGAGCCCCCAGGAGTCCTTGTCGTGCTGATCGAGGTCAAGCGACGCGGTCACGTGCAGCGCATGACCTACGAAGAGCTGGAAGCTCGCATCATCGAGGGCGACGTCCATGCCAGCACGCCGATCCGCTTCGAGCTGGTCACCGGCGACGAGTTCCGCCCGGCCGGCGAGCTGGAGCTGTTCCAGGCGCTCGCCGACCCCGACGCCATGGCCTTCCGGCGCAACCTCACCCAGCCGGGGCTGCCCATCGTCACCGCCATCCTGGTCGGCGTGCAGCTCCGCATCTACCTGGCGTCGTGGGCGCCCGGCGCCGAGTCCTGGCTGCAGCAGGACTTCACGAACTGGGCGCCGGCCATCCTCGAGCAGGGCGAGGTGTGGCGGCTGCTGAGCTACGGCCTGCTGCACATCTGGTTCCCCCACCTGCTCTTCAACATGCTGTTCCTGGTGTACACGGGCTACCACCTGGAGCGGGCCGTTGGCCGAAGCAACCTGCTGCTGGTCTACTTCGGCAGCGTGTTCTCGGGTGGGCTGCTCAGCATGCTGATGTCCATGGACCGGCCCAGCCTGGGGGCATCGGGCGGCGTCTTCGGGCTGCTGGCGGCCGGGGTCGTCGTCGGCTGGAAGTACTGGGAGGGGATCCCCGCGTCGGCCCGCAAGTACTTCGGCGGCGCGCTCGCCTGGTACATCGGCTACTCGCTGCTGTCGGGGCTGGCGAGCGAGGGCACCGACAACTGGAGCCACCTCGGTGGCCTCGTCGGGGGCGGCGTCATCATGACGGTGCTGGAACCCGACGTGTTCCACCGCTTCCGCCGGCGCAACCGCGCCGTGCGCCTCGCCCTGGTGGCAGCGCTCGTCGGCCTCGCCGCCGCCGTCTACGTCGTGGGACCGCGGCTGCTGCCGCTGACCTCCGTCGAAGACGATGGCTGGACGCTCAGCCGCCCGGCCTACTGGAAGGAGGGCTGGACCTTCACCGGCGATCGCGGGTGGTTCTCGCCGACCCTGCAGGCCAACCTGTCCGCGGCGACCACCGTGCACCCGCGCCCGCTGACCGCCGCGGAAGCGGCTGACAAGCTCGTCGAGCGGGTGGCCAGCGGCGGTCGCGACCCGGAAGTGCTGCGCCGGGAGTCGCTGCGGGTGGACGGCTGGGACGCCTGGCTGATCGAGCTGCGCTTCGAGCTGTCCGACGAAGCCCAGCACCTCACGGCGCTCGTGTTGGCGCGTGGCGTGTTCGAGCACCGCGTGGCCCTGCAGGTCCTCGAGGAGCAGGCCGATCGGCAGGCGCCCCTCGCCGAACGTGTGCTGCGCTCCGTCACCCTCGCCGATCCTCCGGAGCTGGCCGAGGCCCGGCGCAAGGCCGCCATCCACCCGCGCTCCTGGGAGCCGGCGACAGCGCTCGGCGAGGCGCTGTACCGGGCCGGCGAGCCCCAGGAAGCGCTGACCGCCTTCGAGCACGCCCGGAACATCGCGCCGGACCAGCCTCGCATCGCCGTGGGCATCCTGCGCGTCTTCGCCGACTACCGGCTGGCCGGCGCCGAGGCCGCGTCCCGCGACGCCATCGTCGGCTTCCCCGACGAGCCCGAGGTCATCGTCGCCGCCACCGACGCGCTGGAGACCGCGGGCCTGCCGGACGAAGCCACCGCCGTCCTCGACGCCGCCTGGCTCCGCCTGCCGGGCGACCGCGTCCTGCGCCGAGCCCGCCTGCAGCGGGGCATGGACGTCAGCCTGCCGGACGCGGCCGGCGACGCGGCGGGCGGGTAGCGGCGGGCGGGTAGCGGCGTGACCGGCGCCGGACGCGCCCACGTCACCGTCAGATCCGGGGCATGGACACCCAAAACACCGATCCCTTGCCTGGCGTGCTCGAGACCCGGATGGTCGCTCCGTGGGCGTCGGCGACCGCACGGACGATCGACAGCCC
>CAZRFD010000230.1:0-9005 GCA_964599085.1 uncultured Enterobacterales bacterium | reverse complement strand
CGCGACTTCGGCAACTCGTGGCGGCCGGACTGGGCGACCGTCACTGCGTGTGTCTCCGGCAGCCGCCCGGGTTTTCGGCCTGCTGCCTCGGCGTCACTGGTGATGCTGCGGGCCGCGGGGCAACGGCGGCCGGCGCCATCCCCCCCTCAGCCGCCCACCGCTGGCGGTGGTGTCTCCGGCGGGGCAGCCCCGCGCCGGGCGGCCAGCTCGATCCGGTTGCCCTCCGGGTCATCGATGGAGCCGAGCGTGCGTCGGTCACGTCGGCTCCGGGCACGGCACGGTGGCGGTCCGCGTCCTCGGTTAGCCCGCTCCCCACTCCGGAGGTACCCATGCCCGGTCCCGCTCCCCTCACCATCGTCAGCGTCTCGGCCGAGGTGACGCCCTGGTCCAAGGTCGGCGGGCTGGCCGACGTGGCGGCGGCCCTGCCAGCGGCGCTCGCCGCGCGTGGTCATCGGGTCATCGGCGTCGCGCCCCGCTACCAGCCCTACGACATCGCCTGGGACACCCAGCGCACGGCGCGCTTCGGGCTGTTTGGCGCCGAGCACGAGGTGCGTTGCTTCCACGCCCACATCGACGGGGTCGACCGCGTCTTCATCGACCACCCCTCGCTGTCGCGGGGCGGGGTGTACGGCGACGAACAGGGCGTCTACGGCGACAACGAGGTGCGCTTCGCCCTGCTGTCGCGGGCGGCCATCGAAGCGGTCTCCCTGCTCGGTCTGCCCCTGCCCGAAGACGGCGCCGACACGATCTTCCTGGCGCACGACTGGCACGCCGCCCTCGTGCCGGTCTACCTCGCGGCCCGCTACCGGCACCACGGGCGCCTCGCGCGGTCCCGTTCGCTGCTCGCCATCCACAACCTCGCCCACCAGGGGGTCTTCGGACCGGACCGCTTCGCGGGCCTCGACCTCGAAGCGCGGTGGTGGCCGACGCTGGACATGGGCGGCGACGTCAACTTCCTCAAGGGCGGGATCATGGCGGCGGATCGCGTCGTGACCGTCTCTCCCACCTACGCCGCCGAGATCCAGCAGCCGTGGCTGGGCTGCGGCCTGGACGGGCTGCTGCGGCAGCGGGGCCCGGTGCTCGACGGGATCCGCAATGGCCTGGACACGGACGCCTGGGATCCGCGTCACGATCCGCACCTCGTGTCGACCTACGATGCCGACGACCTGTCGGGCAAGGCCGCGTGCAAGGCCGCCCTTCAGCGGGAGCTGGGTCTGGCCGTCGATGCGGCGACGCCGCTGGTGGCCTTCGTCGGTCGCCTCGACGCCCAGAAGGGGATCGACCTGCTGCTGTCGGCCGTGCCCTGGCTGCGGCAGCAGGGGGCCCAGCTCGTCGTCCTGGGGTCGGGGGACCCGGCGCTGGAGCAGCGCCTGCGCGACGTCGCCGACGACCGGATCAAGCCGTGGATCGGCTTCTCCGCGGCCCTCGCCCACCGGGTGACGGCCGGCGCCGACGTGCTGGTGGTCCCGTCGCGCTTCGAACCCTGCGGCCTCACCCAGCTCCAGGCCATGCGCTACGGCACGGTGCCGGTGGTCGCGTCGACCGGGGGCCTTGTCGACACGGTGCAGTCCTACGATCCCGTCGCTGGCAGCGGTCAGGGCTGGCGCTTCACCGCCGGGGACGGCGGCGATCTCGTGCGCGCCCTGGGCGATGCGCTCTACACCTACCGCCACTGGCCCGACGCCTTCGGCGGGCTGATGCGGCGCGGCATGGCCCGGGACTGGTCCTGGGCGGAACCCGCCGCCGCCTACGAAGCGCGCATGCGGGACGCGCTGGCCGTGCCGGCGTGGGCGTGAGCGTCGCGAGCTGATGCGTCAGGCCCGCCTTCGCGCCTTCAGGTCGAGGTAGCGCTGCAGCAGGGACAGCGGGAGCTGGGAGGCCGGCGCGCTCAGCACGTCGACGCCGGCCGCGGCGAGTCGGCGCGTCAGGCTGCGGTTGGCGTGGAGCAGGGACAGCGCCGAGGTCTTGGCGTAGGCGCCCTCGACGTCGTGGGGCACGCTGGTGGCGTGCTGTACGAGCCCGGGGTCCTGGAGGTCGACCAACAGCGGCCGGTGCCGCCGGGCGAGGCCCCGCAGGGCGGTGGCAAGCTGCTCGGCGCCCGCGAGATCGATGACCGAGGAGCACAGCAGCACCAGCGACTGGCGCGGCACCGTGCGCGCGGTCCAGTGGGCGACCCCGACGTAGTCGGGCTCGTCGAGGTCGGCGCGGACGTCGTGCACCGCCTGGAAGACCGGGGCGAAGCTGCGGGTGCGGCGGTCGATGCGCACGACGCGGCGGATCTCCTTGGAGAAGAGCACCACCGTGGCGCTGTCGTTGTGTGCGGATGCGATGCGGACGAGGTTGAGCACCAGGCCGAGCGTCAGATCCAGCTTGCTGAGGGGCACGTCGTCGGCGCCCTCCGCCTCGATGCGTGCGCCGGACAGGGCCGCCATGGGGCGGCCGCAGTCGACGAGGAGGACGAGGTGCTGGTGCTGTTCCCAGGCGTCTTCCCGGGTGACGGGCCGGCGCAGCCGGGCCGAGGCCTTCCAGTGGATGCTGCGGAGCTGGTCGCCAGGCAGGTACTCGCGCAGCGCGTACAGCTCGGTGCTGAAGCCCCGCCGGTGCACCGGGTTGGCGCCGGTGCGCCGCTGCAGGGCGTGACGCAGCAGCAGGCCGGCCTCTCCGTCGAGTCGGGCGCGGGGGTGGACCCGCAGCGTGTCGCTCAGGGCGAGGCTGCGCTGGGTCCACGCCAGCCCCGACGGGCCCATGACCCGGACCGTCATGGGCGCCAGGACCGCACGACCTCGCAGTCGAGGCAGCAGCGACAGGCGGTGCTCGACGCGTCCGCCGGCGGGCAGGTCGAGGTGGACATCCATGGGTCGAGTGACCAGCTCGGGTGCCAGGACCTCGCGCAGGTGCAGCCGGACCGGGTGCGCGGCGTCGGTCTGCAAGACCAGCACGGCTTCGGTCTGCTCTGCCTGGCGCGCGACCCGGGGCAGCCTGCGCTGCGCGGTGAGGCCGATGGCGCGGGCCTTCGCCCCGTCCCACAGCACCAGCAGCACGACGAGCGCGTCGAAGCCCAGCGCCAGCCACGACAGCCACGGCGTGACGAAGCCGAAGATGCCGAGCAGGGTCACCAGGCCCAGCAGCGCGAACGCGCGCCCCGAGGGCATGGGCAGGGCGAGGGGGCCACCATCCATCACGGTGGCGCCGCCTGCGGTGGACCCGGTCGGCGCGGAGGTCGACCGCGCGGGCGTGGTCTGCGCGGCCCTCACCGCGGGACTTCGAGCCCCTGGAGGATCGCTGCGAGGATGGCCTGCGGCGTGCGCCCCTCCAGCTCGCTCTCCGGGGTGGGCAGCAGGCGGTGCCGGAGCACCGGCACGGCCATGCGCTTGACGTCGTCGGGGATGACGAAGTCCCGCCCCTCCATCGCCGCCCAGGCGCGGCTGGCAGCGAGCAGTGCGAGGCCCGCGCGCGGGCTGGCCCCGGCGGAGAGCGCCGGGCTCTGCCGCGTCGCGGCGACGATGGCGTGGACCCAGGTCAGCACCTTGTCTTCGACGTGGACGGCGAGCAGCGCCCGCTGGAAGGCGGCCAGCTCTCCCGGGCCGAAGACGACGGGCACGTCGGCGTCCCGCGCGGTCAGCCCGAGCTGGCCGTCCAGGTAGCGGCGGTAGACCTCCAGCTCGTCGTCTGGGGCCGGGTAGTCGAGCACCACCTTGACGAGGAAGCGGTCGAGCTGGGCTTCGGGCAGGGGGTAGGTGCCCTCGTGGTCCAGCGGGTTCTGGGTGGCGATGACGAAGAAGGGCGCCTGCAGGGGCTGCGTCGTGCCGTCGATGGTGACCTGCCGTTCCTCCATGGCTTCCAGCAGGGCGGCCTGGGTCTTCGGCGGGGTGCGGTTGATCTCGTCGGCGAGCAGCACCTGGGTGAAGACCGGGCCCCGCTGCACCCGGAACTCGCCCTTCTGGAAGTCGAAGATGCTGGTGCCGACGATGTCCGAGGGCATCAGATCCGGGGTGAACTGGATGCGGGCGTAGGACAGCCCGAGCACCCGCGCCAGCGTGCGTGCCAGCAGCGTCTTGGCCAGCCCCGGGACCCCCTCCAGCAGGACGTGGCCGTGGGCCAGCAGGGCGGCGAGGACTTCGTCGAGGGCGTCGGCCTGGCCGACGACGACCGTGCCCAGGGCCTGCCGCAGGCGCTCGACGCGTTCGGCGAGGGCTGCGGGGGTGGGCGTCTGCGCCGGGTCGGTCATGCGCCGACGCGGCTGCGCTGGATGATCCCGGCGATCTCGTCGTCGGTCAGCACGCGGTCCGACCGCTTGGCGGCGGCAAGCACGGCCTTTCCGGCTGCGTCGTCCGGCGTCATGCCGTGGCCGCTCATCCACCACCGCACGTTGGACAGCCCGCTCATGGGGCCGATCTCGACGATCTGGTGGCGACCGACCATGCCCGCAGGCACGCCGCTGTAGACCAGGTCGGTGATCTCCTCGTCGCCGGTCTTGCGGGCCTTCACCAGGGCGGAGGCGTGCACGCCGGTCGCCGTGCGGAAGGCGTCGGCGCCGAGCACCGGGTGGTTGGCGGGGATCGTCCAGCCGAGCGCGTCGCTGACGGTCTTCGCGAGGTCGGGCAGGGCGGTCAGATCGGCGTCGATCTCCCCGAGCAGCCGCAGGTTGACCATCAGGGCGTCGAGCGCGGTGTTGCCGACGCGTTCGCCCACGCCGAGCACCGTGCCGTGCAGCCGGTCGGCCCCGGCTTCGGCGGCGGCGAGGCTGTTGGCCAGCGCCAGGTCCCGGTCGTTGTGGCCGTGCCAGTCGATGCGGACATCGGCGCCGGTGTCGTCGATGAGCTTCCGGGCCCACGAGACCAGGTTGCGCACGGCGGCGGGCGTCGCCGAGCCGGCCGTGTCGCACAGGCAGAGGCCGTTGACGCCCAGGTCGATGGCGTTGCGGAACAGCTTGTCGAGGAGGGCGGGCTGGCTGCGGATCGTGTCCTCGGTCACAAACGTGACCGGCAGTCCCTCGGAGACGGCGAAGCGGATGGCGTCGCTGCTGTAGGACAGCAGCCGGTCTTCGTCCCAGTTCTCGACGTAGCGGCGGATGGGGCTGGTGCCGAGGAAGGTCATCACCTCGATGGCGATGCCGGCTTCCTGGCTGACCTGGGCGATGGGCGCGATGTCGGCGACGACCGTCCGGGCAGCACAGGCCGGGGCGATGGACAGCTTCTGGTCGACGAGGTGGTGCGCCATGGCCCGGGTGTGGCCGAGGTTGCGCGGGCCGGCACCGGGCAGGCCGATGTTGACGTGGTCGGCACCCACGGCGGCGAGCAGCTCGACGATGCGGAGCTTGTCATCGACCTCGGGGTCGATCACCGACGGACCCTGCAGGCCGTCGCGCAGGGTCTCGTCGAAGACGCGGAGCTTTCGGGGGGCCGGGGCGGGGTGGCCCCAGTCGTGCATGAGTTCGGCGGCCTTGGCCATCGTTTCAGTCCTCTTTCGGGATCCAGGCTTGAAGCTGTCGCCGCAGGAGTACGCCGGCGACACGTCGGCGGTGGGCGGGATCGTAGAGCACGTTGGGCAGCGGCTTGATGCGCTTGACCGTCCGGGCTGCGATCTCGGCGGCGAGGTCGTGGGTGAGGGGGCGACCGTCGAGGTCGGCGAACTTGTCGAGGAGCTTGGGGCGCGGCCCGAGCACGCCAGCGGCGACGCGGAGCCCCGACAGGCTGCCCGCGTCGTCCAGCGAGGCGACGACCGCGAGGCTGACCAGGGGGAAGTCGACAGCGTCGCGTACGGCCCACTTGCGGTAGGCGCTGCGCTGGTGGTCCGCGGGAGCGGGGAGGTGGACGGCGACGACGACGTCGTCGGCCGCCAGGGTCAGGGGCTGGCGGCCGTCCTTGTTTCGAAGCTCGGCCACGGGGATGCGGCGGCTTCCGGCGGGGCTGGCGATCTCGACCGTGGCGCCCAGGGCGACCAGGGGGGCGACCGTGTCGCCGGACAGCGCTGCCACGCAGAGCCGCCCGCCGGGGACGACGTGGCAGCGGTCTCCCTCGGCCTTGAGGCAGCCGCCCAGCGCCCCCCGCCACAGCGGCGTGCGGTTGACGTAGCGGCAGCGCACGTCGAGACAGATGTTGCCGCCGAGCGTGCCCATGTTGCGGGCCTGGGGATGGGCCACGGCACCGGCGGCGTCGGCCAGGGCGGTGGCGACCGCCCGGACCCGCGGGTCGGCGGCCACGGTGGCCAGCCGTTCCCCGGCGCCGATGCGCAGCCCGCCGTCGGCGGTGGCTTCGATGCCGCGAAGCTCCTGCACGGCGGCCAGCGACACCAGCAGGCGGGGGCCGCGGATCCCCTGCTTCATGTTGACGAGGAGGTCGGTCCCGCCGGCCAGCAGCGCGGCGTCGCCGTCGGCGTCGCCGAGGAGCCGCAGCGCGTCAGCCAGGTTGCGCGGCCGGGCGAGATCAAAGCGCGGCAGGGGCATCATCGGGCGGCTTCCGGGCTGGCGGCGGTGGAGTGCTGGGCGTCGAGGGCGGCCAGGATCTTCTCGGGGGACAGCGGCAGGTGGTCGACGCGCACGCCGACGGCGTCGAAGACGGCGTTGGCGATGGCGGGGATCACCGAGTGCAGCGGCCCCTCGCCGGCTTCCTTGGCGCCGTAGGGGCCGTTGTCGTCGGCTGCTTCGACGATGGCGGAGGACAGCGTGGGCGTGTCCATGCTCGTCGGGATCCGGTAGTCGAGCAGGTCGGGCGCCATCAGCCGGCCGTCGGGGCCGACCTCGTGGTGCTCCATGATGGCTTCGGCGAAGCCCATGTAGCAGGAGCCCTCGATCTGCCCCTCCACCAGGACGGGCGAGATGGCCTTGCCGCAGTCGTGGGCGCACCAGATGCGCTCGACCCGGACGTCGCCGGTCTCCTCGTCGACCGACACCTCGGCGACGTGGGCGGTGACGGAGAAGGCCGGCGTCGACCCGATGGTGCCGCCGCGGTAGTCGCCGTGCACGCCCTGCTTGGGGGTGTTGTAGTGGCCGACGGCCCCCAGCGTGCCGTGCATGGATTCGGCGAGGACGAAGGCTTCAGCCATGTCGATGGCGCGCGATGGATCCCGCAGGTCGATGGCCTGGCCCTGGAGCAGCGAGACCTGCTTCGCGGGGCAGTCCCAGGCGGCGGCCACGGCTTGGCGGACCTTGTCGGCGAGCTGGCGGGCGGCGTGGACGGCGGCGTTTCCGGCCATGAGCGTGATGCGGCTGCTGTAGGCACCCAGATCCACCGGCGTCAGGTCCGTGTCGGCGGCGAGCACGCGCACATCGGCGAGGTCGACGCCCAGCTCCTGGGCGGCGATGGCGGCGAGCATGGTGTTGCTGCCCTGGCCGATGTCGGATGCGCCGCTGAACACCCGGACGCGACCGCTGCGGTCGGCGCAGATCTGGACCGCCGACTGGGGCATGTCGTTGGGGTAGATCGGGTAGTTCGTGCCGCTGATGTAGGCGCTGCAGGCCACGCCGAGCCCGCGGCCGCGGGGCAGCCGGCCGCGGCGTTCTGTCCAGCCGCTGGCGTCCTCCACCAGGGACAGGCACTGCAACAGCCCCATGGAGCCGACGCGCAGCTCGTTGATGCTGCGGGTCTGCTCGCCGATGAAGTTGCGGCGCCGCAGGGCGATGGGGTCGATGCCCAGGGCGACGGCGGCCTTGTCGAGCTGCACCTCGAGCGCGAAGCGCGGCTGGACGGCGCCGTGGCCGCGCTTGGGGCCGCAGGCGGGCTTGTTGGTGTAGGCCCGGCGGCTGCGGTAGCGGTAGGCAGGCAGGGCGTAGGGCAGGGGCGCGAGCTGCCCGGCATAGTAGGTCGTCACCAGGCCGAAGCTGGCGTAGGCGCCGCCGTCCAGCAGCAGGTCGGCGTCGTGGGCGCGCAGCCGGCCGTCGGCGTCGAAGGCGGTCGTCGTGCGCATGCGGGTGGGGTGCCGGCCGCGGTGCGCCAGGAAGACCTCTTCCCGCGTGTAGAGGAACTTGACCGGCCGGCCGGTGCGCATGGCCAGGAGGGCGGCGCAGAATTCCAGGTCGAAGGGTTCGGACTTGCCGCCGAAGCCCCCGCCCACCGGCGGCTGGACGACCCGGATCCGCCGTGCCGGCAGGCCGAGCACCGCGGCCAGCTCGCGGTGCAGGTAGTGGGGGACCTGGGTGGCGGACCACACCGTCAGCACGCCCTGGCCGTCGTAGTCAGCGACGGCGCAGTGCGGTTCGATGGGCGCGTGGCTGGTGCCCTGGAAGAAGTAGTCGCCGTCCACCGTGAGCGCGGCGCCGGCCAGGCCCGCGTCGGGGTCGCCAAAGGACAGCGCGACCTTCTTGGTGAGGTTGCCGCGCTTGTTGGCGGCGTGCAGCCGGGGCGCGTCGTCGGCCAGGGCGGCTTCGGGGTCGAAGACCGCCGGCAGCGGGTCGTAGTCGACGACGACGGCGGCAGCGGCGCGCGCGGCCGTGGCTTCGTCGAGGGCGGCGACCGCGGCGACGGCGTCGCCGACGTAGCGAACCCGGTCGAGGGCCAGGGCGTGCTCGTCCCGGGTCCAGGGGATGATGCCGTAGGGGGTCGGCATGTCCTGGCCGGTGATGCCGCCGAGCACGCCGTCCAGGGCCAGCGCCGGTCCCAGGTCGACGGAGCGGATCCGGGCGTGGGCATGCGGCGAGCGCACGATGCGGCCGTGGAGCATGCGCGGCAGCCGGATGTCGTCGGCGAAGCGGGCGCGGCCCGTCACCTGGGCGTGGCCGTCGATGCGGCCGTGGCGTGCTCCGAGGCTCATGCCGGCTCCTGGTCGTCGCGGGCCGCCATGACCCGGGCGGCGTCGGCCACCGCGTCGAGGATCTTGGTGTAGCCGGTGCAGCGGCACAGGTTGCCCGACAGCGCCTTGCGGGTCTCGTCGTGGGAGGGGGGCGGGCTGCCGGGGGGACGCGCCTCCAGGAAGGCGGCCGCCGACATCAGCATGCCGGGGGTGCAGAAGCCGCACTGGGCGGCGTTGCGGCGGACGAAGGCGTCCTGCAGCGGGTGCAGGCCGTCGGG
>CAZRFD010000229.1:0-9068 GCA_964599085.1 uncultured Enterobacterales bacterium | reverse complement strand
AGCCGGAGGCAGCCCAGGTCGCCCGCTACCGGAAGCTGCTCGCCGAGGAGCAGGCCCCCGCCCCACGCAAGGGCCGGGCGGCCCGCCCCGAGACCCGGGTGCGCCGGCGGGGCCTCCAGCACCTCTTCGCCCAGGCCCGCCGCTACGCGGAGATGCTGGAGAAGCACGAGGCGTTCACCTACGCCGAGATCGGCCGGCTGGAGGGTGTCAGCGGCGGCCGGGTGGCCCAGCTCGTGCTGCTGCTGCACCTCGACCCGCGCATCATCGCCCAGGTCGACGTGCCTCCCGAGCGCCTGCCCCCGGGGGTCACGGAGCAGGCCATGCGGCGGATCGCATGGATGAAGGACGGCGAGGAGCAGCTTCGGGCGTTCGGGGAGCTGTTGGAGGAGGGGCGCCGTCGGGGAAGGACCCGGAGAGGGTCCATCAACCGCTGACCGCCCTCCCTCGCGCGAGCACGTACACCCGCGACCGCCCTCCCCCCTCCACCACGAGGACGCCCGCGTCGACCAGCTTGCTGAGCACCCGGTTCGCCGTCCTGGGCGTCAGGTCCGCGGCGTCGGACAGCATCTGCCGGGTGAGCCGGCCGGCGGTGGTGACCAGGCGCAAGGCCAGGAGCTCTCGCTCGTCGAGCGCCCCCTCCAGCACCAGGGTCTTCCACGGCGGCAGGCGGTAGCGACAGCCCACGCTGGCCCCCACCCTCTCCAGCTCCCCGCTCATCACCAGGTGCTGGAGGCGGCGCTGGAGGACGCTCTTGGACACCACAAGGGCCGACCGAAGCTCGGCACCCGACAGCTCGCCCCTCGCTCGGACCAGGTCGAGGATCGCTTCGTCGACGTCGCTCACCAGCACCGACGGCGCGGTCGGAATCGCGGGCAGCGCGGCGCGGAGGTGCCGGGCCGTGATCCGCGAGCCCTGCATGTCCACCACGACCTGGAGCAGCACGTTGCGAAGCTCGCGGACATTGCCCGGCCAGGAGTACGCGAGCAGGACGCGCTCCGCGTCGCGGCACAGGCGCCAGGGGTGCTCGCCAGCAAGCTCCGGGTCCTCCTTGAGGAGGTGGCGCGCGATCTTCACCACGTCCCGGCCCCGCTCCCGGAGGGGCGGCAGGTCGATCCGGTACTGGGCCAGCCGGAACAGCAGGTCCTGGCGGAAGCCGCCCTCCTCGGCCATCACGCGGAGGTCGCGGTGCGTCGCCGAGACCAGGCGCACGTCCACGGGGATCTCCCGCGTGCCGGACACCCGGCGGATCCGGCCCTCCTGGAGGACACGAAGCAGCTTGGCCTGGAGCGCCAACGACATCTCGCCGACCTCGTCCAGGAAGAGCGTGCCCCCGTCCGCCGCCTCGAAGAGCCCCCGCTTGCGCGATTGGGCGCCAGTGAAGGCCCCCTTCTCATGGCCGAACAGCTCCGACTCCAGGATCTCCTCCGGCAGGGCTGCGCAGTTCAGCGCGAGGAAGCGCCCGTCCCGACCGCTGTGCTCGTGGACGAGCCGGGCCATGCGCTCCTTGCCGGTGCCGGTCTCCCCATGGACGAGCACCGCCGCCTTGCGAGGCCCCACCCGGCGCGTGGCCTCGATGGCATCGCGCAGGGCCGAGCACGAGCCGATGATGGCCTGCTCGATCTCCTGGGCTCGCGATGTCGGTGCCTGCTCTGCCACGTCGGGTCCGCCGCGCTGGGTTCGCTTCGGACCTTCGCCGCTGGTGCGCGGCGGGCATAGGACACCACCAGGGGGCGGTGAGACACCACGGCAGCAGGATGGGGGCCGAGGCCGCCACCCACGACCGTCGACCGCCGAAGATCGAGGCTGACGACGCCCCGATGAGGGCGCTGGCAGAGACCTGGGACAGCACCGGGGGGCGGTGGGACAGCAGCGCCACCACCGATCAGGGCAGGGCCACCGTCACCTTCGCCGCGTTGATCCGGTAGCCCTGGCCCTGGATGTTCTCCACCACGTCGTCCATGCCGATCTGGATGCCGGTGTCGTCGCGGTAGGCGGCTCGGATCTGCCGGCGGATGCGCGCGAGCTGCCGCCTCACGGTCCCCGGGTCCTCGGTGTTGGCCTGTCCCTGCTCCTCCAGGTCTTCGAGGATCTCCCGTGGGGACCAGACGCAGTGGTCCTCGGGCCGCTTGTCGGCCACCACGTCGTCGTGGTGCCGCTCGGCAAGGAAGCGCAGCACCGGGACCAACCCGGTCGCCTCCGCAGGAAGCACCTCCACGTCGTCGAGCAACGCCCGATCGCCGCGGAACTCCAACCGGTGCATCCCGAGCTTCCGGTGACGGACCCGCGGTGCTGGCGAGCGCAGGGGCAACCAGGGCGGGGCCGCCGGCTCTCGACACATCATCGGCCCGCCGCGCCGGGCGAGCTCGTCCAGCTTCTCGCGCAGGGCGACCAGACCACGCTCGGCCAGCTCGTGGAGGTAGAGCACCGTGAGCCAGTCCGCGTCGAGGAAGCGATCGCGGAGGACCCGGTGATCGGCGACCACGTAGAGGACCGGGTTGGAGCGAGCGAAGTCCCGCGTCACGAAGCGGGTGTCGACGCAGGCGTCGAGCAGGCAGACGTGGACCTCCTCGTCACCCGCCTGGAGACGCCACACCGCCCCCTCTCGCAGGCCGTGCAGGTCGGGGGCGATCTTCCGCATCAGGGTGTCGAGCCAGGCCCCCGCGCGATCCAGGGTCAGCGAGACGGTGGCGCGGTCGTAGAGGATGCGCCTCCGCCGGGTCGGCCAGTGGACCCGACCGCAGCCGCCGCACTCGTAGCGCAGGTCGTCCTCCCGCTGGCACGGGTCGTCCGGGTGGGCGTCCTCGACGAGGGGGATCTTGTGGTTGCAGGTGCGGCTCCGGGCGTGGACCAGGTCCAGGTCGTCGGCGTGGTCGACGCAGAGGAAGTAGCGCCCCCACGAGACGGCGATCAGCCCGGTGCGCTCCAGCCGAGCCAGCTCCTTGCGCTCCTCGTTGTCGGGGTCGTAGAGAGTCCGGCCGTCCTCGAGGAGCCGCTCGGTGAGCGTCGGCCAGCGCCGCCGGCGCCGCGCACGGCCCCTCACCGCCGGCCTCCCTTCTTCTCGGTGGACCTGACCTCGATGCCGAACTCGTCGAGCATGAAGGCGACGAAGGCCTCGCACTTGTTGTTGTCCAACCGCCCGTCGCCGTACTCCACCACCCGCACGCCGTTCTTCTTCGGGAAGAACAGGGAGATCCGGTTTCCGTTGAACCGTACCTTCAGGCGTGCGATGTCGTCGATGTTGTCGAGCAGCGGGCCGACGCGGGCCTCGAAGTCGTCGATGGCCTCGATGATGTCGCCCTTGTCGTCCTCGCTCAGCATCAGGCGCTTGCGGCCGGCCAGCGGGCAGTTCTCCACGAGCAGCTCGACGATGGGCAGGCGCCCGTCCTCGGGGTCGGTGATCGCGGCGAGGAGGTTCTCGACCTGGCTCCGCTCGACCGCGGGCCGGTCGTCCACGTAGTGGCACTCCTGACCGAAGTAGACCGTGGCCAGGCGGTCGGCGATCCGCCGGGGCAGGTCCGAGCTCGTCGACGAGATCCGTACGCGGTGCCCGCCGTCGTGGAAGTGCAAGATGATCAGCTCCTCCTCGTGGCCGTGGTGGATGCGCCGCCCGTCCCGGCTCCAGTTGTAGGTCGGCCGGAGGTTGCGGCGGAGGAAGAGAAGGTGGCCGCCTCCCCGGCGGGGCACGACCATCTCGAAGACCAACCCATCGGCGCCGGGCCCCAGCGAGGCGCCATTCAGCGCGCCCGTCACCCGCGCTTCCGTGAGGAAGCCCGCCAGGGGCTCAGCGGCAGCGCCAGGCCGCTCGGCGAGGACCATCGGCGCCGCGCCCTTCCGGTGCCAGGCGTTGAGCCCCCGCACCCGCACGAGCGTCTGCGGGTCGTGCAGGTAGAGGTGCAGCAGCAGGGCCAGCCGGTCGTAGCGCTCCTCGTCGAGCCGGCAGGCGTCCAAGGCGCTCGCGTCCAGGGTCGCCTCGGCGATATCCGAGACGGCGGCCGACATCTTGTAGGGCGCGAAGCGGGCCACGAGGAGGAAGTGGACCGCGTCGACGGCGTGGGCGGACACGCGCTCCTGGAGGCTCTTGATCGGCCCCCTGTCCGGCACCCCCAGGGCTTCGGTGAGGATGCGGAGCACCCGCTTGCCGGTGAAGGCGGACCGAACCTCGGTCAGGCGCTCGGGGTCGTCGTCGAGCAGGGCGCGCACGTCGTCGTACTGCCCCAGCCGTAGGTCCTGCCGCCAGTAGTTCTCGTCGAAGAGCCGTCCACGTTCGAGCCGTCGCTCTTCCCCCATCACAGCCGACTTCACCGCTATCCTCCAGGTGGGTTCTCCTCGTAGTTCCGCCGGAGACCGACCACCTTCCCGACCAGCCGGACTCGGCGACCATCTAGTACGAGCGGCTCGTAGGCAGGATTCATCGGGACCAGGCGGAGCTGATCCCCGTCACGACGTAGCTTCTTGACGGTGGGCTCCTCGTCGTCGACCAGGGCGACCACGAGATCGCCGTCCTCGGCCCCGTCCTGGCGCCGAACCACGACCAGGTCGCCGTCGAGGATCCCGGCCGCGATCATGCTGTCGCCGCGGACGCGCAGGGCGAACAGGGTTTCGCCGTGGCGGGCGTCGTCGAAGGTGATGTGGCCCTCGATGTTCTCCGCTGCGAGGATGGGGCTGCCCGCGGCCACGCTGCCGACCACCGGGACCCGGACGGGCTGCCCCCGGAGCGGGCGCCAGGACCGGGCCACGCCCTCGCTGTGGCCGAGGTAGCCCTTGCGCTGGAGGGCACGGAGGTGGCCGTGGACCGTCGTGCGGCTGATCCCGAACTGCTGGGCGAGATCGGCGGTTGAGGGGGCCACGCCGTGCTCGCGCAGGTAGGCTACGATGGCGTCGTAGACAGCCTGCTGGCGCTTCGGGAGGGGGCGGGGCATCAGGGGCTCCGAGGAGATCGGAGGATCCAATACCCTGACGGGCGAATACTGGTCAAGCGTTCAGTGACCTGGTCGCGACCACAGCCTGAAACGGCTGGAAGGACGGGCATTGAGCTGCCCGAAACGATGCGGGCGAGAAAGAGGAGGACCGCTCGCACTGGCTGACGATCATGGCGACCAGATCCGCAGTCGCCCGTACACGCCCGTGAACCCGTCAGGAAGGAGCGTTGACATGCACGCAGAACCCCAGGGAGCCAGGTGTCCCCGTTGTACGGCGGCACGGGTGGGCGACGGACAGCGCGGCGTCGCTGCCAGCTCGGCCGTCAGCGTGCTGACGGGCGCCTTGTCGCTGCTGCCTGGCTTCACCTGTCCGGCCTGCATCGCCGCCTACGCGAGCCTGTTGTCGACGGCGGGCTTGGGCTTCGTTCTCTACGAGCCTGTCCTGCGCCCCGTGATCATCGTGACCCTGGCGCTCAACCTGGTTGCCCTGGCCTGGACCGCCCGTGGGCATGGCTCATGGGCACCTCTCGTGGTGGCCGTCGTGGGCTCCGCTGCGGTGCTCCTCGGCCGCTTCCTGCTCGACGTGCAGTGGCTCCTCTACAGCGGCGCCGCGAGCCTGATCGTCGCCGCGGCATGGAACCTGTGGCTGAAACGTTCTCACGGCCCACGCGTCTCCCTCGACATCGACCAGCCGGATACCCCGGGAACAAGATGAGCCGAGACTCCTCCGACACCGCCCTCGCAGCAGGATTCCACGCTGGCGATGCCGCCGCACTGGAGGAGCTCGTTCGGCGGCACACGCCTCGCCTCCGGGCCATCCTGGCGAAGCGCGGCTGCCCGCGACAGGAGCGCGAGGACGTGGTTCAACGGACCTGGCTGCGCGCGGTCGACGCGCGCGAGCGCTTCGATCCAGCACGGCCTTTCGGAGCGTGGATCGCCCAGATCGCCATCCGCCTGTGGTGGGACGACCTGCGCCGCTCTCGGACGCGCGCCGAGGCGGGCGAGGTCCCGGCCGACGAGCGCACGGCAGACGATTCCCGTTGCCTCGCGTGCCAGGACGGCCAGGGCCCGGACCGCTTCGAGCGCGAAGACGTGCTGGCCGCGCTGGCCGCGTTGCCCCCGGATCAGAGGGACGCCATCCTGCTCACCCAGTACGAGGGCCTCTCCATGCGGGAGGCTTCCGAGGTCGCCGGCACGGGCGTGCCCGGGGTGAAGAGCAGGGTCTCCCGTGGATACACCGCGATGCGGGGCTTCCTGGACGACCCCTCCACGCGCCCGCCCCTGCCGGACCGCCGCACCGTGGAGCTCGAGGTGGCTGGGTGCGAGCGCTGCGATCGGGTTCTGGAACTGGTCCGTGCCATCGCCTGCCCCTCCTGCGAGGTCGAGATCCGCGCCGTGGAGGGCGACGGTCCTCGCCTCATCGTCGATGGCCGACCCGTGGACGGGCTGGACGGCGCGCTCGGCTACGGGGGGACCCTGCGCGCCCTCGGGATCGGGCTGTGCTCGGGGACGACCGGCGAGCAGGGCTGATGCCCGCGACCGTTCCCCCGACAGCGCGTATCCCACGATGAGCGGAAACGAGGCGGCCGCCCGACCGCTCGGTCACACCGAGCCACAGGAGCACCCCATGAGCAAGCGCCAGATTGAAGTCTTCACCGCCGGATGTCCGGTCTGCCAGCCCCAGGTGGAGGCCATCCTCGCCGAAGCCTGCGAGCACTGCGAGGTCCTCGTCCACGACCTGTCCTCGGGTGACGAGGCGCTGGCCGCCCTCGCGGCCGGGTACGGCGTGCGCCGGCTGCCCGCCGTGGTCATCGACGGCCGCCTGGCGAGCTGCTGCGAAGCGGCCGGGCCGGACCTCTCGACCCTGCGGGCCGAAGGCCTCGGGACGGGCGCGTGAAGCGCCTGATCCCACTCGCTCTCATGGCGGCGCTGCCGGCTCTGGCTGAGCCGGTGGCGCCGCCCGCGCGCGTGCTCGTCCACATCGACGGCATGGTCTGCAACGGCTGCCAGAAGAACGTGACCGCTGCGCTGGAGGGGTTGCCGTTCGTCCGGAACAGCGTCTCCTCGTTCGCCGTAGGCGGCGCCTGCCTGGAGCTGTCCGGAGGGGGAGACACCGAGCGCATCCGGGAGGCGGTCACGGGACTCGGCTACACCGTGCGCGCCATCGAGGCCGTGGAGACCTGCCCGGCGAAACTCCGACCCGGCCATCGGATCGATCCTTGGGACGACACCGGCGGCCATGACGTCGTCGTCGTCTCCCGCGGCGAGGAGGTCGATCTGGAGGCCCAGCTCGTCGCCGACAAGTACACGGTGATCGACTTCGGTGCGCCGTGGTGCGGTCCCTGCCACACCGCTGCGGCCACGCTGCGACGATACATGGACGAGCACGCCGACACCGCCGTCCGAGCGATAACGCTCGATGCCAACGACCCCCGAGAATCCTACGCCCTGCCGGTGGTCGAACAGCACCTGAAGTGGATCGGCGGCATCCCGTACTTCATCGTCTACGATCCCAGCGGCAGGACCATCTACAAGGGCTCCGAGGTCGACGCCGCCATCAAGGCGATCGACAAGCGGCGGGAGCGTCGGTGAGGCCCCTCGCCTGGTGGGTCGCATTGCTTGTCCTGCTGTTCGGCGTCCCCCGGTCGGCCGTGGCGAGTTGCCCGGGTTGAAGCAACCCAAACCTCCAGGCTGGAGGCTCCCGCGTCAACCCCACGCTCGACAAGGGCCGAGTCCGCTTGGACGTGTTCGGCACCTACCTCGGGGTCCGCATCGATCATCCTGCCGGGTGCCCGGAGGTCGATCCCGTGCTCTGCGCCGAGCAGGACATCCCCGACCACGAACACCACCAGGGCATCGACTGGGTCCGAGCGGACTCGACGATGAACGTCGGGCTCGGCAGGTCCTGGCAGGCGTCCCTCGGCCTCCCCTTCGACCTTCGGCTGCTGACCGTCGACTACACGACCCCGGACGGAGATCCCTACGATCCGCCGTACGGGGACAACCACCACCGGGACGAGGTGCTGTGGGGCCTGACCGACGGGAGGGCGATGCTGTGGCGCTACGGCACGCCGACCGACGGGCTGGTCCTCGGAGTCGGCGCAGGCTCCACCATTCCGCTGGGGAAGACCGAGGAGAACCCCTTCGCCCTCGCCGCCCGGGGCCTGGAGCACGAGCACTTCCAGCTCGGCTCCGGGACCTTCGACCCCGTGGTGGCGGGGATCGCGATGATGACGGGAAGGCGATGGGGTGGATGGGCATCCGTGGACGCTCGCCTGCCGGTGTACGCGAACGGCCAGGGCTACCGTGCGCCACGCTCCGTCTCGGCGAGCGTGGGTCCCAGCTTCCGGGTCGTGCCCGAGCTCGCGCTCCTGGGCACCGTCGACGTGCTCCACGAGACCTCGGAGAGCTGGGATGGCACACCCTACGGAGGCCGCCAGGTCCTGACCGGGTCGCTGACAGCGCTCTACACTGTGTCGTCGTCGGTCGTGCTGCAGGCAAGCGGTCGCGCCACGGCGTGGCAACGCTCGCTGGGCGAAGACGAGGACGAGCCGCTGCGGCAGGCGCTGGTCCTGACGGCGGGGGTATCGGTCACGCCGAGGCGCCGAGAGGAGCGGTGACGGTGCCGCTCCCCGGCGGCGGCCGCCCCTACCCCGCCTCGACCCCCACCTCCCCCAGCACCCCCAGCGGGAACCCCGCCCGCATCCCGGGGCGCAGCCGCACCCAGCACTCGGCCACGCGCGCCGTCCCGTCGAGGCTGAGCCCCTCGACCGGCCCGCGCACCAGGGCGTCCCCGAGCTTCTCCCGCAGCCAGCCGGCCGCGCCCAGGGGCACGGTGAGCACGAGCAGCCCGCGGCGGTTGGCGAAGCCGATCTCACCCCACTGGCCCAGGGGCACGGTGGCCCCCTCTCCGTCGGGCAGGGCCAACGGGTAGACCTCGACGGCCGGACCGGCGACCGAGGGCCTGCGGTACACCGGCCCGGTCATGAGCGACTCCAGGATGTCCGCGAGGGGGGCTCCGATGGCGTGCTCGATGGCGTCGAACGCGAAAGGACCGAATCCCAGCCTCGTCACCGGGAGGGTGAGGTTGACCTTGATGGCGCCGTCCCGGGCTACCAGCGGGGCGCTCACGTTCCCTCCTCGCCCTCG
>CAZRFD010000228.1:6163-9128 GCA_964599085.1 uncultured Enterobacterales bacterium | reverse complement strand
TCTGATCTCCTCGTTCAACCACGCCCGGCTCCAGGTCCGGCGGGGCGTGCAGGTCGAGGGCACCGGGGCGGAGGCTCAGTCCCAGCGATGTGCTGACCAGCCCCGGGCTGTGTGCCGACTGGTCCGCTCGAGCGTCGGAGGGCCCCTCCCCGCCGCTCATCAGCCAGTAGTCGGTGCCGAGCACGCGCCAGCCATCCAGGGTCTGGACCAGCGGCGCTTCCGGGGCACCGGGGAGGGTGGCGAGCCAGCCGTCGCCATCGGCGCGGACCTCCAGCGTCAGGTCTTGTAGCAGGTACGGCCACTTTCCCGCGGCTGGTGGATCGATCGGGTCCAGGTCCGGGTCCGGCAGCAGATCGCGTGCCGCCAGGTGGCGGACCTCTTCGAGCAGGGGCGAGGACATCTCGTTGATGAACAGCACCCAGCCGACGCCATCATCGGGCATCAGGCCGATCGCCGTGCCGTGACCCGGCAGGTTCCCCTCGTGGTGCACCAGCCGCTCGCCCTCCCAGCTATCGACGCGCCAGCCTCGAGCCCACGCGCTCCAGGTTCCGTGACCCTCGAGCGGAGACCACATGCGGTCGCGGTCGGCGCGACCGAGGAAGCGTCCGCCGGCGCGCTGCAGCGCCCCGACCCAGCGGGCGAGGTCGGGGACCGTGGTGCACAGTCCGCCCGCAGGCGCGATCACCGTGGTGTCGACGAAGTCCGCTGGCTCCCAGCCGTCACCCAGCGGGCCCTCCTGCCAGCCCGGCGCCAGGTCCGGGTCGTCCAGGCAGACGGACGGATCGGCGCTGGTGTGACGCATCTTGAGGGGCTCGATGACCCGTTCGGTCAGCAGCTCCTGCCAGCTCGTGTCCGCCGCTCGGGCCGCGGCCATGCCCGCGACGGTGAAGCCGATGTTGTCGTAGCGCAGCTCTTCACGGAGACCGGACATGGGCGTCGCGCGCGCCTGCGCCGCCAGCAGCGGCGCGATGTCTCGCACGCCGGTCTCCCACAGCAGATCCATGCGCGCCATCCCCACGCGGTGGGCCACCAGGTCGGTCATGGTGACGGCGTCGGCCCGCGCCGGATCCTGCAGGTGGTACTCCGGCACCAGGCTTCGCACCGGCGTGTCCCAGTCCAGCAGTCCGTCGGCCACCACGGTGGCGATGGCGGACGCGGCCACGGGCTTGCTGACCGACGCGGCGAGGAAGTGGGCATCGGGATCGGGCGGGGTGTTCTGGCCCGGCACGGCCTGCCCCATCGAGACCACCCGCGCCACCTGGCCGTCCACCACCACGGCCAGCACCGCCCCTGGCACGTCGAGGGCCTGGCGGCGGGCGTCGACGTCCGCCACGAGGCGGTCGATGCGCGCGCGCCGTGTCGCTCGATCCATCGCCGCGCCGCCCGGCCTGTGCAGGGTGAAGCGCACGTCGTCGACCTGCAGCCGGGCGTCTCCGAAGGCGATGAAGCCGATGTTGAGCTCTCTGCCGTCGTAGTCCACGCTGCCCCGGATCCGGACCGAGGTCCACGCGTCACCCATCACCGGGCGGGTGTTCATGTTGTCGAAGAAGCCCATCCGATCGTCTTCGGTGTCCACGCGGACCCACATCTGGCCCCGGGCGCTGGGGTCGTCGCTCACCAGGCGGAGCCGGGCCTGGACCTCGAAACGCTGCCCCTGGATCCCGGAGGCGTCGAGGGACTGCATCAGGTTGGAGTAGGCCATCCGCTCGCCGCTCCCGGACCAGGACAGCTCGACGGCCTGCGCCCCACCCGCGCCGTCCGCGGAGATGACGGTCGCCTCGTAGCCATTCCGCGCCAGGACGGGCGGCACGACCCAGCCCGGAGGGGGGGCGCCGACCGCACCCTCTTCGAAGTCCCCGTTGCTCAACCGGGGCGGTGCGGCCTGGCAGGCGTTGATGAGCAGGAGTGGGACGATGGTACTGGTGAGGATCATGGCCGCTCCCTTGTGAGGCACGATCGTTGTGAGACCCGTTCGATGTGCGGCTCCTCCGCTGAGGGGCTCTGTCCCCCGCCGGCCGGGTCGGCGCATCCTCCCGGCATCAGACATGGACCTCGTCCGGTAGCGAGCCATCCCCACGCGCCCCGCAGTTCGAACGCCGATGATTGGGTAGACCCACCGAAAGCCGAGGGCGGACGATCCTTGTTGGTGGGAGGGTCGACGTGCACCACTGTGGGGCGCGGGGGGGGCGAGGGCGCGAAGCCGCGAGGGCGCGGGGGCGCGAGTGCTGGCCTTCCGGTGCGCGGACACCCATGGTCACTCCGAGCTGCTGGAGCCCGAAGACCGGGCCCGAGAAGCGGCTCGACGGGCGCTGGTGGGGCTGAGCGGAGCACTGCGGCTGCCCGTGCGCTTCGAGCGCGGCCACCTCGAACACTTCTTCGACCACTGGCACCTGCGCAACACGCTGCACAAGTGCCTCCGCTCGCAAGTTCCTGATCACCCCGAGCGCCCCCGCCGAGTGGTTCCCGGAACCTGCGGGCTCTGGCACTATCGGTCTGATCTGGAGGGGGTCTCGCGCCCCCATTGCGCCCGCGGCGCACCCCTGCGGCGGTCGCTTCGCGACCGCGTGCCTGCGCCACCCGCGCCTTGCGGGGTGGTCGAGGACTTCCGAGCGCGTGCACCAGGTGTTCCGGCAGGTCCGCCGGCACGGCCTCGGTCACGACCCCACCTCGACGCCGCCAACCTTCCCGACCTGCTCGGCCTGCGGGTGAGCGGCACCTGGGTCGCCGGAAACGTCCGTCGGCGCCTGCCGAGGGTGGGCCGGGCGGCCTTGCTGGGACACCTCGGCGAGGCGGACGTGGCCTTCGTCCCGGCGCCAGCAGGTCGGATCCGGCGGTCCGAGGGCGACGGCGACCCGCGAGCGCTCACAACGTGGGGTAGGTCGCGGACCTCTGGCCACTTATGAGCGCCTCGCGACCCGCGAGCGCTCACAACGTGGGGTAGGTCGCGGACCTCTGGCCACTTATG
>CAZRFD010000228.1:0-6063 GCA_964599085.1 uncultured Enterobacterales bacterium | reverse complement strand
AGCGACCAGAGGTCCGCGAGTCCGCGCTCCACGAGTCCGCGAAGCCTCGAGACCGCGAGTTCGCGCGCCACGAGTCCGCGAGGCCGCCACGCCGCGATGCCGCGATGCCGCGACGCCGCGATGCCGCGACGCCGCCACGCCGCGATGTGCCGGCTTGGCATGCGGTTGTGCCGGGTGCGGGGCAAGCCGGGGCGGTGGCTCGAGACGCCCGGTCGTGCGGGCTCAGGTGGCCGAGGTTCCTGTCAGACATCGACACCGTCCGCCGCCGGGTCGACCGGCTATGCTCGAGTGCCGCGGAGCGGTCCCCAGACATCCCGGAGTTCCGCCCATGCAACCTGCCTACGCCCGGTTCCGGCTGCCATCGGGGGCGAGCGTCCAGCTCGGCTCCGGCGACATCGTCGGCCGCCATCGCAACGCCGCCTTGTGCCTGGATGATCCGCGGATCTCCGAGATGCACGCCGCGGTCAGCCTCCGGCGGGGCGGGCTGTGGTTGCTGGCGTTGCGGGGCGGGCTGCGGGTCGCCGGCCTGCCCGCCCGAGAGGTCCGCGTCGAGCCGGGCCTGCGGGTGGAGGTCGCGCCCGGCCTGGAGCTGATCGTGGATCACGTCGAGCTGCCGCAGCGGGTCCTCGGCGTGGCTGGACTGGGGCGACAGGTCGAGATCCTGCAGGCCCCGATCAACACGCTGATCGACGAAGACGGCCCCGTCCTGCAGCCCTCGTGGACCGCCACCGGCCTGGCCTGGATCTGGAGCGATGGCACCGGGTGGCGGGCCCAGGTTGGCACGCAGCCCATCGTCGAGCTGGCCGAGGGCACGGTGCTCCAGGCGGGGGCCCATCGGCTCAGCTTCGTCTCGCTGCCGGCGGACGCGGCCGCACAGCAGGCCCCCTCCACCCACGGGGGCCTCTTCCCGCCCATGTGCATCGTCACCCGCTACGACACCGTCCACATCCACCGCGACAACCGACCCGTCGTGTCGCTGGCCGGCTTTCCGGCCCGGATCGTCAGCGAGCTGGCGGCGGTCGCGGCCCCCCTGCACTGGCGCGCCCTGGCCGGACAGCTCTGGCGCGGCGTGGACAACACGGTCTCCCTGCGCCAGCGGCTCGACCGCAACCTCGCCACCCTGCGCGCCCGGCTGCGCGACGGGCAGGTCCGACCCAACCTCGTGCAAGCCGACGGCAAGGGCCACTACGAGCTGCTCCTGCTGCCGGGGGACGAGCTGGTCGACGAGAGCTGAGCACCCGGCAGCGCAATCGCTGGCGCAGCGGGACGGTCTCGCCGGCTTCCGGGCGTTCGCGGGGCCGGATCGCGCAGCGCATGGGCTATTCTCGGCCGACGGGTGTGCTGCGGCCAGGTTCCAGCCGTAGGTGCCCGGGAGCGGCCATGCCCGGTCTGGATGTGGAGATCACTGCGCCCCGGCCGTGGGCTGACCACCGCTGGACCCGGTCCAACCGGAGGGCCTCGGGCGATGCTCCGGCCGGGTGAGCGAGTCGCCGGCTTCGATGTCCAGGGTGTTCTGGGCACGGGCGGCATGGGGGCGGTCTACGCCGCCGTCGGGCCGTCCGGGGAGCGGGTGGCCCTCAAGCTGCCCCGCGACCCCAGCCCGGCGCTGTGCGCCCGCATGCGGCGAGAGGGGCGGGTGCTCGCGGGCATCGTGCACCCCAACGTGGTGCACCTCCACCAGGTCGTCGAGCACCGCGGCGTCCCCGTGCTGGTCCTGGAGCGGCTGGACGGCCCCGACCTCGGCGAGCTGCTGCGGCTGATCTCCCTCGAAGCACAGCAGGGCCTCGACCTGTTCGAGGGCGTCCTGGCGGGCGTGGCGGCCGTGCACGCCGCAGGGATCCTGCATCGCGACCTCAAGCCGGCCAACGTCCTCCTCGACACCGGCCAGGGCAGCCCGCCGCGCCCCAAGGTCAGCGACTTCGGCCTGGCCCGCGGGGCGTCCGACCAGCACGCCACCCGCATGACCGCGACCGGGAAGGTCATCGGCACCTTGCGCTACATGGCGCCGGAGCGCTTCACCGCGCCGGACAGGCTGGACGCGCGCGCGGACATCTGGGCGCTCGGGCTCATCCTGCACCACCTCGTCGCCGGGATCCCGGCCTTCACCGCGGGCGGCAGGGGCGTCCGGGTCGACCTGCGCGCGCTGCGCCCCGACCTTCCCGAGGCGCTCTGCCAGGCCATCGATGGCTGCCTGGAGCCGGATCCCGCCCGGCGCACGCCGAGCTGTGCGGCCCTGCGCTCCCAGCTTGCGCCGCTGGATCTGCGCGGGCTGGGCCCGGCCTCTGGCTGCCACCCCGCGGACCCACCGCAGCAGGACAGCACCTGGGGCGGCGACCAGGTGTGGTGGAACACCTCGGTCGAGGCCCCAGCGGTCCGGCGCACGCTGCGCGGGCTGGTCATCGCCGGCGAGCTGGCCCCCACCGAAGCCCTGCGCGTCGTCGAGGATCTCGCGCAGCGGCTGGCGACGGTCCAGCCGGTCGACCACCGCTCCGATGACTCCCCGCAGCTCCGCGTGGACCCTGACGGCGTCCTGCTGGACCGGGGCGGCGTCGTGACGGTGGTCGAGTTGACGGACACGGCGACCTCCGTCGACCCCGACGTGTCCGCGGGCGAGCCCTCGGCCTACCTCGCCCCCGAGACCCGGCAGCGGCGCGATGGCGACCCCCGCAGCGCGGTCTTCTCGCTGGGCATGGTCGCCATCTTCGCCTGCCTGCGCCGCGATCCCGTGTGGGGCGCGATCCAGACACCGCAGGATCTGGTGGCCACGCTGCGCCTGCCCGACCCGGTCCGCCACGTGCTGGCCCGCGCCGTGGACCTCGATCCGACCCGCCGCTTTCCGACCCCCGGCACCCTGGCCGACGCGCTGCGGCAGGCCCGGAGCGATCCGCCCTCGGCGTGGCGGCAGCCCTACATCGGCCCCGCCTTCCTGCGGCAGCGGCTCGCCCGGCGCCGGCGTCTCGCCGGCCGTGTCGCCATCGGGCTGTTCCTGTTCACAGCCGTGTCCGCCGCGGCCTGGGCGCTGCACGCCAACCAGGCCGCCCTCCACGCTGCCGTGCGGGCCCGCGCCGAGTCCTGGCGCGCCTCCGCCGAAGCCGTGGCCGCGACCGCCCCGGGGGATGCCCTGGCCCTGCTCCGGGCGGCGAAGCTTGTCCACCCGGACGAGGGGCTCGGCGAAGCACGCGCCTGGGACCTGGCCGCCGCGGGCGCCCGGGTCCACGTGATCCCCACCGGAGACCCGGTGCTGTCCGTGGCCGCCTCGCCGACGGGCGAGCTCGCGGCGACGGGCCTTGTCGACGGCACCGTCGCCACCTGGTCGCTGGTGGACGGCCGGCGTGTGGCGCGCTTCCCGGCCGGGTCGGGGCGACCGTACAACCTGGAGCGCAGCCCCGACGGCTGGCAGCTCCTGCCCGACCCGCGGAGGGCTGCCGACGGCCAGGCCACGGACGCCATCCCCATCGTCGACCTGCGCAGCGGCAAGCCTGCGGCGGTGGTGCACGCCTCCTGCCCCGTGCACCTGCCCCGCTGGTCTCCCCGCGGAGACCGACTGTTCAACCTCTGCGGCGATCTCGACGTCCTCGAGGTGTTCGACCCGTCGGACGCCGCGCGGCTCGCCCGCGTGCCGGTGACGGCCATGGGCAACCGCTGGCTGGTCCTGACCTCTCCTGCGCCACAGACCCTCGACCGCCGGGTCGCCGACGGGCTGGCCGTGTCGCGTCAGCCCATCGACGGCTTGCCGGGGCTCACCCTCTGGCATGCCGCGCGAGATCCCAAGGGGGTCGTCACCCTCGCCGCCGGTCCCTCCGCGGTGCTGGCCGACTCCGGTGCACGCCTGTGGAGCCTCGACCCGGCGACCGGTGCGGTCCTCGATCGCGCCGAGACCACGAGCGGTCGGGACACGGGGGTGCTCGTATCCGGCGATCGCGCGCTCACCTGGTCGCGGGGGGCCGAGCTGTGGGCGCTGGACGAGCACGGGGAGATCGAGCCCGTGGGGCGCCTCGACCCACCCGACCGGCGTATTGAAGCGGCGGCCCTTGGTCCGGCTGGCGGCTCCGCGGTCACCGGCGGGACCGACGGCCTCGTCCACGTCTGGGATGCGCGCACGGCAGCGTCGCTGCAGTCGCTCGCCGGCCACGACGACGTGGTCTTCGCCGTGGCCGGTCTGCCCGACGGCGCCGTGTTGAGCGGCAGTCGGGACGGGACCCTCCGCCACTGGCTGGCCTGGCCCTCCGGCCGGCCGCTCGTGCCCGGGGTGCTCGACGTCGGCGGCGTGAGCCCCTCGCGGGACCGGGTCGCCATCCGCACGGCCGAGGGGTCGGCCCTCTATGACCTCGACGGCCGGCGTCAGTCCCCGTTGCTGCCGGAAGCCGCCGCCGTGGCGCCGCTCGCCGAGGGCGGGCTCGCCTGGCTCGACGCCGCCGGTGCCGTCCACCTCGGCGTCGACGGACCGGCGCAGCCGCCGCCGCCATCGGCCACGACCGAAGCGCCGACCCTGCAAGCGGCCGGCAGCGGCCGGGTGCTGTGGCGCCAGCGCCGGCTGGGTGTGCTGCTCGACGCCGCCAGCGGCGCGCGCATGGCCCGCTTCAGCATCGAGGGCGGGGGTCGCTTCACCGCCGCCGCATCGTCACGGGACGGCGCCCTAGCAGTGTTCGGCACCTCGGCGGGGGGGCTCCAGCTCTGGCAGGACGGCGGCGGCCCTCCGAGCCAGCTCGCCGAGTTGGAGGGCGACGCCATCGCCTCGCTGTCGTTCTCGTTCGACGGTCGCTGGCTGTGGGTCGGCACCTGGAGCGGCGCGCTGGCCCGGATCGCGATCTCCTCCGGGGCCGTCTCCACCCTGGACCAGCGGGCAGACGCCGTGCTCGGCATCGCCTGGTCCGACGCGGGCGACCGGGTGGCGAGCTGGTCGCGGGACGGAGCGCTCCGGCTGTGGCGCGCCGACGGCACCGCCATCGGGCAGCCGCGGGTCCTCGCGCCGGGACTGGGCCAGGCCGCCTGGCAAGCTAACGGTGCTAGACTGGCCGTGACCGACGCAGCCGGACGGATCTGGGTGATCGACGCGGATCCGGACCGGCCCCCCCGCGTGGTGGGCACGGTCCGCGGCTCGCCCGCGCTGCTGCGGTGGCGGGATGACCGGCTCCTGGTCCTCGCCGACGATGGCCGGCTCACCGTCCTGGACGCCACCGCCGCCCCGCGGCCCCTCCTGCAGCGCACCGGCGGGTGGACGAACCTCCGGGTCTGTCGGGACACCGGGCAGGTCGTGCCCGTCGTTCCCTTCCCCTCGGCCGACACGGTCTTCGCCCCCCCGGACGCCTGCACAGCCGGCCTCGCCGTCAGCGATTGACCGATCTCCCACGATCTCCCACGATCAGACCGCGTTCAGACATGGCGCCGCGAGGGGGTGGTGTCACGGTGCATGGCGTCGTACCTTCCAGGTGGACGGCGCCCTCCTCGCTGTCCCCCGCCACGCTGCCCTCCGCCACGCTGTCCACGCGGTGCGACCCGCCCCGTCGAGGGGCTGCGTGCGCGCGCTCGACCGTGCACCGCCTGGCTTCTCGATCAGGGGAGGGCCCCTCCCTCTCCTGCACCCCCCCCCCGGACTTCCCCATGCGCACCTCGGTCCACCTCTCGATGAGCCTGTCGCTGGTCCTCGCGGTCTCCACCGCTGCCTGTCGCTCCTCCGGCGACACAGCCGGGGACACCGCCGAGGGTTCGACGGGCGGCACCGACGGTGGGGCCGCCGGTGACACCGGGGATGGTGGGAGCGCCACCGACGACTGTCCGTCGCTCGTGCTGGACGCCACGGCGCTGCGGTGGGAAGACGTCCCGCTGGGAGAGCCGGTCGACGCCACGCTGCAGCTCAGCAACCTCTGCGTCGGCACCGAGCCCCTCGTCGTGGCCGCCGCGCTGGCGACCGACTCGGGGGCGGGCTTCTCCGGCGACCTCGACGTGCCCGACGTGGCGCCCGGCGACTCCGCGACGATCACCCTGCGCTTCACCGCCGACGGCTACGCCGATCAGGAGGGCGGGCTGCTGCTGGTGAGCAACGACCCCGCCCAGCCTGAGTTG
>CAZRFD010000227.1:0-9129 GCA_964599085.1 uncultured Enterobacterales bacterium | reverse complement strand
TCGTCTTCGACCAGCGCCCCGGCCGGACCTGGGAGCAGCGACTGTGGAGAGAGGAAGTGCGGCGGGAGGGGCGGGACCTGCACCTTGTGGGGGCTTGAGGGCGCGGCTCACCGACACACCGCCCCCCACACGGTCCCGCGCGACAAGCACCGGAGCGCTACACTCCTCGCCCTTCGCGGAGCCACCCATGTCGCCAGCCCTCCTCGCCGTCGCCTTCAGCCTCGCCGCCAGCCGTCCCGCCACGGCGTCCGAGCCGGCCACGGCCCCCCCCGCACCGGCGGCCACGCCCGCCACCACGTCTGCGGCCTTGCCACCCGACTGCCCCCGGGGCGCCGCCGACCCCGCCGCCCGCATGGCCGAGGGCCAGGCCCTCATCGACGCCTCCATGGTGGGCGAGCACCCGGTCGGCTGGGACTACCTCTGGGGCCTGCAGGCCCTGCGGGAAGCCGCCGACGCCGGCTACGCACCGGCGCTGTACGCCTGGGGCCGGCAACGCTTCGGCAACCTCTACCTCGACAAGGGGCCCGACCCCGACAACACCGCCGAGCGCCAGGCCTACGTCGTCGCCATCGCCGCCATCGGATCGGCGGCGCGCCTCGGCGATGACAAGGCCCGCAGCTTCTTCCCCGCTGACGTCATCGCCGGCCTGCTCGACCCGACCGGCCCCTTCCCCGACCGCAGCGGCGACGAGCTGTCCATGACCGACATCCCGACGGCGTGGTGGGAAGAAGCCCGCACAATCATCGACCACCACCGCCGCTGCTGGCCCTGATCAGGCCCGGCGGCAGTCCAGCCGCCAGCGGTCGGTCCGCGGATCCACCCCGCGCACGCAGACATCGACGGCGTCGCCGACGGCGAGCCGCAGCCCCTTGCCCCGGGTGGGTTCCAGCGACGCGCCATCGGCGGAGACCCGCAGGCGCACGCCGGCCGCGGCCTCGAGGTGGTGGAGGTAGAGCTTGACGTCGACCGCCGGATCGTCGAGCAGCACGTGCACCTTGCGGCGGGTCAGCCCCATGACCGTGCCGCGCCGCCAGCGCTCCCCACCGCCGTCGAGATCCGCCGCCAGCAGGTGGTCGAGCACCCGGCGGTTGGCGTCGCGATCCAATGCCTTCTGGACCTGGTGGGCGCGGTTGCTCACGTCGATCACGCTGGCGCGCAGCACGTCATCGTCGGGCACCCCCGCGGGAACGGCGCCCGGCCGCCCCGCCAGCAGCTCCTTGGCTTCGCTGTGCAGGAAGACCCCGACGATCTCGCGCATGGGCGCCGTGAACCGCGCGTAGACATCGGCCCCCAGCCCGTGGTGCTCGCCGGCCCGGGCCGTGAAGCTGGCCCGCCCCGCCGACATCATCGCCTGCCGGTGGATCGCCTGGGCGACCCGCCCCGCCGGGAGCCGCTCCAGGTAGCTCGACAGGCTCTCCTGCCCCTGCCGCCAGCGCCACCCGGCGTCGAGCCCCTGTGCCGCCACGATGGCGTCGAGCTGGTCCCGAAGCGCGGCGAGGCGTTCGGGCTGGGGCGGCGCGTGCACCCGATAGATCGGCTGGATGAGGTCCGGGGCGCGGCTGGCACGCAGCAGGCGGGCGCCCTCGACGTTGCACAGCACCGAGATCTGCTCGTTGTAGCGCTCCACCGGCAGGCGCAGATCGCGGTGGGCGACGAAGACCAGATCGTCTCCCTCACTGGCTACCTCGACCTTGATCTCGGTGCGCCGGAAGCGGACCACGTCGCGTTCCTCGGCCAGCGCCAGCCGCAGCCGACCGACGTCGACGAGGCGCTGCAGACTGGCGAGCACCGCGGGATCGTGACAGGGTGCCGCGCCGCCGTCATACCAGGCCTGCACACCGTCGTAGGAGAGCTTGGCGCGGCTGTGCACGCGGGCCTGCAGCAGGCGCGTGTCCTGCACGCGGCCCCCGGCGTCGAGCACCACCCGGAAGACCAACGCGCGGCGGTCCACGTCGGGCGACAGCGAGCAGCGGTCCTCGCTGAGCAGGCGCGGCAGCATGGGAGCCACCAGCCCCGGCAGGTAGTAGCTCGCGCCGCGCTGCAGGGCGTCGTCCCACAGCGCAGCGCCCGGAGTGACGAAGGCGCTGGCGTCGGCCAGCGCATACCAGACGACGAAGCCCTGGTCGCCTGCACCCTCGATGAACAGCGCCTGGTCGAGGTCGCGGCTGTCCACCTCGTCGATGGTGCAGAAGGGCAGGGCCGTCAGATCGGTCAGCGCCGGGTCATCGGGCCGCACCTGCTGCACGACGCGGCGGGCCTCCGCAAGAACAGCGTCCGGGGGGTCGACGGTGAGGTCGTGGGCGGCAAAGATGGCGGCGAGCGCGGAGTCCATGGCGTTCCAGGTGGCGAGGCGGCCACCCTATCGTCGTGAAAGCCCGCGGCACCGGGCCGTGACTTCCCGGGAAATCCACAGGGCGAAACCCGCCCCGATCCGATAGCCGCCCCACCTGCAGCCGCCCGGTCGCGACCCTCCCTGTCCCGACCCCTCCCCCGCCAGGCCGGAGCCCCGCGACATGCCGACCTTCCTCGCCTCCCTGACCCTGCTCTCCACCCTCGGGTGCAACACCGACCAGGGGGTCAGCCGCATCCCGGAAGCCCCCATCGTCACCCTCGGCACCCCCGGCGATGTCCTACGCCAGGGCGACGGCCCCATCGAGCTGCTCGGCACGGTGGACGACGAGTGGGACGACCCCCAGGACCTGCTCATCACCTGGGAGATCGACGAGGGTGAGGGCCAGACCGGCGCCGCCGACGCCGACGGCCACACGACCTGGGACCTCGACGTCGACAGCCTCACGTTCGGGCCCCACCAGGTGCGGCTCTACGCGCAGGACAGCGACGGCGACATCGGCAGCGACCTGACCACCTTCGAGGTCTGGGGCCCCATCGGCGCACCGGAAGTGCACATCACCTCCCCCGAAGACGGCGCCAGCTTCGCGCCCGGCACCACCATCACCTTCCAGGGCACCGCCAGCGACGCCTCGACCCCCGCCGACGAGCTGGTCTTCACCTGGGACAGCGACCTGGACGGCCCGCTGGACGGCGCCATCTCCGCCGACGGCAAGTCCATCGTCGTCGCCGAGGGGCTCAGCGACGGCACCCACCACGTCACCCTCACCGTCACCGACACCGAGGGCGAGGTCGGCAGCGACAGCATCGACGTCACCCTCGCCGACCAGATCCCCGACGACCCCGTCGATGCCGAACCGGGCGACCTGGTCTTCTCCGAGATGATGATCAACCCGCAGGTCGTCGCCGATGAAGTCGGCGAGTGGGTCGAGCTGTACAACACCGCCGGCTACCCCATCGAGATCGCCGGCTACACCTTCCGCGACGACGACTACGACTACTGGGTGCTGGAAGGCTCCATGGTCGTCGACCCGGGCAGCTACTTCGTGCTCTGCGCCGACATGGACCCGACGGTCAACGGCGGCGTCCCCTGTGACGGCTGGTTCCTCCGCGACCCGGACACGCCGGGGCTGGCCCTGGCCAACGGCCCCGACGAAGTCGTGCTGATGCGCCCCGACGGCGTCGAGATCGACTGGCTGCACTACGACGACGAGTGGTACGTGCCGGCCATCGCGCTGGGCGTGGACACCGACTACCTGGACAGCGGCGACAACGACAACCGCGCCCACTGGTGCAACCAGACCACGGTCATGACCAGCGGCGGAGAACCGGGAACCCCCGGGATCGCCAACGACCCCTGCTGACCCGGCGCTGAGACCGCGACCTGGGACGCCGCCTCGCCACAGCCGGGTTGTCCCGTGGCAGACTGCCCGCGCAAGGCCGTGCCCGCGCCGCCGGGCCGCTGCGCTCGTCGAATCCAAGAAAGAGGTCTCCATGCTGCGCTCCCTCGTGCTCGCGCTCTTCCTGTCCCAGCCCGCCGCCGCCGGTGAGCTCGCGGGCGTCACCCTCCCCGACACCGCCACCGTCGGCGGCCAGTCGCTGGTGCTCAACGGCATCGGCCTGCGCGAGAAGTACTTCATCGATGTCTACGTCGGCGGGCTCTACCTGCCATCGCGCACGACCTCGGGCAGCACCGCCATCGACGAAGCCGGCCCCAAGCGCATCGTGATGCACTTCATCTACAAGCAGGTCACCCGCGAGCAGATGGCCGAGACCTTCACCGAGGGTCTGGCCAAGGTCGAGGGCGGAGAAGCCCTGACCGCCCGCATGCAGAAGCTCGAGGGCCTGCTCACCGACGTGCACAAGGGCGACGAGGTCGTGCTCGACTACGTCCCCGGCACCGGCACGGTGCTGTCGATCAACGGCACGACCAAGGGCACCATCGAGGGTGAAGACTTCATGAAGGCCATCTGGGCCATCTACGTCGGCCCCAACCCGGCCAACGCCAAGCTCAAGAAGGGCATGCTCGGCGGGTGATGCTGCGCGGCACCCGGTGCCGGTCTCAGCTCAGCCCTCGACGTCGACCTCGATGACGTACCAGTAGGCCGACCCGCCCCCGCCGGAGTCGTCCGGCAGCACCTTGATGTACCAGGTGCCGCCCTCGGTCGGGGTCGGTTCGAGGTGCGGGTCGAGGTCGTTGGCGCCGTTGGTCGTGCTGCTGCTGGCGGCCCGGAACAGCGTGCTGGCGTCGGGTTCGTAGAATTCCGCCCGCACGTCGGCGGGGCTGCCGTAGTACCAGGCGTCGACGTCGATGGTGACCGCCGCGCCGCCCTCGGGCAGCTCCAGCGCGTACCAGTCGATGTCCGTCGTCGAGTTCATGAAGGCCAGCCGGCGGTCGCCCGACGTGATGGGTTCTGCGCGGGTGGCGCTGTCGTTGTCGGTGCCCTCTTCGCTGGTCCACTTGACCGGGGCCTTGACCTGGCTGGCCATCAGCTCCCAGCGGTAGCTGTCACCGGAGCGGGTGAAGGTCTCGGACAGCGTGACGTAGAAGCCGTAGTCGTTGTCGACGGGGAAGATGAGGTCGGTGTCGGTCGAGGTGGGGTTGCCCAGGCGCGTAGCCGCGTAGGGGCCGTCGGTCGCCGCCACCGTCAGCGTCAGGTCTGCGAGGCTGCCGATCTCGAAGGCCCGGCCCCACACCCGCAGCCAGCCGGCCTGGTCGTTCTCGAAGTAGAAGATCTCCGTGAGATCGTCGGCGTCCGAGAAGGTGCCACAGGCCCACTGCTCCATCGGGAGATCCTGGGCGTTGCTGTAGGGGCTGTTGGGTTCCACCTCTGGCACGTCACAGGGCGGCGGCGGCCCGGTGTCCACAGGCCCCGTGTCCCCCTGCGCTGCCGTGTCCGACACCGCCGAGCCGTCGCCGTCCTGCGTCGGGTCCCCGACCGGGACGTCGACGCAGGCGGTCGGGTTGCAGGCGGCAAGCAGCAGCAGCAGCGAGGGCAGCATTGGCCAACCGTAGCCTGCGCGGAGCGCGACTGCCGGGCGAGACGGTGTCCGCGGCTTCGGGCCGTCGCGACATCGGCGCGCCAGGGCGGGACGGGCAGGCGCTGGCTATGATGCGCGCTGGAGATCGGAGGACAGGATGCGCACAGCACGCCGCCATGGGGCGGCACGCCGCATGGCACCCGCCGCCCTGCTGCTGGCCACCGGGGGGCTGTCCGTCGGCGGGCTGGCCTGCCAGGGCCCCGACAGCGACCTGACGGTGCTCTACCCCACCGCCGTCGCCGCCCCCGACAGCATCGACTTCGGCGGCGTCGTCGTGCCCTACTCCGGCGCCGCGGAGATCCAGCTCATCAACGCCGGACGGGCCACCCTCGACGTCAGCGCCATCTCGGTCACCGACACCCACGGCGTCTACACGGTCACGCCGCCGACGGCCTCCATCGCCCCCGACGGCAGCGTCCCGGTGCTGGTCACCTTCGAACCCGCCACCTACATCGACTACCCCGCCTCCCTGGTCATCGAGTCCAACGACCCCGACCAGCCCACGCTGACCGTGCCCATCACCGGCGAGGGAATCGACGGCGCCGTCCCCGAGCTGAGCGTCGACAAGCTGTCGGTGGACTTCGGCGAGGTCACCGTCGGCGACACCGCCCAGGACGTGTTCACCATCACCAACACCGGCACCGGCCCGCTGACCCTGCTCGACAGCTCCGGGCTGGTCGACGCCGGGGCCTTCTCGGTGCTCAGCGACCCCGCCGGCCAGACGCTTCAGCCCGACGCCAGCTTCCCCGTCGTGCTGGAGTACGCGCCCACCGGCGTCGACGGCGACTGGACGACCTTCACCGTCGACAGCAACGACCCGCTCCAGCCCTCGCTGGACATCGCCGTGCTGGGCAACGGCGGCGGCGACCTGCCCGTCGCCGTCATCGACGCCCCCGCCGACGCCGCCCCCCTCGACACCCTCATCTTCGACGGCAGCGGCTCCTACGACCCCGGCGGCTTCACGCCGCTGACCTACACCTGGACGCTGTTCGAGCAGCCCGCGGCCAGCACGACGGCGCTGTCGGACACGGCCGCCGCCGCCCCGTCGCTGTTCATCGACGCCGCCGGCGTCTACACCATCGCCCTGCAGGTCGAGAACGCCATCGGCCTGCAGTCCGAGGTCGTCTCCCACACACTGGCCGCCGTGCCGACGGAAGACCTCTACGTCCTGCTGTCGTGGAACACGGCGAACTCCGACCTGGACCTGCACCTGGTCCAGGACGACCCGGCCAACTACTTCTACTCGCCCGACGACTGCTGCTTCTGCAACCCCAACCCCGACTGGGGCGACGGCAGCAGCACCGACGACGACCCGCTGCTCGCCCTCGACAACCGCGTCGGCTACGGCCCCGAGAACATCAACATCGCCGATCCGCAGCCGGGTACCTACTACATCCGGGTGCACTACTACGACGACAACAGCGGCGGCGACACCGAAGCCACCGTCAGCGTCTACGTCGGCGGAGAGCTCAAGCAGACCTGGTCCCGCGTGCTGTCGCAGTACCAGGTCTGGGACGTCGCCAACATCAGCTTCCCCGACGCCGACATCGTCGAAGAAGACGCCGACCTCTACAAGTCGCCCTACGTCCGCTGCCAGTAGGAGCCCGCTTGCGCGCCCTCCCGATCATCTCCGCCCTCCTGCTCGGCAGCGCCTGCGGCTCGGACGTCCAGGTCAACCGCCTGGTCCCCAACATCGCCGTCGCGCCGAGCAGCCTGGACTTCGGCCCGGTCACCGTCGGTGACGAAGGCATCCTGCAGCTCCAGGTCGCCAACGCCGGCACCGGCCCGCTGACCGTCAGCTCGATCTCGATCGAGGACCCCACCCTGGGTGAGACGGGCGTCTACACGGTCACGCCGCCACAGCTCGAGGTGGCGGCCGGCGACTCCGCCGCCGTGCTGGTCTCCTTCGCTCCTGACGACTTCAGCAGCTTCGACAGCAACGTGCTCATGGGGACGAACGACCCCGAAGCGCCCGTCGTCGTCGTCCCCGTCGCTGGAGAGGGCGTCGACGGCGGCCCCGACATCACCGTCGACCCGGCCGCCCTCGACTTCGGCACCGTCGACGTCGGCGACTCGGCGACGGCGGTGTTCACCGTGGCCAACACCGGCGAAGCCCCCCTGCACATCGACAGCGACAGCCAGCAGGACGGGTCCGGCGCCTTCAGCCTCGTCACCGACCCGCGCGGCGAGACCGTCGACCCCGGCGGCAGCTTCACGGTGCTGGTCGCCTACGCCCCGACCACCGACGCCGGGGACGCCGGCAGCCTGCAGCTCGCAAGCGACGACCCCGACGACCCGACCGTCAGCGTCAGCTTCACCGGCAACGGCGGCGCCGTCGACAGCTACCCCGTCGCCGTCATCGACGCCTACAGCAGCGCCCACCCCGGCCAGACGCTGATCCTCGACGGCACCGACTCCTACGACCCCGACGGCAACGAGCCGCTGACCTACGCCTGGTCCCTGCTCGACCAGCCGGCATCCAGCGTCGCCGCCATCAGCAACACCGCGCTGTCGGCCCCCTACATGACGCTCGACGTGTCGGGCAGCTACGTCGTCGCCTTGCAGGTGCAGAACACGCTCGGCGTGGCGTCCTCCGTCGCCGTGCACGCCATCGAAGCCCAGCCCGAAGACAGCCTCTACGTGGAGCTGACCTGGGACGCCGACGACGCCGACATGGACCTGCACCTCGTCGCCAACGACCCGGCGAGCTGGTTCTCCCGCGACGACGACTGCTGCTGGTGCAACGAAAACCCCGACTGGGGCACCCTCGGCGACGGCAGCGACGACCCGCTGCTGGCCGCGGACGCCAGCGGCGACGGCGGCCCCGAGACCATCCTGATGCAGGCCCCGGCCGAGGGTGAGTACTTCGTACGCGCCCACTACTTCCAGGACAACGGCGCCGGCACCGCCCAGGCCACGGTCAAGATCTACGTCGCCGGCGAGCTGGCGGGCCGGTACAGCCAGCAGCTCACCCACAACGAGGTCTGGGAGGTCGCCTACGTGCGCTGGCCCCAGGGCTACGTGGTCGAAGAGGGCGGGGACCCCTACCCCAGCGACGAGCGGAGCTGCGGGCTCTGACAGGCAACTCGGCGGGCAGCGAGCCGCGAGGGCGCGAGGGCGCAAGCCGCGAGGGCGCGAGGGCGCGAGGGCGCGAGGGCGCGGGGGCGCGAGGGCGCGAGCGCGCGAGGGCGCGGGGGCGCGGGGGCGCGAGGGCGCGAGGGCGCGGGCCTGTCGTACTCGGCCCCGACGGTGCGACGACTCGCGCTCTCGACGCCAGACCCAAGCGTCGCGCGGGCGGTGGAGGGTAAGCTCCGCCTGCGGGCTGGATGCGAGGCGGACGTCGCCTTCGTCCCGGCGCCAACAGGTGCGGCGGGGCGTTCCGAGGGCGACGACGAGCAGCGTGGCGCTCACAACGTGGGGTAGGTCCCGGACCTCGGGCCACTTATGAGCGCCTCGCTACCCGCAGGCGCTCACAACGTGGGGTAGGTCCCGGACCTCGGGCCACTTATGAGCGCCTCGCTACCCGCAGGCGCTCACAACGTGGGGTAGGTCTCGGACCTCGGGCCACTTATGAGCGCCCAGACGCCCGCGGGGGCGCGAGGGCGCAAGCCGCGAGGGCGCGAGGGCGCGAGGGCGCGAGGGCGCGAGGGCGCGGGCCACGCCGTTGTTGCATTGACGCTCCGGCGGGTGATCATCGCTCCTGCGGACCGCCGGGGAAGAGGTAGACCGCGCCGCGAA
>CAZRFD010000226.1:0-9253 GCA_964599085.1 uncultured Enterobacterales bacterium | reverse complement strand
GTTGCTGCCGGAGAGCGAGCTGGCGGAGATCCGCGGACCGGCAAACGAAGCCCGCCGGCCGGTCACCCTCGCCGAGATCCCGCCAACCGTCGTCGACGCGGTCCTGGCGATGGAGGACGCCCGCTTCCGCGAGCACGAGGGCCTCGACCCCCTCGGCATCGCGCGGGCGCTGCTGGTCAACGTCGTCGCCGGGCGGACCGTGCAGGGTGGCAGCACGCTGACCCAACAGACCGTCAAGAACCTCTTCCTCACCCAGGAGCGCAGCTACGAGCGCAAGGCGAAGGAGGCGCTGTTGGCCGTGGCGCTCGAGCAGCGGCGCAGCAAGGACGAGATCCTCGAGCTCTACCTCAACGAGATCTACCTGGGGCAGGTGGGCGGCGCGGCGGTGTGTGGCGTCGATCAGGCCGCCCGCGCCTACTTCGGCAAGCCGGCCGAACGGCTGTCGCTTGGAGAGGCGGCGACGATCGCCGGCATCATCTCGGCCCCCAACAAGTACTCGCCGCTGAAGCACCCCGAAGCGGCCATCGAACGCCGCGACGTCGCCCTGGGCCGCATGGCCGAGCTGGGCGTGATCGACGCGGGCACGGCCGACGCCGAGAAGGCGCGGCCCCTGCAGGTCCACGCCATCACCGAGGGCCGGCGGGCGCCCTGGGCCGTGGACGCCGCCCTCGAGGCGGTCGAGGCCGAGGCCGGGGAGGGGAGCGTCGCCGCCCGGGGGCTCGTCGTGCACACCACCATCCAGCCGGCCCTGCAGCGCATCGCCGAGCAGGCGGTGGCCGACGCCGGCGCGGCGCTGGCGCAGGCGCACCCCGACGCCGCCGGGGCGCAGCTCGCCCTGGTCGCGGTGCGGGCCAGCGACGGCGCCATCGTCGCCATGGTCGGCGGCCGCGACTACGGCAGCAGCCAGTTCGATCGCGCCCTGCACGCCAGCCGCCAGCTCGGCAGCACGGTCAAGCCGCTGACCTGGCTGTTCGCGCTGCGGGCCGACCACGACCTGGGGCCGGCCAGCGTCGTCGTCGACGCGCCCATCGAGCGCACGGTCGACGGCAAGCTGTGGGCACCCAGCAACTACGACGGCAGCTTCGTCGGCCCGGTGTCGCTGCGAGACGCGCTGGTCCACAGCCGCAACGTGCCGGCGGTCCTCGTCGCCGAGCAGGTCGGGATGTCCGAGCTGAAGCGGCGCTGGCTGGAGGCCGGGCTGAGCGGGGCCACCGACTGGCCCTCGGCGGCGCTGGGCTCGTTCTCGGCGACACCGGTCGAGCTGGCCGGCGCCTACACCGCCTTCGTCGACGGCGGCAGCGTGGTCCGGCCCCGGCTGCTGCTCGGTGCCGACGACGGCAGCGGCGACGTGGCGGTCGAGGGAGAGGACGCGCAGCGCGTCCCGGTCGCCGACCCCGAGGCGGCCTGGATGGTCGGCGACATCCTGCAGGATGTCATCACCTCGGGCACCGGCCGGGGGGCTGCCCGCTACGGCGTCGGCCGCGGCGCCGGCGGCAAGACTGGCACCACCGACGATGGGCGCGACGCCTGGTTCGCCGGCTTCAGCGGTGACCTCGTCGTCGTGGCCTGGGCCGGCTTCGACAAGGGGCGGGCCCTCGGCCTGACCGGGGCCCAGGCCGCGCTACCCGCCTGGTCGCGCTTCGTGGCCGCCGCCGGCACCAGCGGCGGCCTGCCGCGTCGCCCCAAGGACCTGGAACAGCGCGAGGTCTGCGCCGACACCGGGGCCCCCCCGTGCACCGGGATCTTCGCCACCCCCTGCGACGACCGGGTCACCGACTGGTTCCGCAGCGACGCCGACCTGTCCGCCGACTGTGGCGGTGGCCTGCGGCTGCGCCTCATCGACCGCTTGCGAGGCGAGCTGCAGCCGGGCAGCGCGGACGGCACCGACGCTGGGTCAGTGCCGGGCGAGACGCGCAAGGAGCGCCGCAAGCGACGGCGCCGGGAACGCCGCGAGGGCCAGTAGGCCGGCCCGGCGCGGCGGACCTCGGTGCCGGCTCGATGTCGGCCTGCTTGATGTCGCGGCCTACTTGATGTCGATCAGCTCGACGTCGAAGACGAGCATGCCGGCGGGGCGCCCGGGCTTGCCCTGGTAGGCCAGCTCTTCGGGGATCCACAGCCGGGCCTTCTCTCCCTCGACCATGAGCTGCAGGCCCTCGGTCCAGCCGGCGATGACGCGGTTGAGCGGGAAGGTCGCGGTCTGGCCGCGGACCACGGAGCTGTCGAACATCTTGCCGTCGGTCGTCCAGCCTGTGTAGTTGACCTCGACCCGGCTCTCGGCCGAGGGGTGGTCGGTGCCGGTGCCGGCCTGCAGCACCTTGTAGGCCAGGCCGCTGGCGGTCTTCTCGGCGTCGGCGGGCGCAGCGGCGACGTCTTCAGGGGCGGGGAGGGGAGCCGGCGGCTCCTTGATGTCCAGCAGCTCGACGTCGAAGACCAGCATGCCGGCGGGGCGCCCGGGCTTGCCCTGGTAGGCCAGCGCTTCGGGGATCCACAGCCGGGTCTTCTCGCCGACGACCATCAGCTGCAGGCCCTCGGTCCAGCCGGCGATGACCCGGTTCAGCGGGAAGCTGGCCGGCTGCCCGCGGACGACGGAGCTGTCGAACATCTCGCCGTCGGTGGTCCAGCCGGTGTAGTGGACCTGCACCGTGGCTTCGGCCGTGGGGTGGTCGGTGCCGGTGCCGGGCGTGAGCACCTTGTAGGCCAGGCCGCTGTCGGTCTTTCCGGCGTCGGCCGGCGGCGCTGCGACGTCTTCAGGGGCCGGGATGGACTTGGGCCGGGCGTGCTCCGTCACGTCCTTGGCCCTGCCGGCTTCGTGTCCGGCCTTGCCGGCTTCGTGCTCGGCCTTGGCGGCGTCGTGGTCGGCGGGGGTGGTGTCTTCGGGGGTCTGCGTGTCGCAGGCCGCCAGGATCAGGCAGAGGATGAGGGTACGCATGGCCCGCCGGCTAACCGGTGGCGCGAGGCGGCGCCTACCAGCCGCCGACCGGTGGTGCGGGCTCGCCGCCCTCGAGGTCTAGGACCGCGACGGCGCGCTGGGCGGGGCGCCCGTAGCGGAAGGGCAGGACCGAGCTGCCGACGCCGGGGTTGACGTAGACCTGGCCGAGCTCTTCGTGGTACCAGCCGTTGAGGTATCGGACCTTGAGCAGCGAGGCGTAGAGGCTCTTCGTCCACTTCTGGACGTAGAACTGGCCACCATGGGTGTGGCCGGAGAGCACGACGGCGCAGCCCCGCTCCCAAAGCTCGGGGGCGGCTTCGGGGTTGTGCGACAGCGCCAGTGCCGGGCGCCCGCCGAGCCCGACGGTGGCCGTGCGGCCATCGTCGTGCGAGGTCGTCTGGTCGTCGATGCCCACGATGGCCAGGGCGTCCTCTCCGCTGCCGTGCGCGGTCCAGCGGTTGTCGAGGATCTCGACCTCGGCCTGCTCCAGCGCGCGCCGAACCCGCTCCAGGCCGGACCACCAGTCGTGGTTGCCCATGACGGCCAGCTTGCGGCCCTCGATGCTGCCGAGCACGGCCGCCATCCGGTCGAGGTGGCCGAGGCCCCGGGCGACGAAGTCCCCGGTCAGCACGGTCAGATCCGGTCGGCTGGCGTTGACCAGGCCGACGGCCGCCTGCTGCAGGGCGACGGGCGTGACGTTGCCGAAGTGCAGGTCGGTGAGGTGGGCGACCCGCATGCGGCCGGTCCAGCCGGGGACCCGCACGTGCGCGTGGTAGGGCTTGGGCCGCGCAAATCCCCAGGTCTTGCCCTCCGCGGGGCTGATCGTCGGCCCGATGGTCGGGACGTCGTCGAGGACGAGCAGCTCGCCGCTCTCCTCCGGTTCCAGAAGTTCCGGTGGCAGGGAGGTGAGGGAGAGGTCGTCGTCGTCGGCGCGCAAGGCTCAGCCGGGGGCGTCGGGGCGGGCCGGCCGCAGCAGGTACTGCCGGAACAGCCCGAAGCGATCGGTAAACACCTCGTGCTCGATCGACAGCCCCGCAGACGCCAGGAGCGCACGCCAGCGGGGCACGTCGAGCTCGAAGACATCGCGCTGGTCGACCGGCAATGCGGCACGATCGACCTGCTCGATGCACCAGTGCAGGACGACGGCGGCCCAGCGGCGGCGGAGGTCGTCGTCGGCGTCGGGGCGCGTAGCGATGTCGTGGAGCAGGGCGGGGGCGCAGCGCCGGACGTAGGAGTCCAGCAGGCGGTCCTCAAGCAGGGGGTCGCCAGCCGGCAGGTCGATCTCGCAGTGGACATCGGCTTCGTTGAGGACGAAGAGGCCGTCCCGGGGGCGCAGCGCGAGCGCGATGGCTTCGAGCACCTCGTGCTTGCCCGGCCCGGGGATGCCGTGGTCCTGGCGCTCCTGGGCGTCCCGGCCCGCGACGTGGTGCAGGGTGAGGCTGGAGACGACGACGTCGCAGATGGGCACGCCACCGCCGCGCGCGATGTGGTCCTCGATGCGCGCGGGGAGGAAGCGGAGGAGCACCCCCTCGGGGAGGTGGGCGGCCACGCGCGCCTCCACCTCTGGTTCGGGGTCGATGACCAGCAGCTCGCCCCGGGCGTCGGGGGGGAGGGCTTCGGCCCACAGGCGGCCGTCGCCGCCCCCCAGCTCGACGGCGAGGAAGCTGTGGCGCCTGGATAGCTCCCGCCGCAGCACCGCGGCGTTCTCGCGGTGCAGACCACGGACGATGGTGCTGCGGGTCCAGGCGTCGAAGAGCGAGCCGGGACCGAAGCGGGAGTTCCAGGCTTCGGGTTCGTCGGCCGACGAGAGCGAAGCGCGCAGCCGCCGGAGCGCTGCAGGCTGCTCGGTGCGCGGCAGGGCGAGGATCTCGGCGAGGGCATCGGCGATCATGGCACCCCAATCCTGGCACAGGGCGGTGTCCCGTGGGCGGGTGCCGCGTGCCGCAACGGGGTATCGACCCTGACGATGTCTGATCACGAACGCCTGGCGCAGCTCTGCCGCCGCATCGAGGGGCGGCCCTACCCGGCGTGGCGCGACCTGCTGGGGGTGTGGCGCCTCGGTCGCCTGCGCCTGCGTGTCGACCACATCCAGGGCGACCCCTACGCCGCACCTTCGCGCGTCCGCGTGCGGCTGCAGCCGGGCCTGTCTCCGGCGATCTGCGTCGATGACGCCGGGCGGCTCGCCGCCGCCGACTGGCTGCTGCGCCGCTTCGTCTCGGTGCTGGATCAGCGCCGGGACGGCGGCCGGGGGGCCGGCAGCGGGCGCTCCGGGGAGCTCGACGTGTATCGGCCCGGGCCCGAGGTGCTCCGTCGCACGGCGGTCCATGTCGATGTCGACGGCACCGTCGAGCTGCGCATGGCGGTGGGACTGCCGGCGCGGGGGCGGCGGGTCCTGGGGCGGGAGGGGCACGCGCTGCTCGTGGGGGACCTCTGTCGGGCCGTGGACGCCCTCTTCCTCGACGATGACTCGGCGGGAGGGGACGCGCGGGCCGCACTGCAGCGCCACGTCGACAGCGTGCGCCTCCAGCGCGCCCTGCGAGACCAGCTCGACGCGTGGGGGCTGGTGGCCTTCGTGGCCGATGGCAGCGTGCTGCCGCGGCAGAGCGGGGTGGCGACGGGTCCGCTGGCGGGCGCGGTGCCCGTCCACGCGCCCGACAGCCTCGCGGTGGTCCTGGACAGCCCCGCCGGGCCGGTGCGGGGGCTCGGCATCCCGCGGGGGATCACGGTGATCACCGGGGGGGGCTTCCATGGCAAGTCGACCCTGCTCCAGGCGCTTTCCTGGGGGCACCTCGACCACGTCCCCGGCGACGGTCGCGAGCGGGTCGTGGCCTTGCCCGACACGGTCGCCGTCCGCGCCGAGGACGGCCGGGCGGTGGCCGGCGTCGACGTCTCCGCCTTCCTCTCCCGCCTGCCCGGCGACATCGACACGCACGGCTTCTCCACCGCCGACGCCAGCGGGTCGACCTCCCAGGCCGCAGCCATCGTCGAAGCCGCCGAGGCCGGCGCCCGCCTGCTCCTCCTCGACGAGGACAGCAGCGCCACGAACCTGCTGGTCCGCGACGCCCGCATGCGCGCCCTCATCCCCCGGGCGCACGAGCCCATCACCCCGCTGGTCGAGCGGGTCCGGCAGCTCCGCGACGACTGGGGGCTGTCCCTGGTGCTGGTCGTCGGCGGCGTGGGCGACTTCCTCAGCGTCGCCGACCGGGTGATCGGCCTCATGGACTGGCGCGTCCGCGACCTCGGTCCCGACGTCGCCGCGCTCTCCCTGCCGGCGCCGGCGCCCCCCGGCGCCCTGCCACCCCGCAGACAGCGACGGGTCGTGGGCGCTTCGCTGCGGTCGGGGCGGGGCCGCGTCCGCAGCCGGTCGCGTCGCCGCGTCGAGCACGACGGCGAAGAGGTGGACCTCGCCGCCATCACCCAGGTGATCGACGCCGCCCACGCCCGAAGTCTCGGCCACGGCCTGCGGGTGCTCGGGCAGCTCGTCGGCGACGAGTTGGTCCCCATGAGCGAGCTGCTGGACCGCTTCGAGCGGGCGCAGGCCGAGCAGGGACCGGAGCTTCTCTCGCCGTGGGATACACCGGTGGGAGATCAGCAGGTGCTGCGGCGGCAGGACCTCGCGGCGACGCTGAACCGCCTCCGGAGCCTGCGCGTGGAGCCCGACATTGGCTGACAAGGACGACAAGGTCTGGGTCTACGGGCTGGAGGAGCCGACCGAGGAGGTGCCGGCGCCCCGGCGGCCCGAGGTGCGCGACGACTGGGGAGATCCGGGCGGCGACGGATCCGGAACGGACCGAGGTGGATCCAGCGGCGGGCGGCTGAATCCGCGGGCGCTGCTGCTGAGCGTGCTGGCGGGGGCGGTGATCGGTGTGACCGTCTGGGCGGCCTTCCTGCGCCCTCCTGCCGGTCCCGAGCCCGTGCTGTACCAGGTGGTGGCGGGCGACAGCCTGTGGCGCATCGCCAACAGCCACGGCGTCACCGTCGGCCAGCTCAAGGAGTGGAACGGCCTGCGCAGCGACGCCATCGACGTGGGCCAGGTGCTGCGCATCTTCCCGCCGGACGGCAGCTCCGACGTTGAAGCCCGCAGCCCCGCCGGGCGGCGGGGGCACATCCACGGCGGGCAGATCTCGCCGACCCCGGCCGCCCAGGACCCGGGCGGGCTCGTGCTCCCGGCCCCCAAGCCCTGCCTGACCGTCGACGACAGCCAGCTCGGCGACCAGGACATGGTCGCCGCGGCGGGTCTGTCCTATGCCCAGACCAAGGCCGCTCTCGACGCCTTCCTGCCCACGCTGTCGCGCTGCATGGACGTCGGCGATGCGGTGTCGGGCAGCGCGACCTTCCAGCTCACGGTGGGCTGCAACGGGCGCGTGCAGGAAGTGCAGGTGGTCGACCACGGCAACCTCGACGCCGACCTGCTCCGCTGTGTGCAGGACACACTCGCCTACGTGCCCTTCCCGGCCCACGACATGCCGGATGGCTTCACCTTCGCCTACCCGATGAGCTTCGAGTTCTGATCGTCCGGCACCTCGCCCGACAGGCAGCGGGCGAGCAGGCGGTGGAAGTGGTGCACGGCGGCTTCCTCCTCGGGGGCGTAGCCGCCGCCGCGCCAGCCGGGGCGGGCGATACCTGCCGCGACGCCCTCGACCGCGGCCCGATCCTCGGCCTCGACCTGCTCCAGGGCCGCGCGGGCCCCGCGATCCCTCAGCTCGGGGTCGGTCACGTAGAAGCGGTACAGCACGCGGGTCCGGCGGGGAGAGACGGGCTGCACGATGTTGAGCGACAGCCCCCAGGGGTAGACGTTGAGCATGGTGCAGGGGAACAGCCAGAGCCACGCGGCAGCGACGTCGCCGTGTCCGGGGACGCGCAGCACGGGGTCGCGTTCCGAGGAGGGCAGGCCGAGCTGCAGGCTGGCCCAGGGCAGCAGCTCGACCCGGTAGTCGGACAGGTCGAGGGCGGCGGACAGCCCCGGGTGCACGAAGGGGATGTGGAGGCCCTCGAGGTAGTTGTCGACGTAGAGGGCCCAGTGGGCGTGGACCTCGAAGTCGGCGGAGGCCGTCGGCGTGGCGGTCGAGAGGATCTCCGGCGAGAGGATGTCGCGGGCGGGGGCCAGCCAGCGGTCCAGCGACAGGACCGGGTCGCGGGCGGCGAAGCGCAGCGGGCCCAGCGCGCCGCCCGGAAGCTCGGGGAGGTGGTCGCTGGGCCAGGGCAGGCCCTCGAAGCCGGGGCGGGCGGTGCAGTGGCCGGAGAGGTCGAAGCGCCGGCCGTGGTAGGGGCAGCGGAGGCGGCGGGGGCTGGACCTGGGGGCGTCGGGTGGGACCACGAGGGCGCCGCGGTGGGTGCAGGCGTTCGACAGGGTGCGCAGGCCGCCGTCGGCGAGGCCCACCTGGACGAGGGGATCGTCGAGGATCTCCGGCAGCAGCGTGGTGGCGGCGACCTCACCCTCGGCGAGCTGTTCGACCCCCACGCAGTGCCAGGAGCGGCCGAGCACCAAGCTGGCGAGCGCGTCCTGCCAGGCCGGCTCGCGGTAGAGGGCGGCAGGCGGTTGGCGCGCCGCGGCGATGTCCGGATCGATGTCGAGGCGGCAGGGTGAGGCCATGGCGGGACCGGTCGGAGAGGCCGAGCAGTGCGAGGAATGTGGGCGTCGGACAGGATCTGTCCGCCACGCGCGCTGCGGAGTTCATACAGTTTGCCAGCACGCGGAGCGATCATGTCCCACCTCGACGAACGCGAGCCCTCGGGTGGCTCCATCCAGGCCCCCGCGGCCGGCACCGACCCTGCTGCGGTCGAGCTGCTCGCGACCACCCGACAGGCGGAAGCGCGGCTGCTCGCGGCGGTCGACGCGCTGTTGCCGCCAGGGCTGACCGACCTGTCGGCGCTGTCGGCGCCGGTGCGGATCATCGTGCCTTCGACCAGCCTGCGCCGGCACGTCCTGGGGCGCCTCGTGGCCGCACGGGGGGCAGCGCTGGTCGGTGTGGTGGTCCAGACCCTCGCCGGCCTGGTGGCAGAGCTGCTCGCAGCGCTGGGGGTGCGCATGCGCGATGGCGAACCGCTGCTGCCGGTGCTTGTGGGGCGCTTCGCGAAGGACGCGCCCGGGCTGGGGACCGACCTCGGTGGGCTGGACGACGGGCTGCAGGTGGCGGTCGCCCCGGTGGCTGCGCTGCTGGACGCGGGCTTCGACGCGCGCAGGGACGCCGTCGGCCTGGCCGAGCTGCTGCAGCAGGCGCCGGGTGGCGACGCCGAGCGGCTGCGGGCGCTCGGCCTGGTGCAGGTGGCCGGGCAGGTGCACCAGGAGCTTGCGCGGCTGGGGCTCTCCCGCCGTGCCGACGC
>CAZRFD010000225.1:0-9264 GCA_964599085.1 uncultured Enterobacterales bacterium | reverse complement strand
CTGGACCTGGGAGTGGGCCGCGCCGCTGGTGCTCCTCGCCTTCTGGTTCCGCGACACCGCCGACCGCCCCGGCCGGCTGCGCGCCGCCTGCAACCGCTGGCAGCTCCTGTACTGGTACGCGGGCCTGGGTGCTCTCTTCCACGTCGGCACCCACCTCGTCCTGCGCCTCGGTATCTTCCCCTTCGCGGTCCTGAGCCTGTACCCGGCCCTCGTCCACCCCGACGCCTGGGGCAGGTTGGTGCAGCGCATCCGCTCCTGGCACCCCTCGGAACCATGACGCCTCCCTTCCTCGCCACCTTCCTGACAGACGGCAGCGGTCCGCTGGCGCGGGTCGGCAGCCTCGGAGGGCTGCTGGTGATGGTCGGCCTGGCCTGGTTGCTCAGCGTGGACCGCCGCAACATCCGCTGGCGACCGGTCGTGTGGGGCGTCGTCCTGCAGCTCCTCTTCGGGCTGATCGTGCTGCAGCCTGCTCTCCAGGGCTTCTTCTTCGACGTCGTCGACGGTGGCGTGCGGCGGCTGCTGTCGTTCTCGGAAGCGGGCGCGGACTTCGTCTTCCAGTCGGTCGAGCCCCACCAGATCCTCGACGGCCAGGGCCAGCCGGTGACCTTCATCGGCCGGATCTCTCCCCCCGTCAAGACCTTCGCCTTCTGGATCCTCCCGACGATCGTCTTCTTCTCGTCGCTGATGACCGTGCTCTACCACCTCGGGATCATGCACCGCATCGTCGCCGTGATCGCCTGGGTGATGCAGCGCACCATGGGCACCAGCGGCGCGGAGAGCCTCTCGGCGGCCGCCAACATCTTCGTCGGCCAGACCGAAGCTCCCCTCGTGATCCGCCCCTACGTCGACGGCATGACCCGCAGCGAGCTGCACGCCGTCATGACCGGCGGCTTCGCGACGGTCGCGGGCGGCGTGATGGCCGCCTACGTGGGGATCCTCAAGGACATCCCGGGCATCGCCGGGCACCTGGTGACCGCCAGCATCCTCAGCGCGCCGGCGGCGCTGGCCGTCAGCAAGATCATGGTCCCCGAAGACGGCACGCCGGCCACGGGTGGGAGCATCGCCGCCGAACACCACAAGACCGCGCGCAACGCCATCGAAGCCGCGGCGAACGGCGCGACGGACGGGGCCCGGCTGGCGATCAACGTCGCGGCCATGCTGATCGCCTTCGTCGGCCTCGTCGCGATGGTCGACTGGCTGCTGTCGCTGCTGCCGTTCATGGTCGACGGCGCACCGCTGTCCCTGTCCCTGCTGCTCGGCTGGCTGTTCTCGCCCATCGCCTTCGCCATGGGCGTGCCCTGGGACGAAGCGGTCGTCGTGGGTGGCCTGCTGGGCGAGAAGCTCGTGCTGACCGAGCTGCTCGCCTACCTGCACCTCGCCGACATCATCGCCCGTCCCGACCCGGTGCTCTCCGAGCGGTCCGCGGTCATCGCCAGCTACGCCCTGTGTGGCTTCGCGAACTTCGCCAGCATCGGCATCCAGCTCGGCGGCATTGGCGGGATCGCGCCGCGCCGCATGGGCGACCTGGCGCAGCTCGGGCTGCGGGCCATGGTGGCCGGGTCGCTGGCCGCGTTCATGACGGCGACGGTCGCGGGCGCGCTCATCGGCTGAAGTGCGCGCCTACCAGCCGCGGCCGTGCTCGCTGTCCTCGATCATGCGCTGCATCATCACGAGGTCCACGATCTGCCCGACGAAGCACAGTCCGCCGGTGAGAAACCAGATGATGCCGCTGGCCCAGCGCCCCATGTAGAGGCGGTGCAGGCCGCAGAAGCCGAACAGGCCGCCGAGCCACAGCATGTAGGCGAGGCTGCTGTCCTTGCGGGTGGTGAGGGCGTTGGACGACATGGCGGACTCCTGCCGAGGTGCGCGCTCACCCTACGGCGGCCCCGCGTCGCTATTGCGGGAACAGGCGGCGACTCCGGGCCGCAGCCTCGTGATACGCGGGCCCGGCGAGCGCTTGTCCGTCGCTCCAGGGAAGGCCGCCATGATCGAGCGCTACCTCGACTTCGAGCCGAGGATCCACCCCGCCGCCTACGTCCATGACGACGCCGTCGTCATCGGCGACGTCGAGCTGGGGCCTGGCACCAGCGTCTGGCCGGGCTCGGTGCTGCGCGGCGACCAGGGCCGCATCGAGGTCGGCGCCGAGACCTCCCTGCAGGACGGCGTCATCGCCCACGCCACCAAGGGGACCTCGACGACGAAGGTGGGGGACCGCTGCGTCATCGGCCACCGTGCCCTGCTTCACGGCTGCACGGTCGAAGACGACGTGCTCATCGGCATGGGGGCCATCCTCCTGGACAACTGCCACGTCGGTCGCTTCAGCATCATCGGTGCGGGGGCGGTCGTCAGTGTGGGCAAGCAGATCCCCGAACGCTCGCTCGTGCTCGGGGTACCGGGGCGGGTGGTCCGCACCATCACGGACGACGAGATCGACGCCCACATCCGCCACGGTCACGGCGAGTATTTGCGCCTCTGCGCCGAGTATCGGGAGCGAGACGGCCTGAGCTGAGCCCGGCCGCGCTCCCCCTCCTCCACCCGTTCATCGACACCCGATGCACATCCGCAAGCTCGAGATCCAGGGCTTCAAGTCCTTCGCCGACCGCGCGGCCTTCCACTTCGGGCCGGGCATCTCGGGTGTCGTGGGGCCCAACGGCTGCGGGAAGTCCAACGTCGTCGACGCAGTGAAGTGGTGCTTGGGGGAACAATCCGCCAAGAGCCTCCGCGGCGGCTCGATGAACGACATCATCTTCGCGGGCACCCAGGCGCGCCCACCCATGGGGATGGCCGAGGTCTCGCTGACCTTCGTCGCCGCCGACGTGCCCTTCGCCGGCGAGTACGCGCACCACGAAGAGGTTCGCATCACCCGGCGGATCTACCGGGACGGCGGCAGCGAGTACCGGATCAACGACGGGCGCTGCCGGCTGCGCGACATCCAGGATCTCTTCCTGGACACCGGTGCGAACAACCGGATGTACAGCTTCATCGAGCAGGGGCGCATCGGGCAGATCATCAGCGCCCGGCCGGACCAGCGCCGCGCGCTTATCGAAGAGGCCGCCGGGATCAGCCGCTACAAGGCGCGCAAGGACGAAGCGGAGCGCCGCCTCGACGACACCCTCGGCAACCTCGAGCAGGTGCAGCGCCAGGCCGACGACCTCGGGGCCCGGATGCGCAGCCTCGAGCGACAGGTCAAGCGCGCGGTGCGCTATCGCCGGCTCAAGAGCCGGGTGCGCCAGGCGGAGATCTTCCTGGGACTCGCGCGCTTCGCGGGGCTGATCGGGGATCGCCGGGCGCTCTCGTCCCAGCGACGGCAGGCCGAGGGCGACGAGGCCTCTGCGATTCGCAAGGTGACGGTCGCGGAGGAGCGCATCGCCAAGGAGCGGGCGGCGCTACGGGAGCTGGAGGGCGTCGCCGGCACGTTGCGTGACGAGCTGGCCGAGCTGGAGGCGACGCGCCGGGAGACGGAGAGCGCGCGTCAGTACCAGGCCCGCGAGCAGCGGGAGCTGGAGCGACGTCTCGACACCTTGGGGGCCGACGCCGAGAAGGCGACGGGGGAGCAGGCGTCGGCGACGGCCCGGCAGGATGGGGCCCGCCGGGAGCGGCACCAGGTGGCCACGCGGCTGGAGACCCTCGAGCTCGAGCTGACGCAGGCTCGCGACGCGCTCGGCAAGGCCCAGCAGGTGGTGGTCCAGCGGCGACGGGCCATCGACCGCGGCAAGGACGTGGTGCTCAAGCTCGTCCAGGGCATCGCCCGGCAGCGGGCGGCGCACGAGGTCGCCGACCAGCAGCGTCGTGAGCTCGAGGGCCGCAGGGGGCGGCTGCGGGAGCAGGCGGGGACGGTGGTGACGGGCATCGACGCGCTGGAGGCCGCCGTGACCGACGCGCTGCGCACCGAGCGGAGCGCGGTCGAGCGCTCGACGGCGTCGCGAGAGGCACTGGACGCGGCACGGGGCCGGGAAGCGGAGGCGCGTAGGACGGGGGCCGGCGCCCGGGAGGCCGTCCGGGCGGCGGAGCAGGCTCGCGCGGTGGCGGTGCGTGACCAGGCGGCGGCGTCACGGACGCTCGCCGGCCTGCGGGCCCGGCTCGACGCCATCGAGGCGTTGCAGGCCGCGCACGCCGGCGTCGACGACGCGGTGCGGCCGGCGCTTGGGCTGCCCGGCGTGCTGGGCACCCTCGCCGAGCACCTCGATGTCCCACCAGAGCTCGAGGAGACGGTCGCCGTCGTCCTCGGGCCCGCGCTGGAGCTGCTGCTCGTGGAGGACGATGCCGCTGCGGTCCGGGCTGCGGCGGCCATCACCGAGGGGCGCGTGGGCATCCTGAGCCTGGAGAGGGCTCCGGGTGAGGTGCTTGGCTTCGCCGCTCGACTCGGGGGCTCGGCCACGGGGCGGCGCGCGCTGGCCCGACTCTTCGAGGGGGCCGGACAGGAGCAGGACATCGCCGCGGGGCTGGCGCTGCACCGTGACCGTGGCGGCGTCGTCGTGGTCGACGGTGAGCGGCCGGCGCTGGTGGAGGCACGCGGTACCTTGCGCGTGGGGCGGGCGACAGGGGCCGGCCTCGCGATCCTGGCGCGGCGCCGGCAGATCGCGGCGCTTCAGGAAGAGGTGGCTGTGGCCGCGGCCGCAGAGGAAGCTGCGGGGGGCGCCCTGGACGCCGCCCAGCAGGTTGTGGCCGAAGCGGAGACCCGTGCTGCCAGCGCGGCTACCGCCGTGGATGCGGCGTCCGCCGCGGTGGCGGACGCGCGGGGGATGGCGAGTGACGCGGAGATGGCGCTGCGCCTCGCCCAGCGGGAGCGGAGCGACAAGGAGCGGGATCGCGACCGGGAGATCGCGCGTCAAGAGCGGATGGCGCGCGATCTGGAAGGCCTCGGCAAGCGAATCGAGCAGGCTGCGCAGAAGGTCGACGAGCTCCAACGGCAGGTGACGGCTGACCAGCAGCGGCAGGCCGAAGCCGAAGCCGCCCTGCACGCCGACCAGGCCGGGCTGGTGGCGGAAGAAGGGGCTGCTGAACGTGTCCGCGAGCGTCGGGACATCCTGGCGGGAGAGGTCGCCACGCTACGGGAGCGGCACCTGGCGCTGCAGCGCGAGGAGCGGTCGGCCGAGCAGGCGACCGCGCTCGCGGCCGAGCGCGCGCGCAGTACAGCTGAGGAGATGGAGCGGGCGCACGGCCGCGTCGCGGAGCTCGCCGCAGATGACTCCCGGCTGGAGAAGGCCCTCGCCGAGCTGCAGGAGCGGCAGCTCGACGTGGACCGCCGGCACACCGACGCGCGAGCGGCGGTGGATGCGCTGCGCACCACCATCGCGGCCTTGGACGACGAGCTGCGGACGCACCGCGATGCGCAGCAGACCGCGACCGCGGCGCGCTCAGAGCTCGACCGCACGCTGGCCCAGGTCAAGGCGGACATCCTCCACATCCGCGAGTCCCTCGAAGACCGCCACGAGGTGTCGCCAGCGGGGCTCCTCGATCGGATTGATCGCATCGGCCAGGTTGTCATCGGCGCCGACGCTGGCGCTGCCCCTCCCGGGGACGGCAACGAGGGGGAGACCGCGGAAGACGACGCCGTCGATGTGGAAGACCTCCGCATCACGGCGGCCATGCTCGAGGACGAAGACCGGGTCGCTGACTCGCTCGAGTCCTTGCAGCGAGATCGCGCCGCCCTGCAGCGGCTGGGGGAGGTCAACCTCGTGGCGCAGCAGGAGTATGAGGAGGTGCGCGCTGCGCACGATGCCCTCGTGTCCCAGCGAGAGGACCTCGAAGAGTCGGTCAGGACCATCCGCCAGACCATCGGCCGCCTCAACAAGACCTGCCGCGAGCGCTTCCGCGACACCTTCGACCAGGTGGACACCTACTTCCGCGAGACCTACCCGCGGCTCGTCGGGGGGGGACAAGCCCGACTGCTGCTCACCGACGAAGAGGACCTGCTGGAGACGGGGGTGGACATCATGGTGCAGCCGCCGGGCAAGAAGCTGCAGGCCCTCACCCTGCTGTCGGGAGGCGAGATGGCGATGACCGCGATCGCCCTCATCTTCTCGCTGTTCCGGGTCAAGCCCTCGCCCTTCTGCCTGCTCGACGAGGTCGACGCGCCGCTCGACGAGGGCAACGGCGCGCGCTTCAACCAGACGCTGCGAGAGATGGCGAAGCTCTCCCAGTTCATCGTCATCACCCACAACAAGAAGACGATGGAGTGCGCCGACACCTTGTACGGCGTCACGATGGCGGTGCCCGGGGTGTCGCGCCTGGTCACCGTCCAGCTCGACTGAGGGCGCACGGTGTGGCTGGCCCGTCGGGGAGCGCACGGGTACAACGACCGCCCTGGAGGACCCTGGCATGGACGCGCTGACTCCCGAGATCATCGCTGGCATCGTGGCCGCCGTCGTGCTCGCCGGTGGGGTCGGCGGTTGGATGGTTGTGCGCTCTCGGCGTGCCGCTGCAGCACTGGGGGACGAGCTCGGCGGCGAGCTCCGCGCCGAGGACAGGCCGCGGGAAGTCGAGGTCGACACCTCGGCGCCCCCGCAGGCACAGGCACCCTCGGTGGCCTCCCGCTTCTTCGCCGGCCTCGCGCGCAGTCGCCAGGCGCTCGCTCGGGGCCTCGGGCTGGCGCTCTCGGCCGACGGGCCCCTCGACGAGCGGCTCGAGCAGCTCGAGGAGGCGCTGATCGGTGCAGACTGCGGGGTCAGGACGGCCACCGGCATGGTGGAGGCGATTCGCTCCCGCTCGCCCGAGAACGCGGACGCGGAGGTGCTTCGCTCCCTGCTCGCCGAAGAGCTGCGCTCCAGCCTCGGCCCGGCGCGTGCGGTGGCCTCGATGCCCGCGAGCCCGCCGCTCGTGATCCTGGTCGTCGGCGTCAACGGCAGCGGTAAGACGACGACCATCGGCAAGCTCGCCCACCGCTATGTCGCCGAAGGGCGCAGCGTCCTGCTGGGCGCCGGGGACACCTTTCGGGCCGGTGCCATCGAGCAGCTCCAGGTCTGGGGGGAGCGCGCAGGCGTGCCTGTGGTTGCGCACCAGGAGGGGGCGGATCCCGCGGCCGTGATCTTCGACGCCATCAAGGCCGGCCAGGCGCGTGGCGCGGACGTGGTCATCTGCGACACCGCCGGCCGGCTTCAGGCGCAGAAGCCCCTGATGGACGAGCTTGGCAAGGTGGTGCGCGTGATGAAGAAGGCGAGGCCCGACGCACCCCACGAAGTGCTCCTCGTGCTCGACGCCACCATCGGACAGAACGCGCTGAGCCAGGCACGGGTCTTCAAGGACGTCGTCGGCGTCACGGGCGTCGTGCTGACCAAGCTCGACGGGACCGCGCGCGGCGGTGTGGTGGTGGCGGTGCACCAGGAGCTCGGGCTGCCCGTCAAGCTGGTCGGCCTCGGCGAGGGGGCCGACGACCTCCGTGACTTCGATCCCGACGCCTTCGTCGACGCGCTGCTCGGCGAAGACGAGGAAGTCGGCGCGGCCTGACGCGCGAGCCGGGCGACCGCCGGTTAGGCATCTGGCATGCAGGTCCAGATCACGATTCGCGGCCGCCAGTACACCGTTCGCGGTGACGACAATGGCGAGAACATCCAGGAGCTCGCCGCCGAACTCGACAGGCGGATGAGCGATGTCGCCGACCGCACGCGGTCCTTCGACGAGTACACCGTGGCGATGCTCACGGCGCTGAACCTCCTGTCGGAGATCGAGCGCCTCAAGATGGCGACCGCGCGCAGGCTGGACGAACTCGACCGGGATGCCACCTCGATCGCGGCGATGCTGGAAGCCGCGCTGCCGTCCACGAATGGCGCGGCACCCGCGGACAACGACGCGTGACGCGACGTGCCGACGGCGTGGTCGCCCAGCTCCTGGCCCCCTGGCGCTGGCTCGAGTCGCTGACGGCAGCAACGCAGGACAGGCTCGTTGGCCTTGCCCTCGTCGTGCCAAGCGGTGTGGTCCTGACGATCGCCCGCCTGCTCACGCCGGACCCCGGTGGGATGGGCACCCATCGGCAGCTCGGCCTGGGGGGCTGCGCCATGCTGACCACGACCGGCGTGCCTTGCCCGATGTGCGGCATGACCACCACCTTCAGCCACCTCGCGCACCTCGAGCCACTGCAGGCTGCCCTCACGCAGCCCTTCGGCCTGGTGCTCTTCGCTTGCACGGTCGCTGGCTTCTCGGTCGGCCTGGCCGACCTGATCCGCCCGCGAGGGCGGTGGCGGCGGGCGCTGTCGTGGGTGGATCGCCATGAAGCCGCAGTCGCCGGAAGCCTGCTGCTGGGGCTTGTCCTGGGTTGGGCCTACAAGATCGTCGTGGTCGTCGATTTTCTTTCCAAAGCTGGTTGACACGCTCGCCGGCTCTCCATAAAAGGCGGGGGCCTTGCGGGGGACATCCTCGTCGGGCCGATTGCGGGCCATCGCCCATCCGGGCGAGACGGCACGCGACGCTCTCAGAAAACTCTGGACTCCGGATCGGCTCATCGCCGTCGCCCTGGTGCTGGCGGCGATACGAACAGGTCCGGATGCGTCTCGTGTGGTGATGATCGGCGGCTCCTGCTGCCGATTCAGAGAGTGGAGGACAGCCCCCAAAAAACTCCTTGCGGAGTCCACGGGGCCGATTAAAACGGCGACCGCCGCGGGTTGAAGAACCCAAGCGGCCGACGGTCGGGCAGAAAAAAATCTGCTTGACAACCTCCGCGACACCGCATAAGAGGCGGGGGCGCAAAACGGCGACAGAAGATGCCGGATTCGCTCCGAAAAAACCTCGAGGAAAATGGCTTGACAACGAGTCGAGCCCACAATAAACCTCGAAAGCGCTGACGAAGTGCCAGCTTCACAGCGTCCGACGGTTCCAGCGGGGATCAAGCGCCCACAAGCGCTCCCCAGGCGAAACGTCGCCAGCGAGCATCGCTCGCGCCAGGTCGAGAGACCCGGTCTTTGAAAAACAGGCAGCAGCTTCTGTTCGATTCCATAGAGTAAAAAAGGATCTAAACTGGAGAGTTTGATCCTGGCTCAGAGCGAACGCTAGCGGCGGGCTTAACACATGCAAGTCGAGCGCTCTTCTTCGGAAGAGAGCGGCGAACGGGTGAGTAACACGTAGGTAACGTACCTTCTGGTGGGGAATAACTCAGGGAAACTTGAGCTAATACCGCATGTGCCCTTCGGGGTGAAAGTCTTCGGACGCCAGAAGATCGGCCTGCGGCCCATTATTTAATCCTAGTTGGTAGGGTAACGGCCTACCAAGGGTACGATGGGTAGCTGGTCTGAGAGGATGATCAGCCACACTGGGACTGAGACACGGCCCAGA
>CAZRFD010000224.1:0-9285 GCA_964599085.1 uncultured Enterobacterales bacterium | reverse complement strand
TCAGCCACTTCCAGGCCCTGTCCTCGGCGCTGTCGGCGACGGTCGGCCTGGGCAACATCGCCGGGGTGGCGCTGGCGGTGGCTGCCGGCGGTCCCGGCGCGGTCTTCTGGATGATCGTCGCCGGCTTCCTCGGCATGTCGTCCAAGTTCGTCGAGTGCACGCTCGGCCAGCTCTACCGGGTCGTCGACGACCAGGGCCGCGTCAGCGGCGGCCCCATGCAGTACCTGTCGACGGGCCTCGCTGGTCGCGGGCTGGGACCGCTCGGCAAGGTCCTCGCCGTCATCTTCGCGCTGATGTGCATCGGTGGCAGCCTCGGCGGCGGCAACATGTTCCAGGCCAACCAGAGCTACGCCGCCATCGCCGAGGTGGTGCCGGCCTTCGCCCCCAAGTCCGAGGGCACGGTCGTGCTGGAGCGGGCCACCGTCGACGGTGAGCGAAGCGTCGCCGCGGGGACCGTCGTCGCCGTCGCCGCAGACGGGCCGCGCTTCGTGCTCTCGGAAGACGCCACCTTCTCGCCGGGGCAAGCGCAGTCCGCGCCGGTGCCCATCGAAGCCATGTTCTCGGGAGAGGCGGGCAACGTCGCCGCCGGCGCCATCACCGAGATCGAGGGTGCCGACGGCATCACCTCGGTCACCAACCCCGGCGCCACGGCGGGCGGCGCTCCCGATCGGGCCTGGCTCTACGGGATCCTGCTGGCCATCGCCGTCGGCCTGGTCATCCTCGGCGGCATCAAGTCCATCGGTCGCGTCGCCAGCGTCATCGTGCCGGTGATGTGCGGGGTCTACATCCTCGCCGGCCTGTTCATCGTCATTACCAACATCGACCAGATAGCACCGGCCTTCAGCCACATCCTGTCCCAGGCCTTCACCCCCGAAGCCGGCCGTGGCGGGTTGCTCGGCGTGCTGGTCCAGGGCTTCCGCCGCGCCGCCTTCAGCAACGAAGCCGGGGTCGGCTCCGCGGCCATCGCCCACTCGGCGGCCAGCACCGACGAACCGGTGCGCGAGGGCATCGTCGCCTCCCTCGGTCCCTTCATCGACACCATCGTCGTGTGCACCATGACCGGGCTCGTCGTGGTCATCACCGGCGCCTACCAGATGGACGTCGGCGACGGCGTGCTCATGACCAGCGCCGCCTTCGGCAGCGTCATCGACTGGTTCCCGCTGGTGCTCAGCTTCGCCGTCGTGATGTTCGCCTTCTCGACGATGATCTCGTGGAGCTACTACGGCGAACGCTGCGCCACCTGGCTGCTCGGCGACTGGGCCAGCCTGCCCTACAAGCTGCTGTTCCTGGCCTGCGTGTTCTTCGGCAGCGTCTTCAAGCTCGGCAACGTGCTGGACTTCAGCGACCTGATGGTGCTCGGCATGGCCTTCCCCAACATCTTCGGCGTGCTCATCCTGTCGGGCGAGGTGCGACAGCGGCTCGACGGCTACTGGGGACGGCTCAAGTCCGGCCAGATGCAGCGGCGCTGAGGGCGGGGCTGGCCGGCGCTGCGGCCCCGGGCTCGCTGGTCTTGCCCAGCAGGCGGATCGTGGCCCAGCAGCCGACCGCGCCCAGGGGTAGCACCAGCCAGGCGTTCAGCCCGAGGCCGGCCGGCAGCGTGCCCAGCACGACGGCGACGACGCCAGCGGCGATGGCGTAGGGGAGCTGGGTGCTGACGTGGCGCGCGTGGTCGCAGCCGGCCCCTGTGCTCGACAGCACGGTCGTGTCCGAGATGGGCGAGCAGTGGTCGCCCCAGGTGGAGCCGGAGAGCACGGCCGCGCCGGTGGCGAAGGCGATGGGGCCGGCGGTCGCGGCGTCGGTGACACCCTCCAGGCCCAGCGGGAGGACGAGCGGCATGACCACGGCCATGGTGCCGAAGCTGGTGCCCGTGGCGAAGGCGATGCCGGCGGAGACCAGGAAGGTCAGCGTGGGCAGGGCCCAGGGCGGCACCCCGCCGCCGAGGACCTCGAGGATCCAGTCGGCGGTGTGCAGCTCGCCGATGGTGCTGCCGAGCGCCCAGGCCAGGAACAACACGATGAGCGCTTCGAACAGCTCGGCCATGCCCTGGACCGCGCTGTTGGTCGCCTTGGCGGCCGCGGCGACTCCGTCGGTGCGGGAGCGGACGATGGTCGCCAGCAGCAGCGCCAGCACTGAGCTGGCGATGGAGCCCTGGACCATGGCGTCGTAGCCGTCGGCACCCCCGATGATCTCGAAGAGCCGGGCGTCGCTGCCGACCGCCGCCACGCCCTGCACCCACAGCGAGCCGCCCGTGACGGCGACGAGGGCGGTGATGGGCAGCAGGGCGACCAGGGCGAGGCCCGGGTGCGCCGGCGCGTCGGCGACGGGTTCCGGGCCGGCGACGGCGCGGCGCTCGGCGGTCAGCATGGGACCGAAGTCGCGGCCGGTGGCGGCGATGATGCCGGCGAAGACCAGCGCATAGAGCGGGTAGAAGCGGTAGGGCAGCCCGGCGAGGAAGAAGGCATAGGCGCTGCCCTGCACGCCGCGGGCGTCGAGCGCCTGCTCCATGAGGCCGACCTCGTAGCCGATCCAGGTGCTGACCAGGGCCACGGTGGCCATCGGTGCCGCGGTGCTGTCGACGAGGTAGGCGAGCTTCTCGCGCGAGATCCGGAGGCGATCGCAGAGCGGCCGCATGGCGGAGCCGACGACGAGGCAGTTGGCGTAGTCGTCAAAGAAGACGATCAGGCCGGCCAGCCAGGTGACGACCATGCCGCTGCGGCGGGAGCGCGCCCGCCGGGTGACCAGCTCGACGAGGGCCCGGGTGCCGCCGGCGTCCCCGGCGATCTTGACGGTGGCGCCGATCAGCAGGCTGAACAGCGTGACCTTGGCGTGGTCGCGGTCCGCGATGGCGTCGAGGATCAAGGGGTCGACGGTGTGGACCAGCGCGCCCCAGACGTCGCCGCCCTGGAGCAGCAGGGCGCCGACGAAGACCGACGCGCCGAGTGACAGCACGACCTGGCGGGTCCACAGAGTCAGCGCGACGGCGACGACGACGGGGAGCAGGGTGAGGGGGCCCGGTTGCATGGCGGCCATGGTAGTGCAGACGCCTCGCCTGCTACCGTCGCCCCTCTCCGTGGAGCCCGGCCGTGAAGGCTGTGATCGTGCCCTCCGGGCGCCGCCTGGCGCCCTTTGACGACCCCCCGGCCGACCTGCGGGTGCTCGATGTGCCGCTGCCGCAGGTGCAGGCGCAGGCCCTCGCCGACGTCGGGCTGGAGCTGGTCTCGCAGCCACCGCGCGATGAAGCCTATGTCGCCATCGGCGACCGGACCTGGTTCACAGCCGAGCTGCTGCGGCGCTTCCTGGCACAGCAGGACGGACGCCCCGGGCGCCTGTTGCTCGACGACCCGGTCTTCGTGGCCACCACCGGCGCGCTGCAGGAGCTGGACGCTCCGGGGCTGCACGCCCTGGCCGTCCTGCCGCCGGGCCAGCCGGCCTTCGCCCGCGCCGATCCGGTGCCCTTCGACCCGGGCCTCGAAGACGCCGAGCTGCCCGACCTGCACCCGCGAATGCAGCACGTCGCCCGCCCGCTGCGCGTCGGTCCGGCCATGATCCTGCAGCTCGACCACTGGCTGCACCTCGTGCGGGTCAACCAGCTCGCGCTGGCCGGCTACGCCCACGCCGAGCGCCTGCGCCACGAACGCAGCCCCTGGTGGCGGCGGCTGTGGACCAGCCTCGGCCTGCTGTGGAAGGCCCGGTCGTTCAACAAGTACCGCTTCGGCCGGGCGCTCTGCCAGGTCGGCAAGGACGTCGACATCCACCCCACCGCGGTCGTCGAGCTGTGCGTCATCGGCGACGGCGTGCGCATCGGACCCCACGCCGTGGTCCGCGCCAGCGTGCTCGGCGCCGGCGCCGTCGTCGACGAGTTCGCCGCCGTCAACCTCAGCACGGTGGGGGAGGGGGCCCACGTTGGCCGCTACGCCATGGTCAACCTCTGCACCCTGCTGCCGGGCGCCTGGCTGTCCTGGTGCAACGGCACCCAGGCCTGCGTCATCGGCCGGGACGCCTTCGTCGCTTGGGGGGCGACCCTGCTCGACATGAGCTTCGGCGGCAGCATCAAGGTCGAGCGACCCACAGCAGATGGTGGAGTCGAGCGGGTCGACAGCGGCGAGCACTTCCTGGGGGTCGCCGTGGGGCACCGCGCCGTGGTGGGCCACGCCGTCAAGGTCAACTACGGCGTCAGCGTCCCCAACGACGCCGTGCTCGTCGGCGGGGCCGAGGGGATCCTGCGCGCCTGGGGCGACGGCCCGACCGGCCAGCCCTGCCGGGTCGTCGACGGCCAGGCAGACGCCGTGCGTCGGCGACGGGGTGACCCGGACGACGGTGCCGGCGGGGGGCGCAGCCCGCGATAGCTTCGGCGCTGGTCCCTCGATGCGTCGCCTCTCTCATGCCCGGAGCGCCCGTGGCCGACACCGACTGGCAGGTCCTGCAGCACGACGATCTGGTGCCACTGGCCGACAACCTCTGGCGGGTGGAGGGGGAGCTTTCCGGCCAGCCCCTGCGTCGCTGCATGGTCGTGGCGCGCACCACCGACGGCGATCTCGCCCTGCACAGCGCCATCGCCCTGGACGACGACCACATGGCGCAGCTCGAAGCGCTGGGGAAGCCCCGCTGGCTCATCGTCCCCAACGGCTGGCACCGTATGGACGCCGCCCGCTACAAGGCGCGCTACCCGGACCTCCAGGTCGTCTGCCCGGCCAAGGCCCGCAAGCAGGTCGGCAAGAAGGTGGCCGTGGACGGCACCTACGACGACTTCGCGTCACTCGACGCGGAGGGCACGGTCCGCCTCGAACACTTCGACGCCACCCGCCACATGGAAGGCGCCATGGTCGTGCGCAGCGACGACGGCCTGACGCTGGTGTTCACCGACAGCGTCTTCAACCTGCCGCACGGCGAGGGCTTTTTCTGGTGGTTCTACGGTCGTGTCCTCGGCAACAGCGGCGGCCCGCGGGTGACCACCATCTCGCGGACGATGATGGCGATCACCCGCAGCAAGGCCCCGCTGCGCGACTTCCTGGCCCGCTACGCCGACCGCGACGATGTCGTGCGGCTGATCCCGGGCCACGGTGACGTCATCGCCGACGACGCCCCCGCGGTGCTGCGCCGGCTCGCCGACTCGCTCTGACCGTCACGACCGCGCGGGCGCTCACCGGCGCCAGACGCTGGCCATTCCCGCGGGCGAGGCTTCGACCACGCCCTTCTCGGTGATGATGCCCGCGACCAGCTCGGCCGGGGTCACGTCGAAGGCCGGGTTGCGCGCCGGTCCGTCGGCCGGCGTCGTCCGCACCCGGATGAAGCGGCCCTCGTCGGACCAGCCCCAGGTGTAGCGCACCTCGTCGGCGGAGCGCTCCTCGATGGGGATGTCGTCGCCGGTCGGGCAGTCGGGGTCGATGGTGGTCGTGGGAGCGGCGACGTAGAAGGGGATGCCGTTGGCCTTGGCGACGACCGCGCTGCTGTAGGTGCCGATCTTGTTGGCCACATCGCCGTTCGCGGCGATGCGGTCGCTGCCGACGATCACCATGTCCACCTGGCCGGTGCGCATGTAGTGGCCGGCAGCGTTGTCGGCGATGACGGCGTGCGGCACGCCCTCGCCCATCAGCTCCCAGGCCGTCAGGCGGGCGCCCTGGCTGCGGGGGCGGGTCTCATCGACCCACACGAAGACCTTCTTGCCGCCGCGGTGCGCGGCGAAGACGGGCGACAGCGCGCTGCCCCAGTCCACGAAGGCCAGCCAGCCGGCGTTGCAGTGGGTGGACACGCGAGCGCCATCCTTGACCAGCGGGTCGCCGTGGCGGCCGATCGCCTCGCAGCAGGCGGCGTCGTCGTCGGCGACGGCTTGCGCCGCGGCGACGGCGGCTTGCCGGGCGTGGGCGATGTCGTCGCCCTCGGCTTCGATGGCGCGTGTGACCGCCTTGATGCCGTAGAACAGGTTCTGGGCGGTCGGACGGGTGTTGGCCAGCGTCTCGGCGGCCTTCGCGACGTAGGCGTGGAAGCCCTGCTCGGGCGCCTCGAGGGCGGCCTGGGCCATGCCGAAGGCACCGGTGGCGCCGATCGCGCCGGCCCCTCGGACGATCATGGTGGAGATGGCGGCGGCGGTGTCTTCGTGCCGCGGCATGTCCACGATGCCGAAGGTGTGCGGCAGCTTGGGCTGGTCGATCAGCTTGACCGTCGAGCCCTCGATCCAGACCGTGCGGTAGGGGGTGCCAGCGACGAGCATGGAGAGTCCTTGGAAGGGGTGCGCGCTCCCTCCTACTCCATTGAGCGGGGTGCTGCGGCCCCCTCGTCAGGCCCCCTCGTCAGGCCCCCTTGTCCGGCCATGGCGCCGGGGCGGTCCAGGTCGGCGTCGGCCGCCGGGTCCGGCCCCAGCTTGGGCCGCCACTGCTCCTCGGCCACCCGGAAGCGGAACCAGCCCAGGTACTGCTCCCGCCACCAGTCCATGAAGGTCAGGTACCGCCAGCGACGGTCGGCCAGCGCCCGATAGGCGCGGTCGCCGTACTCGCGCCCGCTCAGCCAGTCGCGCACGGTGAAGCTGCGACCGTCCCACACCGCGTAGGTCGCCGAGTTGAAGGTCCACGACCCGGTGTTGACGTAGGTGCGGTCCGGCGCGAGCGCGATCTTGCCGGGCAGGTGGCTGTGGCCGGTGACGAGGTAGCGGTACGGGCCGCTGGTCAGGGCGCTGCGGATGTTCTCGAACATGCCCGCGGCGTCGCCGAGCTGGTTGTGGATCCAGTAGTCGAGAGTGGCCGTGGGGGACTCGTCCGTCCGGAGCAGGCCCAGGCGCCGCAGCACTGCACCCCGCGCGTGCTGCATCAGCGCCAGCTTGTGGCCGAGCCAGAAGGTCAGCCGGTTGGCCTTGGTGTAGAAGTTCTCGATGGGCAGCCGCACCCAGGTGTGCAGCACGCGCTCGGCCAGGTGGTGGACCTGGGTCGCGCGGTGGCTGGCCTCCAGCCGCGGGCCGATCCAGGGGTCGTACTCGTAGCCGTGCTGGACGAGCACGCCGTGGCCGATCTCGAGGCTGCTGCACACGTTGAAGCGCAGCAGGTCGCGGAACAGGCTGATGTCGTGGTCGTGGTTGCCCCAGATGTAGGTGACGCCCAGGTCGTCGGCGTAGCGCGCCAGCTCGCCGATGACCTTGCCGTGGGCGCGCAGCACCCGGCTCATGGACCAGGCCTGCTGGAAGTCGATGATGTCGCCCGCCACGACGAGGTGGGCGCCGAGCCCACGGGCCCGCGCCAGGAAGGCGATCAGCTCGCGGTCCTTTCCCAGGAAGGTGTCCGACGCGCTGCCGTCACCCATGTGGATGTCGCTGACCAGGTAGACCAGCCGGTCGTCGGCGATGCGCCGCTCGATCTGCAGGGGCTGCGGGGATGCCCAGCTCAGCACGTCGCGATCTCCTGTCGGGGCCGCGGGGTGCGGGCCGCGTGGGGGTCACGTTAGCCGACGGTCTCCCCGCTGGCTCTCGCGACCGCTTCCCTGGCAGATCATGGCACGCCGCACCGACATCGTCGCCCCCCGTCGCTCCCACCGGGTGCGCTTCGTGGGCAGCTTCACGACGGCGCTGCCCGCGCCGGGCCTGCCGGAGATCGCCTTCGCCGGGCGGAGCAACGTCGGCAAGTCGAGCGCGCTCAACGCGCTGGTCGGCAGCAGGAAGGTGGCGCGGGTCAGCAAGACGCCGGGGCGCACCCAGGCGCTGAACCTGTTTCAGGTGGACGAGCGGGTCGTGTTCGTCGACCTGCCCGGCTACGGCTACGCCAAGGTCCCCGAGCGGGTCCAGGAGCGCTGGAAGGCCGCGATCGAGGAGTACCTCGGTACCCGCTCCACCCTGCGACTGGTCGTCTGCCTCGTCGACGGTCGTCACGACGCCCAGCGCCTCGACCAGCAGCTCGTGGCCGGCCTCCAGGACGCCGATCTGCCGCTCGTCGTCGTCGCTACCAAGATGGACAAGGTCAAGCCCTCGGCGCGGGGACGCCACCGCCGCAGGCTGGCCGAGGGGCTCGGGGTGAGCAAGCGGCAGGTGCTGCCGCTGTCCAGCACGACCGGGGACGGTGTCGCCGAGCTGTGGCAGGTGATCCGCGACGCCGCCGGGCTGTCCTGAGCGCGGGGCAGGGATGCGGCGCCCGCCGGCCCCTGCGGCCTTCGAACAGCGCTAGATGCTGGTCCCCGGCACCAGGACGATGATGTCCTTGGTGTCCAGCAGGATGGTCTCGTCGCCGATGACGTTCAGCGTGAGGTTGTAGAGCTGGTCTTCGGTCGTGGCGGCGATGACGCCGCGGAAGTGCAGCGTGAACGACAGCGTGGTCGTGCCGCTGCCGAGGCTGGCCACGTCGTCGTAGTACTCGGGCACGATCTCGGTGACGAAGCCCCACTCGTCGCCCTCGATCTGCAGCTCGATGCGCTCGAACTGGATCGAGTTGATCAGGTCTTCGACGGCCTGGGTGATGGTGTTGCGGAAGTCCTCGTCGCTGCCGGACCACTCGAACACCAGCAGGTCGTCGATGGCCCCGTCGCCGTCGGTGTCGGCGTAGGCCCCGGTGGCGGCGGCGACGTCTTCCATCTGCGGTGTGCAGTAGGTGCTGGTGCAGATCCCGATGGGGTAGCCGCCGAGGTCCGAGAACGACGCCACCACGTCGCTGAAGCCGGCGTCGTCGGGGCAGCCCGACGGCGTGCCGTAGCCGTTCTCCGGATCGCGGAGGTAGTTGTCGGTTGCGTAGACGATGATGGGCAGGGCGAAGTCGCGGAAGCCCATGCCGCCGAGGTCCCCGCCACCTGGAGGCGAGGCCGACCAGTTCTGGCCCCCCAGCCCGCCGTAGGGGTCGTCGTCGGAGGCCAGGAAGGGCCGGATGTCGGTGTCTTCGTCGTAGACCGTGTTGCAGTTCTGGTCGTAGCCGTCGCCGCTGGACGCCTGCTTCAGCGCTTCCATGGACGACTCGGGCCCGTCACCACCGTAGTGGATCTCAAACGACGACATCGCCGACTGCACCTGGCTGGTGCTGCTGGTGATCTGCTTGCGCAGGTAGTAGGGCTTGTCGTTGTTGGCGCTGTAGCCGTAGTCGGCGTAGGCGTAGTCGTCGTAGGTGCCGAAGCCATACTCGGCGTCGGGGATCTGCACGGCCAGTTCCGTCACGATCTGGCTGAACTCGCCGGCCATGGCCTGCGCGGTCGACGTCATCGAGCAGGTCGTGTCGACCAGGAAGCCGACATCGCCCATCTGGATGCGGATGTCGAACTCGAATTCTTCCTCGACCTCCGTGCGCTCGCCGACCTCGACGTAGATGCCGTCGATGACGCTGCTGC
>CAZRFD010000223.1:0-9305 GCA_964599085.1 uncultured Enterobacterales bacterium | reverse complement strand
CCGGGCCTGGGTCAACGATCTGCACCGCCGGGGTCTGGCCCGGCAGGCCATCGTCGCCCGGGTGTGCAGCAAGGGGGTCGACCGGGCGCTCGTGCTCGACGCCCTCGACAGCCTGGAGCAGGCCATCCCCGATGCAGAGCTGGTGCGTGCCTGCGCCTACGCCCGGCGCCGCCGGCTCGGGGCGGCCCGGCCTCCAGCAAGGCGCCCCACCAACCGGGCCGAGATCAGGAAGCGGCGGGAGAAGGACCTCGCCGCCATGTTCCGGGCGGGCTTCTCCCCGGGGATCGCCCTGCGGGTGATCGACGCCAAGGACATCGACGCCCTGCTGGCGGAAGCCGACGGCGGGGTCGGCAGCACCTGGTAGCGCCTGGTAGCGCCGCACTCAGCCGCCGCGCTCAGCCGCCACGCAGCGCGCTCAGCCGCCGCGCTCAGCCACCACGCAGCGCGGCCAGGGCCGCATCGAACGCCGCTAGCACACCCTCGACCTGGCCGAGGTCGTTGCACCAGTGTGGCGACAGCCGCAGCCAGCCATCGGGCAGCGCCGCGCTCACCCCGGCGTCGGAGAGGGCGGCGTGGAGGGCTACGACGTCGACGCCGAAGGGCGGGCGCACCGACAGGATGCCGGAGCGGGCCGCGGGGTCGATGGCCCGGGCGGAGTGGAAGCCGCGGGCCAGCAGGCCCTCCTCCAGCACGTCAATGATGGCCTGGACGTGGTCGTAGATGGCGTCGACGCCGAGCAGGCTGGCGGGGACGGCGCCCGCACCCAGCGCCGCGAAGCCCAGGACGTTGGGCGCGCCGACCTCAAACGCATCGGGACCCTGGCGCAGCGGGCGGTCGTAGCGGAGGTGGCCAGCCCCCTCGGCCAGGAAGCGGAAGGGATCTTCATGCGACAGCCAGCCGGCGATGGTCGGGCGCAGGGCCGCGACGCGGTCGGGATGCACGTAGAGCATGGCGGCGCCTTCCGTGCCCATGAGCCACTTGTGGCTGCCGGCGGCGAGGTAGTCCACGCCCCACTCTCGCAGGGCCAGGGGCACGACGCCCACGGCCTGGATGCCGTCGACAAACAGCTCGGCACCGTGGTCGTGGCAGAGCGTGGCGAGCTGTTCGATGGGCATGCGCAACCCGGTGGCGAACTGCACACCACTGACCGCGACGAGGCGAATGCCCTGGCGCAGGCGCTGCTCGACCCTGGCCAGGCCGTCCCCGCTGCCGTCGCCGAAGCCGTCGAGGTCTTCGAAGACCAGCTCCAGCCCGAAGCTGTCGGCCGCCCGCTGCCAGGGGGTGACATTGGTCGGGAACTCGCCGCGGAAGCACAGCACCCGGTCGCCGGCCCGCCAGGGCATGCACAGGGCGATGGTGAGCACGCCGTGGGTGGTGTTGGGTAGCAAGCCGATGTCGGCGGCGTCGGCGCCGACCAGGGCGGCGAGCTGTGCGCGCAAGGCGTCGCGGCGGGCGACGGCGTCCATCACCGCGCCGAGCCCCCGGCCGGCGTAGTCGTCGAGGACCCGGTGGACGGTCGCCCGCACCAGGTCGCTGACCGGCGAGACGGCGGCGTGGTTGAGGTAGGCGGTGGCTTGCAGCCTCGAAAACCACGAGCGGTCGCCCAGGCGTGGCGGCGACAGGTCGGGGGCGTCGTCGAGGAGCAGGTCGGGCAGGGAGGGGATGGCGGACACGGCGAGATCCGGCGGCGCGAGGGAACAGAACCGTAACGGCCGGCGCCGCCCCCTCAACGCGGGAGGGCGAAGAAGGCCGTGCGGACCGGGCGACGGTGGGCGGCCGAGGAGCCCGTGGTCGAGACGATCTCGGTGGTCGAGGAGTCCAGCGTCCGGCCGAGCAGGACGAGGCGCTTGCTGCTTCCTCCGTCCAGGTTCATGGCGTCGACGCAGCCGAGGGCGGCCATGAGGCGCGCCGTCGCCGACAGGGTCAGCCCGAGCGCCCCCGAGAGGTCGCGTCCGTCGACAGCGGCGACGAGGAGACGGCCCGACCGGTCGAGCCCGACGGCGAGGCGTGGCAGGAGGTTGCGGTCGCCGGTCTCGTCCTGGCTGAAGGTGCGTGGGGGCGCCGTGCCACAGAAGTCCTCGGCGACGAGCTGGGGGGCGGGGACGGGGGCGGCGGCGAGATCGGCGAGCGGGCGTCCCGCTTCGACCAGGCGCGGCCCCCCCGCGATGCCGCAGGCTACGCCGGGCAACGACCAGCGGGCGATGCTCCCCGGGGCCACGGGAGGCTCCGGCCAGGCGAGGACGACACCGTTGAGGGGCACCTCGACCCGCGCGCCGGGCGCGACGCAGGCCTGTACCCGGTCGCCGACGATGACCAGGGCGCCGTCGTCGCAGGCGACCGACCGGGTGGCGGCCCGGGTCCACCGCCGCCGTCCGCGCAGCGCCAGCTCGTGCCCGCCGACTGCGAGTCGGCAGGCGTCGAGCTCCACGGGGCCGACGTGCCAGCCGGTCGCGTCTTCTGTGAGCGCGGTGCGCGTAAACAGTGGCGCAGAGCGCAGGGCTCCCTCGGTCACCAGCAGACCGACGGGGTCGTAGCGGGCCGAGGGCGGCGCGATGTCGGGTTCGCTGTACAGGAAGAAGCCGCCGGACCAGGCCGCCAGCGCACCGATGCGGGCGGCATGGGCGGCCAGATCTTCGCCGCGAGCGACCTCGGGGCGGCGGTCCACGGCGGCGAGCCGGACGTGCAGCGGGTCGAGGCGCAGCAGGTGGATCCGCTGCGGCCCAAGCTGTGTACCGCCGCTGAGGGTGGCGTGCTCGACACCCGCGGCTGCGGGCCGCCAGGCAGCCCTACAAGCGAAGTCCTCGACCGAGGGTCCGCGGCCACCGAGGCGCAGTCGGGCGTGCTGGCTGTAGACGAAGTCGGCCAGCGCCCGGACGCGCAGCGCTCGGGGGGCCGGACCGGCCAGCAGCTCGGTCAGCCGGCCGCAGAGCAGCGCGCGGAGGAGTCGATCGGCGTCGCTGTCGCCGAGCATCCCCTCGACTGCGACCAGCCGTCGCGCGAACATCGCGGCCTGGGCTTCGTCGATCTCCCGGGCGAGCACAGCCTGCACCGCAGCAGGATCCACGGGCGGCGGCACCTCGCCGGTCGGCGATCCGTCCGCCGACGGCGGCTCGCCCACGCCCGGCGGGAGCGCGGCACCCACGCCCGGCGGCTCCATCGATGGCCGGAAGGCGTCGAGGAGGGCGCGCACCTCGTCGGGCAGCCCTGACGCCGCCTGCCAGGCCGCCGCCTTCCAGGCCGGGGTGGGCGCACCGCTTGTGTCAGGGGGGAACCCCTGCTCGATTCCAGACGCAGTGCGTCTGGCCCCCCCGTCACCTCGCAGTTGGACCTCCGTGCTTCGCCCTCCCGGTCCAACCACTCCGCTGGGCGACTCCCCCCTCCGGCGTCGAGCAACCTGACGGTTGCTCAGGCCAACAGCGTCACGCTCGCCAGCCGCGTCGCTCACGCCAGCAACGCCACGAGCGCGGCAGCGAGCGGCAGCAGCAGCAGCGTGCAGCCACCGCCCCGGTGCGGTCGGATCTTCTTCATCCAGTCTTCGTCGTTCACGGCGGCTCCTCCATCGATTATGCCTTGTGTCAGCGGGGAACCCCTGCTCGATTCCAGACGCAATGCGTCTGGCCCCCCCGTCGCGCCGCGTCGCTGTTGGACCTCCGGGCTTCGCCCTCACGGTCCAACCACTCCGCTGGGCGACTCCCCCCTCCGGCGTCGAGCAACCTGACGGTTGCTCAGGCCTGCCCCCTTCCCCCCCTTTCGGGGGCCCCACCCGCTCGCAAGAGGAGCCAGCATGGCCATCGTCGACGAGATCTCCGCCCAGATGAAGACCGCCATGAAGGCCAAGGACAAGCCGCGGCTGACCGCCCTGCGCGGGATCCGCGCCGGCCTCATCGAGGCGATGAAGGCCGACGGATCCGACAGCCTGTCCGACGAACAGGCCATCGCCGTCATGCGCCGGCTGGCCAAGCAGCGCGCCGACAGCGCGGGCGAGTACCGCAAGGCCGGGCGCGAAGATCTGGCGACGGTGGAAGACGCCGAGAAGGCCGTCATCGACGAGTTCCTGCCCAAGCTGGCCGATGAAGCCACCACCCGCGCCTGGGTGCAGGAAGCAATCGCCGCCACAGGAGCGTCCGCCCTGAGCGACATGGGCCGCGTCATGGGCAAGCTCATGGGCGCCCACAAGGGCGACATCGACGGCAAGCTGGCCAACCGCATCGTGCGGGAGCTGCTGGGGTGAAGGGCGCCAGCCGTCGCGGGGGGGGGGACGACGGCCACGCCTGCGCTGCTCGGCATGCTATCTTTGTGAACTTTTCAAGAAAAGCTTGCACAAGCCCCCCCCCCGACTAATGTGGATTTACCAAGCTTGAAGGTCCTGTCTCGCGGCACGCGAGCAGGTCGTCGTGCACGGGTGGGACGATGCTTGGGGGAGGACAGCCATGCGCAGCACGCTCAAGACCACCATCCTGTTGTTCGAGGGAACCTTCGTGTCCGACAGCAGCGGGGGCATCCGGTCCTACCTGGCGACCGACGAGACCCGCCGCCTGTTCGGCCAGGCATCCAGCGCCCGGGTGAGCGTGGTCGGCACCAGCATGACGTCGACGGCCCGCGTCCAGGTCCGCTTCTTCGACACCGCGACGCCCAAGGTCCGCCCTACCGAGCTGGAGCAGGGCTACGCGCACTTCGACACGACCGGCACGATCACGACGCTCACCCCGGCCCCCCACGATGTCACTGGCCCCTTCTGCGACAACGTCGACATCGTGCTGGAGGTGGACGACACGGCCGCGGCGTCGAAGCAGGACTGGACCGGCGCGGTCTACGCCACGCTGTTCTACACTTGAGGGCGTGGATCTCCCAATGCGAGTGAGCGACCCGGCTGCCGCAGGGCGCCACGCTGGCGCCAGGCCCCGGCGTGGCCGCGAGGGTGGCCACACCAGCCTCGCGTGTTCCCGGGAGCCGGTGAAGGGCCCGGGGCTGCAGCCATGAGTCAACGGGCCCACCTGCGCGTCGCCGGCGGCCTGCTGGCCGCCTTCTGCACCGCCGGCTGCGGGCCGCCCGACTACGAATCCTTCGAAGACTACACCGAACAGCTCGAGCAACGCTTCGAACAGACCCAGGACTGTCACAGCCTGCTGGAGATGCCCGCGTCGATGATGGATGGGCGGGCCTACCGTGCGGCGCCGGTGGAGTTCGGGGCGGGGGGGAAGTATGCATTTGTGACATACACTTGGACGTCAGACGGTGGCGTGTACTTCGGCCTTGACGGATACGACGGCATGGTCCGCGCCGCCCCCCCATGTTCACCTGATCTGTACAACTACGTTGGCGAACTTGCATCTTCCGGCATGCCACCGGATACCTCGCGCGTCTTCGCACGGGGGTTTACCGTCCCCGACACCGCGGCGCCGTTCCTTGCAGAGGCAGTCTCCCAGGACCGAACCAACTCGACATTGGATCACGGCTGGGGAGGGGTTCCAATCGCCGGACTTGAGTATGGACTCAGCGGCTCCGCCACCGGGCAGCTCGCCTGGTCTGGCTTCTACGGCGGTGCCTGGGTGTGCACAGAATCCTACACCGGCCCGGTCGGCACCCACTACGCCCCCCCCGACTGGACCGGCGTGATGTTCATCCACGCCGAGCTGTGGGAGCTTCCCGATGGCTCGTTGCGCTACGGTGGCACCACCTTGTCCCGGGAGTACGGCGGCGTGAGCCTGCCGCTGGATGTCATCGTCCACCTGGAAGACGTCGACTGTGCGCGCTCCGAAGACGCCGCCGACCCCAGCACCCTGGACCACTACTGCTACAACTGGACCGCAGACTGCGACGGCATCGACAACGACCTCGACGGAGAGATCGATGAGGGGGTCGGGGTCGACCGGGACGGAAACGGTGTGGCCGACTGCATGGACGACTGGGACCACGACGGGATCCCCAATCGGGAAGATGACGATCTACGCGGTCGCAAGTGCGATATCTGAGTCGAGGACCACCGCATGTACACCACCAGACCGCAAGCAACAGCGACACGCAGCCTGCCCTCCATCGCCTCCATCGCCGCACAGGTCGATGCCGCGCAGCGCGATCGCCTGTGTCGCGCCCGGCGCCTGCAGCGGCAGGCGCAGCGGCTGGCGCGGTCGCAGGGGGCCGCGCAGCCAGCACCGTCGCCGGACCCGGTCCTGCGCTTCCCCGGGATCCGGGAGGGCACGACGCTGCGCGAGGTCTTCGATCGCTTCCGGGCGCTGGGGCGAGAGCCCCACGCCCTGGGGTTCCGGGGCGACGACGCGATCCTCGCAGCGATGGCTCGGCAGGATGCCGCGTCCGACACCAGCGTGCCATGGGCCGGCGAATTCGAGCCCATCGACCGGGGCACGGACTACCCCTGGGCGGGTCAGATCGCGTCACAGGACCCGGCCGCGGTGGCGCCGCATCCCCGGCTTGGGATCAACAAGGGGCGCTACCACGTCGAAGGCTTCGGGTCTGGCGATGATTCGTGTGCGACTCTCACGCTGGATGCGTGCCGCTACGGTTGGTTCTACCAGGCGCTCTGCGATGTCGCCGCGGCCGGCGGCAGCATCGTCCGGCAGTTCGAAGGCGGGGATCTTGTCTGGAACTGGATGTTCGAGTCGGGAGACCGGCGCAAGGAGATCCCCGAACCGGTCGCGCTGTACCGACTGCTGACGGACGACGCGGGAACGACGTTCGAAGCCTTCAACCTGATGATGGTGGCCTGCCTGCTGCATGGGACCCGACTGCAGCCGACCGTGTTCACCCTGGGTGGTGGGTCCAAGCTCAACGACAACATGGCGGAGACCGACGCGTTCCCTGACACCGAGCACGACCTCGGCGTCACGTTCAGCCAGGTGAGATCCGTAGCACCAACCGCGGGCGTGATTCTCCCGGCTGCGGGCGGGTGGGCAGCCTACTACTGGGATGAGGGCCGGGTCGGCGTCGGTGCCGAAGGCACCGCGGCTACAGCACAGTCCAAGAGGGCCTTCGAACGCTACTGCCTGCACGTCCTCTCCCACGACACCGACGTCACCGACCCGTACATGCTGGAGTGCGCCCGCCGCAAGTCCCTGGCGCTCGTCGCCTTCGGCGCTGGCCTGGGCGAACACCTCGCCCTGTGGGACCGCGTGCTGGCCGGCTTCGGGCTGTGCGTCACTGAGGTGGTCCCCTATGTCGAGCTGGGAAACGAGATGTCGGTGTTCTGGCGGACGGGAGAAGCCGGGGGAGCCCCCTTCGACAACAGCGCCCGCGAGCTGGCCTGCTTCATCACCTCCCTTGCGGGGCCGATGGCCCAAGCCTGCCCCAAGCTGCGGTTCAGCGCCCCCGGCATCGCCGCATGGGGGCCCAGCGACCCCGCGGTGTGGCAGCGTCGCGTCGACTGGTTCCGACGCGTGTTCACCCTCGGCCTGGGATCGGAGCTGGACCACCTGAACCTGGTGCAGGAACGGCGTGCGATGGACGAAGACGATCTCGGTGACGCGGTGGATGCCACCATCTGGGACGGGACGCACCCCGAACAGGCCGCGTGGCTGGAGACCTGCGAAGCCTCAGGGCTGTGCATCTGGCCACCGGCCGTCGATGAGGGCGGGCTCGACCCACGGCACTGGTTGCACCACGTCAACATGCACTGGTTTCACTCATCAGACCGCGAAGGCCTGGAACCCATCGACGAGTACGCGACGGAAGGGCGCATGCTCGCCGACATCACCTACCTCAAGGACCGACTGCTGACCTGTGTCGTGGGCAACCGCACCCTCACCCTGTCCTGGGCGCTGCACCCCGGCGGCTTCCCCTCGGCCCAGCCGACGCGACCAGGGTCACCGCGGGACGACGACGCCAGCGGCAGCACGACGTACACCCACTGGAGCAGCGTCGCGTCGCCTCTGTTCCAGGCCGGCATGGTGGTCCGGATCCTGCTGGCGTCCCTCTCCCAGGGGGCCGAGATCGCGTCCTGGCACACCCACATGGCCGGAATCGTGCGCCCCGGCGGGACCGGGTGGAGCATCTACGCCACCATGGGTGTGCGCACTGACATCATCGCTGGCCCGCCCGACAGCTTCCGCGCAGCACAGGACGCGTTTCGACGGCCGGCGTGGTACACTTTCCGTCGCCTGAGTGCGCTGTTGGCGGGCGACGTGATGGTGCGCATGGTACACGCCGACGACGATGGCTTCATGCTCGTCCGCCTGGACAGTGTGGCGGGCTTCTCAGGCACAGCGCCAGAGTTGGGGGCGGGGGCTGGGCTGTACGAAAGTGCGTGGGTCGCGTGGCTGGACCAGACCTCGCCGTCTCCGTCGCGACGCTTCACGCTACGCTCAGCCACACCCACGCACAGCACGCGCCTGTCGCTGGCGCCATCGGTGGTCGCCCCGGCGCTGGCGCCGGGCGCTGACGGATGCGGCTATGCCGACGGCGGCATCGTGACCTGGCGCTGGGGCGAAGCAGAGCGCCTTCCCGACGGAGAGGGAGACTGGACCGATGTTGCCAACGTCGACGAAGAGACGGACGCACGGGGCGTGACCCGCACCGAGGTCACCGTCTACCGGGCCAGCACCGCGCTGAGCCCGGTGCCCCTCTGCCTGTTCAGCAACGGGGTGCTGCTCGATGTCGACTGACGCGCGCCATGGTGTTCCGCAGCCAGCGTTCCGGTGGTGCTGCCGCTCCGCGACCGTGAAATCCGCGACCGTGAAATCCGCGACCGTGAAATCCGCGACCGTGAAAGGGATGCTCGCCGCGCTGCTGGTGGGGCTTTCCGGCTGCCGGGTCCACGACTACAAGTCGTGGCAGGGCTACCTGGATGCGCTCGACCAGCGGCTCGACCGGACGGGGGACTGTGACAGCCTGCTGGACCTGCCCGGGGCGATGCTCAACGGTCAGCCCTACCCCCTGGTGCCGGTCGAGGTCGGGGCGGGGGGGAGTGGGACGTACTATGGGTACCTGCAGGTACGGGACGGGTACTGGCATGGCGATGAGGAACCGCGGGAGAGTGGCAGTCTGCTGAAGGTCGATGTCGTCGACGGCCGGTCGACCGATGGCCTCCAGTGCGACTGGGACGTACAGGAATACCTTCTAAAGGACACTGCCTCCTTGCCAACCGAGGGGTCACTCCACATTGGATATTTCGCACATTTCAAGAACGTCCTCGTTCCGCCGCTGTTAGCAGGAATCGCCGGTAGTGATGGGTTGCCCAACGACTACCTGAACGATGGCGTCAACTACCCACCCGAGGGCTGGGCAACCCTCCGCCTCAGCCCCTTGGCCGACAACGGCATCGCTACGGCCTCGCGCGACGACACTGGCGCCTG
>CAZRFD010000222.1:2044-9398 GCA_964599085.1 uncultured Enterobacterales bacterium | reverse complement strand
CGACGTCGCGCGCGGCGGGCTCGGCGTGCCGGGAGCGGCCTACCCCTTCCTCCTCCACCGCAGCACGGTGTTCACCGAGACCGCCGTCCTGCTGTCCGGCATCTTCGAGGAGAGCGTGGACGCCAGCCTGCTGCTGGCCATGCTCGGGACCGGCTTCAACCGCATCGAGCCGCTGGTGTTCGCGCCCCACATCACCGACGATCCGCTGCCGGGCACACCGGGCCACGAGGTCCTGCTCCACGTCGCCAAGGAGGACAGCGAGGTGCAGAACCAGGTCAGCTTCCTGCTGGGCCGGGCGGTCGGCGCGACCATCCCCGACGACGCGGTCGAGGCGGTCTGGGGACTGACGACGGCGCCCTACCCGCTGACCGGGCCGGCCAGCCTGGTCGAGTACGACTTCGGCATCCCCACGGATGAAACGCCGATGGATCCGCCGCCGCCCGAGACCGACACCCACGGCTGGCTGCGCAAGTTGCCCGAGGGGCAGGCCCAGCTCCTCGACTTCCTGGAGACCGGCCAGGTCGTCGACACCTGCGGCGGCGACGGCTGCTTCTTCGAGGGGGAGCCGTGATCGCCTGGATGCTGCTGCTGGCGTGCTCGGGCGGGACACCCGACCCGGCTGATGAGTGCGCCGACGTGGCCTGTCAGGCTGCCTGGGCCGCCACGCACTGGCCACAGGCGCCGCGCAAGGTGCGGGACATGGTGGTGGCCGAGCCAGACGAGCTGTCCAAGGCCACGGTGGTCGAGGCCGTGTTCGAGGCCTGGCCGGGCCAGGCAGAGAACCTCTGCGGCCTGCTGGCGCCGGGGATCACGCGGGACCGCTGCGCGACCGTCCACGCCCGACAGGATCTGTGGCGCATCGACCCCGACGATCCTTCGGCTGCCACCGCGCTCGTCGGGGAGGCGCCGCTCACGCTGGCTCCCTCGCCGACGCTGCGACCCGTGGAGCTGCCGCCGGCGGTCCCGGCGGACTGCGGCGGCGACGCGCCGGGGCACTCCTGCCGGTGGTGGAAGGCGGGAGAGCTTGCCGACGCCGGCCAGGTGGGCACGGCGTCGGCGGTCTGTGCCGGGCTGGACGACGAGCGCTGGCGAGGGGTCTGCCTGGAAGATGTCGTGCGCCGGAGCTGCAGCCACGACGCTCCCGACGGCTGCGGCATGGCGGTGGAGCTGTGCATGGCGGCGGGGCGCTTCCAGACGCTCTGCCTGACCGAGGTGGCCGGCGCGCTGGCGGCCACGGCGCCGGCGAGCGAAGCCCCGGACGGCAACGCCTGGGCGGCGCTGACCTCGCGGCTGCGCGAGGTCGAGCGGCGCTCCCGGGACATCGATCCCATGCTGGGTGAAGCGCTGGTCCAGCGCACCTGGGCGGAAGCGACGATGCTCGCCTATGGCCAGTCCCGCATCCCGGCGGGCGACCCACTCGACCACGTGCCGGAGATCGCCGTTCCCCACGTCCGGGCGGCCATCGCCTGGCGGCAGGCCACGCAGAAGATCGGCGGAAACCTGCAGTCCCGCGCCGACGAGCTGGCCACGGCGATGCTGCGCCGCAGCCTGCGCACGGGTGCCCGGCCGATGCCGCTGGGGCGGGTGCGCATCGCCGGCTACTGGGCCGAGACCCTGCCGGGAGAAGAGGAGTTCACCGCGATCCCCTACCTGCAGGACGCCCGGCGGGCGTGGTCGTCCGACCCGGACCTCGACCGGCGGCTCTGCGTGTTGGAGGCGTCGGCGCGGGTGATCCCGCTCGACCTCGGCATGCTGGTGGAGGGGCTCGGAGCCGACGAGGTGGTGGTGCGGTGGACGGCGGCGCGGCTTCTGTCGCAGGTCCGGCCCGACCACGCGGCGCTCGCCCACGTGCGGGGAGATCCGGACCCGCGGGTCCGCGCCAGGGCGACGCGACGGTGACCGGCTAGCGCCGCTAGCCTACGGGCACGACCAACACCGGCGTGTCCGACCAGCGCACGAGCGACTCGGTCTTGCTGCCGACGACACGGTCGAGCCAGGAGTCGCGGCCGTGGGTGGCCATGACCACCAGGTCGGCCTTCTCCAGCTCGATCTCGGCGATGACGCCGGCCACGACATCGCCCAGGTTGTGTGCGACCTGGCGGACGGTCGCTTCCATGCCTGCGGGGGGCGGGGGCGGCGGGGCGGCAAAGTCGGCGCCGGCGTGGACCAGCGTGATGTCGAACGGGCCGGGACCGAGCTGGGGCAGCCAGGCGGCGGCCATGCCCAGGGCGTCGGCCGGGGAGAGATCCTGCCCGGTGGGGACGACGACGCGGCGCAGGCGGGTGGCGCCGGTGGACAGGTCGACGAAACCCGGCTCGCCGTGGCCCAGGAACAGCGTGGGCAGCATGCTGGCGCGGTGGATCTTCTCGGCGATGCTGCCGCGGATCAGCTTGTCCAGGCCCTTGCGGCGGTGGGTGCCGAGGATGAGCAGGTCGGGGCGGAGGACGCCGAGCTGGGAGGCGGCACCCGCGGCGGGGTCGTCGCCGGTCACGTCATCGAGGACGACGTGGATGCCGAGCTGCCGGAGCTGGTCCGACGACGCCCCCGGGTCCAGGCGTCCCCAGCGCTGGAGGAGCTGGCGCACCCCGGGGAGCTGGTCCCAGTAGACGGCTTCGGCACCCTTGGGGTGGACATGGACGAGGTGCAGGCTTGCGCGGGCGTGCAGCGCGATGGCGAGGCCGTGGCCGAAGATGTGTTCGCAGCCGGCGGCGAGGTCCGTGGGCAGGGCGATGCTGTGCACCAGGACACCCGGGGCGGGTGCAGCGGTGCCGTCGGCGGGGGTGGGATCCATGGGCTCTTTCCGGGACGGCGTCGATCCTAGCCTCTTGCGGCGGGTCCTGCCCTGCGACGGGTTCGAGACGGGATAGGCCGCGGCCCGAGGTCCAGCGCGCGACAGGGTGTGCCCGCCGCGCCCACCGCCTCGCCGAGGACGACGCGATGTGTGGCTTCGTGGGCATGGTCGGAGAGCGGCCGGTGGCGGCGACCCTGATGGTCGCGCTGCAGGCCATCCAGCACCGCGGCCAGGACGCCGCCGGGCTGGGGACCAAGGAAGGCGACCGCTTCCACTGCGTGAAGAACCTCGGGCTCATCGGCCAGGCGGTCCCGGCGGCGGCGGTTCAGCGCATGGGCGGGCGGGCGGGCATCGCCCACGTCCGGTACCCGACGGCGGGCAGCGTCTCGACCGCCGAGGACGCCCAGCCCTTCATCACGCGGCGGCCCGGCATCCTGCTGGCACACAATGGCAACGTCACCAACGTCCCAGAGGTCGCCGCGCAGCTCCGCGACGAGGGCCTGACCGTCCTGTCCCACTGCGACGCCGAGCCCATCCTCCTCGTCCTGGCGCAGGAGCTGACGGCGCTGCGGCCCTCGGGCCACACGACCGATGATCTCGTGGCGGCGGTGCGCCGGGTGTTCGCCCGCGTCCGCGGCGCGTACTCGGTCGTCGCCGTGCTCGACATCGATGGCCAGGAGAGCCTCGTCGCCTTCCGCGACCCCCACGGGATCCGGCCGGGCGTGTACGGTACGGACGGCAGTGGCGCCTGGATGGCGGCCAGCGAGTCCGTCGCCCTCGATGTGACGGCCTTCCGGAAGATGGACGACCTGCCGCCGGGGCAGATCGTCGTCATGCGCAGGGGCCAGGAGCCGCGCATCCTGCCGGTGCAGCCGGCTTCGCCGCGGCCCTGCATCTTCGAGCGCATCTACTTCGCCCGCCCCGACAGCCTGATGGAGGACGGCCGCGTCAACCGCATGCGGTGGATCCTCGGCCGCGCGGCGGCGCGGCAGTGGCGCGCCAAGGGGCTCGAAGCCGACATCGTCGTGGCCGTGCCGGACACCTCGCGTCCCGCGGCCATGGCCATCGCCGAGAAGCTCGGCCTGAAGAACCGCGAGGGCTTCATCAAGAACCGCTACACCGGGCGCACCTTCATCATGCCCGACGCCGCCTCGCGGACGGCGGCCCTGCGGCTCAAGCTGAACCCCATCCGCGAGATCTTCGAGGGCAACCGCGTGATCCTGGTCGATGACTCCATCGTCCGGGGCACGACCATGCGGCGCATCGTCGAGATGCTGCGCGAGCTGCGCCCCGCCGCCATCCACCTCATCAGCTTCGCCCCGGCGGTGCGCCACCCCTGCTACTACGGCATCGACATGCCGAGCCAGGACGAGCTGGCCGCCGCCGCCTGGCCACCGGACCAGGTCGAGGAGCGGCTGGCCGCGCAGCTCGGCGTCGACAGCCTGACCTACCTGTCGCTGGATGCGCTCCGGCAGGAAGCCGGCGGTCCCATCTGCGACGCCTGCTTCTCCGGCGAGTACGTCGTGCCGGTGTCCGATGCAGAGAAGGCCGCGATCCTGAGCGACCGGCGGGGGTAGGGGGCGCGAAGTCGCGGCTCGGCACGAGCTTTTGGGGGATGCGACGCGCGCCGGAGCGGGAGTTGTGATCGCAGGCATTGACCCGGGGGGGGGGATGGTGTTTGATGCGGGTGGGGATTGTCCCCATAGGAGAAACGATGACCCATTCGACCCATCCGACCGCTCGTGCGGTCGCCCTGACCTTCATCCTCTGCGCCTGCTCGCCCGGCAAGGAGAGTCCATGGTCGGGCGGCGGTAGTTCGACCCCCGCTCCCACCAACGACACCGCCACAGCCATGGAGTCCGACACCGCCGGGGACACCGGATCCGGCGGCGACGGCGGAAGTCCGACTGGCCCCGTCACCGGCGTCGGGGAGTGGGCCGACTGCGTCGGCTTCGACGCGGTGGAGTCCGACCACTTCGAGTACAACTGGTACCGGGAGAACGACGCGGCGCTTGCGCCGCCGGGGACCGAGTGCCGCTGCAGCGTGGAGTTCGCGGGCATCGAGGTCGGTGAGCTGTACGACATCAGCGTGGTGGGAGACGCTCGGGACCTCGACGGCGACGGCACCAAGGACGCTGGCAGCGTGCCCGAGAGCATCGCCATGCACACCCCGGCCGGCGATATCAAGGGCTGGGCGTCCACGAGCTGGGAGACCGGCGACCCGACGTGGCACAACGCGCACAACACCATGACGCTCAAGGAGTCCGACCTCAACGGCACCTGGTCCGTGTTCCTCCCCGAGCTGAACCGCGACGGCGGCTACATCAGCTCGTGCAGCGACTACAGGCTGCCCCAGGTGATGGTGAAGCACCACGACTCGTCCGAGGGGATGCGGGTCCCGCCCTTCCTCGACGCCTCGGGCGCGCCCGAAGACGCCCTGCTGTGCTCGGCGGGCAGCACCGGCAGCACCAGCTTCCAGCTCGTCGACCTGCCGACCTTCGTGCACCCCGTTCCCCTCGCCGTCGGCGGTGACCAGCACTACGCCGGCACGGCGCTCACCCAGGTGACGGTGACCGCCTGGAACAACGCCGACCAGCTCGTCCTGCGCCACGGGCCGGACAGCGTGACCCTGACCCCCGACGCCCCCACCGCCACCCTGCCCGCCGACACCTTCTACTTCGGGTCGAATTCGTGGTGGCCGGACCGCACCGCCGGCGACGGCCTGACCTGGTCCAACCCCCAGGTGCAGCTCTCCACCTCCTGCCCGGCCACCGCCCCCGCTGGCATGACCCGCACCCCGGGCTACGCGCTGACCCTGTCGGCGCTGGACAGCGCCATCTCCAGCGCCACCGGCGGGGTCGGGCTGGTCGACATCGTGAGCTCTGGCAGCGCCAGCACCTGGCCGGTGTACACGGTGCGGGTCGCGCCCATCATCGCCAGCTTCGGGTCCGGCGTGACCGATGCGCTGCGGCTGGAGGTGGCGGGGACCTGGGGCTTCGCCGCAGTTCCGATGGTCGCCACCGGGACCGACACCTGGAGCATCGACGTCATCCGGCCAAGCTACGAAGCCCACGGCAGCGCGTCACGCACCGCCAGCGGCCTGACGCTGGCCCTGACCAGTGGCTCGATCACCACGTCGACGGGTACCATCACCCTGCAGCCCACCACCGTCACCCTGCCGCCGGTGCAGACCGGCCAGCCCGCCCAGCCATGATCCCGCTGCTGCTCATCACTATCGCCTGCGCCCCGGCCCCCGACCACCCGTGGTCGTCGGGCCTCGGCGCCCAGGCGGACACGAGCGGCGACACCGGGGATGCGCCCGCCGAAGACCCCGTGGACTGGCTGACGCCGCACTGGGCCGAGACCGTGGAGATCTGCGACCCGCCGGATCCCTTCGTCGCCAACGCTGTGTCCCTGGGCACCGATCTGCTCACCGACGCCTGCATGGCGAAGTTTGCGGAGGACCTGGGCTTCGACCAGTCCGTCTACGACGATCTGACTGTCAGGCTCTTGCTGGGTGAGTCCGCCTACCACCTCATGGGCCGGGACCTGGGCACGGTCGACAAGCTGCTGGCCCGCCAGGACGACGAGGGGAACTACTGGCTGCGGCAGCCCTTCCGCGACGCGGTCCAGGAGATCGCCGACCTGCTGGGTGACGACCAGGTCAGCGCCGTGCTCTACGATCTGGTCACCTCGGTCATCCTGACCACCAGCGTGAAGGAGATGGAGTATTGGGCGGTCTACCACTTCGACACGCGGCACATGGACTTCAGCACGGACTTCCGCGACAGTGGGCTGGTGGGTGCGGGGGTGCTGGTGCACGAAGCCGCCCACGGCTGGACGAACATCAACCACGTCGAGTGCCCCGAAGAGACGGCCTACGACAATGTGGACTACTCGGGCATGACGGTGTGCGACGAGGAGTGGAACGCGGCACACGCCTTCGGCGCGGCTACCTATCGACTCCTGCGAGAGAGCATCCCGCCAGAGGAAGACCCGTGCGCCGCCGACTGGTTCGACGATGAAGCCAGGTACTGCGGAGAGCAGTCTGCGGCCCTCATCCTCGCCGAACAGGCGCGCGCCCCCCACCGCTGCCCCTAGCGGTGGTAGGTGACCACGATGTCGAGCACGTCTTCCTGGGGCTGGCCGTCGACGAAGGTGGGGAGGTAGCGGGCCTTGAGCACGCGCTTCTGGGCGTCGCTGGCCAGCTCGGGCGGGCAGTCCTCGATCAGGACCTGGCTGGCCTGGCCGCCAGCGGTGACGCGCGCCCGCAGCCGGCAGGTGGTGTCGGTCAGGCCGGCCTTGCGGGCCTTGCCGGGGAGCTTGCGGTCGATGGGGGCGAGCAGGGCGCCCTCGTGGACGAGGCGGAGGCCGGGGCGACCGGGCTGCCCCTCGACGGCGGCGACGGCACCACGGACGCTGGCAGCGTGCCCCAGAACATCGCGATGCACACCCCGGCCGGCGATATCAAGGGCTGGGCGTCCACTCTTTGGGAAGGCGGCGCCGAAACGTGGCACAACGCGCACAACACCATGACGCTCAAGGAGTCCGACCTCAACGGCA
>CAZRFD010000222.1:0-1944 GCA_964599085.1 uncultured Enterobacterales bacterium | reverse complement strand
GGGCCTTGCCGGGGAGCTTGCGGTCGATGGGGGCGAGCAGGGCGCCCTCGTGGACCAGGCGGAGGCCGGGGCGACCGGGCTGGCCCTCGACGGCGGCGACGGCACCGGGGTCCAGCTCGGCGTGCAGGGTCATGGCGGACAGCGCCGCGCTGTAGCGGACGACGTAGGTGATTGTTGCGGACGTGGCTGTGGCGGCGGTGGCGGTGGCGGAGGTCTCGGCGTCACCATCGAAGGGAGCGAAGCGCCACCGGCTGGCGGCGTCGAGGGCGTCGGCGCGCATGGCGTCGGGGCAGGACTCGGCGCTGTCGGCGTGGGCGCCGTCGGGCTGGATCTGCATGGTCACGGGGCAGCGCACCGTGTCCACGTCTTCGGTGAGCCAGGCCGGGTCCTGCTGGGGCAGGTCCCAGGCGGTGGCCTGGACGTCGACGGGGTCGCCGTGGACCGGCTGGGGCGGGTCCAGGGGTACGCCGTCGAGGGCGTGGGCCGCCGGCAGCATGAGCAGGTGAAGAAGCATGGGGTTTCCGTGCAGTGTGGACGCGCCGTTCAGCGTATCGTGGCGGCGCGGGGTCGCTTCAGCCCCGGGGATGGTGCGCCATGGACATCACCGTCGCCCTCAGCGCGATGCTCTTCGTGGCGCTGTTGGTGTCGGAGCGCCTCGGGCGGCGGCGCCGCCACATGCAGGCGGTCACGGAACACTGGCGCCCCCGCCTCGAAGCGCTGGGCATCGAAGTGGCCTGCCGGCACCGCCGCCTGGAGGCGAGGGCCCTGCTCGATGGGATCGATGTCCGGATCCGCTACCTGCAGCCCCTCAAGCCCCCGCCGAACCTGCGGCAATTCCAGGGGCGCTGCGTGCTGGAGATCGAGCAGGTGCTGCCGGTGCAGATGCCTCGGGGCCAGCGCGTGGTGTCGCTCGGCCTGCTGGAGGGGGTCGTCACGGCGATGGGAGGGCAGGATGTTCGGCTCGGGCACCCCTACCTCGACAACCGGATCCGGGTCGTGACCGAAGACATCATCGCGACCCGCACGCTGCTGACCTGGGGCCGCGTGCCGGGTGTGCTGGATCGCTGCGCCCGCAACGTCGACCTCACCCTCGACCTGGAGGGCGCACGCCTCGTGGCCGTCCAGCGCAGCGAGGACAGCATCTCGGTGGAGGCCGTGGTTCGGATGGTGCTGGAGCTGGGCAGCGCGCTGACCGAGGCGGCGGAGGCGCCCTGGCGCGGCCGGGCCGAGGCGCTCGGGCTGACGGTGCAGGGAGGGGTTGAGACGGGTGCGCGCCAGCTCGCTGGTGTCGTCGACGGGGTCGAGGTGACGGTGACGGTGGCGGTGGACCCCGACACCGAGGCCCCACTGACGCGGGTGCTCGCCCGGCTGGAGCCACCCCTACCGGCCGGGCTGCGCATCAAGGGGCGAAGCCCCGGCGCGAAGGCGGGCGGGGTCGGCGCCGGCAACCCCGTGCTGGACAGCGTCATCGACGTCTTCGCCACGGATGTGGAGCGGGCGCGGCGGTTGCTCTCGGACGACGCCGTGACAGGCCCGCTGCTGGAGGTGCTGCACGCGCACCCACGCTCGCAGGTGCACCCGCGCGGGGTCGTGCTGGTCGAGCCCGACATCGCCGACGAGGGTCTGGGTCGGCTCGTTCGGGCCGTGGTCGACCTCGCCACCGCGCTCACAGACGCGGCGTCCAGGGCGGCGACCGACGCAGATTCGCTGGCCAGCGGGGGCTGATCGAGCTTGCCTCTTTCGCCGTGGCAAGTCGCCTCGGAGGCCGTACCCCTCCTCGGGTGTTCGGCATGACGCCGACAGCGTTGCTCACCCCTTGCTGTACTTCACGCTATACTTCACATCGAACCCGCCAGCGATTACCGGAAGGCTGGCACTGCATGAAGCCATCTGACGGATCTTCCCCCATCAGGCCATCCCTCCCGATCCCCAAGCCCTAGGTAG
>CAZRFD010000221.1:0-9474 GCA_964599085.1 uncultured Enterobacterales bacterium | reverse complement strand
CCTGGCCACGGCCACCCTGCTGGCCATCGCCGCCGCCCTGCACCTCCACCGCGCCGACCTCGGCATCGAGCTGTCCCACGACGCCGTGGTCGACGCCCTCGGTGGCCGCCTGGAGTCCGAGCACTTCGTCATCCACTACCAGGCCGGCAGCCTGGACTCCGAGAGCCAGCGCCTGCTCGTCGAGGACCACGAGTTCCGCTACGCCGAGCTGGCCGCGCTGCTCCACCAGGACCCGGTGCAGTGGCGGGGCCGTCGCATCGAGAGCTTCGTGTACCCCGGCGTCGGCGTGCAGCAGCGGCTCATGGGCTCCCGCGGCACCCTGGTCGCGCGGCCCTGGACCCACCAGATGCACATCCGCTGGGACGGCTACGGCGACCACGTGCTGGCCCACGAGCTTGCCCACCTGTTCAGCGCCCCCTTCGGCGCCGGCCCGCTGCAGCTCGCCACCCGGGGCGGCCTGATGGTGGACCTCGGCCTGGTCGAGGGACTGGCCTTCGCCGCCGACCAGCCCCCCGACGAGCTGACCGCACACCAGGCCAGCAAGGCCATGCGGCAGCTCGGCCTCGCCCCGGACCTCCGCCGCATCTTCGGCCCCGCCGGCTTCTGGACCCAGCCCGGTCGCCGGGCCTACACCCTGGTCGGCAGCTTCGTACGCTGGCTCATCGACACCCGCGGCGTCGACCGCTTCGAGCAGGTCTACGGCCGCGGCGACTGGCAGGGGGTCTACGGGAAGGCCGTCGAGCAGCTCATCGGCGAGTGGGAGGACTTCGTCGACGAAGCACCGCTGTCGGATGCCGAGCGGGCGCTCGCCGAGGAGCGCTACCGGAGGGGCAGCATCTTCCAGAAGGTCTGTGCCCGGACCATGGCCGAGCTGCAGCGCCGCGCCGACCGGGCGGAGGCCCGCCGCGACTGGGACGCCGCGCTGGCGATCCGGCAAGAGATCCAGGCGCTCCAGCCCAAGCGTGCCTCCCACGCCCTGGCCCTGGCCCGGCTCCGCCAGCGCATGGGCGAGCTCGACGCCGCCGCGCAGGCCGTCGATGCCCTGCTGGCGCGTGAGGGGCTGGCCCCGGCCCGCCGGGTGGAAGCCACGGAACTGGCGGGCGACCTCTCCTGGACCAGCAACGCAACCGCCGACGCAGCGCAGCGCTACGACGCCTGCCTCGGCGACGGCCTGTCCGAAGGCGACCTCCGCCGGCTCATCGTCAAGCGGGAGGGCGCCCGGGCCGCCCTGGCCGAGGTGCGCCGCCGCGCCCGCGAGTACCTCGTCGACGACGAGGGCCGTGACCGGCTGTGGTCGGTGCTCCAGTGGGAGCAGGCCGACCCCGACGATCCCCTCGCCCGCTACCTCGTCGGCCGGGTCCTGCTGCAGCGCCAGCTCTACGACGACGCCATCCCCAGGCTGTCCGACCCGCCCGGCGCCATCCCCTGGCCCTCCATCGACGAGGAGCGCCGCCTGCTGCTCGCCCAGGCCGCCCTGCACGCCCGTCGGCTCGACCTCGCGCAGGAGAGCTACCGCACGCTCGCAGACCAGACCGGGAGCAGCCGGGTACGGGCGCTGGCGGCCGAGGGCCTCGATCGCGTCGCCTTCCTCCGCACTGGTCGCCTGACCTCCCCTTGATCCCGCCACCGCGCGCCTATACTGCGCCGACTCGCGCCCCAGGCCGTCCCCCACCGGAGTCCCGATGCTGTCGCTTCTGCTCGCCGCCGCGCTCACCCCGACCGCCGACGCCTCGGCTTTCTACTTCGTGGACACCGGCACCAAGGGCCTGTCCCGGGTGGGCGCCTTCGTCGCCGGCGCCGACGATCTCACCGCCCAGCACTACAACCCCGCAGCCCTCATCAACGTCGACGGGCCCCAGGTCTTCTTCGACTTCAGCGCTTTCCACCAGTCCGTGTCCTTCACCCGCAAGGACTACGACCCCGACACCGGCGAGCTGCTCAACACCTGGGACGAGGTCTCCAACAGCGCCTCGCCCATGCTGATCCCCGCCCTCGGCTTCGGCCACGACTTCGGGCTCGACAACGCCTACTTCGCCATCGGCGTGTGGACGCCGGTCGCCCCCAGCCTGTCCTTCCCCGCCAAGGGCGCGCAGCACTACAGCCTGACGGACTCGCTGACCTGGCAGATCTGGGGCGGTCCGAGCGCCGCCTACCGCTTCTTCGACGTCGTCACCATCGGCGGCGGCATCGCCTGGACGCTGGTCCGTGCCGAGGAGAGCCTGTCGATGATGGTCTGCCAGGACCCGGACCCCTTCAGCGGCACGGTGGAAGCCTGCACCCCCGAGTACGCCGAGAACGCTCCCCCGGCCGAAAACAACGACGTCAACAGCTCGGTGAAGGCCTGGGACAAGGCCAGCCTCACCGGCAACGTCGGCATCCTCATCGAGCCCACGGACTGGCTCAAGATCGGCGCCAGCGCCATCCCGCCGCTCAACGTCAAGGCCAAGGGCACGTTGGACATGTCCCTGGAAGAGGACCACTGGCTGCTCGGCAAGAGCGGCTTCGACATCCTCGCCAGCGGCGACGCCACCGATGAAGAGGTGACGGTCCTGCTGACCATGCCGTGGGTGCTGCGCTACGGCGTCGCCGTCAACCCGACGCCGGATGTCCAGATCGAGCTGGCCGGCGGCTTCCAGGGCTGGTCGGCCACCAAGGAGATCCGGGTCACCGACATCAACCTCGTGCTGCCGGACAACCCCGACAACGCCCTGGTCGAGGGTGACCAGGTCATCACCGACGACGTCGTCCTGCCGGCCGGCTACAAGGACTCCTGGAGCGTGCGGCTGGCCGGAGACGCCGACGTCACCGACTACCTCTCGCTGCGCGGCGGCGTGTTCTACGAGACCTCGGCGGTGCCGACCAGCGCGCTCAACGTCGCCCTGGTCGACGGCGACAAGTTCGGCTTCGGGCTCGGCGGCAGCGGCATCATCGCCGGCCGCTTCGCCATCGACATCGGCTTCGTCCAGAGCTTCCTGGGCACACAGGAAGTCACCGACAGCGATGTCCACCGCCTGGACTCGCCGGTGGACTTCACCATGGCGCTCGAGGGCGCACCGCTGACCATCGTCAACGGCGAAGTCGTCGGCAACGGCACCTACAAGTCCTCGACCACCATGGGCAGCCTGGGGCTGACCTATATGTTCGGCAAGCGGGGCGACACCGCGGTCGAGTAGGGGCGCCGCCCTCAGCGATCCGCCTCCAAGCTGTCCACCCGCGCGGTCAGCTTGCGCAGGGCGTCGGTCAGCTCTTCGATGCGCTTGTCGGCCTTGCCCGGATCCTGCTTACGCAGGCCCTCGACCACCCGGCGCAGGGCCGCGAGATCCTGGCCGGCGACCCGGGGGGCCAGCGCGTCGATGTCAGCGCTCCGATCGGTGGCGCCGAGGCTGCCGAGGCCCCGGGCAGCGGCGAGCCGCACCTTGTAGGCGTCGTCACGCAGCAGGTCGACCAGCTCGTCGGCGACCTGACGGCGCAGCCCCTGCGGCGCCCACGCGGCGGCGTCGGCGAAGGCGGAGACCGCGATGGCGCGGGTGTGGTCCACAGCGCGATCCGGGGCGAGGAAGGGGCGGATGATCGACAGCGCGTCGGTGCTGCGGGTCGCCCCGAGGCCGGCGAGCGCCCCCTTGCGGAGCCGGTCCCAGCGGGAGTCGCGGTCGAGGAAGCTGGCGAGGAGGTGGAGGTGGGCGTCGCCCCGCTGGGCGCCGAGCGAGGACAGCGCGTGCATGGACGCGAGCACGGGCGCGTCAGGGCGCTGCACGAAGCTCGCCAGCGTGTCGGCCAGGCCCGGATCCCGGTGCTTGCCCGCCGCCAGCGCCAGCGGGCCGAGGACGCGGGGGTCGGACTCCGTCGAGAGGAGCTGCGCGATGATCGCCGCCGCCTGGGGGACCTTGGCGTCGCCGAGGAAGGCGGCCATCAGCCGGCGCACCATCCAGACCGGCTCGGTTCGGAAGGCCCGGGCCAGGGCGTCCAGCGGCGCCCGACGCCCCAGCCTGCAGGCCGCTTCTGCCGCCCGCAGCCGCCCGCGCACGGAGGGGCAGTCCGTCAGCGACCGGACGAGGCAGTCATCGCCCGGGTCGAAGCCGTCGAGATCGTGGGGCAGCTCGCTGTCGGGATCGACCACGAGCTGCCGTGGCGGCGCCGGCAGCGGCAGGGTCACGGCCCCGCTGCGCTCGGACAGATCCATGCGCAGGCGGTGCCAGGCGCCGTCGGCGTCCTGGACGGCCAGCGACAGCGGCAGGTCGAACAGACCGACGCCGGCGGCGTCGTCGACCTGGGTCTGTTCCACCCGGACGGTGTAGACGCCCCGGTCGGCGTCGTGTTCGCCGCTGACCTTGAGGCAGGGGTAGCCGGGGCTGCGGAACCACTGGTCGAAGAAGCGGGCCAGGCTGCGGCCGCTGTGGTCCTCCATCACCCGGCGGAAGTCGTCGGTCTCGACCACCTTGCCGGTGAACTGCTCGAGGTAGTCGGTGACCGCCGCCCAGAATGGCTCGTCGCCGACGACGCAGCGCAGGTGGTGCAGGCGCACGGCCCCACCCGGGTAGAGGTGGCGGTCGAACAGGTCCCAGGAGCTGTCGAAGCGACGGGTGGCGATGGGGCGCTTGTAGCGGTCGCGCGCTTCGGACAGGTAGGCGCGCAGCTCCTCGAAGAGCATGGCCTGCATGGCGTCGACGCCCTGGTGCTCTTCGAGCCAGACGCTCTCCATGTAGGTGGCCCAGCTCTCCTTGAGCCAGGAGTGGGCGAAGTCGCGACAGACCACGGCGTCGCCGAACCAGGTGTGGGACATTTCGTGGAGGTTGATCAGGTCGACCAGCCAACCCAGCTCGGCCCGGGTCGCGTCGTCGACGAGCCAGGCGTCGTCCCAGCTCACCAGCGAGATGTTCTCCATGGCGCCGCCGATACCCGGGGCGGCGAACTGGAAGTACTTGGGCCAGGGCAGGGGCCGACCGAGGCGAGTCGTGATCCAGGACAGCATGTCGGCGGTGGGCGCAAACGAGCAGCGCAGGTCGTCGGCCACCGCCGGGGTCGGCGCGAAGAAGCGGATCGGCTTGCCCTGGTGTTCGCCGCCGTCGGCTTCCACCAGCTCGCCCACCAGGAAGCACAGCAGGTAGCTGGGACAGGGAAAGTCGAGGTGCCAGTGCGCGGTGTGGGTGCCGTCATCGTGGGCGTCGTCGGCGACGAGGGCGCCGGGGCCGAGGATGCGCATCCCCTCGGCCGCCCGCAGGCGCAGGTCGACGGTCGGGCGGACGGCGGGGTGGTCGACGCAGGGCAGCCAGTAGCGGGCCCGTTCGGTCTCGTGGTCGGTGCCGGCCCAGCGACCAGCAGCCGGCGTGACCGCCGTGGGCCCGCCGAAGTGCAGGCCGGTCAGCGGATCGTGGACCCGGTAGCGCACGGTGAAGGTGCACTCCTGGCCGCGCGACAGCGGTGCGTCGAGGACGACCGTCAGCTTCTGGCCGTCGTAGCGCCAGGACAGCACGGCACCCGCAGCGCCGCCGTCCACGGCGACATTGAGCAGATCGACGCCGTCGAGCACCACGCGCCGCGCGCCGTCGCGGGTCGCCCGCAGGGTAATCGCCACCGCGCCGTCGAGGCTGCGGGCGTCGAGGTCCAACGTAGCGCGGATGTCGAGGTGCACCGGCTGCAGCGGCAGGTCCGGGGCGTACCAGGTCGGGGCGCCGGTGGTGGCGAAGCCCTTGGCCGGCGGGTCGACGGTCCGGTCGAGGCCGGCCTGGAGCAGGGCGAGGCGGTGGTGAACGGGCATGGGAGTCCTCGGTGACGCGACGGCAGGCTGACAGCCGTCAGCGCGCGGCCGAAGACCTAACCGCCGCCCCGCCCCACCGAGCACTGCTGCGGGCCGGTGTCACCGGCACGAAGCGTCCACCAGGAGACACTCCCGGCGTCCCCCGCGGCGGGCCCCAGGATGTCGTCGAGCTGGCGGCGGAGGGGGGCGCTGCGCCGGGGGTCGAGGCGGTCCGCGTACAGGACGACGCCGCGGAAGCCCTGGTCGTAGAGCCGTGCGCCCTCGGTGGCGGCGCAGGGATCGCCGCGCCGGGGGGGCCGGCCGCGGTGGAGCTGGAAGAGCAGGCTGCGACCGAGCATGGCCGAGGCCCCCGGCGAGGGGACGGCGGTGACCGGGTGGCGATGCGTCAGCGCCCACAGCATGGAGAGGTCGTTGTCGGCGAGGTGGTCGCGCTCGTCGGGGGCCACCCCCGGCAGCTCCAGCACGGGGCCCGCGGGCAGCGCCGCGAAGGCAGCCGCGACGTCGTCCGGTGGCGCGACCTCGAAGGCGGCGGGCGCGTCCAGCCGCCAGCTCAGGCCATCAGCGAGGAGCAGCGCCACGGCGAAAGCGGCGAAGAGGGAGCGCCGGCCGGTCCACGAGAGCCCGCCCGCGACGGCGCAGAGCGGCCCGGCCACCAGCGACAGCCGCGCCCAGTCGACGAGGCCGGCGTAGGGCGGCAGGGTCTTCACCAGCAGCCAGGCGGGGCCGACGTCGGCGCGCCAGCCGCCGGGCAACGACAGCCGCGGGCCGAGAGTGAGCAGGACGAGGGAGAGCGCCAACAGCGCCCACGGCCGGCTGCGGCGGCGGGTGAGCCCCAGCAGCGCGAGGAGGAGCAGCCCCCACCCCGGGTAGGGGGCGACGGCCGTGGCCATGGGGGGCCGCAGGCCGTCGAGGCGCAGCGCGGCGAGCAGCGAGCTTCCCCCGGCGTCGGGGCCGAGCGCGACGGCATCGTGGAGGCGCTCGGTCCACCAGGGCGAGGTGGCGAGCTGGGTCCACAGCATGGGGAGGAGCAGGATCGCCCCGCCGGCGGCCACCAGGGCATGCCCGATGAGGAGGCGGCCGAGGAGGCGGCGCCCCCGGCGCGCGCTGCCGGCGACGAGGACGAGCCCCGCCGGGACCAGCGCCAGCGCCGACAGCAGCAGGGGCTGCCAGCCCGACAGCCCGATGGCAGCGACGAGGATCGCGGCCAGCAGCCCGCGCGGCCAGGACAAGCTCTCAGCGAGCACGCTGAGCAGGAGCGGCACCAGGAGGCAGCCCAGCAGCTCGCTGCGTCCCAGGGGCAGCCCGCCCCAGATGTAGGGCGTCGCCAGGGCCCCGGCGACGGCCACCGCGCGGCCGAGCGGCGCCGCCCCGAGGACCCGCGCCAGGCGGGCCGTCCCCCACGCCAGCACCACAAGGCCGAGCAGGTGCCACAGGTTCCAGGCGAGGGTCGCGCCGCCGAGACCCGCCAGGGCCCGCCCCGGCGCGACCAGCAGCAGGTGCAGCGGATCGACGAGGTCGAGGCGCACACCCTCGGGGGCGTTCACCAGGTCGCTGACGCGGAGGAAGGGGCCGTGCTGCGCCAAGCCCTCGGCGCTGGTGACCAGGCCCCAGAGGTGCGACGTCGCCTCTCCCCCCGGTGCGCCGAGGGCACGCCCGGCGGGAGAGGACGCGACAGGTGCCGCCAGCGCGACGAGGGCGGCGGACAGGCTACCCGCGACCAGCAGCCGCGCCGCCAGGGAGCCGGCACCGGCCGACGCTGCGCCGGCCGTGGCGGTCGGCGGCGGTGCTTCGCCAGTGGACGACAGCGGGACCTCCCTTGCAGCGACCGAGGGTAGCCCGGCGTGGCGTCACGGGCGCGTCCGCGGGGGGCAGGCGGTTCAGCCACGAAGCCAGGCCACGCACGACCGCGAGAGCTTGCATCTCGAGCCTCCGTCAAGCTCGGCCTCCGCCTGGTCATGTGCGGACTCCACGGCAGCGGACTGCGCGAGAGCGTCGACTCGCGGCCCGCGGACTCGTAGCCCCGCGGCTCGCGGCCCGTCGACTCGCGGCCCGCGGACTCGTAGCCCCGCGGCTCGCGGCCCGTGGCTCTCGGACTCGTGGCTCGTGGCTCCCGGACTCGTGGCTCGTGGCTCGTGGCTCCCGGCCCCGCGGCTCGCGGAATCACGGCTCTCGGAATCGCGAGCCTCCGGGCGCTCATAAGTGGCCAGAGGTCCGAGACCTACCCCCGGTTGTGAGCGCCCCGAGGGGGGGCTGAGCGGCGCGGGCGCTCATAAGTGGCCCGAGGTCCGAGACCTACCCCCGGTTGTGAGCGCCCCGAGGGGGGGCTGAGCGGCGCGGGCGCTCACTGGTGGCCCGACACTTCCATGTGCGCCGGGTCTCAAGCCCCGGGCTCGCCCTCGCGCCCTCGCGGTTCAGGCCCTCGCGGTTCGTGGACTCGCGGCTCGTGGACTCGCGGTTGGCGGACCCGCGGCTCGCGCCTCCCTGTCCCCCGCGTCGCAGCCCCGATCCACCGCCGCCGCTATGATGGCCACGCTCCGGAGCGCGCCCTGCCCACCTCCCCCCGCCAGATCCTGGACCCCGCGCGGCTGACCGCGCACTTCGGCGCCCTGCGCCCGTGGATCCTCGACGAGTGGCCCGATCTGGACGCCGACGCCCTGGACGGCACCGGTGGCGACGCCGACGCGCTCACCTCGCTCATCGCCGAGCACACGGGGCGCACCCGCGCCGCGACCCGTCATCAGCTCGCCGAGCTGCTCGACCTCGCCACCCGCCCCGACCCGGAGCCCACGCGCCAGGCCCGCCGCAGCGCGCCACCGCCGGTCGAGCCCGCCGACCCCATCGAGCGCCTCGTGTCCAGCCTCGAGGGTCACCTCGACGAGCTGACCCGCCAGGTCAAGGCCGACGTCACGCCGCTGGCCGTCGACACCGCGCGCAAGCACCTCGGCCTCACCCTGCTGCTGGCCGGGGGCATCGGGCTGATGCTCGGGCTCTTCCTGGGCGCCCTGGGCTACCCCCACGAGATCCCCGACGACGAGGGCGACGATGTCGACCCCGCCTGATCCTCCGCGTCCCCCCGGCGGCACCGGCACCGACGGCGCCCCGCCGCCCGCGGGTGGCGGGGACGGCGGCGCTGGCGGCTCCGGCGGCTCCGGCGGCTCAGACGGCTCCGGTGGTGGCCCCGACGCTGCACCGCGCCTCACCCCCTACCTGCGGATCCTCCGCCGCGCGGTGCGCAGCGTGACGAGCCTGTTCCGCGCCCACGCGATGGTCGTGCGCAGCGAAGCCGAACGAGAGGTCTTCCGCGTCGCCACCGGCGTCGCCCTGGTGCTGGCAACGCTCGCCTTCCTGCTGGCCACCGCCCTGCTGCTCGCAGTGGGCGCTGTCGTCCTCATCCAACGCGTCACGGGCCTGCCCTGGCTGGAGAGCGTGGCGCTGTCCGCCGGCGCCACCGCGCTGGTCGCCGGCGTCCTCGGCCTGCTGGCCTGGCTGCGCCTGCGCAAGCCGTTGATGCCCGACAGCCGCAAGCTGCTGAAGAGCACGCTGGACGGGCTGCTGAAGGGCTGAGTCCCCCCAGCGCCGCGACGCGTCACGCCTGCTGGGGCGGCCGAAGCCCGGACAGGACCGCGCTGGCTGGTGGCGTTCCGGAAGGGCGCGAGGGCGCGAGGGCGCTCGATTCTCGGGGTACATCGGCGATGTCACCCCACTTTCGAGCGCCTCAC
>CAZRFD010000220.1:0-9565 GCA_964599085.1 uncultured Enterobacterales bacterium | reverse complement strand
TGCTGCAGCACGAGGTCGAGGCCACTCGCGGCGTCTTCGCCGGAGGCCCCGTCGCCCGCGGACTTGCGCACCACCTCGATGGCGCGACGCAGGTTCTCGACCGGCTCGAAGAAGGTGCCGACGACCTCGCCCCGGGTTCGCTCGGCCTTGTAGGCGGCCTGGCGCGTCAGGCGCTGCTTGGTGGCCTCGACCTCTTCGACCTGGGCCTTGTAGGCGGCGCTGACGGTCTTCAGGCGCGCTTCGAGGGCCGCGATGCGATCCGCCGGTCCGGGGGCGGGAGCCGGTTCCGGCGCGGCGTCGATGTCGATGACCTCACCGACCACCACCACGTCGTCTTCGCTTTCGGTGGTGGCGGCTGCATCGTCAGCCACGTCCGCGCCCCCGTCCGCGCCGGGATCCGTGGGCGCGTCGGCGTCGTCGGTCGGCGCATCGGCGGCAGAGGTGCCCTGCGTGCCTTCCACGGTCGGCTTGTCGGGTCCGTCGACCGCTGCAGCCGCGGTCGCGGCCTGGGACTTCTTGGCCTGCGGGCTGTCGCCTTCGACTTCGGGCTCGGTCACGTCCACTCCAAGGGGGGAGAGAGAGCGACGAGGGATAACCGCCACCCCGGGGGAGTCAACCGGAGGTCGGGCCAGTCGTCGCCCGTGCGTCCGCGCCACTGCGTCCGCGCCACTGCGTCCGCGCCTGCTGGCGCGTGCAGATCCCGTGCGCCCCTCGCCCGCAGCCGGGGCAAGGGGCCGGGTGGCAGGCTAAGCGGCCCGCGGCGTCCGAGGGGCGGGCTCGCCTGACGACGACGGATGTCTGCGGAGCGACGCTCAAGGAGATGGGCCCCGATGGAGAAGCAGAGTCGACTGCTGTTCGTGCTCGCCGCGGTACTCCTGGCGCTCGTAGCGCTGATCGTGCTGGTCGATGCCCCGACCGACGACACCACCGTCGACGCCGACGACGGGCACCAGTGGGAGCGGCTGCTGCCGGACCGCGACGCCGCCAGCGTACAGCGGCTGGTGCTGGAGCTGGAGGGTGAACGCCGCGAGTTCGCACGCGCAGACGGCGGCTGGCGGATCCTCGAGCCCCTGGACGTGCCCGCGGATGCCGACGCCGTCGATGCGCTCGCCGACGCCTTCACCTCAGCCGAGGTGGACGCGGTCCCGCTGGATGGTGACCCGGCCGAGTACGGCCTCGACGCTCCGCGCGTCGTCGCCAGCCTCAGCTTCGCCGATGGCAGCGACACGACGGTGGCCATCGGCCGCGACGCGCCGACCGGCTGGCACAGCTACGTGCGGCTCGGTGACGATGGGGTGCAGCGGACCACCCGTACACGGCTGTCGGCGGGGCTCGATGAAGATCTGGACGCCTACCGGGACCACCGGGTCTGGTCGCTGTCCTGGGATGACGTCGACCGGGTCCGAATCGACGGCCCCCGGGCCGCTGTCGAGCTGACAAGACACGACGACGCCTGGTGGGTGCGCGCTGCCCTGGCCGCTCCAGGCGACCCTCCACCGACGCTGTCGGGCGAGCCTCGCAAGGCAGCGACCGCCCTGGTCGAGCAGGCTCTGGGCTCCCTGCGCCGCCTGCGGATCGACCGCTTCGCCGACGCCGTCGACGCCTCGTCCACTCCATTGCCGTGGACGGTGGAGGTGCGCAGCGCCGGGGTCGAGCACGAGCTGGCCCTCGCCGAGCTCGACGACGGCTGGCTGGCCCACACCCCCCTGCACGCCGGCCTCGTCGGCCTGGCCGACGGCTGGCAGGACGACTGGCTGCTGCCGGTGCCACAGTGGTGGGCCAAGGATCTGGACCCGGCGTGGCAGCAAGGGGACGCTCCCCCAGCACTCGACGGCGCCGCGAGCGACCCCAAGCTGCCGACCGACGCGCCAGCAAGACCCGCAGCCTACTGAGAGACCAGCAGCGCGCGCTAGAGCTACTGGCTGCGTTCCTGCCGCAGGCCCGATGCCGCCAGGGTGGCCGCGCTGGCGAGCGCGATGCCCTGCCGCCCCGGCCGGGCGATGAGCCAGCGCGCCCAGGCGCGAAGGGCGAAGGGGAGGCCGAACACGAAGGCCAGCGCCGTCACCAGCAGCGGCGCCCCCAGCATGTGTCCGGTGGCGATGAGCTGTGCGCCCACCGATGCCGTGAGCAGCGCAAGGAGCCGCCCGATGCCCACCAGCGCCAGCGCCCCGCGGAGGCGTCGCCGCCCGTGCTTGAGGACTTCGTCCGGGCCGGCGTCGATCAAGCCGATCTTCCGCAACATGCGCCGGGCGCTGCGCAGGCGCCCGTCGCGCAGCGCGATGAGCGCACGCACGAGGCCCACCGCGTGGGGGTCGGCTTCGAAGGCCTGCGCGCGGATGAGCGCTCCCTTCGCCGCCGTCGTGTCGCCCAGCCGCAGCCAGGCCACGGCGAGGTGGTAGGCGAGGCTGGGGTCGTCGGGGAAGTAGCGCGTGCCCATCTGGGCAGACATCAGCGCCTGCTCGAAGGCGCCGAGCTGGTCTGCGACCACGACGGCGCCCAGGTAGGCCGCGCGTCGGTAGGGATCGGCTTCGCTGGCGCGGACGAAGGCGCGCAGCGCGCCGGTGTGGTCGCCACGACGCAGTCGCCCCATTGCGTCGTCCTGGGCCGGTGTCGCCAGCGGTTCCGGCTCCTCCTCGATGAAGCCCGCCAGGGCCGGATCGGCGAGCTCACCCGCCGCGGCCAGCTTGGCTGCGGCGGTGCCGGTGCCCGTGAGCACCAGCCCGAGGTCCGTCGTGTGGTGGAAGCCGACCAGGCACTCGACCCCGTCGGAGGTGCGCCGGACCTGCTGGAGCAGCTTCACCTGTGCGAAGAAGGCGTCGCGGCGCGGGCAGGCCGAGGTCGCGTCGAAGGCGTAGACGTAGAGGATGAGCACGGCCGGGTCTGCGAGGCGCTGGACGCTGAAGGCGCGACAGTCCGGGAGCTGACCGGCAAGGTCGACCCGCAGGTCGCGCAGCGCGTCGCCCACCGCGAGGCAGCGACGGAGGAAGGCGGTGACTTCGCCGGCCTGGCCCGGTCGTCCGCTGCGCTCGATGTCCGCGAGCTGGTCGAAGCCGTAGCGTTCGAAGTAGCTGCGGCGGAGCTGGGCGATCCGCCGACGGCAGTGCTCCACTTCTGCGGAGGCGACGTCACCGTCGTCGTAGCGGTTGTCCGCCGAGGCGATGCGGCGCTGGTACAGGCGGATGCTCTCTTCGAAGGAGTAGCGACGCACCACCCCGTCCCGGCCGACGATCTCCACGGGGAAGTCGACGACCTGCGTGTAGTCCTTGCGGTTGTAGCGGCGGAGCTTTCGCGTCTTGTCCATCTGGCTGACCGGCAGGCGGCACCAGGAAGGTATCACCGCTTCAGCAGGCCCCACAACAGCGCCGGGCCGTGCGCGACGCTTTGCGACCGCCCCCGAGCCGAGTCACTGCAATACTGCAATAGAGAGCCTCCCCGGGCGTAGGGAGTTCGAACACGGAGACAGGCTCCGTGCCCCAGCCGGCCGACCGGCACCCCTCGACACCCCGAGCCCAAGCGGAGATGGCAGCACGCACCTTGCGCCTCCACGATCGCGACATCGACGAGACCCCCTACATCGAGGCCGCCCAGGCCGGTGACGCGGAAGCCTGTGCCTGGCTCGTCGAGCGCTTCACGCCGCAGGTGTACCGCTTCTCCCTGCGGATGCTCCGCGACGAACAGGACGCCCGCGACGCCGCCCAGGACACGATGGTCAAGGTGCTCCGCAACCTGCACCGCTACGACAGCCGCTGGCGCTTCTCGACGTGGGCGCTCGGCATCGCCCGCAACACCTGCATCGACGAGTTCCGCCGCCGCAAGCGCAAGTCCTTCGAAGAGGCCCCCGACGTCGCGGATTCGCGTCCCGGGCCGCTGGAGCTCACCTCGCGCCAGCAGCGCGCCCGGACCCTGCACGCCGCCCTCGGCGACATCCCCGAGCTGTACCGCGAGGTCCTCATCCTCTACCACTTCGAGCACCTCAAGTACCGGGAGATCGCCGACCTGCTCGGCATCCCCATCGGCACCGTGATGAACCGCATCTTCCGCGCCCGCCGCAAGCTGCGCGACGCCTATGAAGCGGCGGAGGGAGCGCTCGCATGACCTGGACCCATGTCCCGCAGGCGCTGCTGCAGCGCTTCGTGGACGGCCGCCTCCCCGACGCGGTGGCCATCGACGTGGCGCTGCACATCGACGACTGCCCGGCCTGTGCCGCCCGGGCCACCGCGGCGGAACCGCTCGCGCAGGCGCTCGCCTCGATCGACGATCCCGAGCCGCCGCTCGATCTGCTCGCCAGCATCGAGCATCAAGCCCGGCGACCCGCGACGGTCATCGACGGGCGCGAGCCCGCGATCGCGGGTGCGCTGCTGGTGGCGAGCGCGCTGGTGTTCGGGCTCGCGGGGGCTCCGACCCAGGTGGCGTCGGTGCTGTCGACCCTTACAGACGCGCTGGCGACGGTGCTCCGCACGGTGGAGGCGCCGCTGATCCTTGTGGCACCCGTCTGGGCGGCCGCCGCCATGCTCACCTTCGCGGCCGCGGCCATGACGGCGCGCCGCCTCGAGCCACGGACCGCCTCGTGGCGCTGACCGGCGGACGGGGCTTCGCCGGCGCGTGGCGTCGGCACTGCGCCCCCCTGGCCCTCGGCGCTCTTGCGCTGTTCGCAGCGGGGGGCGCGCCCGCGGCGGCGTGGGCCGCGGCCGATGATGACGACGCGCGCATCACCGAGCTGGAGCGTCGCATCGCCGAGCTGGAGGGTCGCATCGTCGACGAGCCGGACGACGCCGAGCGGCTGCCCTCCGTGAGTGGTTGGGGCGGTGTCGCGGTCGGTGCACCGGACGTCGTCCTGGACGCCGTGGGGCTGGCGGGTCCGGTGGACGTCGCAGGCACCGTCCGCGGCAACGCCGTCGGGCTCGGCGCCGACGTACACGTCGCCGACGGCGGACGCGTCGTCGGCAACGCCGTCTCCCTCGGTGGGGAGGTCGTGACAGAGCCGGGCGCCGACGTCTCCGGGCAGCGCCTCTCGATCAGCCTGCGAGACGGCGCCGAGTCCGCCCTCGCCCTGCCGCTGACCGGCGACCTCGTGCACTTCGGCCACACCCTCGCGCGCCGCCTGGCGCTGCTCTTCCTGTTCGCTGCGGCGGGCACGGTCACCCTCGCCGTGTGGCCACGCCAGGTCGACGACGTCGCCGAGCGCATCGCCGACCGGCCCTTCTGGTACGGCATCGTCGGCGGCATCCTCACCCTGGCGCTGTCGATCGGCACCGTGGTGCTGTCCATGACGGTGATCGGCCTTCCGCTGGCGCTGCTGTTCACGCTGGTGCTCGCGCTGGCCTGGCTGGTCGGGCTGGCAGCCGTATGCCGGGCGACCGGGGCGCGCCTGGCGTCGTCGCACGCGCTGTCGGACACCGGCGCCTACCTCGTGGGTGCCGGCCTCCTCGCCGCCGCCAGCATGGTGCCGGTCGTCGGGGCCGTGGCGGTCGTCTTCCTGGCGCTGCCCGCCGTCGGCGCGGCGGTGGTCTCGGGGCTCTCCCTGGAGCGTCACCACCGCGAGTGGTAGACCCCTGGCAGAGTCGGCACTCCGCCGACTCGATGCCGCCCCCGAAGCGACCGCCGATGCCCAGCCTCCACCCCGCCCACGCGCTCGTCGCCAGCCTGCTGTTGGGGGCCTGCGCCTCGCAGAAGCCGGCGGTGCGGCGCTCGGTGGACCTGGAACCCGACCGACCGCAGGACGTCCCCCAGGTGCAGCTCAGCCTCCCGGGCAGCGACGACCCCGACCTGCCGCCACCGGAACAGCACCGGCGACTTGCGGCCGGGCGCGGGGTGCTGCGCCCCCCCGTCCTTGCCTGGGAGGTCGACGTCGGCGGCCCCGTGACCGCGGCGCTCACCGCCGGCGACACCCACGTCTACGCCGTCGCGGCGGGGATGCTGCACGCGCTCGACGCCAGCGGAGAGCTGCGCTGGCAAGCCGCCGTGGACGCGGCGGGCGGGGTCACCCAGGGCCCGGACGGTCCCCTCGTGGGCGCGCGCGATGGGGCGCTGCTGGCGCTGTCGCCCGTCACTGGCGACGTCACCCTCGCCTGGGAGGGTACCGGACGCCCGCGTGGCGGCGCCGTGCCGCTCGGCACGGGCCTCGCCTGGCTGTCGACCACCGGCACCCTCTTCCTGACCGGCGGCGCGCACTTCAGCCCGGCGGTCAGCGCGGCCGGTGAACCCTCCAGCGACGGCGACACCGCCTGGTTCCAGACCCTGGACGGCGAGCTGTGGGCCGTCTCTGTCGATGGCCCCCGGTACGAAGTGACCACCGCCGGCCCGGGCGTGGGCGCCCCGGTTGTCGGCGACCAGGGCCTCTACGCCGCCTGGGACGCCTTCAACGGCAAGCCCGGCGGCGTCCTCTGTGTCGATCCGGCGGATGGCCGCCAGCGGTGGTCGGTGACGACCCGGGCCGTCCCCTCTGCGGGCATGGCCCTGCCGGACGTGCTGCTGGTGCCCCTCGGCGACGGCAGCCTGCTCGCCCTCGACCCGGCGACCGGTGCCGAGCGTTGGGAGCTGCGGCTGGGCCCCGACGCGCTGTCGACCGCCCCCCTCGTGGTCGGCCGGAGCGCCTACGTCGGCGACGCCGGCGGTCACCTGTACCGCGTGGACCTGGACGACGGAGGCGTGGCGTGGACCATCGACCTCGGGGCGCCGGTGACCGGTGACCCCGTGCTCGCCTGGGGGATCCTCGTCGTCGGCCTGGGGGACGGCCGTGTGGTCGCGCTGCAGGAGTCGCCGTGAGCCGCCTCATCGACGCCGTGGGCGAGACCCGGGCGCAGCTCGACCTCCTGCACCCCGGGCCGGGGCTGTCCTTTGTCGGGCCCCACCGGCGGATCCCGGGTGGGTTCCTCACCGCCGAGGGGCACCTGCTGCGGCTGGACGGCGTGCGGGCCGCGACCTGGACGGACGCAGGGCTGCTGCTGGCCTGGAGGATCGGCCCCCGCCGCCTGCAGCTCGCGGTGTGGACCGGCGAAGAGCTGCAGATCGAGCGACAGATGGAAGCCAACGGTGTCCGGCTTGGCCTTCGCTGGCTGAGCGCTTGGAACGGAGGGACGGCACGGGTCGAGGTGCGCACGAGCGGCAGACCGGTCCGCGTGCCGCTGGGGCTGCGAGGGGGACACTGCCTGCCGGACGCCCCGGGCCTGATCCACGCCGAAGGCCGCGCCCTGTTGCGAGTGGATGGCGCAGGCGCGACCACTGTCGCCGGCGTCGTCGGCGGGGCCATCAAGGGCCTGTTCGTCGGGCCCCGTGGCAGCGCGATCGGCTGGAGCACCGCCGGTGCGTTCTCGCTGTCGACGTCGAGGGGCCCACGGCCGCTTGCCCTGGACGGCCCCCTGCTGGCCGCCAGCTTCTCTGCGGACGGCACCGAAGCTCTGGTCGAGGACGCCGAGGGCGTCTTCCGCGTCGACCTCTCCGACGGCAGCCTGGTCGGCTTCCAGCCCGACCTGCGGGTCGCGGGCTGGCCCCGGCTCGCCGATCTCGCCGGTGGCCTGCACGACTGGAGCGACGACGGCCCTGACCTGGCGGCGCTCCCGGGTCCTGGCGTCGTCGTCGGCGATCGGCTGCACGGCCCCGGGGGGCTGTGCTGGGACCTCCGAACAGCGGAAGCCGTCGACATCGGGCTGACGGCCGGCGTCGACCTCGCCGTGGCGCTCGATGCAGACGCCGTCGTGCTCGTCGACGACCAGGACGTGCTCCTGCGCACTGAAGCGGGCGGTGAGCGCGCGCTGACCCGGCTCGACGACGACGACACGCCGCTGGAGCTGCTGGTTGGGCGCGGCCCGGCGGGTCCCTTCGCCGTACTCCGCTCCTCGCGCGGCGTCTCCTGGGGAGGAGCAACCGCGTCCTCCTGGCGGCACCACGATCTGCTGCTACCGACGGGCGGGCCCCTGCTGTCGCCGACCGTCGACGGTGGGATCCTCGCCCCCTCCGCGGAGGGCGACATCCTCGTGCAGGGCAGGGTCCCGCCCCGCCCTGCTCCCCCCTCCCCTGCCCTCGCGCCTGGCCCCGGGAGCGCGGCGCCCGCCCTCCTCCTCGGCCTGCCCCTGGACGGCCACACCCGCGCCCCCGACGGCCGGATCTGGGCCTGGCAGGACGATGGCGTGTTGGTGCGGCTCTCGCCACGCTGAGCACCACCGCAGACGCCGAGCGGTTACGCCCCGCCGCCTTCCCGGAGCCCGCATGAACCGCGTGGAGATCCGCCCCGTCGACCTCAACGGCGACACCGGGCCCTTCATCCGCTTTCCCTGGCGCGTCTACGCCGACGACCCGCACTGGGTGCCGCCGCTGATGTACGAGCGCAAGGAGTTCTTCAGCCCCAAGAAGAACCCCTACTTCCAGCTCGCCGACGTCCAGCTCTTCGTCGCCTTGCGCGACGGGGACGTGGTCGGCACGATCTCGGCCCACGTCGACAAGGGCTACCAGGGTCTCGAGCCCGGTACTGGCTTCTTCGGCTTCTTCGAGTTCATCGACGACGCCAGCATCGCCCGCTGCCTGCTGTCGACGGCCATGGACTGGCTGCGACAGCAGGGCATGGAGCGCATGCTCGGCCCCTTCAACTTCAACACCAACCACGAGTGCGGGCTGCTCGTCGACGGCTTCGACAGCGACCCCCTCGTGCTGATGACCTACAACCGCGACTACTACCCCAGGATCTACGACGAGATCGGGCTGCAGAAGGCCAAGGACCTCTACGCCTACTGGCTCGATGTCGGACCCATCCCGCCGCAGATCCAGCGCATCGCCGAGCGGGTGAAGGAGCGCTACCCCGAGTACAGCCTCCGCCCCGTCGACCTGAAGCACTACGCCGACGAAGTCGAGCTGGCGCGCGTCCTGTACAACGACGCCTGGCAGGACAACTGGGGCTTCGTGAAGCTCACCGACGAAGAGTTCACCAAGGTCGCCAAGGGCCTGAAGCCCATGATCGACCCGCGCCTGTGCTTCGTCGTGGAGCACGACAAGGGCGACGGCACCAAGGAACCCGTGGCCTTCTCGCTGACGCTCCCGGACTTCAACCAGGTGGTCAAGCCGATGAACGGGCGGATCTTCCCCGTCGGCTGGTGGCACTACCTCACGCGCCGCAACAAGGTCGACCAGATCCGCGTGTTCACTCTGGGCGTCGCCAGGGCCCACCAGCGCAAGCCCATCGGCGCCCTGCTCTACCAGCGCACCTGGGAAGCGGGCCTGACCATGGGCATCAAGGGCGCGGAGTGCTCCTGGATCCTCGACGACAACACGCGGATGCGCGGCGCGCTGGAGAAGCTCGGCGGCCGCGTCTACAAGACCTACCGGATCTACGGTCAGGACCTGTAGGCATCGTTGGGGGGGAACCGCCCCCTCCCCGTGACTGGGGAGGGGGCACGCCGCGAGACCCCAACCACGCGTCCCGTCGGCGCAAGATCACCGACAGGGCGCGAGTCGCGCAGGTTCACCGAGATCGTCGGGTCTTGCAGGTCCCTGACAGCCGAGGCGCTCACTCCACCGCGGTTCACTCCACCGCGGTTCACTCCACCGCGGTTCACTCCACCGCGGTTCACTCCAC
>CAZRFD010000219.1:0-9582 GCA_964599085.1 uncultured Enterobacterales bacterium | reverse complement strand
CTCGAAGCCGGGGCCGCTGGCGGCCTGGACGAAGCGCCCGATGCCCGCCGAGGGCTCCAGGGTGAGCACCACACCGTCGGCGCGGGGCAGGTCCAGCACGAGCGGCTGGATGACCCGGGCGACCTCGCGGACGACCTTGGTGGGCGTGTAGAACTCGTGGATGAGGCCGCGGGGCTCGGGCACCGGGAAGCCGGTCGGGAACTGGTCGGCGACGGCCTGGATGGAGAGCCCGCCCCAGCCCGAGTAGGCGGCGAGGGCGGCCCGGTCGGCGGCGCTCATCTCCTCGGGGCGCTTGCTCGCGGCGAGGCGCATGGCGGCTAGGTTGGCGGCGGTACGCTTGGAGGCCGACCAGAGGTCGGGGACGTCGGGCGCGGCCACGATGGGCGACGGACGCGACCGGGTACCCGTCGGGTACCTCGTCGCGCGGCCCCGGAGCTGCTGGTCGAGGATGGCGACGAGCTGGCGGCGGTTGCGGGCGACGAAGCCCTGGTAGTAGCTGGGGCTGATCCCCGGCGGCAGGTTCATCGCCACGAGGGCCGACATGCGCTCGAAGAGGGCCTCGGCGGGCGGAAGCTGGTGGGCGAGCTTCATCCCGCCTCCCGCATGGCCGCCGCGATGGCCGCGCTGAACGCATCTAGCAGCGCCTTGTCCTTCTCGGCGTCCACCTCACCCTCGGCAGCGGGCGCCTGCGTCGGAGCCGCCACCACCCGCGGCCTCGCCGCAGTCGCCGCCGCCCGCCCCCGCCGCGCCCGCGCTCCCCCAGCCTCGGCGTAGTCCCAGTCCTCGACCGACAGCCCCCGCGGCGTGGCCTCGGCCACCAGCCGCAGCTTGTCGTCGGTGGCCTCGGCCTCGACCCCGGCCGGAAGTAGCACGGTGACGAACACCCGCCGCCCGCCGCCCAGGTCGTCGAAGCGCCGGCTCTTGGCCGACAGGTTCAAAGCCTCGAGGCCCAGGTGCAGTAGCGCCGACTTCACCCACTTCTTCGCGGTGCTGGCCTTGGGGTCGGCCCCGAAGGCCTCGGCGTGGCCGGCGGTGAGCGCCCGGAGCTCGTCGGCGGTCGTGGGCACGGTGCCCACGTCCACGATGGTCAGGCCCGGGACGGTGGTGGTGTCCACGCCCCGGCCCGACCCGCTCGCGGCCCGGACGGGCGGCGCAAGCTGTTGGGGTCGCGCCCTGCCGGTGGCCGGATCCTTCATCTCGCCCGTGCGGAGTCGGCTCTCGGTCACGGTCTCGCCGCGGCCGATGTCGATGGGGCTGTCCCACCGCACCCCGACGACGCGAGCACCGGCCTGGGGCACGTCGATGACGACGCCCGACCGGGAGCCGGCCAGGAAGCGGTCGCCTACCTTCCAGCCGCCAGCCGCCGCGGGGGCGGGCACTTGCGCGCCGGCCGCGCCGGAGGCGATGGCGGTCAGGCTCTGCTGCCCCTGCGCGCAGGACCGGGCGGCCTTGGCGGCCGACAGGGCCACGCGCTCGCCGATGCGGCGCAGGGTCCGCACGCCGTCCACGGCCCGGCCAGCCGTGATGGCGATCCGGGCGTCGTCGTAGGCCTGGATCGCCCGCTGGATGGCATCGACGGCCTCGCGCTGCTCCTTGCCCTGGCAGAGCTTGGACTCGGCCATGACGGCGGCGTAGCGGATGAGCCGCCGCGCCCGCTCCATGAGCTGGGGGGCCTCCATCCAGCCGGCCCGGAGCTTGTCGAGCCAGGCTACGGCCTCCTGCTGGTCGGCGGCGGCCAGGCCCTCGCTCCGCACGTCGCCCTTGAGCCCGTCGATGAAGGCCTCCAGGGGCCGGTCGGGGCTTCCGTCGTACTCGCGGATCTGCTCGGCGAGGGCGTCGAGCTCGCGGGCCTGGAACCAGTCGGTCACGTCCTCGCGCACGCCGCTGTCCATCCATACCCAGCGCAGGCCGCGCAGGTCGGCCAGGGCGTCGGCCTCGGCGGTGATCTCCTGCTCCATGCGGCGCATGGCCGACGAGGTCGCGGGCACGTCGGGCAGGGAGACCGGCGCGTCCACCGGAGCCGGCGGGGCGGCCTTGCGGCGGCCCCGGGCCTTGCTCACGGGGCCGACGTGGAAGCCGTTGTCGTGGGCCTCGCGGAACACGAGGGAGTCCACCGGGAAGCCGCTCCAGGCCTCGGTGGTGCGTCCCAGGAAGGTGCCGGCACCCGGGTCGTGGACCAGGCCGCCGCGCTCGAGGATGGCAAGCTGGCCCTTGGTGGGCCGGGCGATCTGCTCGCTCTCGGGGGCCTCGTCGTCGTGCAGGAAGTGCGTCCAGCCCCTGGCCTTGACCGGCCGGGCCTTGAGCCGCTCGGTGGGGTTCTTGCCCTCCCGCGCGGGCTTGATGGGGTACTTCTCGGCCCAGCCCGGGTCGAAGGCCGACCGGCGGCGGCTGTCGCGCATGCTGCACGCCTCGCCCAGCAGGCCCATCGCCCGGCCCAGGCCGGCCTCGATGCCGTCGAGCAGGGTGGCGGCGCTGCCGGTGTCGTCGCCGGGCTTGCTGAACCACTTCTCGGTGCGCTCGACGGTCCAGGTCCAGCCTGTGTCGGGGTTGGAGACCAGGGTGAGCACGCCGTAGGTGGCGAGCTTGCGGCGCAGCTCGACGCGGGGCTCGCCACCATCGCAGTAGAGGTAGCCGGACCACTGGCCGCGCAGGGTGATGGGACCGGCGCGGCCGGTCTTGCGCTGCTCGGCCTTGACCTGCTTCACGGCCTCGTCGGGGGCGATGGGGGCCTGGGGCGGGGCGGGCGCGTCGAAGACCCGCTCGTCGCCGCTGGCGACGACGTGGGCGAGCTGGTCGTCGGGCACGAAGTCGATGAGGACGGTGGAGCCGACGGCCTGGTAGAGGCTCGACCGGGTGCCGCTGCCCAGGCGGCGGTTCACGTCGTAGGGCCGGAAGCGGACGCCCGCGTGGGGGCCGTCAAGTACGCGGAGCCGAAGCTGTCCGTCCTCGGCCCGCTCGACCTCGGCCTGGGCGCGCTCGTGCCCGTCGTCGATGGGCAGGTCGCCCGACCGCCAGACCCGCGCCCCGTCGCGCTTCGTCATCAGCACGAGCACGCTGCGCCGCTCCCGGGGCCGCATCACCAGCGCGAACTCGCCGTCGCACGCCCGGCCGTAGGCCCGGATGAGTCGGGGCACGTCCTCGGCGGCGTTGACGAGGCTCAGGCGGAAGCGCTTGGGCTTGTGTGCGGGAGCGGCCATCGGGTCACTTCTTGAGGAAGGCGGGGAGCAGGTACGCGCCGGCGGCGACCACGAGGCCGCCCACCAGCAGCAGGCCCACGCCCTTCGACGCGGTCTTGGCGGCGTCGGTGGCCGACGCGATGGGGTCGGGCTGCGGCGGCAGGGTGGTGGGCTGCAGCGCGCGCCCCTGGCGGCTGGCCTCGACCCGGGCGTCGAGCTCGCGCTCGGCCAGGGAGGTCTGCTCGCGCAGGTTGACGGCGTACTCGTAGGCGGCGACAGCCCAGGCCACGCCGACCGCGCCCACGGCGAGGCCACCGACGATGAGCACGGCCGGGGCGGCCCCCATCGTCGGAGACACGGCGATGGACGGCGCTCCGGTTCCGCTCGGCGTGGAGGTGGCGGTGTTGGCGGGCTTGGCGTCGTCGTAGAAGCCGGCCGCCAGCTCGTGGTAGCGCTTGTCGAGCGCCTCGTACTGGGCGACGGCGGCCCGGTCGGCCTCGGTGATGGGCGGGTTGGGCAGCTTGGCCTTGATTCGGTCGAGCGCCGCGCGGCTGTCCGACAGGGCCGCCACGAAGGCCTCGACCTTCTTGAGGGTGCCGGTCGGATCGACCTCGACCGCCTTGGCGTAGATCTGGCTCGCCTGGTCGGACAGGGCCTTCCACCCCGACGACCAGCCGGCCTTCACGTCCGACCAGGACGGCACGCTCCAGCCCACCGCCGTCGTCATGCCCCGTGCTCCTCGCAGGCTGCACAGCCCATCGCCTCGGCCACGTCGGCGTCGTCGGCCCAGCCCACGTTGGGGCCAGCCACGAGGAAGCCGTCGGGCACCTGGGCGATGGCCTGGGCGGGCATGGCGACGGGACCGGGCAGCGCGAGCGGCTGCTGGTGCGTCGGGTGCGGACAGGCCTGCTTGACCTTGACCACGCGCACGGGGCCGCGCTGGCGACGCCGGAACAGGGAGGCCAGCGGTCCCCGGCCGCGCTGGGACGGGGGCTGGCTGAGCGCCCGGGTCGCCGCGGTGACCATGAGCGGGGCGATGAGCGGGGCCACGCCGAACTCGGCGTCGAGCAGGGCCTCGGGCATCTCGGCCACGAGGTAGAGCCCCGGCTTGATGTCGATGACGGCGGCCCGGTGGCCGGTCGCGGCCTGGATGCGGAGCTTGCGGCCCAGCTTCACGCTCGGTCCCCAGCCCTCGGCGGCGCGGGTGGCGACCTGGGCGGCCTGGCGGGCCGTCCGGCTGGCCGACGTGGCGACGGAGCGGGCGGTGTTGCCGGCCCGGCGCGCGGCGCGGTCGAGGTCGTAGTCGGACACCGCCGACCGAGCCCGAGACGCCGCGCTGGACGCCGCGTCGCGGGCCTGCCGGCTCGCCCGCTGCAGCGCGGGGTCGTTCCGGGCGGCGTTGGAGACCCGGCGCGCGCCCTGCTGGGTGCGGCGGGCCACGCCCTGGGTCTCGCGGCGGGCGGTCCGCAGGGTGGATGCGCCGAGCTCCTCCTCGAGGGGCACGAGCTCGTCGGTCACCTCGGACCACTCGGCGTCGAGGATGCCCGGGTCGTCGAGCGGCTCGGTCCAGTCCATCGCGGACGGGTCGAAGTCGGTCTCCTCCCAGGAGTCCTCCCAGTCCATCGCCTGGTCGGCGGCCTCGTGGAGCGCCGGAGCGCCCTTCCGCACGAGGCCTCCACCCCGGCCCGGCCCGCGTCCGGGGCCACGCCCGGGACCGCGCCCCGGCCCCTGGCGGCGACCGCCTCCGCGGGCCTTGCGGGGCAGACCGGCGCGCTGGCGCACCCGCCCCGTGCGGCGCTTGAGCCGCTTGAGCCGGCGCTTGCCCCGGCGCATCTTCCGCTTGCGGCGCCGCGCGCGGCGCTCCTCGGGTCCAGCGAAGTCGTCGTTCATGGTGTAGCCCTCGATCTCGTCGATGGGGATGGCGGCTTGCAGGCGCATCAGGCGGTCCTCCACGGGCGCTCCGGCGAGGTCCAGGCCTCGGCACGGGCCGCCCAGCGCTTCTTCACGAGCGGGTCCACCCGCCCGCCGTGCATGCCCAGCCGGGCGCTGGGGTCGTCGCGCAGCCACCGGCTGCCGACGCGGTAGCGGACGATGCAGTGGTAGAGCCCCGGCGTGTCCGGGCGGCTGCGGGTGGTGAGCATCACCTGGGCCGGGATGCGGGTCAGGCCCGCCCGGCGGGCGGCCTCGAAGCCGGGCTCGCCGGGCCGCAGGGCGTCGGCACCCTTGGCGATGAGTTCGCCGGCGCGGGCGGCGGCCAGGCCGTCGCAGTCCTCGTGGCCCTGGGCGAGCATGTTGAGGTAGTCGCACCAGGTCTCGTCGACCTCGCGGCGGTAGACCACGCCCGAGTCGTACAGCAGGGGCAGCGACGGCTGCGCCCGCACGATGATGGCGTTCTCCTGGGCGAGCCAGTTGAGCAGCCGCACCGCGGCCTGCTCATCGAACGCGAGCTTGACCGCGATCTTCATCAGGCCACCAGGCGCAGCCGGAAGGGGCCGTTGCTGACCAGCACGATCTTGGCGGTGTGGTCGGGGTTGGTGGCGCCGCCCAGGGTGGTCCGGGCGCGGACGAAGCCGGCCAGGGCCGCGATGTCCGCGAAGGTGGTGCCCGAGCCGTCGCCGGTGAGCTGGGTGGCGCTGGCGACGGTCACCCAGTTGGTGCCGTCGGGGCTCGTCTCGACCACGGCGTCGGTGGTCGGGCTCGTCACGCCCCCCGACTGGGTGAGCGCGAAGAAGGCGCGGAAGCCCTGCCCCGCGTCGTTCTGCGCGTCGGCATCGGAGGGGAGCACGGCGTAGGTGCTGCCGGTCTGGTCCTCGGAGGCCGCCTCGGTGACCTCGAGGAGGGTGGCGCGGTTGCGGTGGACGCTCATGGTCGAACCCCAGGGGCTTCAGAGGGCTGGTTCAGAGGGAGAGGGTGAAGACCGCCCGCCAGGCGGTGCTGCCGGTGGCGGCGATCTCGATGCTTCGGGCGCCCCCGACGGGGATCCCGGCAGCCGGTTGGAGGTTGGCGGGCACGGTGGCCCGCAGGACGGACTGGCCGTCGAGCAGGCGAACGGCGGCGTTGGGCAGCAGGGCCGGGTCGGCGAGCTCGACACGGACGGTGCGGGCGAAGGGCGGCACCGGGACCTCGGCGGCGGCCTGCTCGGTGACCGAGCCCGTCGCCTCCCAGTGGTTCTCGGTGTCGGTGGCGGCGTCGGCCACCGTCACGCCCACCCGGTTCGCCGTGTCGGCGAGGTTGCCGGCCTGGATGCGGAGCCCACGGGCGAACACGCAGATGCGCGTCGCCCGGGACACCGTCACCTGGGCCGTCGCCCCCGAGCCGCCGCCCGACGACCAGGCCAGGGCCAGCTCGAAGGGCAGCCCCGCGCGGCTGAAGGCCTCGACCACCCGCCACGCAGCGGCGGGGGCCTCGGCGTTCAGCAGCGGCTCGAGCGCGAGCTGCCCGCCCCAGGGGGCGAGGTCCCGGCCATCCGACCGGCTGCTCAGCTCGCACCGTGCCACCACGGGTCACCTCGACGCCGACCAGCGGCTCAGCACTGCGCCGTCACGGGCTTCTGGCCGATCATGGTGACCGCGAAGTCGCCCGCGCCGGTCAGGCTGCCGTTGACGGTGATGTCGAGGCCGGCCCGCAGGCTCTGGCCCTTCAGCAGGCCGCGCAGGAAGCTGGTGGAGCCGAAGACGGACACGTCGATGCCGTCGCTGCTCGACCAGACCACGCGGTCGCCGAAGAAGATGCTGGTGACCTTGGCACCGTTCGCCGAGCCCGTGAAGGTGATGTCCTGGGCGCGGAAGTGGTGCTGCAGGCGGATCTTGACGCTCGCGGCCCCGGCCTCGGTCAGGGTGTCGGTGCCGCTCACGGCGGTCATGCCCCACTGCATCTCGCTGCTCCCCTTGGACTTGCTGCTGCGCTTGCGGCCCCCGCTCGACTTGCCGAGCTTCTTGGAGACTCGGCCGGAGCGGCGCTGGAGGCGCTTCATGCGGCGGTTCAGGCGCTTGCGGCGGCGGCGGCCCTTGGCACCGAAGTCGTCGTCGCCCTCCAAGTCGTCGTCGCCGTCGAACTCGTAGTCGTCGCCGAAGTCGTCGTAGTCGCCCTCGAAGTCGTCATCGTCGTCGTCGTCGCCCTCGAAGTCGTCGTCGTAGTCGTCGCCCTCGAAGTCGTCGTAGTCCTCGCCGAAGTCGACGCCGGAGAAGCCGCCGCCGCCCCGGCGGAGGCTGTCGGTGTCCACGGCGAGCTCGCCGGTGCGCGGGTGGCGGAAGACGCGGGCGTAGCCCAGGGAGGTGAGTCGGGTGGCCATCGGTCAGGTCCTCGCGGTGGGAGGGAAGGTCAGGTCGGCCCGGGGGGCCAGGGAGTCGGTGGAGAAGGAGTCAGGCGGCGTCGAGCTCGTCGCTCTCGTCGTCGTCGTCGAAGTGGGCGCGGACGAAGCGACCGCGGCGGATGGGGCCGGCGTTCTGGGCCTGGGCCTGGCGGCGACGGCGACGCACGCGGCGTCGGACGCTGCCGGGGCGGCGGCCGAAGTCGTCGGCGTCGTCTTCGCCCTGCACGCCCGGGTCGGCCGGGGTCAGCAGGACCTCGCGGACCGGCCCCTGCATCGTGGGCTCGGGCAGCAGCGACGGCGCGGGCAGCATGGGCACGACGCCCTGCATGGTGGGCATCACGCCCTGCATCGTCGGCGTCGGGGCCGGGGTGGGCACGGCGGCGGGCGCCCCACCGCGCTTCTCGGCCAGGGTGCGCCCGGCGTTGCGGGCCACCGTGGCGAGCCAGGAGCCCATCACGCCGTTGCCGATGGCGAGGACGTGGGCGCCTGCGCCCTTCTGCCCCTGCATCGTCTGGTACAGCCCGTAGCCCTGGGCGATGAGGCCGACCGGCGCGCGCAGGTCGACCGAGCCCATCTTGAGCTTGTCCTCGCCCAGGTAGCCCTCGGCCATCGAGGCCAGGAACAGCGAGCCCTGGGTCTCGGCGGTGTGGAGCACCAGGGTGCCCGTCTCGAGCATGGCCTCCTTGCTGGTCTCGGCCTTCTTGGTCAGGTTGGCGATCTTGGTGACGGCCTGGCCCAGCGCGCTCTGCGCCTGTCGCTCGGTCACCTTGCCGCCCTTCATCGCGGTGGCGAGGGCCGACTGCCCGGTCTTCGCTGCCATGTGTTCGCTCCGGTGATGGGGTCTGCTGGATGGGTCTGCGGGAAGGGGGAGGTGGCGACGGGGGCCGGTGAAGACCCCCGCCGCCGGGTGCCGGCGCCCCTCGCGCCGTGTCCTCGGAGCACTCTTCGCCCCGCCGAGGGTCGCGTTCCAGCAAATGCAGTTCCCACGGGCTTTCCCGCTTGCTCGGGGAAGCGAGAAGCGCACGGCGGGGAAGCACGGCTGCCCACACGGGACAGGGTGTGGGAAGCGATTTCGGGGCCTCTCCCACGGTGCCGGGAAAGCACCCTTCCCAGCGTGGGATGGGCGAATCGCCGCCCCAGCAAGGCCCTCAGCGGTCAGAAATCGGGCTTGTGCCTCGATCCCCAGCGGGAAAGGTTGACGGTGCGACAGCGGAAGAGGACACGTGGCCCGTGACCGATTCAGCTTTCAAGGCTTGGAACCCATCGAGCAGCGCCTGCGGCGGCTCGCAGACGACGTGGTCTACGTCACGGTCAGCGACCGCACAGACCGCAAGAGCGAGGAGATGCTCGGCCGCTTCGAGCTGACCCTCGCCGACGCCTTGCCGTACCTGGACGACGCCCCCGACGACGACTGGGACGACCCGGACGAGGACCCCACGCGGTACTTCGGGGCGCCCGACGATCTCGACGACGAGGACCCGGACGAGGATGAGGACGACGCGGCCCCCGAGCCCGCGCCCCTCGTGCGCCACGAGGAGCACAGCCAGGGCCGCTACGCCGAGGCCGCCTGCCGCTGGCTCCGCGACATCGCGGTCCGCAACACCGTGGGCGAGCCCTACCGCCGCTTCCGCATGAAGGCCTACGGCCCCAAGGGCATGCGCGTCGTGGACACCGGCACCTTCGTGTGTCGCAACGAGGGCTACGACCTCGACCTGCCCCTGGGTGCGTCGTCGCCGTCCGGCGAAGGCCAGGCGCTGCAGATCCCATCGCCCACCTTCGAGCAGGTCGAGACCGCGGGGGCCGCCAAGGGCATCAAGGCGCTCGGCGACTACTACGCCCAGTGGGGCCGCATCGTGCTCGGTTCGATGGGCCAGCTCCAGCACGTCAACAACGACATGCAGGCCCGCCTGCACCGCCAGCTCCAGGAGAGCCGCAGCCAGGTGGACGAGCTCGTCGCCGCCATCCTCGAGTTCCGTGCCGCCGAGATGAAGATGGGTGCCGAGCGGGCCGCCGAGGAGAAGGCCACCGACACCCGCACGCTGCTCGCCCAGCAGGCCCTGCAGCAGCTCGGCGAGGCCGCCAAGGCCTTCCTGG
>CAZRFD010000218.1:0-9995 GCA_964599085.1 uncultured Enterobacterales bacterium | reverse complement strand
GTTGGGGCGGCGGGGCCGCGTTGCGCCTGAGAGTTGGATTGCGCAGCGGCGGGGCCGCGTTGCGCCTGAGAGTTGGATTGCGCAGCGGCGGGGCCGCGGCGGCGGTGGGGGAGCGTGGTGGGGGAGCGTCGTTGGGGCGGCGGGGCCGCGTTGCGCCTGAGAGTTGGATTGCGCAGCGGCGGGGCGGGGCGCGCGAACGAAATTCGTAGGATGAGCAATCATCCATCGATTTACTTTCGAAATCCAATGCATCAGCAAAGCATGTAGGGTAATCCATACGGATAGTTTCGAACCACGCTCATGAACAACGAGATGATCGATCATCCACCGAATAAGTTTCGCGCCGCCCAGCTCGACCTACCCGCGCCCGAGCAGCCCGCGGGACCCGTGGCCCGTGGCGGCCCCTCGCCGGACCTCGCCCGGCCTCGCTCGCCTCGCCGGACCTCGCCCGACCTCGCTCGCCTCGCCGGCGCTTGACGTCACTGCTCGGAGGGAGCAGGTTGCCTGTGGCGCCGCCGCGTGGTGGCCCGTTCCTTGACAGCACCAGCCGCTCCGACCCCGGTCGTCGCCGCGCCTCCCCGCGCGCGCCTCGCCGGCCGTCCCCCAGACCTGGTCGGGCAGCGGTGCGTCATCTCCTGGGGGCGAAACGGTTTCGACGGGGTTGTGACTGGTCGAGGCTGCGTGTCGAGGTGCCATGCCCTCGTAAAACCCAAGGCAAAACCAACACAAGTGCCAACAACAACAAGCACTTCGCTCTCGCCGCGTAAAGCCGCGTGAGTCGTCCGACCCACCTGCGCCAGGGCGGGTGGACTCGGGCGCGTCTAATCCTGGATAGTCCTGACCCGTCGCGTGGCGTGGCGGCAGGGGACGAAAAACCTCCTTCAATTCGCCATCAACGTCGGTCGAGGGCCTGGTCTCGGACCTGGCCGGCGTCGCTTCTCCGAGACCTACACACGTAGACGCCGACACCGGGCAGCTTCGGACGCGGGTTCGACTCCCGCCGCCTCCACCATCTTTCCGCAGAAGCCCAGGGATTCCCTGGGCTTCGCTACTTTGGGGGTGCGCTCCGCGCGCTCTCCGCGGGGTTCAGGGGCGCGCGCACTCCCGGCGTCGAGGCGGTCCGCTCGGCCTGCGAGATGCCCTCCGTGCTGTGCGCGGTCACCGACGTGGGACGAGGTACAGGCCACTGGCGCTCGGCACATCCCGCTGCCAGGGAGGTGGACAGGAGGCCAGGCAGTGCTTCAGCGCCAAGCCGCCCGCGCGCTGGTCCGGCGCACCGTGAAGCTGCTGGACAGGAGCGCGTTCCGGCCCGACGTGGACACCGTGGTCTCATCGAACGGGAAGTTGTCCACGTACTCGGTGTTTTCCGGCGGCTTGTGCTTGAAGATCAGCGCCGCTTCCACGCGCTCCCGCGAGGTCGCACCCACGGGCGCGAACGCGTAGCACAGGACCTCCCCGCTCTTGAGGTGCTTCTTCCAGTCGTCAGCCTTCTCATGGCCGGCGATGCGGTCCTTCACGTTGTCGGACTCACCGATGTAGAGCACCTGCTTGAGCGAGACCGTCTTGGCGGTCTTGTCGTAGGTGGCTCGGTACACCGTGTAGACCCCGGACTCGGCGGGAATGCCGCTCTTGTTCGGCTCCCGCCAGTAGCCCTGGTAGGTGATGTCGTAGCTCTGCTTTGCCATGGTCAGGCTCCAGGTCGGTTCAGTTCTTCTTGGGGGGACCGATGCGCTCCCAGGTCCGACCGGGCTCCTGCGTCGGGGGGAGCGGCTTGTCGCCGGTCTCGATGGTCACGGTCCTCGGGCTTGGCACTCGGCCGCCACGTGGGCCGCGCTCGCGATACTCACCGGGCCGGGCCGGGTTCTCGCCGGGCTTCTGGGGCTTGCTCATCTTTTCCTCCAGCGTTCGCTGTGGTGAACGCATGGCAACCTTGTACTCCACGCCGAACGGGCTGTCAAGCTCTGACGAACACGGGCCACCCAGGTTGGATATAGTGAACGCTGGACAGCATCGCGGAGGCACCATGGATGACATCGGAGGCCGGGTGAAGGCAGCGCGCGAGATCAAGGGCTGGAGCATGAGCCGCCTCGCGCAGGAGGCCGGCGTGTCCAAGGGCTACCTCTCCCAGCTGGAGGCGAGTCCACAGGCGAACCCCAGTCTGGACATCCTCAAGAGGATCGCGGACGCGTTGGAGACAACCGTCGGCCACCTCATCGGCGCCTCGGTCGCGGTTGCTCCCGTGAGGCCCCAACCGGCCATGGACAGCGGATTGGGGGACTTCCTCCAGGAACGCCGTCGCAGGGGGAATCCCGTCCCCGATCACGACGTGCAGCTCCTTCTACAACTCCAGTGGCGAGGCGGAACGCGAGGGGACCGGCCGACCTCGAAGGAGGACTGGGAGAGGTTCTACGATCACGTCCTGCCCATGTGGGAGAGCAGCACGGGGAGGAAGGATGGGACGTGAGGCAGTACACCCCTCAATCGGGCTGCTGATCGAGCAGCACGGTGGGGGGGATCCCGGCGAGATCATCCGTAGGGAGGCCCGGAACCTGGTCGCCATGGCGAAGGCTGTGGGGTGGCAGGGCCCGCCCTTCGACCCGGAAATGCTCGCGAGCATCCGCAACATCAGGGTCGAGCGGGTGCCTCCATCCCAGGTCCGGGAGGCTGTCCTCCTCCCCGACACCTCGGCTGGCAACTTCGTCGTCAAGATCAACGGCGAGCAGCCCGAGGAGCGACTCCGGTTCGGCCTGCTCCACGAGGTGTCGCATACCTTTTTCCCGGACTGCGCGTCCGCTGTGCGACATCGAGGCCACCAACAGCATGATGCGGCCTTCGAGGCCCTCTGCGACGCGGGCGCGTCCGAGTTGCTCTTCCCGCTGGACGACTTCGTCGCGGACGTTCACGACCTCGGTGGGCCGACCTTCGACGCCCTGCGGGTTCTGCGAGAGCGCTACCACGCATCGTGGGAGGCGACCGGCAGCCGCCTCGTCGGAACCTCGTCGGTCACCTGCGCGATGGTCGTCTTGGCACGACGCCACAAGCCAGCGGAGGTGAACGCAGGGCCGTACCTTCCGGGGATGGAGCCGCAACGGCGGCTCCGGGTGGAGTACAGCGTCAGAGCTGGGGCGTGGGAGGCGACGTTCGTGCCGAAGCACAAGTCCATCCCCGATGACTCGGTGCTGTACGAACTGCTCGACACCTTGGTGGTCGAAGGCTCGCCGGATGACGCTGTGGTCGGGGAAGAGGACTGGGACGAGCTTGGCCTTGGCGAGGTCACAATTCGGGCGATGAGGCTTGCTACCGACGGACCCGCGAAGGTTCTCGCCTGGCTGTTGCCGGCGTAACTATCCGCTGGCACCAGCGATGGGGACGACTACGTCAACGCCGCCCACCGCTGGGATCATCCCGAGCACCTCGTCCCAGTCGAAGGCCCGCTCCATGTCGATGTAGCGGCCCCTCCCGCGGTAGACGGCCCTGCTGTGCGCGGTCACCGACGTGGCCCAAGGTCAGGGCACGGGCGCTCGGCACATCCCGCTGGCAGCGAGGTGGCCGGACGCCGGGCGCGACAAACACCCGGCGTCACGGCTTCCCTCGGCATCAGTCCAGCTCAGAAGCCATCTCGCGGACCCGCTGCTTGGAAGCCGCCCTCTCCCGCTCGTCCTCCGCGAGCGCCCGCTCGCCCTCCGCGTCCACCTCCGCGAGGAAGCGGCGCAGGGCCTTCCAGCACGCGTGCTGGTAGCGGTCGTAGCCCCCGGACCGGTCGTTGCGGTGCTCGGGCGAGTGCTGGTCGTGGTACTGGAGAGCCACCCTGGCGACCCTGATCACCGCGTTCAGCTCGACCAACATGGATCCATCGGAGTCCGGGGCGCTCCTGCGCATCGCGTCCTCGCGCTCCTGCCGTGAGCGAAAGAACCACGGCATGCACCTCCAAGCCCAGAGCTCGGGGTCAGGCTGCATCATGCTCACCAGCATGACGACAGTGTCGCACCACGACTCGTCCTCGTCCCGGCAGTGCAGGCACGTGGAGACGTGGAACGTCAGGTTCAGCTGGTCCGCCTTGTCGCGGTAGCTGATGATCTTCTCGCCCTCGTTTTCGAGTTCAGTTGATTCGGGCACTTTGGCCTCCTGGTTGTGTCGGCACGAGGCCGACGGGTGAAGTGATTGGTCAGCGCCTGCCGGAAGGCGCACCCGTCCCCGCGGCGCGGTCGGTGCGGCCCAGCGTCAGGGCACCTGGGCCCATCGCCGGGATCATCCCGAGCACCTCGCGCCAGTCGAAGGCGCGCTCCATGTCGATGTAGCGACCCCTCCCGCCCCGGGTGACGTGACCCTGGAGAAAGTCCACGGCGTCGGCAGGGGCGCCCGCCCGGAGCATCTCGGACTTGAAGCCCTTGCGGAAGGCGTGGTGGGGGGCCTGCTTCCAGATGCGGTCGGACACGCCTGCCCGCTCCCAGGCGCGGGCCACGTCGCGAGCCCGGGGCTGCCGGTACCGCGGCCCCTTCGCCCGGGGCGAGGGGATCAAGTGGCCGGAGCGGACGCCCCAGCCCGCGAGTTCATCCACCAGCAGGGGCGAGATGGGGATGGCGCGCTCCTCGCCGTTCTTGCTGATCGAGGCGTCGATGAACAGCTCGTGGCGGTCCAGGTCGATGTCGTCCCAGGTGAGCAGCATGGTCTCGCCGACGCGGAGCCCGGTGAAGCGGAGCACGGTCAAGAGCTGGTGCTGCCAGCCGGTGGCCGCCGCGATGCAGCGGTCCATCTCGGACCATGTGGGCGCCCGGACCCGGCGAGGGCGAGCCCGCCGCATCCTGATCCGCCGGGGGCGGGGGATCTGCTCGGGCCAGCGGTCTGAGTCCTCGGCCCACTCCCACATGAGCTGGGCCACCTCGCCGATCTTCCGGGCGGTGTCGGCCCGGCGCTGCCGGCCGTGGAGACCATTCTCCGGCACCTGGAGCCAGGAGTAGAAGTCCTCCATCAGCGGCTTCGACAACAGGTGGGCGTGGTGGGGAGGGGTGCCGTGGCGCTCCTCGACGAAGCGCAGGAACACCTCCAGGTTCTCGGCGTAGCGCCGGAGCGTGCGGGGGCGCAGCCGGAGGGCGCAGGCCTTCACGTACTGCTCGCAGATGACCCGGAGGTCAGGGACCTCGCGAGAGTCACGAGGCTCCCACCGCCGGCCCCTGGCGACCGACTCTTCGACCTCGCGCTTGAGCTTCTCGGCGGCGCGCTTGGTGGGGAGGGTTCGGGCTCGGCTGCGTCCGTCGGGGTCCTCCCATCGGAGCTGCCAGTTGCCGCTCGGTCTCTTCTGGATGTACGCCACTCAGTCACCTCCCGGAGCCACTGGTCCAGCTCCGCTCGCTTCCATCGGTACGTGGGTCGCCGCTCGCCGAGGTCCACCCAGGGCCGGTGGATGTGCTCCGGCGTCGCCTTCATCAGGACGCGGAGCGTCTTGCGGTCCACCGCGAGGTACGCGGTGGTCTCGCTCGTCGTACACCAGCCATCGCGGCTGGCCTCCTGGCGGCCGGGTGTCACAGTCGAATCTACTGATTTCAGTCGCGACTTCCGGCCCCAACATCTTGTGGTCCCAGTGTTCCTGCGGAATCGCACCCATTTCAGATGAGTTGGGCTGAGGCCCAAACCCGACGAATACCCATGCTTCAATCATGGGTCGGCCCTTTCCGGTCTTCGAGGCGAGGCGCGCGGGTGTCGGCGTGGCGAAGCCCGGCCTCCAGCAACACCTGGATGAGGTCGGTGCGGGTGACCCGCATCCCCGGCAGCGCTGCACGCCACTCCTCCACCCTGGCGTCGATGCGCTCGACCAGCTCGACAGGAAGGCGCGCCCCGACGTGGACCCTGCGAGGCCGGCTCACGCCGCCCCCTTCACCATCTTGGAGACGGCGGACAGCGAGAAGGGGGTGCCGCGCCGGCTGGTCATGCCCTCGGCGTCGAGGTGGGCGACGACCTCACGCAGGGACAGGCCCCTCGCACGCGCGAGCTGGGCCTCTGCCATGACGGCCTGCTCACCTGGGTCCTCCTCCAGGCTCCGGCCGTCGGCCCGCAGTCGCCAGCCGTAGGGCGTCCGGCCGCCGGTGTACTCCCGGCGCTCCTTCATCAGCGCCATCGCCGCCTTGGTGCGCTCGCCGATCACCTCGCGCTCCCACTGCGCCACGCTGGCGAGCACGTTGAGCACGAGGCGCCCGGCGGCGCTCCGGGTGTCGATGTTCTCGGACACCGACATCAAGGCCCACTGGCCGGAGTGGAAGTAGGTCTCCAGCAGGTTGCCGAGGTCGCGGACGGAGCGGGTGAGGCGGTCGAGCTTCACCACCAGGATGGCGTCGGCCTGGCCCTCGCGGAGGAGGGAGAGCGCCCGGTCCAGGCCGGGCCGGTCCAGGGACTTGGCGCTCTGGCCGGCGTCCTCGACCACGGCGACCAGGTCGAGGTCGTAGAGCTGGGCGTAGGCTTCCACCTTGGCCCGCTGGGCCTCCAGGGAGACGCCGTGTTCGGCCTGCTTGTCGGTGGAGACGCGGAGGTAGGCGACGGTTCGAGTCGTGTCCATCAGGTCCTCGTGGTTGGGAGGACCGAGGACTACCGCCAGCCGTAGAACGACGTAAAACGCCTTCCAACGCCGACATGTGGACGGCCGGCTCGTAGCTCCAGACCTTGTGGAGCTACCGATCAACCGACTTTTTCGAGGCTACTCCACCGCTCCACATTGGCCGTCGGGGCGCGCGGCGAATCGCTCCATCACCTCGACCAGGAGGGGCCGCTGATCGGCGGGAGTCGCCCGCCACAGCTCGACCACCCTGGCCTCCTCGGTGTCCCACGTCGGCGGCGGCACGGCGGCGTCGGCGCCCTCGAACAGGTCGATGAGCTGGACGCCCAGGGCCGACGCGATGGCGAGGAGGCGCCCCAGGGGCGGCGTGGTCCTGCCCCGCTCGATGCGCCGGATGGTCTGGGTCGCGGCGCCCACGCGCTCCGCGAGCTGCTCCTGGGTCACCTTCCGCGCCGCGCGGAGCTGCGCCACGCGCCGACCGATGGCCTTGCGGAGCTGATGTTCGGCTGTGGAGTCTGACATGCCGGGCATCGGACACCGCGTGGTCGGTCCAGACCAGCACGTGGGATGCGCGGTATACGGGGGGTCACCTAATGACCGGTCGCCGTCCAGTCTGGAGGTGGTCGGTGAAGGAGACCAAGAGCATGAAGAAGACCAGTGTGGTGGGCCTCGGGATCGCGGCGATGTTCGTCGGGTGCTGCGGGCTGAGCGCCTTGTTCGGGCAGAGCCAGCGCGCGGCTCGGGAGGCTGCCGGGGAGCAGCAGGGTGCCACCGAGGAGGCATCGACGGCGCCCGCCCAGACCGACCCCCAGGGCCAGGAGGAGAACGTGCCCTCGGCGCAGCCTCGTGTGCGCGACGAGATGGAACAGCCCGTCAGCGTCGAGCGCTGGTGGGCAGAGCGCCTCGCCACGATCGAGCCGCCACCGGAGTTGGAGGGCATGACGTTGGACCAGATCGAAGCCACTCACAGGGCAATGGATGTCTACCGCTGGAACACCTTGGGCAGCCACGGCGGACGCGGGAACCACCGTCGCGACGTGATGGCCGAGGAGCTGAACCTGCACGTGTCAACACTCGAAGCCGTTGACACCTTCATCCACTTCACGCGCACTGCCGCCGTAGCGGAGGGCCTCCGAGAGTTCCTCGCGGGCCAGGAGGACATCGAGTTGGACCACTACCATCCAGTCGAGGAGACCGCCTTCCTGGGGACGTACACCGTACGTGCCACCATCACACTGGATGGGTGCCGCAACGATGACGATCTCGACGCCAAGCTGGATGATGCCGTCACTCGGCTCGCTGAGAGCTTGCCCCCCCGCTCGGGTGGCTTCAAGGTGGGCAGGGTTCGCTACTCCTGCGAGGCGACCGGCACCAGCGGCTCGCTCGGACACGGCGTGATGTGGGTGAGCGCTGAGAGGCGGGCTGTAGTGATGGAGGAGTGCGGCGGCTCCCGTGCCCCGGACTATCCCGTGAAGACGCGGTTCTGGTGTCAGCCCTCCTGGAACGACATGAAGCCGCTCACCGAGTAGCTCTCGATGCTCAACCCAGGCCGAGCGCGCCTTGGAGGTCTTCCGACGTGGCGTGCATGGACGGCACCCCACACAGCGGGTCCCCGGGGGCCTCCCCACCCCTCTGCAATTGAGGGCCAGTGGGGGGTGTATTGTGGCACTGGAGGTGATCATGGCGTTAGTCCGATGCACCGGCCACGGCCCACCCGCTGGGCGCAAGCACGTCTACATGCTGGGCGTCGCCCCCGCGGGTGACGGCCTGGGGATCCTCTGCGGGACGAAGGGGTGCCAGTCCGCGGGCGTGGTGTACCTGAACGAGTCCGAGGCACGGGACTACGCGCAGGGCGTCCGGGACTTCAACCTGTTCCACGGCTACGACGTGCAGTTCAGGCTGTCCGAGACCGTGGTCTGGAGCCGCCCCGTCGCCCAGCCGTAGCTGATGGTCGAGGCGGCCAGTCTTGTTGTGGGTCCCCACAGGAACTGTGAGAACGCCAGGAGATCTGGGCGTTCTTGCGGCGCTGGAGGTTCTGTGATGGATGCGTGGGCACCGCATCAGGAGGGGGAGAGCCAAGCGCTCTCAAGCCATCACGACACCGCCAGGCCGTTCATCTCGCGTTGCTGAACGCCGTCCATCCCCGATGCCTCGTGCCGCGGGGGCGCAACCATGACTCGACGGGTCTGGACTGTGAAGGCCCGACGGAGCTTGCCACACGGGCCGGCGGCGCCTTCGGCGCCAGCCGTCCCGTCGCACCTGCCGCCAGCCCGCTCCGCGGGCCGGCGTGGGCAGGTGCGAGATCATCATGCTCGAGTGACGCACAGGAGCCAGAGCACGGACGCGTGCTCGCCCCCTCCGCCCCTCCCTGCTCATCTCAAGAGTGACGCAGCCCAGCCACGGAGCGAAGCGGAGTGGCCGGCTGCGTGACGCGTGCGCCGGGAGCGAAGCGACCAAGCACGCGTCCGTGCATGTCCCTAAGTAGTATGAGAGCGCCCGGTGCCGGCGATACCGAAGCAACAACCACAAGTTACGTGACACCACAGTCCTTCGCGGGGGTGTCCCGCGGTAAGGCGGTCCGCCCTGGGGGTGCCTCGCGGTATCGCTCCCACCGCTCGCTCTCACGACCCCGCAAGCGCTCGCCTCCATGCTCTGGGCAACGGCTCGTCGGCGCGCTCCACCGCCGACACCTTGGACTGGCTCGCGCCGACTGCAAGAGCGACCTGGGCCTGAGTCAGGCCGCGAGTCCTGCGCCACGTGCGCAGCTCTGCGCCCGCCGGAGGGGTGCCCAGCAGCGAGACGGTCGGTGGTCCGGGGTGTGCCCCGAGCCACCAGGGCGCGGCCTCGATGGTGAAGCGGCACTCTGGCCCGGGGGGCCCACGGACATCGAAGCGGCCGATCACATCGCCGTCCACCAGGCGGTCGAGGTGCCTGACCACGCTGCCGTGAGCTGCGGGCCACCGGCGGGGACCGCCGAGTCCAGAGCGGACGCCAGCCCACCTCCAGAGGGTCTCCTCCCGGAGGATGATGTTCCGGACCGGCACCGAACCAGCGCCCGTTGGCTGAGCATGGTGCAGCTTCGCCAAGACGGAGCTGCCCAACCGCACGCAGGCCGGATCCATCGCCAGGAGGGCGACAGGCACCTGGGCATAGCGCCGCCGGCCGCCGGCCACCAGGGCGGCGTTGACCTCGATCCGGCGCCACCCCGAGCCGGCCGACGTCATCGTCAGCAGGCCATGAACTGGAGCCCTCCGCGACGGAGCAGGCCACGCGAGACGAAGAGTAGACATCAAGTCCAAGCGGCGCAGGATGGCGGCCCAGACCCGCGGCTTTCCCCCGCGCCGCACCTTGGACTCGTAGCGGGTGCCCGCGGCATGGGCGCGCGGCGACCAGAGGAAGGTGCCCACTCCCTCCTCATGCTTGAAGCGGTGGAGGATGAGCCAGTCCAGCA
>CAZRFD010000217.1:0-10036 GCA_964599085.1 uncultured Enterobacterales bacterium | reverse complement strand
GCTGGAGCGAGTCGCTGCGCAACGCCCTGCAGCTCGCCACCGTCCAGCGCCTCGACGCCGACGTGGAGGTGGGCGTGCTGCTGTCGGGGGGGCTCGACTCCTCGACCGTGTGTGCGTTGGCTCAGGCGCGCGCGTCCCGCCCACTCCGGTCCTTCTCCATCTCGGTCGACGCGCCCGGCTTCGACGAGGGCGCGCAGGCCCGCCGCGTCGCGGCCCACCTCGGCACCGAGCACCGCAGCGCCCGGCTCACGGCCGACGACCTGCCACGCCTGCTCGACGCCATCGCCGCCCACATGGACGAGCCCCTCGCCGACAGCTCCCTCGTCGCCACCTGGCGCCTGATGGAGCTGGTCGCCGACGCCGGTCTGAAGGCGGTGCTGTCGGGCGACGGCGCCGACGAGTGCTTCGCCGGCTACCCGACCTACCTCGCGCACCGCTTCGCACCCCTCGCCACCCCGGCCGCCGGTGCCCTCGGCAGCGCCGTCCAGCACCTGCCCGTCGGCTGGGAGGGGGTGAGCCGGGACTACATGGCGCGGCGCTTCGTCGATGGCCTGGGCCTGCCGCGACACCGCCGCCACCAGGTGTGGATGGGTGCCTGGCTGCCGGACGAGCTGGACCTCGACGCGTCCCAGTGGGATGTCGTCGACGCCCACGCCGCCGCTGCAGCCGACCTCGACCCCGTCTCCGCCGCCATGTACCTCGACCAGCGGCTCTACCTCTCCGACGGGGTGCTGGTGAAGGTGGACCGGGCGAGCATGGCCCACAGCATCGAGGTGCGCTCGCCCTTCCTCGACCACAGCATCGTCGAGCTGGCCGCCAGCATGAGCCGGGGGATGAAGCTGTCGGGGCGCCAGGGCAAGCGCGTGTTGAAGCAGGTCGCCCGCGACCTGCTGCCCGCCGAGATCGTCGCCCGCAAGAAGAAGGGCTTCGGGACCCCGGTGGGCCCCTGGCTGCGGGGACCTGCCCGGCCCCTGCTCGATGGTCTACCCGAACTGCTCGACGACCTCGTCCCGGGCGACCGCATGCGGGTCTGCATCGACGAACACCTCGCCGGCCGACGCGACCACCGTCGGCGCCTGTGGTCGGCACTCACGGTGGCCCGGTGGCGACAGTCGCCGTGGGGACGCTGAGAAAACCGAACACCGCTAGCTTGTCGTGTTCAGGCTAGCGGTGGTAGGAATCACCCCGCAAAGTAGGCCCGCGCGTCCGAGAAAGCCGCCACCAGCGCCCGCTTGTCGAGGTCGAGCCACACCAGGTAGTCGCTGGCGTCCGTGACGGCGTGGGCGGCGACCAGCAAGCCGTCCGGGATCTGGTCGAGGGCGGAGAGCACCGCGGCTGCGCCCACGGCCCGCTCGAGCTGGCCGTCGGACAGGAACTTGGAGCGATGCGCCTTCCAGAGGGTTCGCAGGACGTCGCGCTTGTCGACGGCGATGGCGTTGGCCACGTAGACTGTGCCGATGCCCGGCAGCCAGGCGGGGATGAGATCCTGGACGACGTCTCGGAGCTGGTCCACCTTCTTGCGGAGCGCCTGGGCCTGGCGCTCTTCTTCGGCCTGGGCCGCAGCGCGGGCGGCTTCGAGCGCGCTCTGCGGCTTGCGGGCCCGTTCGGTGAGGGCGCTGACCCGGCTCTGGCGCGCCTTGGCGCGGGTGGCCTTGCTGGGCGGGTGGGCCTTCGCCACCCGGGCGGCCGCGTCCGCGGCGAGCTTGCGGGCCAGCGCGGCCTTGTCTGAGGGGGCCGGGGTGGGCTCTGCCACCGCTGCAGGCTCTCTGCCCTGGGCCTTCCGCAGTGCTTCCTGCGCGAGCTTGCGGGCCAGGGCGGCCTTGTCACTGGACTCCGCCGCGGCACCGGCCGGTTCTTCTGCCTGCGCCCGCGCCAGCGCTTCTGTGGCGAGGCGCTTCGCGAGCGCGACGGGGTCCTCGGCCGTGGGAAGGACATCCGCGGACAGCCCGGCGGCATCGGCGCCCTGCGCGGCATCGGCGCCCTCCGCGGCATCCTCGCTGTCGGCCGCAGCGGCCAGGGCCTCCCGCGCCAGGCGACGGGCCAGCTCTTCGGGGCTCTCGTCGAGCGAGACGTCGACGCTCTCCGTGTCGGCTGGCGCGACCGGCCGCTTGAACAACGGGTCGGTCATCTCGACCTTGGGCCCCGGTTCGGCGGCGTCCCCCTCGTCCAGCTCGGGCAGGGGCACGCCGCGCGCGGGATCCGGCGCCTCGAACAGGCTGGAGAGAGGGTCAAAGCCCCTGTTGCGACTGCCCATGAAGTGACTCCTCCGTGACCCGATGCGGACCTGCCGACACGCGCTACACCCTACTCGACGCTCTCGCCTCCCAGCGGACCCTTCACCGCGCGGCGAGGCGCCGGGGTGGGCCACGGCCGGATGCGAGCCGCAGCGCCTGTTCCCAACAGACCCGGGTTGTAGCCATGCGCGCCGTGCCGAGCAACGTCCTTGCCCTCCCTGATCGCACCTCGCAGCGCGCCGTCCGGCTCGTCCTGGTTCGCCACGGACAGACGACCTGGAACCGGGAGCGCCGCTTCCTGGGTCGCACGGATGTGCCCCTCGACGACATCGGCATCGCCCAGGCACGCAACCTCGCCGCTCGCCTCGCTCGGACCGACCTGGCCGCGATCTACAGCAGCCCCCTGCGCCGAGCCGCCGACACGGCAGCCGCCGTCGCCGCCCTCCACGGGTTGCCCGTCACGCCGCAGGACGACCTCGTCGAGCTGGCCCAGGGAGAGCTGGAGGGCCAGGAGAGCCACATCCTGGCGGACCGCTACCCCGACTTCTTCGCGGCGTGGCTCGCCGATCCCACGCACGCCCGGGTGCCGGGCGGCGAGACCCTGGGCGAGTGCCAGTCGCGGGGGCTCCGCGCGCTCCGCGGCGTGATCGGACGGGCCGAGGCGGGCACGACCGTCGTGGTGGTCAGCCACCAGATGGTCATCGCCAGCGTGCTCTGTGGCCTGCTCGACCGCCCGCTGCGCGAGTTCCGGGCGGTCGGACACCACAACGGGGCGCTGTCGGTGCTGGACGCCGTCGATCAGGGCATCGAGGTGGTGACCATCAACGACCGGGCGCACCTGGACGCGGGCGGCTGACCGCTGCCCCCGTCACCCAGGCGAGGGTTCCGACACGACGAGGGTCGAGACGATCTCAGAGGTCTGTGGAAACAGGCAGGTGCTGTTCTTACACGCCTGGTAGCGGACCGAGAGCAGTGCATCGTGGGTCCCCGGAGCGGCCGGGTCGAGCACGGGAACGTCGATGATGGCGTCGAACTCGTAGAGCTCTCGCAGGCTGCCCGGAGCAGCCGGATCGGGCTGATGCAGGCCGGCCGGAAGGCTGGGGGCGCCGAGCTTGAGGTCGCCGGCGTCGAGCACCTCGACCGCGACCATGTCCCTGTAGACGTGGTAGCCGGGCGGCACGACGATGGTGAGCGACAGGGCAGCCGGCTGGCCAGCGGTCGTGCGCGTTGTGGCCCCCAGCGCCATCAGCGTGGGCTGGGAGGTCTCGGCGTGGTGCACGTCGGCGGCGGGCAGCGTCGGCGCGACCTGTCCCTCCGGCGCGGCGACCGCCGCCCCGAGCAGGGAAGAGAGGAGGAGTCCAAGCATGCGTTCTCCACGACGAGACGGTGTGGACGGCGTCTAACCCACGCCGCCTCGCCCCCCGGCGGCGCAAGCGGCATCCCTACCGCCCGCGCCATCGAGCAGGCGAGGTCCCCCTCCCCCACTCCCCCCGACTCCGGTCCTCGTGATAGCCCCAGCCATGCCCACGCCCCCCCAGGGTGCCCCCGAGGGCGCCGTCCCCGACGCCGACTACAGCGGCGTCGCCGTCGTCATCCCGGCCCTGAACGAAGCCCGCAGCCTGCCGGCCACCCTGGCGGAGATCCCCCCGGTCGGCCGGGTCTTCGTCGTCGACAACGGCAGCACCGACGACACGGCAGCGGTCGCGGCCGCACACGGCGCCACCGTGATCTCCGAGCCACGCCGGGGCTACGGGCAGGCCTGCCAGGCGGGCATCGCGGCGGCCGCCGGCCAGGGCTTCGAGGTCCTGGTCATCATGGACGCCGACCACAGCGACTACCCCGAAGAGCTGCCCCTGCTGGTCGACCCCATCCTCGCCGACCGTGCCGACATGGTGCTCGGCGATCGGACGGCGCGGGCCGAGCGCGGCAGCCTGACACCCCAGCAGCGCTACGGAAACCTGCTGGCCACCTTCCTCATCGAGCGTGTCACGGGGCACCGCTACCGGGACATGGGCCCCTTCCGGGCGCTTCGCATGGCGTCGCTGCTGCGGCTCGGCATGGTCGACCCGAACTACGGCTGGAACGTCGAGATGCAGATCAAGGCCGTGCGGCACGGCCTGCGCATCCTGGAATTGCCGGTGGGCTACCGGCCGCGCATCGGCCAGTCCAAGATCAGCGGCACGGTGCGGGGCACGGTCCGCGCCGGCGGCAAGATCATCTGGTCGACCTGGCGCTACCGGTGAGCGCCGCCCGCGTCGTCGTGATGACCAAGGACCCGGTCCCGGGCCGGGTCAAGACCCGGACCATCCCCCTGCTGGGGGCCGATGGTGCCGCTGCCCTGCACCGGCTGCTGGTCGAGCAGACGCTCCAGACCTGCATCGCCAGCGGCCTGCCGGTGGTGGTGGCGCTGGACGGGGACGTCGACGCGCTGGCGGCGCGTCTCGCCGGTCGGGGGATCCCGGTCGTCGCGCAGGGCAGTGGCGATCTCGGCGCCCGACTGCGCCATGTCCTCCGGGGACCGGGGCGCCACGTCTGTGTCGGCACCGACTGCCCCGCGCTCCGCCCCGACCACCTCAGGCAGGCCGCCGCGGGGTCGGGGATCACCCTGGGGCCGGCCCTGGATGGCGGCTACTGGCTGGTCGCCATCGACGGCGGGCCGGCGGACCTGCCGGTGGCGGCCCACGCCATCTTCCACGACATCGCCTGGTCCACCGACGGGGTGCTGGCACAGACGCTGCGCCGCGCTGCCGACGCGGGCCTGCCGGTCCATCAGCTCCCGATGCTCCGGGATCTCGACACGCCGGCCGACCTCACGGAATACGCAAGCGATCCCTCCTGCCCGGCGGCGCTGCGCGCCTTCCTCGACGCAACCCTCTGACCCCCGCGCCGCCCTCCTCCCCGCCCCCCTCCTCCGCAGCCGTCTCCCACATCCGAGGTGTGCCGTGCCACTCGTCACCGCCCTCCCCTCCCCGCTGAAGCACATCCACATCATGGGCGTGGGTGGCACCGCCATGGCCGCCCTCGCCGGCATCCTGGTCGACGCCGGCTACACCGTGAGCGGCTCCGACAAGGGTCGCGTCTACCCACCCATGAGCCACTACCTCGCCCGCCTCGGCATCGACGTGATGGAGGGCTACCGCGCCGACAACCTGGACCCCGCACCGGACCTCGTGGTCGTGGGCAACGTCATCCGCGCCGTCTACGAGGAAGCGCAGGCCTTGATCGAGCGCGACCTGCCATACACCAGCTTCCCGGCACTGCTGGGCATGCTCCTGCTCGACCACGTGCCCGGGCACCCCGACCAGCCCCGCCACAGCATCGTCGTCGCGGGCACCCACGGCAAGACCACGACGACAGCACTGGTCGCGTGGCTGCTGCAAGCCGCCGGCATGGACCCCGGCTTCCTCGTCGGCGGGGTCTGCGGGAACTTCGACCGGACCGCCCGGGCGGGCACGGGGCGCTACTTCGCCGTGGAGGGCGACGAGTACGACACGGCCTTCTTCGACAAGGGGCCGAAGTTCCTGCACTACCGGCCGCGCACGGCCATCCTGACCAGCATCGAATTCGACCACGCCGACATCTACCGGGACCTCGACCACGTCAAGCAGAGCTTCTCGGCGCTGGTGGCGGCCATGCCCCCGGATGGCTGCCTCGTCGCCCGCTGGGACAGCGACACCGTGGCGGAGGTGGCCGGCGCCGCCGGCTGCGAGGTACGGCGCTACGGCCCGGGAGCGGAGTGGGACGGTCGGATCGACGAGGTCGACACCAGCACCGGGCGCATGCACTTCACGGTGCTGCACGAGGGACGGAGCTTCGGGCAGTTCGAGTCGATCATGGTCGGAGAGCACAACCTCTACAACCAGGTGGCCGCCGTGGCGGCGCTGGCGCGCGAGGGCCTCACGGCCGAACAGCTCGCCACGGGCTTCGCGAGCTTCGCCGGGATCAAGCGACGCCAGGAGGTCATCGGAGAGCCCGGCGGCGTCACGGTCCTCGACGACTTCGCCCACCACCCGACCGCGGTGCGCCTCACCCTCGAAGCGCTGCGCCTGCGCTTCGGCGGACGCCGCCTGTGGACCATCTTCGAGCCGCGCAGCAACACCAGCCGCCGCAACATCTTCCAGGGTGCCTACGCCGACGCCTTCGGTGCGGCCGATGTCGTGATCATCGCCCCGCCGCAGGATCTGGAACGCATCGCCCCCGCGGACCGGATGGACCCCGACCGCCTCGTCGCCGACATCCGCGCCAGAGGTGTGGAGGCCTACTGCTGGGGTGGCGGGCCCGACGCTGGCGCGAACGCAGTCGCCACCAGCATCGCCGCGCAGGTCGCCGCGAACTGCATGCCCGAGGACGTCGTCGCCATCCTGTCGAACGGCGGCTTCGGCGGGCTCCACGGCAAGCTCCTCGCTGCGCTGGAGGATCGCTTCCACCGGGAGACGTGAGCGGACATTTTTCGTCCGCTTCAAATACTTGCCCGGGTGATACAACTCGGGTACTGTTCCAGCGTTCAGTGAGCCCACGGGCCCCACACCTCTCCCCTCCTCCCCCTCCCCGCCCCCACGACACGGAGCCGACATGCCCCTCGACCCCAACCGCACCAAGGCCATCGACGCCGCCGTCAAGCAGATCGAACGTCAGTTCGGCAAGGGCTCCATCATGCGCCTGGGTGACGATGTCCACCCGCGGGTCGAAGTGGTCCCCACCGGCTGCCTGTCCGTCGACATCGCGCTGGGCATCGGCGGCTTCCCCAAGGGTCGCATCTGCGAGATCTACGGCCCGGAGGCGTCCGGCAAGACCACGCTGGCACTGCAGACCATCGCCCAGGCCCAGCAGGCCGGCGGGGTCGCGGCCTTCATCGACGCCGAACACGCCCTGGACCCGACCTACGCCCGCGCGCTGGGTGTCGACACCGAACAGCTCCTCATCTCCCAGCCCGACTCCGGTGAACAGGCCCTGGAGATCGCCGAGACGCTGGTGCGCTCGGGAGCCATCGACATCGTCGTGGTGGACTCCGTCGCCGCGCTCGTCCCCCGCGCCGAGCTCGAGGGTGACATGGGCGACTCCGCTCCCGGCGCCCAGGCCCGCCTGATGAGCCAGGCCATGCGCAAGCTCACCTCGGCGATCCACAAGTCCCACACCGTGATGATGTTCATCAACCAGCTCCGCCACAAGATCGGCGTGATGTTCGGCAGCCCGGAGACAACCAGTGGCGGCAACGCCCTGAAGTTCTACGCGTCGGTGCGGGTCGACATCCGTCGGATCGGCTCGATCAAGAAGGGCGACCAGGTGGTCGGCAACCGCACCCGGGTCAAGATCGTGAAGAACAAGCTGGCGCCCCCCTTCCGCAAGGCGGAATTCGACATCATGTACGGCCGGGGCGTGGTCGAGGTCAGCGAGCTGATCGATCTCGGCCTGGATCTGGACCTCGTGCGGCGGTCGGGCTCCTGGTACTCGGTGGGCGACGAACGCGCCGGACAGGGCCGCGACAACGCCATGGCCTGGCTGCTGGAGAACCCTGAAGTGATGCAGCGCGTCAAGCAGGACATCCTCCGCCACCATGGCCTGCTCGACGACGAAGACGCCGCGGTCCCGCTGCCGGTCCAGCTCGCGACCTGACCTGCGGGAACCTCTCCGGGCTGTCCGCTGCGCCGGGGCGCCCACCGGTGGAAGCCGTGGCCCCGGCGCCGACGGCGCCGGCCGGGCGCCTTGCCTCGCCCTGGGGCCGGTCATAGGAACCGGCCTTGCCCTGACCCCATGGTGACGCCGTGACCACGCTCAGCTCCGCCGAGATCCGCAAGCGCTTCCTCGACTTCTTCGCCGCCCGGGGGCACCAGGTCGTGCCCAGCTCGTCGCTCATCCCGGCCAACGACCCGACGCTGTTCTTCACGAACGCCGGGATGGTGCAGTTCAAGGACGTGTTCACTGGCCAGGACGCGCGCGACTACAGCCGCGCCACCTCCTCCCAGAAGGTGCTGCGCGTCTCGGGCAAGCACAACGACCTCGACAACGTCGGGCGGACCGCGCGTCACCACACCTTCTTCGAGATGCTGGGGAACTTCTCCTTCGGCGACTACTTCAAGGCCGACGCCATCCGCTTCGCCTGGGACCTGCTCACCGGCGCACAGGACGCCGGTGGCTACGGGCTGGACCCCGACCGCCTGTGGGTGACGGTCTTCGAAGACGACGACGAAGCCTTCGACCTGTGGGCCGCCATCGACGGGCTCCCGGTGGAGCGAATCCAGCGCATGGGCGCCAAGGAGAACTTCTGGTCCATGGGCGACACGGGACCCTGCGGCCCGTGCACCGAGATCCACTACGATCACGGTCCAGAGCACGGCCCCGGCGGCGGCCCGGCGACCGAGTCCGACCGCTACGTCGAGATCTGGAACCTGGTCTTCATGCAGTTCGAGCGCTTCGCCGACGGCCGCATGGAACCCCTGCCCCGCCCCTCGGTCGACACCGGCATGGGCCTCGAGCGCATCGTCGCAGCACTCCAGGGCAAGTACTGGAACTACGACACCGACTGCTTCACGCCGATCATCTACCGCGCCGCTGACCTGGCCGGCGTGCGCTACGGCGACGACGCCGACGTGGACACCGCGCTGCGGGTGATCGCCGACCACGCGCGGGCCACGGCGCACCTCGTGGCCGACGGCGTCATGCCCAGCAACGAAGAGCGGGGCTACGTGCTGCGGCGCATCATGCGCCGGGCCATCCGCTTCGGCGTCAAGCTGGACCTCCACGACAGCTTCCTGCACCACGTCACCGACGCGGTCGTCGACCACATGGGCGACGCCTACCCCGACCTGGTCCGCCGCCGCGACTTCATCCGAGAGGTGGTGAAGGGCGAAGAGGAACGCTTCTCCGAGACGCTCAGCAAGGGGCTGAACCTGCTGGAAGCCGAACTCGGCACGCTCGACGATGGCGGCTGCCTGCCGGGCAACGTCGCCTTCCGGCTGTACGACACCTACGGCTTCCCGGTCGATCTGACGGCCATCATCTGTGAAGAGCGTGGCTTCACAGTCGACGAACCGGGCTTCCACGCGGCGATGGAAGAACAGCGGGCCAAGGGGCGCGCAGCCTGGAAGGGCTCCGGCGAAGAGCGCGTCAGCGCCACCTGGCGGGACCTGCACGCCGCCCACGGCGACACGCGCTTCGTCGGCTACGACGCCGATGCCTGCGCGGCGAAGGTCCTGGCCATCCTTACCGACGCCGGCCCGACCGGCACGCTGGCCGCCGGGCAGCAGGGCCAGATCCTGTTGGACTGCACCTCGCTGTACGCGGAGAGCGGCGGTCAGGTCGGCGACCAGGGGACGCTGGCGGCCGAGGGGCTGGCGGCCACGGTCCTCGACACGACGAAGCCCGTGCCCGGGCTGTGGGCCCACCACGTCCGCGTCGACGCGGGCACGCTGGCGACCGGCCAGCAGGTCCAGGTCGACATCGACAGGGATCGACGGGCGCGGATCCGGCTGAACCACACGGCGACCCACCTGCTGCACGCGGCACTCCGCCAGACCCTGGGGGACCACGTCACGCAGAAGGGCAGCCTCGTGGCGCCGGACCGCCTGCGCTTCGACTTCGCCCACCACAAGGCCATGACCGCCGTCGAGCTGCAGCGGGTCGAAGACATCGTCTACGGGCAGGTGCTCGGCAACACAGCCGTGCAGACGCGCATCCGGACGCTCCAGGAAGCGCAGGACGCCGGCGCGATGGCCCTGTTCGGCGAGAAGTACGGCGACGTGGTCCGGACCGTGGACGTGCCGGGCTTCAGCCTGGAGCTGTGCGGCGGCACCCACGCCTCTCGC
>CAZRFD010000216.1:0-10061 GCA_964599085.1 uncultured Enterobacterales bacterium | reverse complement strand
CGGCTCCTCCCAGGTCGAACCAGGCTCGACGAATGCGCTCTGCGTGAACCGGAGCCACCGGGGTCTCCGAGGTGTGGGGAATCGTCACGACGTTCCAGCGTCCGAACTTGCCCTCGGCCCGCCACCAGTCTCGCGTGTGCTCCCAGGTTCCAATCTGCCGCTGGTCGGCGGCGTAGGCGGTTGGCCAGGTCGTCGCCCCCGACTTGCGAGAGAAGGCCACGGGACGCGGCCCGGTCGTGGCGATGTCGCAGCCCAGGTCATCCCGAAGCAGGCGCAGCAGGCCGTGCTCGGCGACGTGACCCAGCGCCACCACGACAGCTGGCTGGGCCGCACGGAGCCGCCGCCGATGCCAGTCGAGGTTGGCCGGCTCATCCGCATAGCGGCAGAACATCGCCCGGTCGGCACGTTCGACACCCCTGCTGCTGTCTCCCCGGGTACCCACTTTGACCAGCGCCACTCGGCACAGGTCCGTGAACGCGACCCGACGCGGTCCCGTCTCGGCCGGCAAGGCGTCGAGGAGGTTTCCGTAGTAGTGATAGGCGGGCACCACGCGCCGGGCGAAGGTCGCGCAGAAGTCCGCTGCGGATGAACATCGGGCGTAGGCTGCCGGGTCCAGCTCACCGCGGGAGTGGGTAGGGCGACGGACGAAGCCCGAGTACGCCATCCCCATGACCAGGACGCTGCCTGGCTGCCCGAACTGCGCGCCCACGAGGTCCGGCACCCACGGCAGCGCCTCGGCGCCGCACATCGCCTGCTGCGCGCCGACTTCGCCCACATTCCAGCGCCGCCGTGAGGGCTGGATCTCGCTCTGGACCGCCGGGGATCGGTGCCAGATCTCTTCGTTGAGCGCGTCGTGCCCGGCGAGGTGGGCGGCAGTGAGCTGGGCCATCATGCAGCCTCCCCGGCGTCTTCGAGGAATCGCAACACGTTGACCCGTTCGCTGAAGCCCCAGGTCGCTACCGGGGTGCCGTGGCCGATGCCGTAGAGATGCGTGGCGACGGACACCAGCCACTGGCGCAGCGTGAGCGCATCGGGTGTGGCCTCGAGGCACAACGGCAGCCAGGCGACGAGCAGGTCGCGGAAGGACAGCGGGAGGTGGGCTGCGTCGGTTTCGCCGTCTCGGCCGTCCACGGTGAGGAAGACCAGCTCGCCGTCGATTGGCAGACCCGCGACAGCGTCATCCAGCAGGGCGCGGTAGTCGTCGAGCTGGCCATCACGCTCGGCGGCGTCCACCTTGACTTCCACCAAGCAGCGCCAGTGACCGGGCACGAACAGGTCGAGATCCACCCGGCAGCCCGGCCCGAGCGTGCGCTCGATCGTGACCAGCCAGTCGTCCACGGGACGCTCGGTGTCGAGGAGCGCGAGAAAGGCGCGTCGGAGGGACCGGCCGAGCTGACCGGGGCGTCGCAGCGCCCAGGCGAGCAGGCGGGAGTGGGTGCGTTCGTCGCGGGTCAGCTCCAGGGGGGCCAGGAGGGACGGGGTGTCCTCCAGTGCACGCAAGAGACGGTGTTGCCGGCCATCCAGCTCCGCGAAGCGTCCCGCGACGGCTCCCTGGACCCGCCAGGTGATGGCCTGCCAGCGGTCGATGACCACGCGTTCGAAGGCAGTGGTGGGGTTCTCGGCAGACTGCTCTGCCTTGGCGAGGGCGAGGAAGTCTTGGGCGAAGGCCCGTACCTCGGCGGTGTCGGTGGATGCCGGGGCGGGCTCTCTGGCGAGGGCGAGAAAGCCATTGACGAAGGCCCGGCCACGTGGGTCGAGGGCTACCGGCTCGTCGGCCGGGACCAGGGGCAGGAAGCCATCGAGGAAGGCGCGCTGCTGTGGGGTCACGCCGAGGCCTCGTCGAACAGGCCGAGCTGCTCAGCGTTCCCGCTGGCGTCGACCTTCGGGGACCTCGGCGCTGGCACCAGCCGTCCTTCGAAGGCCCGCTTGAGGATGGACTGCCGCAGGTGCTCGCAGCGAGCGAGGTTGGCGTCGAGGGTGGTGTCGATGGCGTCGAGGACGGAGAGCCGGCGGTCGACTTCGGCGGCGATGCGGTGTTGTTCGGGGAGGGGGGGGACCGGGAACGCGAACATCCGAATGTCCCTCATGTTGACGTGTGCAACTGTGCTTCCTGCGATGTTCTTCGCGTACTGGCGACGAATCTGCGGGGACATCAACGCAAACGCTACGAAGGCTGCCGAGACTTCGGGTGCAGGTCTCATCAGCATTGTCCGTTGTCCCAGGCAATATGCTGGTCGAGGAGGCAGGACTACCGCATCACCGACAGTCCCTTCGCGTGCAAAAACGATGTCGCCGGGCCTCGGGACCAGCCGCCGGTTCCTCTCGCCGAAGATCTCCCTGCTCACGTAGCGAACACGGTCTCGTTTGATGAAGCCAGGACCCATCGCATTCGTATCGAGACAGGCAAAGTCCCCGGTTCCGAACTTCGGCGTGCTGTGGAGGCAGTCCACGATGGCCACTGTCAGACCCTCTGTCGAGGCGCAACACCACCCCTCCGGCAGCGCCGGCAACCCCTCCCTCTCCGGCTCCACCGGCGGCTTGTACCTCTTCCGTCGCTTTGCCCCCTCCTGGGCGGCCTCGTGCGCGGCCTCCCGCTCGGTGAGGATGCGCGCCAGCAGCGCCGACGCCGGCTCGTAGTCTCGCCCCTCCGCGCGGGCGAGGGCGGCCTCGGTCGGCACCAGGCGGCCCTCGACGGCGGACTTGAGCACGCTCGCGCGGGCGCGCTGCACGTTCACCTTGGCGCGGGTCAGCGAGGCTACGGCGGCGTCGAGGCGGGAGAACTGGGTCTCGATGGCGGCGACGATGGCCTTCTGCACGGCGAGGCCCGGTACCGGAACAGCCAGACCTTCCACGGTACCCTGGCTGATCTTTGGCATGCTCCCGGCGATGCCCCGTGCCTCCCGACGAAAGTAGCGTCGGGCCTCCTCCGACTTCAGGAAGTAGGCCAAGAAGCGTCCATTCAGATCCTCAACCGGACGGACCCGAATCAGGAGGTCGGGAAACACAGCGAACCGTTGCGGGCCGTTGTAGAGCGCGGCCGTGCCGACCAACTCGGGGGTGTTCGAGCGCTCGATAAAGATGTCGCCCGGCTCGGCCCACACGTCCTCTGCCTGTTCCTCGGTCATCACCGAGTTCTTGGTGTTCTCAGCGCTGAAATCCGCGTTCGTGACCGCGGTGAGCGTGAACACCGGCACACCCTCGCCAGACTTGGACGCGCGCGCCGACTTTCCGTTGCGGAGGGGCTCACGAAGGAGTGAACCGAGGTTCTTACGGTCGAAGCTCACGCCACCAGCTCCCGATTCAGCTCATCCACCACCGCCTCGTACTCGTCCCCGAACAACTCAAAGAACCGCCCGAGACCGCCCTTCTCGGCGAAAGGCACCTCGTCCAGATCCTCCACCCGCACCTCCAGGTCCACCGCGATGCGGTCCCGGATGAGCTCCAGCCACTCCCGCTGGTCTGACGTGAAGGTCCGCCCCCGGTTGGCCTGCTGGGCCAGCCAGTTGTCGAAGCGGACCGCTGCCTGGTCGGCGTAGCTCACGAGCTCCTCGTCCACGCCCATCGCGTGCCGGGCCAGGCTGATCAGGTCGGTCATGAGCTTGCCCTTGCTGGCCCCGCGCACGCGGCCGGCTTCCACCCGCTCATAGGCCGCCCACAGGGCCTCGCCCGTCCACTGGCGCGGCGGGCGCTGAATGGCCGCCACCAAGTCGAGGAGCTGCCGGCGGGTGAGCCGCTGGGCGTAGGGTCGGCTGTAGAGCACCGTGAGCGCGTCCAGCTCGTCCTTGTGGTCCCGGCAGAAGGCCTCGAACTCGCTCACCAAGGCCTGGTCTACGTCGTGATCGGGGGTGAGGTCCTGCCGGGCACCCGCACGAGTCACCTCGTCCACCGTCACCTCGTCGAGGATGACGTCCTGGGCCTTGCGGACGTCGAGCAGGGCCTGCCGCAGCCCGGGGTTGTGGGCCAGGGGCGAGGCGGCCTCCTCCCGAAGCGCCTGCTGGGCGGCCTGGAGCTGGTCCTCGGTGGGCGTAGCGGCGGGGGCCAGGCCGTGCATGGCGCGGGCGCGGTCGTCCTCGGTGTCCGGGTCGAGCCGGTCGAGGATGCCGGCCACCAACTCGCGCAGGGACACGCCGCCGCTCGACTGGAACACCATGTGCTGCTGGTCGTCGGTGAGCTGGCGGTCCATGCGGTCGAGCCGCGCGGCCAGGGTGGACAGCACGTCCTCGTCGCGGTTGCCGGCGGCCACCAGCTCCAGCAGCTTCTTGAAGCTGACCGTGCGCTCCCGGTCCATCGGCGGGTCGCCCTTGTTCTCCTCCATCACCCCCACGCAGTCCACGATGACGAAGTGGGTCTTGGTGGTGGCGTCGGGGGTGACGGAGCGGAAGTCGGCGTCGGGGATGATGCGCACGCCGCGGCCCTTCATCTGCTCGAACAAGCCCCGGGACTTCACCGACCGCAGGAAGACCACGCACTCCAGCGGCTTGATGTCCGTGCCCGTGGCGATCATGTCGACCGTGACGGCGATGCGTGGGTTGTAGCTGTTGCGGAAGGCGGCGATGAGGGCCTCGGGCTTGCGGGAGGCGCTCGTGCGGGAGGCGTCGCCCAGCGTTCGCTCGGGCTTGTAGGTGACCTTGACGGCCTGTTCGTTGGACAGGGGCCAGTCTTCGCGCAGGATGCGGAGGATGTCTTCTGCGTGGTCGTCGGACTTGGCGAAGATGAGGGTCTTCGGGATCTCCCGACGGCCGGGGAAGATCTCGGTGAACAGCTTGTCCTTGAAGGTCCGCAGCACGGTGCGGATCTGGTCGGGCACCACCACGGAGCGGTCGAGCTGGTTGGCGGTGTAGGTCAGGTCCTGGTCGAGCTGCTCCCAGCGGACGGCGCGGGTCTGGCGGTCGCGCTTGCCGACCACGATGTCGGGTTCGGCCACGATCATGGCGCCCTGCTCGGTGACGCGGGTGCGGATCTCGTAGACCTGGAAGGGCACGTTGACCCGGTCGCGCACGGCGTGGGTGTGGGTGTACTCGCTCACCACGTTCTTGTAGAAGAAGCCGTAGGTGCGCTTGTCGGGCGTGGCGGTCAGCCCGATGAGGCTGGCGTCGAAGTACTCGAGCACCTGACGCCACAGCGAGTAGATGGAGCGGTGGCACTCGTCGATGACCACCACGTCGAAGAAGTCGGGGGGCAGGTGCTCGTTGTAGACGACGGGCGGCGGCTCGCGGACCAGCGCGGCCCCGCCACCGGTGAAGGCCGAGCCCTCCTCGACCTCGCTGTCCAGGTCCTCGTCGCCCTTGAGGATGCTGTAGAGACGCTGGATGGTGGTGATGACCACCTTGTTGACCGGGTCGACCTTGTTGTGGCTCAGGTTCACCACGTTGTACAGCTCGGTGAACTTCCGGCCGTCGTCGGGCGTGGTGAAGGACTGGAACTCCTTGAGTGCCTGCCGGCCCAGGTTGCCTCGGTCCACCAGGAACAGCACCCGCCGCGCACCGGCCTCCTTGATGAGCCGGTAGAGAGCCGAGATGGCGGTGAAGGTCTTGCCCGAGCCCGTGGCCATCTGGATCAGGGCGCGGGGGCGGCCCTCTCGCACGCTCTGCTCCAGGTTCTGCACGGCACGGATCTGGGCGGGCCACATGCCGGTGGTGTTGAGTGCGGGGGCGAGGCGCATCCGGCCCTGGAGCGTAGGGGCGGGCACGGCACCCGGCTTGCCTTCGCGGCGGTCCAGCTCGGCGTCCAGCCAGGCGCGCAGGGTGGCGGGCTGGTGGAAGGAGAACACCCGGCGGGCACGGGGGGCGGGGTCGAGCCCGTTGGTGAACCAGGTCTCGATGCCGGTGCTCTCGTAGAGGAAGGGCAGCGGGCGCACCGGCACCTGCAGCGCCCGCAGGGCGGTCTGGGCGTAGGCCCGGGTCTGCGCCTCGATGCTGGACAGGGTGACGCCGGCCTTCTTGGCTTCGACCACACCCACGAGCTGGTTGCCGAGGAACAGCAGGTAGTCGGCGGGGCCGGCCCTGGTCTGGAACTCCCGCACCGCCACGCCGTCGGCGGCCGCCAGGTTCATGGCCACCTTGTCCTGCACCGCCCAGCCAGCAGCCTCGAGCATGGCGTCGATCTGGCGACGAGCCTGCTGCTCGGGGAGGGCGGCTTCGTGGTGGGAGGAACGTGGTGGGACCATGCGGGTTGGGCTCTACGGGGGGATGATTCTGACCGCCTACCGGCAGGCAGAGAGCGGGCGGCTGGGCCAATGGCAGGTCAACCGCAAGTTTATGTGCGAGGTAGCGCGGCTCCGGGGGTGGCGAGCAGCTGGCCCTGCAAGTTGACCACATGTGGCCGCCGGGCAACTTGCGGAACCGGAGAGTGGCCTGCGCAGCTCCTTCGTAGGTGCCACGCTGCACCCTTGGCGGGTACCTTGAGATCCGTTCCTCAATCCTGCCTGTACGCGCGCGCGCGTGAGGGGCACTCGCCATGCACCAGTGCCATTTCTGCTCCCGGTGGTACCAGAGCCGGCAGTCGGTCCGGGCGCACCTCCGCTGGTGCGCGGCCTACAAGGCCCACAAGGCTGTGGCGCAGCAGGAGGGGCGGCAGGATGCTGCTGCGCGAGAGCCGGAGGCTTGGAAGTGCTCGCGCTTCGGGCACCGGTTCGGACAGGGAGGGAGGTGCTCGCGGTGTGGCGGAGCCCCCTCGGTCCAGCCTTCGTCGCCGGGCTGACTCTCAGGGGCGCGGCAAGATGGTGGGCTCCTCCAGGTCGCTGTCGAGCACGCGACAGGCCCCTTCGCCGCCTCCGGGTGCGCCACTGAAGTCGGTGGTCACGGTCCGGGTCTGGCCCGGGGCAAGGTTCACGGTGTGCTGCTCGGCGTACTCGCCAGCACCGGGTGCGCTGTAAGCAGCCTGCACGACGGCGGTCCCCGCTGCGTCCCCGGTGTTGGTCACGTGGCAGGCCACGCGGATGCAGGTGGAGCGGTCGGCGACGCACTCGACCGTCGGCTCGCCATCGTCCTCGCCCAGCTCGGTGAACTCGAAGGTGATGGGCCGACTGGCACCTGCCTGGACCAGGTGCTCCTGTGACTTGCGGACCTCGTCCCCGTTGCCGGGACGGAAGATGGCCGTGACCGTTCCAGCTGCTGCGGCGTCGCCGAGCGTGCGCACCTGGCACGTCACGTCAATGCATGCCGCCTCGGCCGTCGTGCACCCAGCGCTCGTCTGGAGATCCTCGACCACCCAGGCGGGCTCCGCACAAGAGTCGTCGACCTCGACGCTCTCAGCCTCGATGCGGGCGAATCCCGAAGTGGTCGTAGGTCGGGGCTCTGGTCCGGCCATGCAGGCCAGCGTTGCCGTCGCCGACACGACGGCCAGCACGAAGCGGAGTCGGGGTGTGGCCATGGGCTACTCGACCACGGCCATCAGGCGAACCTCGGTCACCACCTTCACCGTCACCGTGTCCTTGCGGACCTCCAGCACTCCGGCGTCCTCGACGAAGGTGGACACGGTCCAGCCCGCAGCTTCGGCGCACTTCTTGTAGTGGCCCAGGACGGCGGCCGGCGTCGCTGGCGCGCCGATGCTGTACTCAGCTGCGTCCTGCTCTCCAGCCTTGAACTGCTGCCCCGTGTATTCGTCGCAAGACAGCAGAGCGCTGAGGTCGAGCGGTCCGTCGTCGGCGCTGGCATCCCTACCGAGCCCGGCCCCGCAAGCGAAGGCAAGCGCGATGGCGGTTCCGATGGCTAGCGTTCGACGGTCCATTTCCACTCCTGACTGGGATGGACCGCCAGCATCGTGTGGGCTTGCGCTGTTCGTCAAGTCTGACTTGATTTGTGATGCGTGGCCGTGCTTCCGGGCGACTGGCAGCCTGCGAGACCATGCCGAGGAAAGCCGACCCAGAACTCGTCGCCGCCATCGCATCGCAGCTCCGAACGCTGCGGCAGCGACGCGGTTGGAGCCAAGAGGAACTCGCCGAGCGCAGCGGGATCCAGGTGGAGACGATCAGCCGCTGCGAGAACCAGCGCCTTACGCCCACCCTGCCGACGCTCGAAGCGCTTGCTCAGGCCTTTGAGGTCACGGTGGCATCGTTGCTGGGCGAAGGGGGCGACCGACCGGTGCTCAACGAGCGAGAGCTACGGCTGCTGGGGTCTTGGCGCGCGCTGTCCCCGGGGGCACAGGAGGCATTGCTCGTGTTCCTGGAGGAGTCGCGTCGGTAGCCGCTGGTGCTCGTCAACCGACTCGTTCCGGCACAAGGCCAGCCCAACTTTCCGAGAGCATATGACATTCGGAAGATCGCCGGAAACGCAGTCCAGCAGCATGTAATCGGCCAACTTGGCACCAAGCCAGGGTAGTACCACGAGGCGTGTCGGAGACGCCAAGGTCATCGGCACGCAGGACGAGCCTTCCCGACCGGACCGGAGGCACGCCACGGCGCGGTCGGTGCCACTTCCCGAGGCGAACGCGCCGCCGATACGGGACGGAGTGGGGAGACCCCTGGAGTGTGGTGTAGCGCCGCCCTCCCAGCTGCAGGCCAGGGACGTCCGAGGGCCCGAGAAGTCGACAGCAGCGGATCTCTTGGAAGCCGAGCCCCTGGCGATGACCGCAAGTACCCTCGACCACACAGCGAGTACCTCCGGCACGGCTTCGACGAGCACCCGGAGCTCGTGCGCCGCTTGGACTCGGATCGAGTCGACTGGCCGCTGACGCCGACGAGCACGGGCTTGTCTGTGCTCTGACCCGGCGCCGAGCTGCGACTCGATCACGAAAGTGCCTTGACCATTGAAGGTACTGGGAGGTATCTGCGTATAGATGATGCGAGTACCATCATGCATCTCTACTTCGCCTTCGGGTCCAACCTCCACGCCCCCCAGCTCCTCCAGCGTTGCCCCTCGGCAGCCCTGGTGAGCACCGCTGCACTGCGAGATCACCACCTGGTGTTCGCGGGCGAGTCGCGCCTGTGGGGTGGAGGGGTCGCCTCCATCCGGCCTCGGGCTGGAGCAGTGACCCGGGGGGCGGTCTACCGGCTGACAGCCGCCGATCTCTGCGCCTTGGATCGCTGCGAAGGGCACCCCTTGTGGTACCGCAGGACTCAGGTCCCGGTAGCCACGGAGCACGGGCGGGAGGTCGCTGCCTGGACCTACGCACTGCCTGCCGACGTTCCCTTGCGCGCGCCGACCGATGCCTACCTGGCCCGTATTGCTGAGGGGTACGCCGCACTCGGCTTGGAGCCCGGTGCTCTGCACGCTGCAGCGAGCTCAGCGTCCCAGGCGGGACCCGACCGACCGCTCGCCGCGGTCTTCGTGTACGGCTCACTGCTCGCGGGGCTCGGCAACCACCACGTACTCCAGCGCCATCGCGCCGCGCTCGCCGGCCTCGCCACGACAGCCGAGGCTCGATTCCAGATGTGGTCACTCGGGGCCTTCCCAGCGGTGTCCCGAGGTGGCCGCCAGCGGATCCAGGGCGAGGTCTACCGCGTCGGTACCGAGGGCCTTCGCGCGCTCGACCGGCTGGAAGGGCACCCCGAGTTCTACCGCCGAGAACTGCTCCCCGTCGTCCTGTGCGACCGGGTCGAGTCGGCCTGGGCCTACCTGCGCCCGGCCTCCCAACGACGCGGGCCGCTCGTCTCCGACGGGGACTGGCGCGCGTTCCGCCACCACTTCAACCACCAACGCAGGAGGGCCTGATGGCTCGCCCCCCCAAGGACGGCGTCCGCCGCACGATCCGCTTCGACCCCGAACTCGATGCGGTGCTCCAGAGCGAGTGCGAGCGGCTCGGCATCGACATCAGCTCCGTGCTTTCCGTCCTGCTGCGCGGCCACTTCGGACTGGATGGGTCCCGCGGAGGCCAGGTCACCCAGGACGCTCTCGCCAGCGCCGCGGCGGCCGGCCCGCACCTCGAAGCAGCCTTCCGGCTCCTCACGGGCAGCCATCCCGACGACTTCAAGGACCGGGCGGATGCGATCGGCGCCCTCGGCGCCGGACCAGCATGCGAAGTCTGGTTGGCGCTGTGGCAGCTCCGAGCACTGCACGGCCTGCAGGAATGGGTGTATCTCTGCCACTGACGCTCACGAAGCCGCCCTCACCGGCCTGGCGTAG
>CAZRFD010000215.1:0-10088 GCA_964599085.1 uncultured Enterobacterales bacterium | reverse complement strand
CCCGGTCGACGAGTGCCGCGGTGAAGTCCAGCGTGCCGGCACACAGGTCGAGCATGTCGCCCTGCGCGCTGTCCTTGAGCGCCGCCAGCGCCTGTCGCCGCCAGAGCTGGTCGAGCCCCAGGGACAGCACCCGGTTGGCGAGGTCGTAGCGCGGGGCGATCTGGTCGAACATCGCCTGCACCTGGGGTGCGCGATCGGCCGCGCCCGCGACCGGCGCACGCCGCGCCGGATCGTCGGGCGAAGCGCCTCGGAGCCCGTCGCCGCCGGCCATCACTGCACCCGCTCCACGAGGTGGTGGGCGAGCGCCAGCAGGCCGTCCCGGTACCGGCCGGGCGGCAGGGTGTCGAGGGCGGCGATGCCGAGGTCGACCCGCTGGCGGGCGAAGGCCAGGGCTTCGTCGCAGGCCCCGCAGGCCCGGACGTCGGCGATGATCGCCGGGATGCGCTCCGGCGACGGCGGTCCCTTGCGCAGGCGCTCCCGCAGGTCGGGCACGCGTTCCATCGCAAACACCAGGGGCAGCGTCATCTTTCCCTCGGCCAGATCCTGCCCCCTGCGCTTGCCGGTGAGGCGCTTCTCGCCGACATAGTCGAGGACGTCGTCGGTGACCTGGAAGGCGACGCCGACCTGCCGCCCGAAGATCTGCAGGGCATCGGCAGCAGCGTACTGCCCGTGCGCCCAGGCGCCCGCCGCCGCGCACCAGGCGATGAGCGTCGCGCTCTTCTTGTCGACGACGTCGAGGTACGCGTCCAGCGACAGATCGAGGTTGCCGGCGTTGACGAGCTGCATCACCTCGCCCTCGGCCATGGCCGTCACGGTGCGCCCCAGCTCTGTCACGGCCCGGAAGCCACCCTCCTCTGCTGCCAGCAGCACCGCCCGCGCCAGGCAGAAGTCACCGGTGAGGATCACCGCCGGGTTGCCGAAGACCTTCTGCGCGGCGGGGAGGCCGCGGCGCTCCTGGCCATCGTCGACGACATCGTCGTGCAGCAAGGAGCCGAGGTGGAGCAGCTCGCCCACACACATCAGGCGGCTGATGTCGCCTTCGTGACCGACGGCACGCGCCCCCAGCGCGGTCAGCAGCGGCCGCAGCCGCTTGCCGCCGGCGGACAACAGGTAGCGGCCGATCTCCGGCACGGCGTCGACGTTCGACCCGAGCAGGGCGGACAGCTCCACTTCGGATGCCGCCACCTCGTCCCTGGCCAGGGCGACGATGGCCCCGAGGTCGGGGAGCACGCTGAGGGGGGCGCCAGCGTGCAAGCCGGTGGGGTTCGGGCGCAGCGCTTCCATCTGCATCAGGCCTCCGGCGCTTCACTGATTTCAGTGGACACTGAAGCGTTTGAGGGGAGTGAAGGATTCGGTTAACCTGCGTCTCGCGGATCGACCCGCAGGATCCTCGCCCGATCCACCCCGATCAGTCCGGGAAGTCGGCGCGACGAAGGCAGGAACAGCGGCAGTGGCACACCCGGCCCAGAACTCGGCAGTCGACGCTGTCGGCGGAAGCGACGCAACCCCGACGCGCCCGGCCCACGACGACGACGTGCAGCGCGCCCGGGCGGCCTCGCGTCAGGCCACGCTGATGGTGGCCGACACCATCGGCGAGCTGATGGAGTTCTGGAACTTCAAGCCCTCCATGGGCCGCGTGTGGGCCGTCCTGTACCTGTCGCGAGAACCCCTGTCCGCCGCCGACATCGCCGCACGTACCGGCCTGTCCTCCGGCAGCGTCAGCATGACCATCCAGGACCTGCTGAAGTGGGGCGTCATCCGTCGGGCCTGGGCGCCGTCCGAGCGCCGCAAGCTGTGGGAAGCCGAGACCGACGTGGTCGCCATGGTCACGCGCGTCTTCCGCGAGCGCGAGCTGCGGCTGGTCACCGACGCCATCGAGCGCCTCGAAGCGGCGCGGCGGCTGCTCGACGACGAAGCCCGCAGCTCCAGCCCCGACCAGATGCTGGAGGGGCGCTTCCTCGCCACCCGCGTCGACGGCATGCTCCGCCTCGCCCGCGGCGGGCGCCGGGTGGTCGAACAGCTCGCCCGTGCCGGCGCCGTCGACCTCGGCGCCGTCCGCGACACGCTCCGGCGCCGCTGAGCAGCCGACCCGGCTCGCGGGGGACGCCGAGCAGAACGTCGCTGGCGAGCCCACCACCGCAGGCAGAGACGACAAGGAAGGCTGTGATCCCACCGCTCGCGGTACGTTATGCAGCGCTGTCGCGCGGCACCCGCGCGCCCTCCCCGTCCCACCCGCGAGTCCACCATGTCCAGCTCTTCGTCCTCGCGCATCCTCGGCAGCCTCCTGCTGGCCCTGCCCCTCGCCCTCGCCTGCGGTGAACCCGCCCAGCTCACGGGCACCGTGCAGGACATCTGGGGCAAGCCGGTGGCCGACGCCACCGTCACCCTCGAGGGACAGGTCGAACAGGTGACGACCGACGCCCAGGGCGCCTTCAAGGTGGCGGCACCGGAAGCCGCGACCCGGGTGATGGCCGGCAAGGACGGCTACATCCGTAATGTCGCCACGGTCCAGCCGGCGGCAGAGGGCAGCGAGGGCCCCAGCCCGGTCACCCTGTCGCTCTACCCCGACCCCGGCGAAGTCGGCTTCTACGCCATCGGCCGCGCCGAGTACAAGAAGCTCAACGCGGTGGAAGCCGTCACCAAGGGCACGGAAGTCCGGGCCATCACCGGGCTCCCCGACATCGGCGAAGCCCGCATCCCCCAGGACAAGCCGCTGAGCTTCGTGTTCAGCAGCACGCTGCGCCAGGAACGCCTCGCACAGCTCAAGCTGCAGCTCCACAAGCTGGAATTCGTGCAGCAGACGGACCTGCCCGGCGTCCTCGGTGAGACGTCGACCGCCGTCAACCTGTGGTCGGCCACCGGCAACGCCATCGCCTACGACCTCAGCAGCCTGCCCAGCAAGGACGACTTCCTCATCACCCTGCGCGACAAGCTGCCCGCCGGTGCCTACGCCTTCCACACCCAGGACGCGCTGACCAACCAGTCCTACGGTGCGCTGGACAAGCTGCCCAAGGAACTGCGCACCGCCTACGTCTTCGAGGTCAAGTAGGCCGGACCACCGCAACCCGGCGACAGCCGCTCACCGCACCAGCGGCCGGGTGAGCGGGGACAGGCAGGCCCACGGGGCGACGCTCTGGCGGGACAGGGACTCGGCACAGCGCGCAGCGTCCGCGTCGCCCGACGCCGACGCGACCCACGACAGCCCGGCCCGCATGTTCAGCAGCTCCACCAGCACGGGGATCCAGCCCCAGGTGGCGGCAATCTCCACGCCACGGTCGACGGCCTCGACCGCCTCTTCCGAGCGATCCTGGGCCGCCAGCAGGCGTGCGAGCCGCTGGGCGGGCCGAGGATCTGCGGGTGAACCCGCCACAGCCTGGCGCAGCAAGCGCTCCCGCTCGACGTCGTCCTCGGTCAGCAGCGCGGTGGCGAGGATGTGCCGGCCGCTGTCGCTGTGGGCCACGGCCTCCCGCAGCGCCTCGCAGGCCGAGGGATCGCGGACCTCCAGCACGAAGGGCAGGGTGCCGGCGGGCAGGCAGCCGGCCGCCTGGGGTCGGCGTTGCCGCGTGTCGAAGGCACGCCAGTCTCCGCGCACGGGTCGATGGACCTTCGCGTGGCTGAATGCGCCTGGCGCGTAGCGGTCGTAGATCCCCACCCACAGCTCGCCCTCCATCACGACCTGGCGCCCCTCGGGAAGTGCGGCAGCGAGGAGGGCCGCGTCCTGCCGGGCGTCGAAGACGCCGTCGTCGACGAGGCTGCTGCCGTGGGGACCGAAGGGGGCCGAGGGCACAGCCAGGATCGCCCTGGCGGGGGCCAGCAGCAGCAGCACGGTGACCGCGGCGGCGGCAAGCCCCCGCAGCCGCAGCGCCGACAGGCCGCGGGCGACGAGCACCGCCCACAGCGGCAGGAAGCCGATGTGCACGTAGAGGCGACGCTGCATGTCGACGGAGCCCGACACCGCCAGCGGCAGCAGCAGCGCCCCCAGGATCCAGACCACGAGCGTGCGCTCTCGTCGCCAGAGCACGGCGAGGGCTCCAACCAGCGCCACAAGTGCTGCGAGGGCGAGTGCAGGCGGGAAGAACTCGTCGACCCGCCACAGCAGGTAGAGCAGGACGTGGCTGCTCAGCGCACCAAGGTGCGTGCGTGCGAGCTGATCGCGCATCGGCCCCACCGCCCAGGGCAGGGCGAGGAGCACCCAGCCGAGCTGGGCTCCGAGCCACCACCGCAGCGCGACACGCCGCGCGGGCGCACGCCAGGCACCAGCGAGCGCGGCCAGCCCCGCCACCGCCACCGGCAGGAGCGCGGCGTAGTGAAGGTAGAAGCCGGACAGCGACGAGACCCCCAGCACGACGGCGGCGCGCCGGGGTCGGGCGTCGAAGGTGGCGCTGGCCCAGAGAAGGGCGGCGCCCACCGCCAGCAGCAGGCCGTAGCAGCGGGCGATGGCCGTGTACGTCACGAACATCGGGCTGAGCGCCAGCGCGAGGCCGGCGACCACCCCCGCCCGACGACCGACCAGGCGCTCGGCCGCGAAGACGATGATCAGCGCCGCCAGCACGCCGCCGATCGCCGAGGGCAGGCGGACCAGCCAGTCGACGTCGGCCACCTCGTCCAGCAGCTTGATCAGCAGGTAGTGTCCCGGGGGGTGCCGGTCGCCCGCGACCAGGTCGGCCCAGATCGTCCAGGGCATGCGGGCGATGCTGACCGTCCACAGCTCAGCCGACCACAGCGGCCAGCGCTGCAAGCCCTCCAGACCCACGGCGAGGGCGACCAGGGCAGGGAGGATCCGCAGGATCCGCCGACCCACGCGTCAGCCCCGCCCCGCCAGCCAGTCCTCGAGGATCACCGCGGCCGCGGCCTGGTCGATCCGCGAGCGCTGGTCGCGGGCGCTGTAGCCGGCGGCGCTGAGCCGATGGGCGGCCTCCACCGTGGAGAAGCGCTCGTCCTGGTAGTGGACCGGCAGCCCGGTCAGGTCGGCGAGCGCGTCGCCGACCTGGCGGGCGAGGCGGGCGCTGCGACCCTCTCCACCGTCCAGCTCGTAGGGGAGGCCCACGATCACCTCGACCACGTCCTGCTCCCCACAGATGGTGGCCAGCCGGGCGCAGTCCTTCTTGACACCCTTGCGCGCCAGGGTCAGCAGGGGGCTGGCGAGGGAGAGTCCGACGTCGGCGCGCGCCACGCCGATGGTCTTCGTGCCGACGTCGAGGGCAAGGAATCGAGGCATGCAGCCCGCTATCCTGTCGGGCCATGGCGACCGGGGTACATGCTCCCGCCGGAGGAGCCATGCCCGTCGAAGCCGTGCTGCTGGCCCAGGGAAACGAGCTGACCACAGGGCTGACCGTGGACACCAACAGCGCGTGGCTGGCCGCCCGCCTGTGGGCGCTGGGCATCGACGTGCGCCGCGTCATCACCGCGCCGGATCGCCTCGACGACCTCGTCGAGATCATCGGCGGCGCCGCCGACCTGGCCCGGATCGTCATCGGGACCGGCGGCCTGGGGCCGACCCGCGACGACCTCACCGCCGAAGCCGTCGGCCGCGCCTTCGGTCAACCCTGCGTCCTGCATCCCCAGGCGCTCACGTGGATCGAGTCCCGCTTCGCCGCCTTCGGCCGCCCCATGGCCGACGTCAACCGCAAGCAGGCCGTCCTGCCCGAGGGCTGCAGCCTGCTGGAGAACCGCTGGGGCACCGCCCCCGGCTTCGCCGTCGACGCGCCCTCCGGCGCCCGGCTGTTCTTCCTGCCGGGTGTGCCGCGCGAGATGAAGCCGATGTTCGACCTGCACATCGACCCGGCCCTGCGCCGTCGCAGCGACCTCCGCCCCCCCGTGCTGCACACGATCCGGGTCCTCGGTGTCCCCGAGTCGGTCCTCGAAGAGCAGATGCGGGACCTGGACCGCCCCGGGCTCGAGATCGGCTTCCGAGCCAAGGCGCCCGAGGTCCACGTCAAGCTCCGCTTCGACCCCGACCTGCCCGCCGACGAGCGCGAAGCCACGGTGGCTGCGGCCCGTGACCGCATCGGCTGGCGGGCCTTCGGCATCGACAGCGGCGATCTCGCCGACGTGACGGGGCACGCCCTGGGCGCGCGGGGCGACACGCTGGCCCTCGCCGAGAGCTGCACCGCGGGCCGGCTGGCGGCCTGGGTGGCCAGCATCCCTGGCGCCAGCGCCTGGCTGCTGGAGGGCGCGGTCGTCTACAGCAACGCCGCCAAGGTCCGCACCTGCGGGGTCCAGCAGGACACGCTCGACCAGCACGGCGCGGTCAGCGAAGCCGTCGCCCGCCAGCTCGCGAGCGGCATCCGACAACGCGCCGGCGCCACCTGGGGCATCGGGATCACCGGCATCGCCGGCCCCGGCGGCGGCACCCCCGACAAACCGGTCGGCACCGTCCACATCGCGCTGGCCGGCCCGGACGGGACGCAGGATCACCGGTGCTTCCGCTTCCCGGGCGACCGCGACCGGGTCCAGGCCTTCGCGGCCGCCGCCGGCCTCGCGATGCTCTACAAGCGCCTCGGCAGCGCCTGACGTAGCAGGGCCCCCGACCCGGGCTGCGCGAGCAGCGCGTGGTCGAGGGCCGTGAAGCTGCGGGGTTCAGAAGTAGAAGTTGAGCCCCATCTGCCCCTGCAGCGCCCCGGGCACCGCCTTGTCGCCGTCGTGGACGTCGACGTAGCCGATGTAGCGCCCGTCGAAGGACAGGGACGCCGACTGGCCGACCGCGAACTCGATGCCGAGCCCGGCGTGCGGGCCGAACAGGGCGTCGTTGGCCTGGTAGTGCGTCTCCTCCATGCCGTTGAAGTAGGTGTCGTCGGTGGCGCGCGGCGTCGCCGTCAGGCCGACGAAGGCGTAGGGGCTCACGCGGGTCCACGGGAAGGCGAACAGCTCGACCGACGCGGAGACCGGGTCCTGCGAGCGCTCGGTGAACTCATCCCAGGAGTCGCTGTGGTGCATCCAGGTCAGGTCGAGCCCGACGGCTTCGACGGGGCGGTAGGACAGGGACAGGCCGAGGCCCATGTCGCCGTAGCTCGCGCCGTCGCTGTAGCCGGACAGGTAGCTGCCGCCGCGCAGGCCGACGCTGAAGCTGTTGTTGCGATCGACGGCCCGGCTGGGGGCCGGCGCGTCCTTGATGCGGTGGCCGGCACCGTCCACGACGACCGTGCGGTGGGCGCGCGGGGGCGGGCTGTAGATGAAGATGCCCGCGGCCCAGTAGCGGGGGCTGTAGTGCGGCACCCCGCGCAGGTGGTAGCGGTGCCAGCTCGGCGCCCAGCGCATGGGCACGCCGGCGTGGTGGTGGACGACGTGCTTGCGGGCGCCGCTGCGGTGGGACGTGGCGGGCCGGCTGCCGGGGCGCGTGGCGCTGGAGCCGTTGCCGGGGCGCGTGTGCACGTTGTGGGCCTGCGGCCGGTTGCTGTCGCCGGGCCGCTGGGCGTCACCGGGTCGATCGCCGTTGCCGGGCCGCTGGGCGCCGCTGCCCTGGTTGCGCGCGCTGCTGTTCGCGGAGCGGCTGCTGTCCGGGCGGGCCGGCGTCGACAGCCGTCCGGACAGGGCGCCGGGGGTCCGGGAGGTGGCGGAGCGGGCGGCGCTCGACGCACGCGGCGCGGTCGTCGAGGCCGGCTTGCTGGCCTGGGGCGCGCGCTGCAGGGCGTGGCGTGCGGCCTCTCCGGCGGGCTGCGGCGCGGCCTGGCTGCGGGGGTTGCCGGACGCCACAGCGCCCTGACCCTGCGAGGAGCGAGCCGCCGGCTGTCCACCGCTGCGCGGCGCGGAACGTCCGCCGTTGCGTGCGCGGGCCTTGTTGCCGTTGGCGCGGCCCTTGCCCTTGCGGGCGGCTTCGTCGTCGTCCGCGGCGGGAGCGGCGGCCGGCGCGGCGAGCTCGTCGGTGGCCGACTGGACGGCGGCCTGGTCTTCGTCGCCGACCTCCACGGCCATGGCCGGCAGCCCGACGAAGGCGAGAGCGAGGGAGGCGGCGGCGGGCATCAGGTGGCGGGTCATGGGGACCTCCGGCTGGGGAGCGGACGCTTGCGCTCCGTCTGGCCTGCTGTCGACGACCGCCCCCCGCGGTTCATTCGAAACGATCTGTCCCCGAGCGCCGCCCCCCCGCGATGAGGCTGCTCCGGCCGTGCTCAGCTCCGACCAAAGGCCTGCAGCAGGCGCTGGATCGTGGTCTCCCGCAGGCGCATGATCTGGCTGCGCCCGGGTGACCGCACCAGCCGCGCCTCCGCATCGTCCGGCCCCTTCACGAGCCGGCCGATCTCCAAGACCTGGCTCTGGCCATCGAGCAGGTAGACCGTCAGCCGCAGCGGCGGGTCCGACAGCCCCGCCGCGCCCGGGGTCAGGTCATCGAGCACCTCGTCGCCCCGCAGGGTCGCCAGGGTCGCCGCCGCCCGGGCAAGCTCGCCGACATCCAGGTCGACGTTGGCGGGCTCGACGACCTGCCACCGGCCCGAGCCACCGACCTGCCGCACGATGCTGCTCCGGCGGCCCTCTTCGAGGCTGATGGTGTCCACGTCGGCCACGTCGAAGCGGAGCAGCGACTTGTCTCGCCAGTCCGCGGTCTGACGAAGGAGCCCCGCGAGGTCCCGCCGCGGCAGCCGGAAGACCCCCTCCTCCCCCTCGACCCGCGCCAGCACCGCGTCACGCAGCATCCGCGACCCCACCACCAGCGCTGTGCTCCGGCCGTCGGCCAGCGTGAACCGGAAGCGCGCCGCCGGCGGGTCGAAGCCCCCGTCCAGGTCGTCGTCGAGCACCTCGTCGGCCCGCGCCCGCCCGGCCCGCACCAGCGCGGCGTCGATGGCGTCGTGGTCCGCTGACCAGCCAGGGTCCGGGTCGAGCTGCCAGCGACCCGGCACCGGCAGGCCGTCGTCGCCGAGGCCCGGGCTGTCCCCGCGCCGCAGCGTCCAGGTCGCGCCGTCGCCCACCCGGCCCTCGACCTCCACTACGTCGGTGCGCGCAAAGCCCAGCGGTACCCGGTTGCGCCACTGCCCGGCCTTGGTCGGGTAGCGATCCCGCGTCCCGACCCGCGCCCGGTAGATGGCATCGTCCCCGCTCAGCCGCACGAAGCTGCTGCCGCCCGGCGCCGGGTTGCCCACCGTCAAGGACGTCGAGGGCAGATCACCCCCCGTCCACAGCTCGACGATGACGCCGTTGCCCGCGTCCAGACCGTAGGTGTCGAGGTTGCCCGCGTCCACGCGCACGTCGACCGGGATCGGCGCGTCGAAGGCGTCGAGCAGCGCATCCACCATCTGGGCGTCGGCGGGCGCTTCGACGGGTGCGGTCAGCCGCCAGCCGCCACCATCCGGGCCCGGCTCCAGCACGATCTTCCGGATGGCGTCCGACAGCTCGATGCGGGTCACCTCCGCCGCAGGCGCCGCCGCTATCTCCGGAAGCTCGACCGCCGTGCCGTCGGGCCCGCCACGGTCCAACAGGTTCAGCGCCAGCAGCAACAGCGCCGCCGCCAGCAGCATCCAGGTCCGCGCCGAGGGCTTCACGCCGCCTCCTCGGTCGCTTCGCGGTACCCGGCCCCGCGCCGCCGCAGCATGAAGCGCACCGCCCCGAAGATCAGCACCAGCAGCGACCCACCGAGCAGGTTGAGCAGCTTGAGCTGCCGCGCGCGGTCGGGGTCCGGCGGGTCGAGGGAGGGCAGCTCCACCGTCTTGCTGCGGATGGAGATGAGGGAGCTGTCCTCCACCATCCAGTCGACGAGGTTCAGCATGAAGGCCGGCTGGTTGACGACGAAGTCGGCGGAGCCCGCGACCACGAGCTGGGTGCGGCTGCTGTCGTCGATGCGGGGGGTCTCGACCGGCTCTTCGTCGGTGCCGGACACCGAGAGGTCGGGTTCCGGCACGTCCTGCCCGGCGAAGTAGGACCGGAAGCTGCCGTCGAGGCTGACCAGCAGCGGCCAGCTCCCCTTCTCCTCGCTCGACAGGATCGCCCGGAAGGCTTCCGGCGCGATGGTGCGCAGCCCCTTGAGCCTCCCCGCGTCGGGATGGGTCGCGGCGAGCACTGTCGCAGTGACCTCTGGGGGCAGGTCGTCGGCCACCTCCAGAGACGACGCGAAGGGGAAGAGCATGCTGTCGAGGTCCTTGACCACGAGGTTGTCGCGGTCG
>CAZRFD010000214.1:0-10191 GCA_964599085.1 uncultured Enterobacterales bacterium | reverse complement strand
TGGCCCTCCCCCCGCCAGCCAGAGGGCACCGACATTGTCGAAGACAATGACCGGTGCTTGCTCGCCCATGAACACCATGTCGGTGCCCGTCTCGGTGGCGATGCGCATGTACTGCTCCATGGTCCATGCCGCGATGGCGTCGAAGCTCGGGTCGATGAGCGCGGTGTCCATGCCGATCAGGTCGGCGCCGGGGCACGTGGAAAGGTCGCTCGCCGAGTCCTCGTCGGTGAATTCGAAGGGGTCGGCGAACACCAGGAAGATGCCGGCGGGGAACTCGCTGGGGTCGTCGGTCAGCCAGTGCACCGACTCCTCGAGGTCGTAGACGGCTTCGTCGGCCATGGCCCACAGCTCGTCTTCGGTCGCGCCCTCGACCAGGTTCTGGGCCCACGCGAAGATGTCGTTGCCGCCGATGGTCATGATGACCAGGGTGGACTCTCCCCGGCGGTCTTCGGGGATGCACTCGAGGAGCTGCTGATGGGGTTCCAGGGTGAGGTCGTCGGTGCGGGCCCCCCACTTGGCGCAGGACGAAAACGAGCCCGACGACTGCACGTAGGTGGTGCCGTTGAGCTGGTCGACGTTTTCCCAGGACCAGCTCGGCGCCTCGAGGTCGAAGCGGTCCATCAGCGCGTCGACGAGGCGGTTGCGGTACCAGTCGCTGGCGCTGGTGGGCGGCGTGCCCACCGTGATGGAGTCGCCGACGAACACGACGTGCTCGATGTCGACGATGTCCTGGTGGTTGGTCCCCTTGCAGTGGCCGCCGATGGTCGGGCCGAACTGGTCGTAGTCGGCGTTGAGCCCCTGCGCTTCGAAGCACTCGGCCGCCGTCGGGGGTTCGGGTTGCCCGGTGTCGCCACCGTCACCACCGTCGTCACCGTCGTCACCGTCGTCACCGGGCAGTCCGCCGTCGCCGGCTTGTCCTCCGTCACCCTGCGCGGTCCCCCCGTCCGACACCGTCCCGGTGTCCGAGGTGGAGACGCTGCCGGTGTCGGAGGCGGCGGGGGCTCCCGAGTCGTCGGTGACCGCCGCCTTGTCCTGGGACGGTGTCGTCGACGCCGCGGAGCAGCCGAGGAGCAGGACGGGCAGGATGCAGACCATGTGCACCGGCGGAAGATACCTGCCCGCATGGAGCGTCCGGAACCTGTTGGGTCAGGTGTCGCCGGTGACCTGGTCGGAAGGGTGGGCGTCGGTCCGGGGGACTTCGTCGGTGACTGGCGCGTCGCCGTCCAGCGTCCCGACGTCGCTGGCGAGGACCCGGGCCCGCAGTTCATAGATGGTGGTGGCGGGGACCGAGTCGGGGTCGATGGTGTAGAGCTGCTGTTCCCCGACGATGCCCCGGATCTTGAGCGGCGGCAGGGCCTGTGCAGGGATCCACGGCGCGATGGCGTCGCGGGTGTCGCCGTCGATCACGATGGCGGTGCCGAGGTCGCGGTTGAGGTTCTCCAGGCGGGCGGCGAGGTTCACCGAGTCGCCGATGACCGTGTACTCCATCCGCTGCAGGGACCCGATGTTGCCGGCGATGACATCGCCCGTGGCGATGCCGGCACCGATCCGCAGGTCGGCGCCCTGTCCGCCGAGATCGAAGTTGCGCCGTCGCACCGCGACCACCATCTCGAGCGCGGTCAGCACGGCACGGAGCGGGGCGTGGTCCCGGTCGAAGGGCGCGCCGTAGACCGCCATGAGCCCGTCGCCCACGAACTTGTCGAGGGTGCCGCCGTAGCGGAAGACGATGTCGACCATGTCCGTGAAGTAGTCGTTGAGGAGGCGGACGACCTCTGCCGCGTCGGTCCCGTGAGACATGGCCGTGAAGTTGCGGATGTCGGTGAACAGGATGGTCGCGGGCCGCTTGTCGCCGCCCAGCTCGAAGGCCTGGTCATCGCCGACGACAGCTTCCGCCAGCTCTCCGCCCAGGTACTTCGACAGCCGGTCCTTCTGCCGCTGCAGTGCCGCCCGGTTGCGGGACTCTTCGTGGGCGCGGCGCATCAGCCGGCGCGCGATGCCGGCAAGCACGGCGGCGCCGATGCCGGAGAGCGACATGAACACGATGCGCATGCTCTCGTCGGCGATGTTGATGGCGTTGACGCCCCACACGCTCTGCTCTGCGATGTCGACCCGGCCGGTCGCCACCACCCACCACAGCACCAGGCTGCTCATGGTCGCGGTGACGAAGGTCGCGTAGATGCAGGCGGCGACGTTGTAGCGGAGCCCCGCGGCCAGGGTCCACAGCACCAGGACGAGCGGGAAGAAGCTGTCGAAGTACTCGATGACCCCGCTGTGGTTGGCGTCGCAGGCGAGCGCTGCGAGGTGCACGAAGCCGATGTCGAAGGTGATCGTGACGAACTTGAGCCACGGCACGTAGCGGTCGGGGTTGTTCCGGAAGAACAGGAAGAGCAGCGCGCAGACGCTGAGCAGCAACGCGCCCTGCAGCATGAAGACGCGGTTCGCTGCGGCGGTGTTGATGTCGGCCGCGGCCACCGCCATCAGCAGGCCGAGCGATCCGTAGACGAAGCGGATGCGGTTGGTGAGCCGTTCCCCGGCCATCTCCTGGGCGCGCAGGAGGCTCTCGACCTCAGCGTCGATCCGAGCAAGGGGAGAGGAGGGCATGGCTGCGCAGCTTCGCCTGGGCTGTGCGGATGGAGCGGAGACAGAGGACGGTAGTCAGCTCCGAGCTTGCATGGTACTCGATGTGCGCGAGGGTCTTGCCCGGCATCAGGTAGAAGGCTTCAGCAGCCCACGATCCGTCGGGGCGCTGGGTCTCGTCCAGAAAGCGCAGCGCGGCGCGCATGCCGTTGGCGGCACCGCGGTGGAGCGCCAGCCCCTCCAGACGGCAGGCCGTGTCCTGGGGGCTGCCCCAGCCGCCGTCGAGCCGCTGGCCCGCAACGATCCGGCGGAGCACGCGATCGGTCGTGGCCGCGACCACGGACGTGAGCGCGTCAGCGGGCCGGCGGTCCAGCCAGGCGCGAGCGAAGCGCAGGAAGCACAGCTCGCTGTAGGCGGGCGTGTAGTAGAAGTCGTCGGGGGCTCCCGCAGCGTCGAAGGAAGCGGCAACCAGCGGCACGTTGGCGCGCACGATGTCTTCGGTGTCGGGCAGGTCGGCGAGCAGCAGGCCGGTCAGGGCGGTGGTCCGGGCGGTGGCGCAGTCGTTGCTGGCGTACTCCCACTGGGCGCCCTCGATGCTGGGCCCGCCCCCCGGGGCGGTGTAGAACCAGGTCGGGATGCGGCCGTCGGCGCCCAGGCTGGCCCGAAGGAACGCGACCCAGCCGGCGGCCTTGGCATCGTCGAGCCCGCCGCAGGCCGCACCGAGCTGCAGCATCACGCCGAGGGAGTCGGCGTCCGGGGGGATCCCGCGCCAGGAGCCGGCGGACATGTCCGGGTGATCGTCGGCGCCGAGCTGTGCGTACCAGCGAAGCTCGCCAGGCAGCCCGCCGAGGAGGGCGCGGATCCGGCTGCCGCGGTCGAAGCCGGCTTCGTGGAGGCCCTGCAGCAGCAGCCCCTCCTGGAACCAGCGGCTGACGAGCGGTCCCCGGTGTTCGCCGACGCCCCAGCGCTGGACCTCCCAGGCGCTGCGGAAGCCGCCCGGGCGCTCGATGAAGGCGACCGCGGCTTGCACGTCCCTGTCGAGGGTGTCGTCCCCGGGCGGGCGCGTGTGGGGGCGGCAGCTCGAGACCAGGTGCTTGAAGCCCGCGACGCTGTCGACGTGCGCCATGCCCCGGTCCATGGCGTCGAGCCAGGCGGTCAACGGCGGGACGGTGGGGCAGTGCCGCCGGGCGGCGGCCATCGCGTCGTCCCAGGTGGCATGGGCCGATGCCAGGGCGTCGTCGCCGCCGAAGGCGTCGTGCAGCTCGAGGCGTCGGGGCATGGGCGTGCGTACCCCGGCGAGCGCGTGGCGCAGCGCGGGGCCAGCGGTCGGGTCGGCGAGCTGGGCGTCGAGCAGGGGGCTGCCCTCGGCGTCGACGAGGGCGCGGTCGTCGGGGTCCAGCCAGCGGCGCACGCGGGCCTCTGCGAGCCGCACGAGGCGGGAGAGGGCGCTGAGTGCGGCGGCGTTGAGGGGCTCGCCGGCGGCTCCCAGGGGCCACCCGAAGGCGAGGCCGACCGGGTGGGCGACGCCGTCGAGGAGGGAACTCGGGGCCACGCCGAGGGCGCCGGCCGCCGCGACGCCAGGGGGACCGAGTGCGACAAGCTCAACCGCGATGCCGAAGCGATCCGCGTCGGTGAGCCCCATGCGGCGGGCGAGGCCCCGGGCCCATCCCCCCAAGGGGACGCGCAGCGGCACGTCTGCGGGCGTCAGCGCTGCTCGCAGTTCACCGGCGAGCCGGCCCGGTACCCGTGCCAGCGCAGCGTCTTCCACTGCGTCGGGCCAAGGCGCTGGCCAGGGCCCGAGCAGTGGCCAGGTCTCGGTCAGCTCGCGGCCTTGCGGTCAGCGAAGGCGGCGTCCAGGCCCCGCGTCGCCGCTGCGGCGGCTTCGGCGTCGAGGTTGGTGAGCTGGTCGATCAGCTCCTGGTCGACGTCGTAGCCCTCTGCGGCGATGGTGCCGGCCGGGTCGGCGAGCAGGCGCGCGCGGAAGTCTTCGTCGATGACGGCGCGACCAATCAGTTCTTCCTTGCCCTTGGACATGTGCACTCCCTGTGTCCCCCGCCAGTGGGGGTGTGCATGGATGACGGACCCGCATCCTCCCCCTCAAGATAGCACCCGGCGGGCGTCATGTGATGAGGGAGCTGAAGAGCGTCGCGAAGGCGTCGTTGCGCACCTGCGCCATGGTGGCGAGGCGCTGGTCGAGCCAGTCGGAGAGGCCCGGGACCCCGGCCTGGCCGACCAGCGCTCGTGCCGTCTCGAGATCATCGCGGGCGTCGGCGTAGATCGCGTCCAGCCCCCCCTCCAGGTAGAGCGCGCGACGCACCTGCTCTGGGCCCAGGTCGGCGCCCATGCGCGCCAGCACCAGGCTCTGGTTGCCGTGGCGGAGATCCTTGTCGACATCGACGGCGTCGGTGAAGAGCTGGTGGCTGCGCGCGAGCAGCGCCACGATGCGGTCGAGGGGCACCAGTGCGTCGGGCGCCACGGGTGCGGCGAGGGCGGCGGCCGGCAGCACGAGGGGCCCGGTCCGCTGCAGGAGGGTGGTCGCGGTGGCGTCGTCGAGGCGGCCGTCCGTCGCGGCGAGGACGGCGTCGAGGGCCATGGCTTCCGCGTAGGCGGACCAGCGCTCCTCGAACAGGTCGGCGAAGGCGGGGGCCGCACCGGCGAGCTGCATGCAGAGCCGCTGGTGGCGCGCCACGAGGGCTTCCGCGAGCATGAGCTGACCCACGTCACCGGCGGCGGTGCCCTCGTCGACGAGGTCGTCCTGGATGCGGACGTGGAGGTAGCCGGCGGCAGCGCTCTCGGCGGCGTCGAGCATGGCCGCTACCCCCCGCAAACGGACGCGCACGTCCCCCTCGTGCAGCCACAGCGGCAGCTCGAGCACCGGTAGCGCCAGGGGGTGACCGAAGTAGTCGTCGTCGAGGTGCAGCCGCTGCCACAGGACCGACCAGGCCGCCTGGAGGGTGGGGCCCAGGCCCTGCCCCCAGGTCGCCAGGCGCTGCCGGATCGCGGCGCGCAGCGCCGGTGCTTGCATGGGACCCTCCGCTGATGGACGGGTGATGATGTTACCGTCGGGCCAGGCGAAGATGGCGACGAGCAACCGCAAGCGTGGCCTCGAATTGCTGATCCGCAAGCGCGGGCCCGGCGGGGAGAGTGCCTTCGAGATCAAGGTCTACCGGCCGGACCGGGCCTTCCTGCGCATGCGCCCGGTGCGCCGCGCCGACCTGCGCATCGACGAGAACACCATCGAGGAGGCCGACGGGACGGTGCATGTCCTCCACCTCCTCGACACCGGTCGGCACCTGCGCTTGAGCGCTTCGGAGCACGCGGTCTGGAGCCGGATGGATGGCCGGCACAGCATCCAGGACCTCGCCACGACCCTCGTCATCGAGCACGGCCACTTCGACTTCGACGAGATCCGGCACACGCTCGGGCGGCTGCGCGGGGCTGGCCTCATCGACGAGCGTCGCCCGGGCCTGCTCAGGCTGCGGCACACCGACACCGGGGTGCCCGTCCGCAGCCTCGCGCGCCGGATCGCCGAGCTGGACGTCCGCTGGGACAAGGTCGATGGACTGTTCAGTCGGTTGCATCGTGCCTTGTGGCCACTGTTCAGCCGGCCGGCGCTGCCGGCTGCCGTGCTGTTCGGAGCCGTGGGGGTGTGGCAGTACGCGGTGGGGCGCTGGGGCCCGACGCAGGACCTGCTGCACCTTCCGAGCTGGGCGTGGGCGCTGCTCTTCTTCGGTCTCGTTCCGGTCTTCATGGTCGTGCACGAGCTGGCGCACGGCATCGCCTGCAAGGCGCGTGGCCGGCGCGTACGGGCGGTCGGCATCACGATGATCGACCACCTGCTGCCCGGCGTGTACGTCGACGTCACCGACATGTACATGGCGTCGCGGGGTGGGCGGATCGTCGTCGCCCTGGCGGGCCCGCTCGCCAACCTCGTCGTGGTGGCCGTGATGGTGCTGGCGGCGGACGTCGTGGAGCAGGCGGCGGTCGACACCGTGCTGTGGGTCGGTGCCGATGCCAACCTCGCCCTTGCGCTGTACACGCTGTGGCCGTTCTGGGGCGTCCAGGAAGACGGCTACGACGCGCTCTGCGAAGCCCTCGGGCAGCCCCGGCTGCGCGAGCGCTCGCTGGCGTGGCTGCACGCCCGCTTGCGCGGGGAGGCGCCGCGACAGGCCATCACGGCCGGCCGCGCGCTGCTCTACCTCGGCGGGGTGGCCATCACCTGGCTGTGCGTGGTGGCGGCGGCGTGTTGGTGGGCGTGGGCGTAGGGCGCGCGGGACCCGGTCAGCCCCCGGCGTCGAACTGCGAGGCATCGAGCCCCCAGAGCACGGCGTCCAGCACCTTGTCGTTGGTGTTCCGCAGCTTGTCGGCGAGGTCGCGGAGCATGGCCCAGGCCAGCTTGCCGAACAGCGGGCTGCGCTCGTCGAGCAGGTCCTGCATGCGGGAGACCGGGATGGAGAGCATCCGGCAGTCGGTCTCGGCGGTGACGGTGCCGGACGCGGGTCGGCCGTCGATGAAGGTCAGCTCGCCGAACTGGGCCCCGGGTTCGAGGTGGGCGAGCACGCTCTCGACCTCGCCGCGGACCTGAAGGGTGACCACGGCTGCGCCCCGGAGCAGGACGTGCAGGGCACGGTTGTCGCTGCCCGACCAGATGATCACCTTGCCCGCGGGGTACTCCTCGATCACGCTGTACTCTTCGAGGATCGCGACCTCGTGCGGTTCGAACTCTGCGAAGAGGGGTGTGCGCGCGAGCTGGGCGCGGTCGCTGAGGGTGAGCGGCACGGTGGGCTCCCGGTCTGTGTGATCACCCTATCCGTCGACTCCTGCGTGTGCGGGCGCGGGTGTGGGTGGCGTGGGCGGCTACTCCGGGGAGGACAGGGCGGCGGCGACTCGCTGTGCAAGCTTGGGCCCGAAGCCCTCGACCTCGGCGATCTGGGCGGCGGTGGCGCCCCGCAGCGCCTTGACGCTGCCGAAGTGGGCGAGGAGGGCCTTTCGGCGGGTCACGCCGACCCCGGGCAGCTCGTCGAGGACGCTTCCGAGCTTGCGGCGCTGCCGCACCTTGCGGTGGTAGCCGATGGCGGTGCGGTGGCTCTCGTCGCGCAGCGCCTGCAGCAGGTTGAGGGCCGGGCGGTTGTGGCGGAGGCGGAGCGGATCCTTGACGCCGGGGATGACGATCTTGTCGGTGGCGTCGCGCTCGCCGCGGCGGCGCTCGGTGCGCGGCTTGGACAGCCCGATGAGCGGCACGTCGTGGATGCCGAGGTCGCTGAGCACCGCCCTCGCGGCGTTGACCTGGCCCTTGCCGCCGTCCACCACCAGCAGGTCGGGACGGCCCCAGCCGCGGCGATCGTCGGTGATCTCGGCGTCCAGCGCCCGGCTGAAGCGCCGCTGCAGGATCTCGCGCATGGTGGCGAAGTCGTCGGCGCCGACCACCGTCTTGACCCGGTAGCGCCGGTACTCGGCGGGCGCCGGGCGACCGTCGATGAACACCACCATGGCGGCCACCGGGTCGGTCCCCTGGATGTTGCTGTTGTCGAAGCACTCGATGCGCCGCGGCAGCCGGCTGAGGCGGCAGACGCCCTGGAGGTCTTCGAGTGCCTGCAGCGACCGGTTCGCGCCGCCGTCGCGGGTCATGGCGTGGCGGGCGTTGCGCAGGGCGATGTCGACGAGGCGCCGCTTCTCGCCGCGCTGGGGGACGTGGAGGCGCACCGCGGCCCCGCGCCGCTCGCTCAGCAGCTCTTCGAGGGCCTGCTGGTCCGAGGGCGTCGTCGACAGGAGGATCTCGCCGGGGATGTCGCTGCCCTCGCCGTACCAGCGGTTGAGGAAGGTGCTGAGCAGCTCGCCCTCGGCCTGCCCCTCCTCGTCCTGGGACAGGGGAGGGAGGGGCTCCTGGAAGGGCAGCGGCAGCGCCTCCTGCATGAGGCCCCGGCGGACGGGCAGCAGCAGCACGACCCCCTGCTCGCCGTCGCCGTGCTCGGTGTCGCGGTGCACGGCCCACACGTCCCGCTCGCCCTGCCGCCGATCGACGACGGCCTGGCGTTCGATGCTGGCCTTGACGGCCTTGATGAGGTCACGATCGCGGGCGGCCTGCTCGAAGCGCTCGGCCCCGGCGTGTTCCAGCATCCGGGCTTCCAGGCGGCGCAGCAGCTCCTTGTCCCGGCCCTCGAGGAAGAGCAGGCTCTGCTCGACCTCGACGGCATACTCCTGGGATGTGCACAGGCCCACGCAGGGCGCGAGGCAGCGCCCCATCTGGTGGAGCAGGCAGGGACGCTTGCGGCGGGCCAGCTCGGCGTCGGAGCAGGTCCGGAGGGGGAAGCGGCGCTCGAGGAAGGCCAGCGTCGCTCGGGCCCGGGAGGCGGAGTGGTAGGGCCCGAGGTAGCGGGCGCCGTCGTCTTCGATGGCGCGTACCATGGTGTAGGCAGGCCAGGGCTGGCGCGGGTCGATGCGCACGTGCAGGAAGCTGCTGTCGTCGACGAGCTTGGCGTTGTAGCGGGGGCGGTGCTTCTTGATGAGCGTGTTCTCGAGGATCAGCGCTTCCTTCTCGGAGCGCACCACCACGCACTCGATGTCCACCGCCGCGTCGACCAGGAAGCGCACCATGAAGCGCGTGTCGTGGCCGTTGAGGTATTGCCGCACCCGGGCCCGCACGTCCTTCGCCTTGCCCACGTAGAGCACGCGCCCCTGGGCGTCCTTCCACAGGTAGACGCCGGGCTGTCGCGGCAGGCTGTCCGCGCGGTCGGCGAGGTCTCGCTGGTGGGCGGTCACGGCGCTCTTGTAGCGTCCCCGCCCGCCGGTGGGTGGATCAGGGCGCGGCGGCCGGGTCGAAGACGTAGGGATCGGAAACGGCGAGGGCGCTGCCGGTCAGCTTCCGGCAGTGGCGTCCCGACCCCAGGACCACGCACAGCTCGTGCGGGTCCTTGTCCATGGGGACCGGGACCTGGGCGGGCTCCGGTCCGAGATCCGTGCCATCGAGGGAGACGCGCCCGCCGCCGACGGTGGTCGTGACCATGACGGTGGGCTGGGTGGGGCTGGCCACGGCAACGGCGGGTGCAGGTGCGGAGGACGTCGGCGCCGTCGTCGTCGGTGTCGGCTCGGGGGCGCCGCCTCCCAGCTTCCACGCCATCACGGCGAGGACGGCGAGCGCTGCGGCGGCCAGGACCAGCCACAGGCCGGTGTGGGAGTCTTCGCTGCCGCCGAGGTCCAGCTCGCGCACGGGTGTGTCGCCCAGCTCGCGCGTCAGCTCCGCCATGGGGCGCGCCTCCTCGGTCCACTTGCCCTTGCCCAGCTCGGCTTCGCGGGAGCTGTCGCCGGTCACGCCGCGGATGCCGGCCCAGCGCGGCGCTTCATCGGTGGGTGCGCGGTCGAAGCCGCGCTCGATGCGCGTGGGCGCTTCGTCGTCGAGGTCTTCGTAGTCTCGCGCCGCCGCAGGCCTTGCAGGCGCGGCAGAGGTCGCCGCGGGCGTGCCGTCCAGCGTGATCGGAGCGAGGGTCGTCTCGGCGGTTGAGACGGGTGGGGGCGCTGGCTCGACGGGGTCGGCGGCGAGCAGGGTGTCTTCTGCGTCCGACGCCTCGGCGTCGTCGTCTTCCAGCGCTTCGCCGGCTGCGTCTCCGGCTGCGTCTC
>CAZRFD010000213.1:0-10341 GCA_964599085.1 uncultured Enterobacterales bacterium | reverse complement strand
TAAAGCGGTACGCGAGCTGGGTTCAGAACGTCGTGAGACAGTTCGGTCCCTATCTTCCGTGGGCGTTGGAGAGTTGAGAGGAGCTGTCCTTAGTACGAGAGGACCGGGATGGACGCACCTCTGGTGTTCCTGTTGTCGCGCCAGCGGCACTGCAGGGTAGCCACGTGCGGACGGGATAACCGCTGAAAGCATCTAAGTGGGAAGCCCCCCTCGAGATGAGCTCTCCCTGAAGGGCCCTCGAAGACTACGAGGTTGATAGGCCGGGTGTGGAAGCACAGCAATGTGTGGAGCTAACCGGTACTAAGTGCCCGATCGGCTTGACCTCCTCGCTTGGACTCGTGACGTAGCGTCTACCTTCATGTCTGTGTGCTTTCTCTTCGCAGTGACGAAGAGACTCAGTTTGGCCGGTGATGATAGCGCAGAGGATCCACCCGTTCCCATCCCGAACACGGAAGTTAAGCTCTGCCACGCCGATGGTACTGCCGGGGGGACCCGGTGGGAGAGTAGGTAATCGCCGGCCACCACTTCGACGGCCCCGAAGCAATCGCTTCGGGGCCGTCTTCGTTTTTGTCGGGTCCGGCAGAATGCGGCCCGGCGAGCGCGGATGTCAGCGCCACGGCGTTACGTGCTGCAGCCCGTCGAGGTCATCGTGGGTGTCAGCGCCCCGGTTCACGCGCTGCAGCCTCTCGAGCTCACGCGGATGTCAGGCAGCGCGTTCCATCAGGGGCCGACGGTCACCCGCTGCAGCGTCTCGGCGTCGTCGAGGAGCTGGCCGGCTCCGTGGACTACGCAGCGGCGTGGGTCTTCGGCCTGGACGACGGGCAGGCCGGTGGCGTCGCGCAGGTGTTCGACGACGCCTCGGAGGAGCGCGCCACCGCCGCAGAGCACGAAGCCCTGTTCGAAGATCTCTGCGCACAGCTCAGGCGGTGTGCGGTTCATCGCGCGCCGGATGCCCTCGACGATGTCGGCGAGGACGGGCTGGATGGCTGCGGCGACCTGGGCGCCGGTGACGACGACATCGCGGGGGATGCCGGTGCCGAGGTCCCGTCCCTTCACGCGGACCTCGGACGCGGCTGCGCCGAGCTGCGCGCTGCCGACGCGGAGCTTGATCTCCTCGGCCGTGCGCTCGCCGATGAGGGTGTTGTGCTGCTGTTGGACGGCGGCGACGATGGCCCGATCCATGTGGTCGCCGGCGGCACGCGTCGAGGCCGTCACGACCTCGCCGCCCATCGAGATCAGTCCGAGCTCGGTGGTGCCGCCGCCGATGTCAACGACCATGTTCGCCGAGGCTTCATGGATGGGCAGATCGGCACCGAGCGCGGCCGCCGTGGGCTTGCCTACCAGGTAGACGTCCCTCGCCCCCGCCTTTCTGGCGGACTCCTGGATGGCGCGACGCTCCACGTCGGTCGTGCCGACCGGTACGCAGACGACGACGCGCGGCTTGACGAGCGGACGCTGGCCGAGGGCGCGCTCGACGGCGGTCCGGAGCAGCACCTCGGCGAGCTCGAAGTCCGCGATGATGCCTTCGCGGATGGGGCGCACCGCCTGGATGTGTTCCGGCGTCCGGCCGACCATGCGCCGCGCCTCTGTTCCGACGGCGATGATGTGCGTGGCGCCGTCGTCGCGCTCGACAGCGACGACCGACGGCTCTTCGACGACGATGCCTCGACCGCGGACGAAGACCAGGGTGTTCGACGTGCCGAGGTCGATGGCGAGGTCGTTGCCGAACCGGCCGAGCGCCTGGTCGAGCACGGGCTCAGTCGCCGAAGGTCTTGATGTTGCGGATCTCTTCGAGGGGGGCGTCGACGACGGACGCGATGTGCTCGGCGTGACCCTTCAGCGGGGCTTCGCCAGCCTTGATCGTGACGCGTTCGCCGTCGTGGGTCACCGCGACCACCTCGAACATGGCGTGCTCACCGCCGAAGACGTACTCGATCTTGTCGACGTCATCGAAGTTGATGCGTTCGGTCGTCGTGGCTGCCGCCGTCGTGCGCGTGACCACGATGGACTGGGTCTCGGCGTCCACGACGATGCGTTCCGCAGCGTTGTTGTAGTAGAGGTGCGCGAAGGCGGCCGCGCCCACGATGGCCATGGCCACCAGGAAGCCGAGCAGGATGACCATGGGGTTGGTCTTCTTCTCGACGACTTCGTTGAAGTCGTGGAAGCAGTGCTTGCACACCGCAGCGGCCTGGGGCACGTCGGCACCGCAGCTCGGACAGGTCTTGGTCGCCACTTCGTCTCCTCCGCACCGTGTCCTCCGCACCGGGGTGGGCTGTGGACGGCGCCAGGTTCAGGCCCCAGCGCAACTCGCACGGGAGCAAGGCTGTCTACGCGACGCCCCGCGCAGTGTCAACCTGTCACGCCGGTCCGCGGGGGCTGGTCGGCGGCACACATGCTGTCGGCTGCGCGTTCAGGAGCTGGCGTTGCCACTGGCGACGTGACGAGCGAGTGCGGGCAGGAGCATGGGCAGGAACAACGGGATCTGGGACTTCGGGGCGTTCCGGGTGTAGCGCTTGAACACCTTGCGACCCGCCCTGAGGATCGAGGCCGTGTCCCCACCGGCGTCGAGCAGGCGGCCAAGCGCCCGGCGGTGGTCCGGATCCAGGTCCTCGATGTCGTCGCGGTCGTAGCGAGACAGCGGCAGCCCCTCGCGGCGAGCGAGCGCGGCGAGGCTGCGGATGGCCTGACTGAGCAGCTCGGCCCGATCGATGGTCTCGCCGACCGGGATGTCGAGCTCGATCGCCAGGTCGACGAGGTCGGTCTCGGGGAGGGCGGAGAAGTTCGACAGCTCGCTGTCGGTGAGGAGGATCTGCATGACGGATGGCTCCGGGTGCTTAGGGTTAACGCCCCTCCGCTCTGGAGCGCCGTTGCTCTCCTTCATCTGGACCACGCTCGTCGGCCTGCTCGCGATCCCGCTGTCCGGGCTGGTGCGCGCCTGGCGTCGTTGGCAGCTCGGCCGCCGTGGTGTGCTCACGCTGACGCTCAGCCACGACGCGCCCGGCCGTACGAAGCTCGACGCGCTCGCTTCGACGGTGACGCTCTTGCGGAGCATGGCCCGGGACGACCTGCTCCGCGCGGTCGTGATCCGCGCGCGGCACCCTGCGCTGGGGAGTGCGGCGGTGCAGGAGCTGCACGGAGCGGTCCTGGAGCTTCGCGAAGCGGGCAAGCTCGTGCTGGTCCACCTCGAGCAGGCCGGCAACCAGGAGCTGGCGCTGGCGTCGGCCGCTGACCGCGTGTTCCTCACACCGGCCGCAGAGGTCATGCTGACCGGCGTCGGTGCCCAGCTCGTCTTCTACGGCGACCTGCTGGAGAGGGTGGGCGTGACCGCGGACCTCGAGGCGGCCGGTGCCTACAAGAGCTTCGGCGAACCCTTCCGTCGAGCCTGGCCCAGCACGGCCAACCGGGAGGCGGTCTCGGCACTGGTCGACGACCTGGACGCCCAGCTCGTCGACCTGCTGGCGCAGTCGCGACGGGTGCCCCCCGGGCGTGTGGTCGACCTCATGCAGCGGGCCCCGGTCTCGGCCGAGGACGCCCGGGATGCCGGCCTCGTGGACGCGCTCGCCTACGGCGACCAGGTCCACGACGAGCTGGAGACATTGCTCGGCCAGCGGGTGCGGCCGCTTTCCTTCCGTCGCTACGCCCGCTGGCTGGCCTTCGAGCGTGCCCTCTCCCGGTGGGGCCATCGCGAGCAGCGTGTCATCGTGGTCCACCTCGAGGGTCCGGTCGTCCACGGAGACGAGCCCAGCGGCGGCAGCGGCGTGCGCATGGACGCCGATCGCGTGGTGCCCGTGCTGGAGTCCCTGCGCGAGGACGAGCGCACCGGCGCGGTCGTCCTCTACGTCGACAGCCCCGGGGGCTCGGCCCTCGCCAGCGACATCATCGCCCGGTCGGTCCGCCGTCTGGCTGAGCGGCGCCCGGTCGTCGCGGTGTTCGGCAACGTCGCGGCGAGTGGCGGCTACTACGTGGCTGCCGGGGCCGCCGAGATCGTCGCCCGCGCCGGGTCGGTGACGGGCAGCATCGGTGTCGTCGGCGGCAAGCTGACCTTCGGCCAGGGGGCCGCGCTGCTCGGCGTCCACATGGAGCCGGTGGTCGCCCACGACGGTGCGCTGCTGTTCTCGCCGTGGCGCGCCTTCACCGACAGCGAGCGGACGCGCTTTCGCCAGATGCTCGCCCGGACCTACGACCGCTTCCTGGAGGTGGTCGCCCGCGGGCGCCGCCGGTCGGTCGAAGAGATCGAGCCCTACGCCCAGGGCCGCGTGTGGACCGGACGCCAGGCGCAGGAGCACGGCCTGGTCGACCACCTCGGCGGCCTGCAGCTGGGGGTCGAGCGGGCCCGCAAGCTCGCCGGGCTGCCGCCCCGGCCGCCGGTCTACCACGTGCGCTTCCCGCCGCCGCGCTTCCGGATCCTGTCGCAGCTCCTCGGCCGCCGCGCGCAGGTCGCCTCCCCCGACCTCCAGGGCATGCTGCTGGTCTCGCTGGGCGCCGCAGGGGCCCGCCTCGACCTGCTCCGCCGCGCCCCCGGCGCCGCCCTGGCGGTGCTTCCCTGGGTGCTCACCGACAGCAGCGGCGAGCTGTAGGGGCGGGGGCCCCCACCGACCGCCTGCGGTGACGGCTGCGTTCAGCCGTCCCCGTAGACATAGCGGAGGGTCTGGAGGTGGCCGAGGACCCGTCGCACGTAGCGACGCGTCTCGGTGTAGCCCACGTCCTCGGCGAAGCGATCCCCCTCTGGAGGGAGCCCGTATGCGGACAGCCAGCGATCGACGGCGTCGGTTCCGGCGTTGTAGCCCGCGATGACCAGCGGCAGCGGTGGCTGCACACCCGAGTCGCGATATCGCTCCAGCAGCTCCACCAGCTCGGTCGTGCCCAGAGCCGAGTTGTAGGCCGGCTCGTAGAGTGCGTCGGGGTCGTAGGCGCCGTCGCCGAACAGCCGCTGGTGGTGGGCGGCCGCCAGGTCGGGCATGAGCTGCATCAGCCCGCGAGCGCCGGCGATGGAGGTCACCCAGGGCTTCAGCGCGCTCTCGGCGTTGGCGATGGCCGCAGGGAGCTGGGCGGGCAGCCCGGCCGGGACCGCGATGCTCGCGACGAGGTCGCCGGCGGGCAGCGGGTAGCAGGCCCGCAGGGCCCAGGCGTCCGCGTTGCTGGGGGGCGGCGCGCAGTAGCGCCGGGCCAGCTTCTGGGCGCCGGTGTAGTCGCCGGCGTCGACCAGGGCCAGGGCCAGGGCCAGCTCGGCGTCGTGGCCGCGGCCCCGCACGCGCGTCTTCAGGGGGGCGAGCGCGTCCCGGGCCCACGACAGGAGCCCCACGCGGGCCAAGGCCCGGCCGTGGATCCACGCGTCTCCCTGCAGGTCGACCGGCAGCTCCGGCCGCGGCGCGTCGGGCTGGACGCCCGGCTGGTGCCGCGCCAGGCGCTGGTCGGCGAACCACGCGGCCCCGCTCCGCGGCCAGCGTCGCAGCACGTCGGCGTAGCCCTCCACCGCGGCGTCGTGCTCTCCCCGAAGCTCGTGGACACGGGCGGTCCAGTAGGCCGCGTCGGGCACCAGGCTGCTGCTGCCGAAGCGGTCCAGCAGGTTGTCCCACGCCTCGGTCGCCGCTTCCCCCTCGCCCAGCTTGAACAGGCTCCACCCGATGAACCACCAGGTCTCGTCGGCGTAGCGGCTGCCGGGGTACCGCCGCAGGTGCTCGCGGAAGCGCGGGATGGCGGTCGCGAGATCGCCGGCGTCATAGGCGAGGTAGCCCACCTTGAAGCTGGCGAGGTCGGCCTGCTTGCTGCCCGGGACCTGGGAGAAGAGGGCCGTGTAGACGTCGGTTGCTCGGGCGTAGTCCCCGGACCGGGTGGCGGCGACCGCCAGGTCGAAGCGCTGGGAAGGGGAGGGGGAGGAGAGGTCGGAGAAGGCCGCCACGGCCCGCGGGTAGTCCTTGGCCCGGAAGGACAGCCGGGCCTCCTCGGCGTCGCTCATGTCGTCGGCGAGGAGGTCGCGCAGCTCCAGCGCTTCCTTGTAGCGGCGCTGCTTCTCGAAGGTCTCGGCGCGGGCCGCCAGCAGGTCGGGCGCGTGGGCAGCGTCGAGGGAGCGGCCGTGGGCCGCCAGGATGGCGGCGGCCGCATCCGCCCAGTGGCTCGACGGGTTTCGGGACCAGATGTTCTCGAGCACGGGGAGCGCCTTGTCGGGCTCGCCGCGCAGGATGGCGCCCTGGGCCAGCCACCACCGGACCTCGCCGGGGTCGGCACCACCGGGGGCTGGCACGTGTCCGGGGGCGGCGAAGTCCCCCTGGAGCAGCCCGTTGAGGACCGCGCGCGCGTCTGTCCACCGCTCCTGCATCACCAGGGCGCGCCCCCGCAGCAGCGCGACACGCTCGCCCGCGGCGCCCGGCAGGGACAGCCCGTCCAGCGCGACGAGGGCTTCGTCGAAGCGCTGGACCTGGACCAGCGCCTCGCCGCGCACGAGGCGCGCATAGGGCGTCAGCGCGGTGTCTTCGATGGGGGCCAGCGTGCCCAGTGCCGCGGTCGCCTGTCCCAGCCGCACCTGGCAGCGCCCGATCGCCAGCCGCTCAGCGTCGTCGTCGAGGGTGCCCGCCGTGGCCACCGCGCGCCCGCAGTCGCCCGACTGCAGCGCTCGCAGCGCGTCCGGCGAGGCCGCGAGGGCCGACAGCGACAGGAGCAGCGACAGCAACATCATGTGTCCCGACCCCCGAGGTGATCTCTCCGTTCCATCAGAAGCTCCCGCCGAACCACCAGTACAGCCCGCGGATGTCCCCGGGGGCGTAGCCGCCGGCCCCGACGGCGCCGAAGGCGTAGCCGACGCGCAGCGTCACCGGGATCCCCCAGCCGATGATGGCGCTGCCCAGCAGCTCGGCGCCGACGCCGACCCGCACGTCGCCCAGCACGGCCGGGTCCGTCACGTCGCCGAAGGCGTTGCCGGCGTCCGTGAACACGCTCGCCGACAGGGTGCGGGCGTAGAAGGGCAGCACGCCCACGCCGCGCTCGGCGTACAAGAGCGGCAGGCGGTACTCCGCCGATCCCAGGTAGTAGTTGTCGCCGTAGACCGTCGCCGTTGGGAAGCCGCGGAGGGCCCGCCACTCGTCGGGCAGGGTGTAGTAGGCGCTCTCGCCGAAGCTGCCGCCGAGCCGAAAGGACCCGTAGGCCAGCTCGTCACCGGCGCTCAGCCCCGCGGCCAGCTTCATGGCCAGCACGTGGTTGTGTAGCCAGGGCAGGGTCCGGTACTCGCGCCACTCGCCGGTGAGCTGAACCTGGGTGAAGCCGACCTTCTGGTCGGTGTCGTCGAGCTGGTAGCTGCCGAGCCACGGCGCCTGCACCTCGCCCACGACCGACACGATGCGCGCATCCTGCAGGGAGATGCTCTTCTCGTAGTACCGGCCGCGGGCATAGCGCCAGCCACCGCCGACGCTGGACTGGAAGCCCCGGGTCGGCAGGAAGGGCCGGTAGGTGGCTGCCGTCAGTGGCTCCAGGGGCTGCCGGAGCGTGCCCGTCCAGCGCCCGAACACGCTGCGGTACTCGTCCAGCGCGTAGGTGAGCTGCGCGTAGCTGCGGATCCGCTTGTCCCAGTAGCGCACGCCCGTGCTCTGAACCGAGGGCACCCAGGCGCCACCCGCCTCGGGCGGGCTGGTGTACTCGTAGATGTCGCCGTAGGGCGTGGTGTAGCTGTAGGCCCCGGCCGTGAGGATGGGCACCCAGGCGTTCAGCGCCGCGCTGGCGCCCCAGCCCAGGTAGCGGCTGTCGGTCCGGTAGGACAGGTAGCCGCTGTACAGGAAGCGCCGCAGCACGTCGGCTCCCGACGTCGACAGCACCCCCATGTAGCCGAAGGTGGTGCTGTAGATCGTCGGCAGGACGTAGCGCGGCGGCAGCAGCGAGCCCCAGGGCGAGTAGCGCTTCACCGGCCACGAGAAGTCGTAGGCCTGCTCTTCGGGCGGGGCGGTGTCCACCTCCACGGCGAACTGCTCGTCGGGAGACGAGGTGGGGGCGTCGGCCGGCCCGGTGCCGCCTGGGTCGGTGCCGCTCGGCACAATGTCGCCGGAGATGGTATCGCGAGGCAGGCCCGCCAGGGCCGGGTTGCCCAGCGGGGGCTCCTCGGGCAGTCCCCACGCGCCGCCGAGCTGACGGGCGTGCACGAAGGCGCCGCCGAGGCCCTCCAGCCCTGGGTAGGGCGCAGCATCCGGCGGTGGTGCAGGCATCGGGGCGCCGTCGCGGCGGTCGCCCTCGTCCACGGGCGGCGCCGCCTCGTCGTCCTCCGGCGCGGCCTCCTCCGCGGCCAGCCGGATGTTGCGCAGCCGGTTCTGCACGAGGGGGTCGTCGTCCGCGGGCAGCACCGCGGCCAGCGAGCCGTCGGCGCTCAGCGTGTGGGAGAGCCGGCCGCGGTCGCGCCACTGCGCCCGGTCCAGCTCCATCCACGCGATGTCGGTGCCGTTGGTCGAGAAGCTCTCGAAGACCAGGGCGCTGCCGTCGGGCCGGGGGGCGGGGCCCCAGGCGGCGCCGAGCACGTTGGTCACCTGGAAGAGCTGTTCCGTCCCCAGGTCGAGGGCGTAGATGTTGAACACGCCGGTGCGGTCGCTGCTGAAGAACAGCGTGCGACCGTCCGCCGACCAGGCCGGGTCGATGTCGCTTGCCCGGTCGTCCATGAGCCGGCGGTAGGGCTGCCCCTCGGCTGTGTACAGCCAGAGATCCCGACGCCCCTCCGACCAGCGCGACAGCGCCAGGAAGCGCCCGTCCGGCGACAGCCGCGGCGTGCTGAGCTGGGTGTGGTCGGAGTACTCCGTCAGCGTCTCCAGCCGCCGATCGACCGTGAGCCGGGCGAGCTGGTTGTTCTGCAGGCCGTTGGTCACGACGTAGACGGTGCGCCCGTCGGGGCCGATCTCCGGGTCCCGCGCCCGGTCGCCCCGGGTCATCGCTTCCGTCGGGCCGCCCAGCCGGCGCAGCGTCACGTCCTGGTAGACGTTGAAGCGGTTGACCACCCGCGACGAAGCAAACGCGAAGGCCTTGCCGTCCGGCCGCCACGAAAAATTGCTGGCGCCGCGGTTCTTCAGCTCCACCTGTGCGTTGTCGCCGTTGCGGTCGGCCACGTAGATGTCGGCGCCGCTGGTCGGGTCGCTGCAGCTCCAGACGATGTGCGAGCCCTCCGGGCTCCAGGCCGGGCCCGCGCACTGGTCCACTCCGTCGGACAGCAGGCGGAAGTCGGTGAGGCCCTCGGCCTCGATGGCTGCGGCCTGCCCCCGGTAGCGATCCTCCAGCTCGGCCTTCCACGCCTTGTAGAGCTTGCCGATGCGCTCCCCGAACACCCGCTTGCCGGGCAGCAGGTAGGGGATCGAGCGTCCGTAGACGTGCACCCAGTCTGTCCACACGTCGTGGCCGGTGCGGTCGGCGATGAACTGGATGAAGTCCTGGCCGAACAGGTAGCGCAGGTTGCCCGCCGGCGGCGAGGGCTGGAAGCCGTCGAGGTTGCCCAGCGGAGGGAAGGCGTCTTCGAGCACCGTCATCCGCTTGATGGCGTCGACCGTCGTCGAGCGTCCGCGTCCGGCCGCGGTGTGGCGGGTCTCCTGGAAGGTGGCGAAGCCCTCGATCACCCAGCCGGGGCTCACGCGGTTCACCGAGATCACCTTGCCGAGCACGGCCCGGACGAAGCCCGGCAGCCCCTCGACCGTGTCGATGTGCAGGATGTGGGTCAGCTCGTGAGTGGAGATGGTCTCGGGCCAGTCTTCGTAGAGCGACAGCGTCGAGTCTTCGGTCGGGGCGGTGACGAAGACCACGATGGTGTTCAGCGGCACGGTGCTGGCGTAGCCGTTGGCGCTGTCGGTGTTGTCGACCAGCACCACCTCGACCCGCCGCTTCGGGGCGGTCTGCAGCTCTTCGGTCAGGGTCGCCCAGGCGGTCTCCAGGGCGTGGCCGAACTCCTCGGCGAGCTGTTCCTCGCCCCCGTGGAAGGTGATCCGGAAGTGTTCGGTCTCCAGGCTGCGCCAGCGCAGCTCCGGGTCATAGGCGGCCCCCCGGGCGGCGTGGCCGCCACCCAGCAGCAGGCCCCCGCCGAGCAGCAGCCCGGCGAGGAGTCGGCGGATCCGGCGGGCCTGCGGCACTAGAACCAGTAGTGCAGGCCGGCCCCGACGGTCGCGCCAGCTCCGGCTTCATCGCCGATGTCGATGTTGACGCCGCACTCGGTGGTGAAGCCCAGGTTCTCCAGCCCAAACGGGAAGAAGTCGGCCCCGAGCACCGGCTGCACGCGGGTGGTCACCAGACTGTCCGCTGAGAACGCGCCGGCCCCGGCGCCGAAGAACAGGTTCATGTTGTCCTCGGCCACCAGGCCGTACAGCAGCCGTCCCATGGCCAGCACCCGGCTGC
>CAZRFD010000212.1:0-10347 GCA_964599085.1 uncultured Enterobacterales bacterium | reverse complement strand
CGCCGACCCCGACCACTGGGACCTGCGCATCGTCGTCGCCATCGTCAGTGACGCGCGCAAGCCGGTGGGCAGCACCGAGGGCATGATCCGCACCCAGCAGACCTCGCCGCTGTTTCCCTCCTTCGTCGCCCAGGCACCGGAGCGGGTCGCCCGCGCCCGCCAAGCCGTCCTCGACCGGGACCTCGACGCGCTGGGAGAGCAGATGGAGCGGAGCACCTGGGAGATGCACGCCACCATGCTGAGCGCCTGGCCGACCGTCCGCTACCAGCAGCCAGCCACGCTCGCCTGCCTCGATACGGTGGTGGCGCTGCGCGCCGAGGGCGTGTCCGCGTGGGCCACGATGGACGCCGGCCCCAACGTCAAGGTGCTCTGCAGGGCTGCGGACGCCGGACGGGTGGCGGACGCCCTGCGGACGCAGGTGACGCGGGTCGAGGTGCTCGGGGTGGGGGGCGACCCCAAGGTGGAGCGGCACCGGTGAGCGAGGGCGAATCGACACCGCCCCCTACGCGCGCCGCCGGCGTGGCCTTCGCGCCTGGCAAGCTGGTGCTCGCCGGCGAGTACGCCGTCGTCGACGGCGCCCCGGCGGTGGTCATGGCCATCGATCGGGGCGTCCGCTGCGAGGTACGCCTGGGCGGCACACAGGTCTCGATCGAGACCCCCGGCGGCGACGACCGCTTCGTCACGCCGGCGCTGCAGGGTGCACCGCCCGGCCGCTACCGCTTCGCCGACCACCGACCCGTCGACCTGCCCGGCAAGCCGGGCTTCGGTGGCAGCGCTGCGGCCTGCGTCGCCGCCTGCATCGCCGCCGGCCGGCCGGCCCACGACGCAGTGGCCATCCACCGCCGCGTCCAGGGGGGGGGCAGCGGCATCGACGTGCTGGCCAGCGTCCACGGCGCCGTCCACCGCTTCCACGGCGACGCCGCCGAGCCCGTCGCGGTGCCGATGCCGGTCATCGTCTACAGCGGCCGAAGCGCCCGCACCGGTCCCCGGGTGCAGGCGTGGCGGGCCTGGTCGGACACGGCCGCCCGCGCCGCCTTCATCGCGGCCTCGACCCGACTGGTCGAGGGCTTCGAAGCGGACCCCATCGCCAGCGCCCGGGAGTCCTGGGCGCTGCTGTGCGCCATGGCCGCCGCGGCCGGGATCGCCTACCGGACGCCGGCGCTGGACCGCATCGTGACGCTGGCCACCGATCGCGACGGAGCGGCGCGCCCCAGCGGGGCGGGCGGCGGCGACGTGGCTGTCGCCTGGCTGCCCGACGACGACGCCCGTGCCGACTTCGCCGACGCCTGCCGCGCCGCGGGCTTCCCGGTGATCGATGCCGCCGTCGCCGGGCCCGCGCGGTGGCTGCCCCCCCGCGCGGGAGTACAGTAGATCCACAGCAAGTGGAGGTCCCATGGCTGGCAGCGGCGGGCTCGCGGCATGGAAGGAGCGGATCCTCGACCGCCTGCAGGGCCGCAGCTTGCGCCCGCTGGAACGAGAGCTCGCCGAGCGGACCCTCGCCGGCCTCGACACGGACCCCGACAAGGGCCCGCTGCCCGAAGAGCTGACGGACGCGTCCGAGCGCCTGGAGTTCGGCACCGGCCAGGCCATCGTCGAAGCGGGCAGCCTCGACGACTGCCTCTACATCCTGCTGGACGGCCACGTCGACGTCGAGGTGCGCGGCAAGGTCGTCGAGAGCCTCCGTCCCGGCGAGGTCTTCGGCGAGATCGCCCTGCTGACCGAGGGGCCCCGTTCGGCCACGGTGCGTGCTCGCGACGCGGTGGTCGTCATGCGGATCCCGGGCCCGCGCATCGACCCGAGCATCCGGGCTCGGCTGTGGGACTACGCCGCCGAGCGCCGGTTCTTCAACATGCGCGGTGGCCCGGTGACCGACCCGGAGGCACGCGAGCGCTGGTGGATGCTCGCCCGGCCGACGACCCTGCGCGAGGGCTCGTGGGACACCGGCGCTCCGTGGATCTTCCTGTTCCACGGCGAGCTGCTGGTGGACGACGAACGCGTCCGCGCGCCGGCCCTCATCAGCGGCGGCCCCGTCCGCGTGCCCGACGGCGGGGCCCGGGTCGCCCTGCTGCCGCAGCCGGACTGACAGCCGCAGACGCCGCGCGGCACTCGGCACGCACCGCGTTAGCGACGCCCCATGCCCGACTCGCCCTCGCAGCCGCCCGCGGCGCCCTCGATCTCCGGCCGAAAGGCCGACCACATCGATCTCTGCGTCGACGGCGACGTCGGCTTCCGCGGCAAGAGCAACCTGCTGCACGCCGTCGAGCTCGTCCACGACGCCCTGCCTGAGCTGGCGGTCGACGACGTCGACCTGGCGACGGAATTCGCCGGCAAGACGCTGCGCGCCCCCCTGGTCATCGCCGCCATGACCGGCGGGGTGGACCGGGCCGACGCCATCAACCGCGACCTCGCCAGCGTCGCCGAAGAGCTGGGCATCGGCTTCGCCTACGGCAGCCAGCGCCCCCTGCTCACCGAGGGGATCACGGCCGGCTACCGGGTCCGCGACGTCGCCCCCACCGCCCTCGTCCTGGGCAACATCGGCCTCGTCCAGGCGCGCGAGACCCCGACCGCGTCCCTCGCCGAGATGCTCCACGACAGCGGCGCCGACGCGCTCTGCGTCCACCTCAACCCCGCGATGGAGGTGGTCCAACCCGAGGGCGACGACGACTTCCGCGGGGGCGTCGACACCATCGGCCGCCTGGTCCAGGAGCTGCCCTGCCCGGTCATCGTCAAGGAGACGGGTTGCGGCCTGTCCCGCGGCGTGGGCCAGCGCGTGGCGGACCTGGGCGTGCGCTGGGTCGACACCAGCGGTGCGGGCGGCACGAGCTGGGTCGGTGTCGAGACCCGCCGCGCCCAGCACCTGCGGGCCCGGCTGGGCGAGACCTTCTGGGACTGGGGGATCCCGACGGCGGCCAGCGTGGCCCAGCTCTCGGGCCTCGGCCTCGGGATCTGCGCGACCGGTGGCCTGCACACCGGCCTCGACGTCGCCCGTGCCCTCGCCCTGGGCGCGCGCTGCGGCGGCATCGCGCGCGCCTTCCTGCAGGCGCACGCCCGCGGCGGTCGGCCCGCGGTCCTCGACGCGGCCCGCACAGTCATCGCCGAGGTGCGCACCGCCCTGCTGCTGACCGGCTGCCGGACGCCGGCCGAGCTCGCCGAGCGCCCGGTGCTGCTCGATCGCGCGCTGTCCCGCTGGGTCCCCGCAGGGACCCCTCTGGCGAGCCGCATGCTCGGCGGATAGGCGCCACCGGCTCGGAGGATCCCATGCCCTCGCTCGGTGCGCTCGCCGCGAAGCTCCCCACGCCTGTCAAGCAAGCCCTCAAGGACCGGGTCTACCCCGACCTCCTGCCAGAGGGTGAGACCGCACCCGAATTCCAGCTCCAGAGCTGGGACGGCAAGTGGCACCGCATGCGCAAGCAGTGGTCGATCGTCGTGTTCTACCCGGGCGACGACACGCCCGGCTGCACCGCCCAGCTCCAGGAATTCCAGCAGCACTACGCAGAGCTGCAGGAGCTGGGCTGCGAAGTCTACGCCATCAACCCGGCCGAGTCCGCCAGCCACCAGGCCTTCGCCGAGAAGTACGGCTTTGCCTTCCCGGTCCTGACGGACCGCGGCGGCAGCGTGGCGCGCCGCTTCAAGGCCAGCATCCCCTTCGGGCTCAAGCCGCGGGTGATCCGGACCGTCTACCTGGTCAACCCCGACCGCAAGATCCGCCTCGCCAACCGCGGCGCGCCGTCGGTGGCCGCCATCGTCCGCAGCATCAAGGCGCTGCAGCAGGCGACCAAGCAGGGGATGTAGCCCCCGGGGACGGGCACAGCGCGCGGCCGCAGCGGCCGCCGCGTGGGCGTCAGTGCCGCAGCCCGGCCAGGAAGTCGCGCAGCCGCAGCCGCGCCAGGAAGAGCTGGCGCGCCTGGTCGGCGTCGATGCGGCGCTTTCGGACCTTGCCCTCGGTGATTCCCTCGAAGCCGAGCTCGAACAGCGGCACGGTCAGCTCCAGGTGCTGCACGTACTTGCCGACCACCAGGGAGGCGGCGCCGATCTGACGGTCCAGCCCCGACCCGTTGTCGCGGACCTGGACGCGGACCTCGACGACCTCGGGGATGTCGGTGTCGCCGGCCGTCGCCAGGACGTTGACGCCGACCTTGGCCTGGCTCAGGCCGACGTTGGTCAGCTCCATGAACAAGGCGGTCTCGAGCTGGTCGGCGGACTCTACCGGCTGCAGGCCCTGCATCATGCGGCTGCGGAGGTCGACCTCCATGTCCTTGTAGGGATCGCGCAGCGCGGCCGTGGAGACCGGGTCGTCGTCGACCGCGGCGTCGGCGGTCGCAGACGCCGTCCCCGGGTCGTCTTCCAGGTAGATCTCGGCGCCGGGAGGGGCCGCCGGCTGGCGCGGCGTGGGCCCGTAGTCGATGCCGGTGTTCATGGCGACGTAGAAGCGCACCGCCCCCAGGATGAGCGCGCCGACGAAGGCCACGCCGCCCACCCGCCACCAGTTGGTGCGCGGGCGGTTGTCGGCTGCTCTGCGACCGCGGCCGCCGCGCCCGCTGCCGGCCGCCAACGCCGCGGTCGGGTCCACCGGGAGCCGCGGCGAGGAGTCGGGGAAGGGCAGGGGCTCGGGGTCGCGCGCCGGGTCCAGCGCGGTGGCACCCTCGGTGTCCCGCCGTCCGGGGCGGGGACCAGGGAAGTAGATGACGTTGCCCTGGCGCCGCTGGCCCGACGCCTGGCCGACCGGGGGAGCCGCGCGAGGCGTCGGATCGGCCGGCGGACGCACACGGGAGGGGACGTGGGCCGGTTCTGACGCGCTGGCTTCACCCAAGGCGATGGGTCCCTCGCTGTCGTGGGTGGCCAGCTCTTCGTCGTCTTCTTCGGTCTCGTCGTCGTGGTGTGACACCGACAGGGTCATGGCCGGCACCGGTTCTTCCGGCATCGGGTGGACTTCTGGGAGGTCGTCGGCGGGGGGCTGCCCCGGCTGGCGTGGCGCGGGCAGGAGGGCGGTCCGGGTTGCCGGGGCCGGCTTCGTGGGCGGCAGCGCGTCGTCATCGGCCGATGCGGGCGCAGGCGGCAGGTCGTCGTCGTCGAGGCTGTCCCAGGCCGACCAGGGATCGCCGCCTGAAGGCGCCTGCCCCGAGGTCGCCATGACCGCCGACAGCGGCTGCCAGGCACCCGAACCCGGCACCTGGACCTCGGCGTTTGCCGGCACCTTGCCCGTGTCGGCGAGCCGCTCCAGGCTCGCCCGATCCTTGACGCGATAGACCTGCCCGCCGAAGCGCACTCGCCACGGCTCGGAGCTGGATCCCACGGTTTCCCCAGGCTTGCTCATGGCGTCCATGATGCCGGGCGGTGAGGAAGGCGTCAACGGGATCCTCTCCTCGTCCTCCGCAGCACCGTGGCCCCTGCCCGTCCAGCCGGGCCACGTCGTCACGCGCTTGTCGAGGGCATGACTTGCCCCTTGCAGGGGTTGGGGAATATTGAGGGGGTGCGCATCCCGCGCACTCGCCAGCCGACCCCTGGACCTGTCCTGCAAGGAACCACAGGCCGGGAGGTCACAAACGCAACCGCCACCCCGTCGCCCTCGCAGGCGACGCAGGTGCGCACCTCTCCCCGAGGAACCCCGATGGCCAACAAGACGGTCCTGGACCTTCGTCGCATGAAGGCCGGCAACCAGCCCCAGAAGATCGCCATGGTGACCGCGTACGACGCGACCATGGCCCGCATCGTGGACGCCGCCGGCGTCGACATGGTGCTCGTCGGCGACTCGCTCGGCATGGTGATCCAGGGTCACCAGGACACCCTGCAGGTCACCCTCGACGACATGGTGTACCACGGCCGCTGCGTGCGGCGTGGCCTCGACCAGGCCCACCTCACCGTCGACCTGCCGTTCATGAGCTACCAGGTCGGCCCCGAACAGGCGCTGCGCAGCGCCGGTCGGCTCGTCCAGGAGGGCGGCGCCCAGTCCGTCAAGCTCGAGGGCGGCGCGCGCTCGGCCCCGGCCATCGAAGCCATCGTCCGCGCCGGAATCCCCGTCGTCGGCCACGTCGGCCTGACCCCGCAGTCGGTGCACGCCACCGGCGGCTGGCGGGTCCAGGGCCGCGGCGCCGACGCCGCCGCAGCCCTCCGCGAAGACGCCCTCGCCGTCCAGGAAGCCGGTGCCTTCTGCGTCGTGCTGGAGATGGTCCCCGCCGAGCTGGCCGCAGAGGTCACGGCCCTCCTCGACATCCCGACCATCGGCATCGGCGCCGGGCCGGACTGCGACGGCCAGGTGCTCGTCTGCAACGACCTGCTCGGCTTTGACGAGAGCTTCAAGCCCCGCTTCGTCAAGCGCTACGCGACCTTGCAGGACACCATGATCGGTGCCGTCCAGGCCTACGTGCAGGACGTGAAGGGCGGCGCCTTCCCCGCCGACGAACACTGCTTCCACGACAAGCGCTCCCCGACCCGCGTGGCGCGGATCTACTGAGACGCCATGCAGATCGTCACCGACCCGCAGGCTCTCCAGACCGACTGTCTCGCCCGGCGCCGCCGCGGCGAACGCATCGGCTTCGTGCCGACCATGGGCTTCCTGCACAGGGGCCACACCTCGCTCTTGGCGCTGGCGCGGCCCCGCTGTGACCACCTCGTGGTCTCGATCTACGTCAACCCCCTGCAGTTCGGAGAGGGGGAGGACCTCGATCGCTACCCCCGCGACCCGGAGGGCGACGCCGCCGCCTGCGAAGCCGCCGGCGTCGACTGCCTGTTCATGCCCGCCGACCTCTACGCGCCCGGCCACGCCACCCGCGTGCGGGTCGAGGGCTTGACCAGCGGTCTCTGCGGTGCCTCCCGGCCGACCCACTTCGAGGGCGTGACCACCGTCGTGGCCCGGCTCTTCGGGCTGGTGCAGCCCGACATCGCCGTCTTCGGCGAGAAGGACTACCAGCAGCTCGCCGTGATCCGCCGGATGGCGCGGGACCTGGCGATCCCCGTCGACGTCGTCGGCGGCCCGCTGATCCGCGATGACGACGGAGTGGCGCTGTCCTCGCGCAACGCCTACCTCGACGCCGACCAGCGCCGCCGCGCCCGCAGCATCAGCCAGACGCTGTCCTGGCTCGCCGACGCGGTCGCCACCGGGCAGCGGGACGTGGCCAGGCTGCGCGACCAGGCCATCCATCGCCTCAGCGTCGACGCCCTCGACTACCTCGAGATCGTCGACCCGGACTCGCTGGAGCCGCTCCAGCGCATCGACGGGCCCGCGCGCGCGCTGGCCGCGGCGTACCTCGGCAAGACCCGCCTCATCGACAACCTCGCCCTCGTCCCCCCCGCGGAACAAGGCTGAGCAGCGTGGATCTCGGCACGGCCATCCTGCTGGGCGCGGTCGCGGTGCTCGCCGGCAACCGCCTGGTGCTGTCCCTTCCGGGCTGGCACCGGCGGCGCGCCCTCTTCTGGGCGCTGCAGCTCGTCAACCTCGCCGCAGCCTGCTTCATGATCGTCTACGGCGTGCCCGCGCTGCGGGGCCTGGCCTTCTACGCCAACTGGGTCATCGCCCTGCTGTTCATGCTGCACATCGTCCAGAACAACAGCCGCTACGTCGCCGCCCGCAAGGCCGCGCGCGCCGGCGCGGACGCTGCCGACGAAGCGCGCCGCGCAGAGGTCCTGGCCGCCCTGCAGCGGGGAGAGGCGGGCAGCAGCCCCGACGCCGACTGAGCGCCCCCCGTCAGCCCTGGGCCTGCCAGCGGGTGACGACGGCCATCAGCTCTTCTTCTTCGAGCACCCGGTTGCCGGACTTGGCCAGGGTCCGCAGCTCGGTGACGAGGTCCGGGTCGGGGTCGAACCCGCGCTGCTTGAGCCAGAAGACGATGTTGCTGTCGCCCGACATGTGGCCGATCTCGATCTCCTGGCGCCGACCGAACCAGGCGGCCGGCACGCCCGAGTAGATCCGATCGGCCAGCCAGGCGTCGCCCTCGCGCATGGCCTTGATCACGGCGGCGGCGTGCACGCCGGTCCCGGTGCGGAAGGCGTCGCGCCCGAACACCGGGTAGTTGACGGGGATCGGCACTTCGCAGGCTTCGGAGACGACGTCGACGAGGTCGCCGAGCGCGGTCAGGTCACCGTCGTGGGCGCCGAAGAGCTGGAGGTTCACCAGCAGCAGGTCCAGCGGGGTGTTGCCCACCCGCTCGCCGACACCGAGCACGGTACCGTGGACGCGGTCGATGCCCGCCTGGGCGGCGGCGAGGCCGTTGACAAGGCCGAAGCCGCGGTCGTCGTGGCCGTGCCAGTCCAGCGTCAGCGACGCGCCGAGGCCCGCGAGGAGATCGCGGGTCCACTGCACGAGGTTGAAGACGCCGCGCGGGTCGGCGTGCCCCACCGTGTCGCACAGGCAGAGGCACCGGGCCCCCTCTTCCACAGCCGCCGTGAACAGCCGGCGCAACGTGGTGGGGTGGCTGCGGATCGTGTCTTCGGTGACGAAGCAGAAGGGCAGGTCCGCCCCCACGGTGAGCCTGGCGGCGGCCCGGGTGCGCTCTTCGAGCAGGGCGTCGTCCCAGCGTTCGGCGAGCATGCGGATGGGCGAGGCGCCGAGGAAGGCCATGACCTCGATCTCGATGCCCACCTCCTGCGACAGCTCGATCACCGGGCGGATGTCGTTTTCGTGGGTGCGCGCCGCGCAGGTGGGCTTGATCTTCAGCCCCTCGTCGACGATGCAGCGCAGGATCGTGCGGACATCGTCGACGGCGCGCGGGCCGGCGCCGGGCAGGCCAACGTCGATGCTGTCGACCCCGAGCTGGTCGAGCAGCCGCACGATCTGCAGCTTGGTGTCGATGGAGGGGTCGACCACCGAGGGGCTCTGGATGCCGTCGCGGATGGTCTCGTCGTGGGTGCGCACCGGCCGGTAGGGGTGGCTGAGGTAGCCACCCCGCACGTTCCAGTCGTAGACCACCTCTCCGAAGGGGCCCAGGTCTTCGGGCGCTTCCGGTCCTGTCCTGCGCATCACGACCTCCCGCGTCTGCACCATGCTTAGCGCGGGGCGCTGGAACCGGCCTGCGTCGCCTCCTCCCCGCCCCTGCTACAGTCCAGCCGCCTGCCACGCACCCACCGTCCAGGGAGGCACCATCCGCGCCCGACGCCGACTTCTCCGGCCCACGCTGCTGCTGTCGCTCCTCGGCGTGGGCAGTGCTGCGCCGTCGGCCCGGGCCGCGCCCTTGCCCGACCTGCAGCCCCGTCTCGACCAGCTCGACCTCGCCGGTGGCGGCGTCGACATCCAGGGCTCCATCATCAACGCCGGCCCCGGCGAATACCTCGGCGGCGACCCGGTCCGCGTCCAGACCGCCGACGGCGTGTCGCGCTACCTGACGATGCCGGCCATCCCCGCCGGCAGCGCCTACCACTTCACCCTGCACGTGCCCGGCGCCGGGCCCTTCGTCGAGGTGATGGTCGAGGTCGACCCCCTCGACAAGGTCGCCGAGGGCCACGAAGACAACAACACGGCGTCGCGGAGCACGGGCCGGCGTACGGACCTCGCCGTCACCAGCCTCAGCGTCGAGCGGCAGCCCTCCGTCGACGGCCAGGCCCAGCTCGTCGCCACCATCCGCGACCTGCTGGCGTCGCCACAACAGCCCCCCTCGGCCACGCCGCTCGTCGTCACCGTCGACGCCGAGCTGCGGGCCGGTGGCCCCACGCCGGTCTCGCTCGAACACCAGCGCACCACGCTCCCCGCCTTCACCGCGAACCACTACCTGCCGGTCACGGTCGACCTCCCTGCAGCACAGGCAGCACAGGCGGGGGCCCCCTACGCCGACCTCGCGGTGCGGGTCTGCGTCGATCCCGATCACCTGGTGACCGAGATCGAGGCGCCCTGCGGAGATGACGCGCACTGCAACAACTGCGCTGACCACCTGTTCCGCGCAGTGGATCTCTCCGTGCCGATGGCGGAGAGCCCCGCGGACGACGCTGCGCCCGCAGACACCGAACCCTCCGGCGCTGAGGACGCTGTCGCCGACACCGCCGACGCGGAGCACGAACGCCTCGCCGCCGAGCAGGCCGCCGCGGCCGCCGCCGTCGCAGAGGTCGAGCGCCTCGCGGCCGAGGAGCGGGCGGCGGAAGAGCAGGCCGCCGCAGAGCGGGCCGCGGCAGAGCAGGCCGCCGCGGAAGAAGCCGCCCTCGCCGAGGCCGAGCGTCAGGCCGCCGCTGCCGCGGAGGACGCTGCCGCCATCGAAGCCGCCGAGCGGGCCGCGGCAGAGCAGGCCGCCGCAGAAGAAGCCGCCCTCGCCGAGGCCGAGCGTCAGGCCGCCGCTGCCGCCATCGAAGCCGCCGAGCGGGCCGCCGCGGAGGACGCTGCCGCGGAGGACGCTGCCGCGGAGGACGCTGCCGCGGAGGACGCTGCCG
>CAZRFD010000211.1:0-10505 GCA_964599085.1 uncultured Enterobacterales bacterium | reverse complement strand
GGCGGCGTCGAGCACCGCCGGCACCAGGTAGGCGAGGCTCTTGCCGGTGCCGGTCGGCCCCTCGACGGCCAGGTGCTGCCCGTCGTCCAGGGCCAGCTCCACCGCGCGGGCCATCTCGATCTGCCCGGGGCGCGGGGCATAGCCGTCGAAGCGCCGGGACAGCAGCCCGTCGGCACCGAACACGTCGAGCAGCGCGGGCACCATCAGCGGCCCCCGCCCGCCAGGCCCAGAGAGGCGCGGGCGGTCTCCGTGAGGGACCCTACGTCCTTGTCGCCAAGCAAGTTGTCGACAAGGCTTTCGCCGACCCCTCCGGGCCCTTGACGGGCCCTCCGGTGCTCACGCTCACGCTCCAGGGCGCTCTGGTCCAGGCCCAGCTCCCGGGCCACCTCGGCGCGGGCCTCGGCGATGAGCTGCTCGGCGATGGCGTCCGCGAGCAGGTCGAGAGCGCGGTCCCAGGCGCGATGGGCGTCGGGATCCGGCTCCAGGACGATGACGGGGCGAAGCGTGACCTTCACGGCGGGGCCTCGGGGTCGGGCAGCCCGGGATTGGGCTCGCCGAGGCCATGAGCACGGGCCGTGCCAGGCGCGAAAACGCCGTCAGTACGGGCATTTGTCGAGCACGAGGCACACTTGAAGCCGCCCGAGGCGCGGAGCGGGTCGCCCGGGCTTCACTCCGGGTCGCTCTCCCGCGGTTCGGGTCGCTTTTCCTGCGGTTCGGGTCGCTTCTCGCGCGGTTCAGGGGGTGAAGGCGGGTCGCTCGCGGGTCGCCTGCGCGTGCTCGGTGGCGAGAATCGGCGGCCGTGAGCACCGGGCGAACGCTCGCTCACGCCCACCATTGCTCACCCTTCGATTCCCCCTTGACAGCCGGCCCTTCCTGGCATCCCTTTTGCAGCCGGGGGCTCGCGCGGACCCCGCCCGCCGCGAACCCCATCAGCAGGAGCCCCGATGCCCAACGCCATCACCTACTGCCGCGTCTCCTCCGAGGAGCAGGCCCTCAAGGACATCTCCATCCCCGCCCAGCGCAAGGCCATCCACCGCTGGGCCGACCAGCAGCCCGGCCTCGTCGTCCTCCAAGACTTCGTCGACGAGGGCCAGTCCGCCTACGCTCCCGCCGACAAGCGGCCCGGCTTCTGCGAGATGGTGGCCTTCTGCCGGAAGCACGACGTGGACCTCATCCTCGTCCACAAGCTCGACCGCTTCTCCCGCAACCGCGAGGAGTCCATCCTCTTCAAGAGCCTGCTCCGCCGCCACGGCGTCACGGTGAAGTCCATCACCGAGAACTACGACCCGGAGACGCCGCAGGGCTTCCTCTACGAGGGGATGATCGAGGTCATCAACCAGTTCTACTCGATGAACCTCGCCACCGAGACGCTCAAGGGCATGCGCGAGAACGCCGAGCGGGGCTACCACAACGGCGGGCGCGTGCCCTACGGCTACCGGCTCGCCAAGGTCACCGAGGGCAGCCGCGAGCACTCCCGGCTCGTCCCCGGCCCCGACGAGGAGGTGGCCGTCGTCCGCGAGGTCTTCCGCCTGGCCACCGACCACGGCCTGGGCGTGAAGGCCATCGCCAACGAGCTGAACCGCCGCGGCGTGCGCGGCCCATGCAGCGAGCACTGGAACTCCTCGACCATCAACCACATGCTGAGCAACCGCGTGTACGTGGGCGACCAGGTCTGGTTCCGCAGCAAGAAGGCCGGCCGCGACGGCCGCGAGGCCACCGACAAGGACCAGTGGATCGTCACCGAGGACGCCCACGAGCCCCTCGTCGACCGCGAGGTCTTCCAGCGCCGGCAGGAGATCGCCGCCAGCCGCCAGTTCATGCAGCACCGCTCCCCCCGGCGGCACGTCAGCTACCTGCTCAGCCGGCTCATGGTCTGCGGCCAGTGCGGCGCCCACTTCCACGGCCGGCGGCACAAGTACACCAGCCGCAAGACCGGCGAGGTCACCATCCGCCACCGCTACTACTGCGGCTCCTACCTGAGCAAGGGGCCGGCGGTCTGCCCGCCCCTGGCGGTGGACCGGGACTGGGCGGAGAACCTGGTGCTGGCCACCATCCGGGCGAGGCTGTGCAGCGAGGGGGGCCTGGAGGAGCTGGAGGCCAAGGTCCGCGACCGCGTCGACGCCCGCCGCAAGGTCTACGGCGAGGACACCCGCGCGATCACCGCCAAGCTCGCCGAGGTGGACCGCCGCATCGCCAACTACTACCGGGCCATCGGCGATGGCCTCGACCCGCTGGTCTGCCAGCGCCACATCGCCGAGCTGACGCAGAAGAAGGAGCAGCTCGAAGAGGAGGCCGCCGTCCTCCAGCAGCAGGACTACTACGACCGCGCCCGCGAGAAGAACCTCGCCGCCCTGCGCCGCTTCGCCGGCCTGCTCCAGGAGGGCGGCGACAACCTGCCCTTCGCCATCAAGCGCCAGGTCGTGCTCCAGTTCATCAAGCGCATCGAGGTCGTCGACCGCGAGCGGCTGGTGATCACGATGAAGGTCCCGCTGGACAACGCCGGGATCAAGCTGCTCACGGACGAGCTTGAAGCTACGCTTCAGGCGGATGTGGAGGTGGCGGCGGATTCGTTGCAGTCAGGAGCGGCACGGGGAGCCATATTGGGCCGCGTGGGTACTCCAACCCCGCGGCCCTTTCCTTTTGGGTCGTCGAGGCAGACCTGCCTCCGCACCCCGGTTTCGGGCTGCGTCGCCCCCCGCCCCCGCTGGCCGCCCTGCGCCGGCGGCGGGCCGGGCCGGGCGGCGGGTCGACCGCGGGTGACGGCTGGCGCGATTCCCGCCCGAATCGCGCCACCGGGACCGGGAATCGCGCCACCGGTGACGGGAATCGCGCCACGGGGGCCGAGGACACGGACGGCACCGCCTTCCTGGACCTGGCGCGATCCGAGGACCCATGGGCCAGCCGCCGGGCCGCCCTGCGGGGGCACCTGGTCCGGGCGCGGGACTTCGCCCGCCGCATCGAGACCGGCCGCGTGGACAACGCCGCCGACCTTGCCGCCCGCGAGGGCCTGACCCGGGCGCGGGTGAGCCAGCTCCTGCGGCTGCTCAAGCTGGCGCCGGCCATCCTGGCGGACCTGGAGGACGTCGAAGGAACGGGTCCGGTTCCGACGGAGGCCGCGCTGCGGAAGCTGGCCGGCACCAAGACCGCCGAGCGACAGGTCTACGAGTACCGGCGGCTGTGCGGCGCCGAGGCCGCCGGTCGGCCGCCCCAGGCACCCGTGCGCCGGGCGAGGCCGCCCCAGCGGGGGCTCCAGCACCTCTTCGAGCGGGCGCGGCGGTACCACGCCCTGCTCGAGGCCGGTGAGCACCGGTCGCTCAACGCGCTCGGCCGGGCCGAGGGGGTGACCGGAAACCGGGTGGCCCAGGTGCTGCGGCTGCTGCAGCTCGACCCGGAGATCATCGCCCAGGTCGACGTGGCGCCGGGGGAGCTGCCGGAGGGGATCACGGAGAAGAAGCTGCGACGGGTGGCCGGGCTGCGGTCGCGGGAGGCGCAGCTGGCGGCGTGGGCGGTGCTGGTGGGTGGGGAGGAGGCTCGGGCGGCGAAGTGAGGGAGCGTCCTCGTGAGAGTGCTGTCCTTCAACCTGTGGCTTCCTCGCCATGAGCCTCGGTGGTATCGTCGCGCCTCCGAATCCCCTGTCTGACCAGGAGAACGAGCGCTCGCGCGCGCCAGAGGCCGTGGACACGGCTTCTGCGCCGGGTCGCCAGCACCCGCTCAATCTCGGAAGTCGCGATGGGGGCCGCGCTACTCCGCGGTTGACTCCCTTTGTCCGGGAGGTGCTCTTGAGTGACCTGCCGCCGCCACCGCAGATCGCCGTTGTCATCGCGACTTGTGATCGGGTCGGACTCCTGCGGGACCGCGCCCTCGGCTCGGTGCTCGCGCAGACGCGCCCCCCCGACCGCCTCGTGGTCGTCGACGACTCCGACGAGCGGGTGCGTGCCGATGTCCGCGCTGTTGTCGGCGGATTGCGTCTGCCGGGATGCAGGATCGACTACGTGGAGAACGCACGATCTCCGGGGGCGAGCGGCGGCTGGAACACAGCCATCGACTTCTTGTTCGGAGAGGTCCCGGACCCCGCAAGCATCTTCGTCGCGGTGCTCGACGACGACGATGCTTGGGCCCCCAAGTACCTGGAGCAGTGCTTCGCGGCGGCGCGGGAGCGGCAGCTCGACATGGTCGCGGCAGACCTGCGTCGGATCGAGGGCGTGGAAGGCGACCACCTCGTCAACGCAGCGCCCGAGCGGCTCTCCGCATCGGACTTCCTGACCGGGAATCCAGGCATTCAGGGGTCCAACCTGTTCATCCGGCTGAGCCTGCTTCTCGCGGCCGGCGGGTTCGACGAGGCGCTTCGAAGCACGACTGACCGGGACCTCTGCATCCGACTCGCTGACCTCGGCAAGGTCCGCTACGGTCGCCTCCCGGCCCCCCTGGTCGACCACCACGCCGATCCCAATCGCCCGAGGCTCAGCACGCGGGGCTCGGAAGCCAAGCTCGACGGGCTGACGGCGTTCTGGCGGAAGTACGTCGGTCGGATGAGCAGCCACCAGCGGCGGGCATTCTCGGAGAGGGCCTTCGTGCTCTTCGGCTGGCAGCCCCCCTCCGAACCGATCGTGACCGGGAGTGCGAGCACTGCCGACTCGCCGAAGACGGCGCTCGTCCTGGGATTGGTGGCCTGCAACGACCGACCCGACGAGCTCCTCTCGGCCATAGACCGGCTGACGGGCTGTCGAGACGACGACCTCGTGGGTCTCGACGTCGTCCTGGTCGAACATGGCCCCCCCCGGGGCAATCCCTCGCTGTTGGACCTGGCCGCCGAGGCACTCCGTGACGCCGGGGCTGGCTGCTTCCGATTCGCGAGCGAGAGGCTGGCCGCCGATGCCGAAGCCCTGCAGCCGCCCGAACCTGGTGCTGTCTCCGGCTCGCTGTCGGGCGAGGCCCTGCTGGTCCTGTTGAGGGTCTACTGCAGCCGCGTGGCGCAAGCTCGCACTGGCGCCGAGGCCTTTCTGGTGGCGGGCTCGCCCGCTCCCGCTGCCAGCGACAGCGCCAGCGGCACACGGACTCGATACCTGCTCCAGTCTCTGGGCGCCGTCAGGGTCGACATTGCCGAGGGACCGAAGGCCTTCCGGACCGTGCCCCCCGACTGGGTCTCGGCCATCGACCGGTGGGTCGAGCGGGAGCGGGTAGCCACGGCAGAGCACCGAGTGAGGAAGCGGTTCTCGCTCGACAGCCTGCGCATGCTGGGCCTTGGCTCCGAAGCCGTCGTCTTCACGGATGGACGCAAGGTCTACAAGTGCATCGACTACTGGAAGACCCGGATGCCTCGGGAGCAGCTCGACTTCCTCCGGGCGCAGGTCGACCGGTGGACCGATGTTCCTGGGCTCTACACCCTTCACGAAGTCGCCGAAGACGGGCCATGGGCCGTGCTCACCTACGACTACGAGGAGAGTACCCCCTACCGGGGCGGTCACGAGCAGGACCTCGTGCGGCTCCTGACCGGCTGCACCGCCGCGGGGATCGTGTGCAACAACGTCCACCCGAAGAACCTCGTGGTCACATCGACCGGCGTGAAGCTGATCGACTACGGGTCCGACATCCGCCCGTGGAGTCTCCTCGGCTTCGAGCACATGGCTCGCCGGGCCTTCCTCGCGTGCCGACACGCCGCCCACCCGGACCTTGCGTGCATCATGCGACACGCGCTCACAGACGCGCGGCTGCCCGAGCTGGATGGGTACGACCAGTTCCGGGCCGTGGTCGCGGAGCACACGCGCCAGCTTCCAGGACACCACCCCCCGGTGCAGACCGGTGACGCCCCCCCGCCCCATGAGCCCTTCGCGCTGTACGTGGGCGTCATCACATCGGACCCCGCGATGCTGCGACCGCTTCTGGATGGTCTCGCTTCGCTTCGGCGCTGCTCCAGCGTCGATCGGTTGGCAGTGCTGGTCCTCGACAACGCCAGCCCGGAAGCAGCACTGGATCGGGCCATCGAGCACGGCCGGCGACAGGGCCTGTCCATCGCCGTGGTCGGTCGGCACCAGCAGCGTCGAGATGCCGACCTGGGGGCGTTCGGCCGCCGGTTCCGGGCGCTTTCGGACAGCCAGGTAGGCATCGCGCAGGCCAGGACGATGCTCCAGCGGTACGTCGGCGCGCTGATGGAGCAGGACGAAGGCGCTTTCGGGTGGATCCTGGACGACGACATGCGGGTGGACGCCCGGGCACACGCCTACCTGCCCTGGCTCCCGGCGTTCCGGAGCCGGGGCGTGGACGCGCTCATCGGTGCCTACGAGGGCTCATCGCCCAACCCACCGCTCAACGGTCTCCGGGTCCACCTCGTCGACCTCTTCCACAACCTCGCCTGGCTGGAGCGGCTCCCCTCCGATTCGCTCCTCCCCGACAGGACCGCTGAGAACGCAGCACTGCGGCGGCGGTATCCAGACTACTACTACGACCTCTCGCGCAAGCACACCGGGCACCTCGAGGTCCCCTTCTGGCTGGAACCTGCCTTCCCGGGCGAGACCGTGGCCGAGGCTCGGTCCCGCCTGGGCGCGGGTGCCCTGGGCATCCTCAGTGGGGCGCCCCTGACGCGCCCGATCGTCCCAACCGTGCCGGAGAATCCACTGGGGTCGGCCAGGGACTCCGTGAACCGGGGCGGCTGCACCTTCATCCTCAACCGTCAGGCGCTGACCTTGACGCCGAACGCCATCCCGCTGGTTGAGGGGCGCGAAGCGCGGCGCTCCGACATGGTCTGGGCAATCGTCAATCGCCACTACCGAGGCATGACCATCAAGTCGGTCGGGTTCCCCGTACATCACGTCGGTCGGGTGACCGACGCACCGAGCCTGAACGTAGACAAGGTCCAGGGCGAAATCGTGGGCTCGACCCTGTACGCCGGGCTTTCGGAGTTCTTGAAGGCGAACCCCCACAACGGGCTCGGCTTTTCTCCCGAAGAGGTGGCGGAGATCCATGCCCTCGCCGAGAAGCACCTCGACCAGCGCACACGGTCACTGGAGCAGAGCCTGCGTCGGATTGCCGGACTGCGCGATGCGATCAGAGGCCTCGTCCCAACGGGAGAGCTCGGCGATCTGCTCTCCCTCCTCGACCAGTGGTTTGCAGAAGGACAGGTCGACCGTCTCATTGCCGGCATCCGCTCTTGCCCCCGTGACGGGGTCCAGGGCTTCCTGGACTCGCTTCGGGCCGTGGCCGATGACTACGCAGCGGGAACCGTAGACACGAACTTCATCACAGCCCAGTTGGGCAAGGGGCCTGCGTCGGCCGCGGGAGGAGCACGGGCATGATCGGAGAGCAGATCATCGACCAGGTCGGTCCGCACCGAGACGCGGGGATCGTCTTCGCCGCCGGCGGCTCAGCCGACCTCATCCTGGCCCGGAACATCGCCGCGGAGCTGGTTGGTCTCGGGTGCCGGCGCGTCGATCTGGCCCAACCTCTGAACTGCAAGGCGCTGTCCGAGAAGGGGCTGCTGGGAGCGCAAGGACGATTCCATGTACTCGAACCGGAGGAAGGGCTCGACCCCGAGGCCGTCCTGCGCCATCACGAGTCCATTCCGAGCCAGCGGCACCCCGAAGGGAGAAGGGGCAAGGGCCTGAGCATCTCCTCGTCGCTCGAGTGGGGCCACGGTGCCCGGTACGTGTGCGCCGCCCACGGTCGAGGGCTCGAACTGCTCGCTGGGCGTCGCGACCTGGATGGGCGAGGCTACGACTTCGCCGTCGGCGTCGATGGAGGCGGCGACGTGCTCACGCACGGTGACGAGGAGTTCGACCGAGTGGTGGTGGGGGGCTTCCTCTCTGGCTGGAGCGCTGCTCGCCCGCTCATCCTCGTCGTCATGGGCCTCGGTGCGGACGGCGCATCCCCGCCCGAGGCGTTCCGGGATGCCACGCTCGAGGGATGGACGGCACTCCCCACCCAGGAGGTCGACAGCGACTTCGGGCGTGGCCTGCAACGCGATCTCGACAAGCTCGGCCTCTGGAACCCGGTCCCATCGGATTGGACCCCCGACGACCCCTACTGGGGGTACGGCCTGAAGGTTCCACAGATCATCGTCCTGGCCGTCCGAGACGAGTTCCCGTTCGGCTTCGCCGCGGACGACCGGGACCGCGTCCGGTTCCCCCGACGTCGGGAATTGAAGTGGATGAACCGGAACCTGCTGCGAGAAGCCAGGTTCTTTCTGCACGAGGGTGAATGATGGAGACCGATCTGGACAGCTGGTGCGTCCTCCCCACGCCGATGGGGGAGTTCCGCATGTACGACTCGGGGGACGAGCACGTTCGCGTCGTCTGCCTGGGCGACCTGCACGACCAGGGCCACGAGCCGTTGCTCCGAGTGCATTCCTCCTGCCTCGCGTCGGAGGTCTTCGGGGCAGTCGACTGCGACTGTGCCGACCAGCTGCGCGAGTCCATGAAGCTGATCGCCTCCGAGGGTCGCGGAATGATCGTCCACCTCCACCAAGAAGGGCGTGGGCAGGGGCTCTCTCGGAAGATTCGAGCCATCCACATGATGCAGCGCGATGGGCTCGACACATTCGAGGCGTTCGAGGCCCTCGGCCTGGAGCAGGACACCCGCACCTACGATGCAGCGGTGGGGTTGTTGAGGCGGCTCGGGATCGGGAGCGTCCGCCTGATCTCCAACAACCCCCGCAAGATGCGCTACCTGCAGAGACATGGCGTCGGTGTTGCCGTAGTGAACACCCACCCCAATGTCCGGCCGGAGAACGCCGACTACCTTGGGACCAAGAACGCCAAGCTCGGCCACCAGCTTCCGCTCGAAGGGGAGCCTGGGCTCAACGGCACCGTGCGCTTCTACCACTCCGACCAGCCGTGGGGGGAGCTCTCCAACTTCTCGCGGCACGCGGTCTACCTTCGCGGGCGGGTGTGGCCGACGGTCGAGCACTTCTACCAGGCCCAGAAGTTCGCCGGCACACGGTTCGAGGAGGAGATTCGGTGCTGCCCGACGCCGATGCTGGCCAAGCAACGGGCCGCCGAGCTGACGCCCGAGCACCGCCGCACGGACTGGCCAGCGGTGAAGGAGCTGGTCATGCTCGAGGGCCTTCGGGCCAAGTTCGACCAGCACCCGGACCTGCGCGCTCGCCTGCTGGACTCCGCTGAACGGCTCCTCGTCGAGCACACCCACAACGACCTCTACTGGGGCGACGGCGGCGATGGAACCGGCCAGAACAGGCTGGGGCACCTCCTGATGCAGGTGCGCCAAGAGCTTCGACAGCAGGGCGGCGACGCCCCTCACGTGAACTGAGGACGCGGCTGTGTGCGGAATCGTCCTGCTCTCTGGCCCGGCAGCGCGAGCTCGGTTGCCTGGATGTCTCGCTCGCCTTCGCCATCGAGGGCCGGATGATCGGGGAGAGTGGTTCGATGCCGACCTGGCCCTCGGGTTCAACCGGCTGGCGATCAACGGAGTCGGCCCTGCCGGTCGGCAGCCCCTGCATCACGAGGGCCTCGTCGGCGTCATCAACGGCGAGATCTACAACCACGAGCAGCTCGCTCGCGAGCACGACCTCCCGCGGAGAGAATGCGACGCTCACGTCTTCCTTCCCCTCCTCGACCGGCTCGGCCCGCGCGCGATCGACGAGCTCGAGGGGTTCTACTCGGCGGTCGCACTTCGACCATCTACCCGCGAGGTGGTCTGCCTTCGCGACCACATGGGCAAGAAGCCACTGTTCGTCGGACGTTCCCGATCAGAGGTCTTCATCGCGAGCGAGCTCAAGGCCTTCGACGAGATCGCGTGGTTCAGGCTCCTTCCCCGTGGCGCGTCCCGGGTGAACCTCGACACCGGTCAGGCCGAGCTACTCGCGGAGCACCGCCCGCAGCGACCTCCGGAAGCTCTTGCTGACCTCTTCGAACAAGCCGTGCGGCGGCGACTGCCCCGTGCGGATCAGCCTCTGGGCGTCTTCCTCAGCGGGGGGCTGGACAGTTCCCTGGTCGCAGCCTTCGTGTCTCGGTCCCGGGACGACGCCACCTACTTCACGCTCGGCGGAGCAGACGGACCGGACCGCCAGGCGGTTGAGGTGGTCGTGGCCGCCCTAGGGTTGAAGGACGTTCGTAGCGTCCCCCTGCCGACGCCACAGCGTCTGCCGGGCCTCATCCTCGCTGTCGCGCGGGCCACGGAGAGCTACAACCCCTCCATCGTCAGCAACGGCCTCGCGACCTGGCTGCTGGCCGAGGCGGCCCACGCGGCGGGCATCAAGGTGGTGCTGACCGGCGAAGGCGCGGACGAGCTGTTCGGCGGGTACCACTCGTTCGGCAGAGACGATCCATGGCGTGAGGTCCGACGACAGCTCATCGACGACATGCAGGTCACCGAGCTCCGGCGCCTCGACCTGAGCTGCATGGCGCACAGCGTGGAGCCCCGCTGCCCGTTTCTCGACCGTGCCGTTCGAGGTTTCAGCGATGGCCTGGCGTTCGAGGAGATGTACGACGGCGGGGAGAACAAGGTTGAGCCCCCCGTAAGAACCCGCCGCTCTCCGCCATCCACACTACTGTTCA
>CAZRFD010000210.1:1049-10509 GCA_964599085.1 uncultured Enterobacterales bacterium | reverse complement strand
GATAGCATCGCGGCTATCGGCACTGTCAAGGCGCCAGCCTTGACAGGCAGGGTAGGCCCGAGTCGGCAGCAGGCGGGTCCGGGAGGCGGCGGCGCCAGGCTCGATGGTATGCGGCGCGCCCCGGCGATGCATCGACGGCCGCTATACCCGGCAACACGTTGGCATGAACCTTGCATCACCAACAGCCGCGGCTGTTTCGAATTCCCCGGTGATGCCATGTCCCTGGCGGCCGTCCTGCTCCTTGGCTTGCTCAGCCTGTCCGCTCGCGCCGACGACTCCCCGGCAGCGCCTCCCCAGCGCACACCACCCACCCGCCGGCCCATCGAGTACAGCGCCTGGAACCTGAAGCCGGGCGAAGTCCGCCTGGGGCTGACCGACCTCGACATCGGGTTGTCCCGCCGCGTGCAGGTGGGCTCGGACCCCACGCTGGACGCGGTCGGGATCTACAACCTGCGCACCCGCCTCTCGCTGGCCGACAGTGACCACTGGGGCCTCGCCGTCGACAGCGCCGGGCACAGCCTGCGGCTGGGTGACTTCGCGGCGCGACAGCTCCGCGTGGGCGTGCGGGCATCCGCGTCCGCGGGGTGGTTCGCCGCCCACCTGGGCACCACCGCTAGCTGGCTCTCCAGCGAGGGCAGCCCCGACCTGACGCAGGCGACCTCGGTGCTCGGCGCTGCCCTCGGGCAGGAGCGCCTCGCCGAAGCGCAGGCCGCCCTCGACCGCTCCAACGTGGATCCCAGTGGCCAGCTCGGCACGGTCTCGATGCGCCTCGCCCTCGAGCTGCGGGTCAAGGGTCCCCACGCCATCGTGCTCCAGGGCGGCGACGCCCTGTACCGCTATGCTTCCGTGGGCCAGACCCTGGAGACCCTGTCCGCTGTGGTGCCCGACGAGCTCGGCCTGAACGGCGTGCTGGACCAGAGCCGCGGGGGCGCGGCGTGGGGCAGCGTCGCCTGGCAGGCCTCCTGGCGGAACCTCCAGCTTCGGGCGGGGCTGGGCATCTCCCAGCTCCCGCTGGCCTGGCTGGCGCCGACCACCGAGATCTCCTGGCGGACCGGGGGACGCAGGTCGCAGCGCTCCATCGACGCGGTGGCCGACGCCACGCCGCGCATCGATCCCACCCCACCCGCACCCGTGCCGCGCGAGTGGAACGATCCCGGCCCCACCGGTGGGACAGGTGGGACAGGTGGCACAGCGGCGGCGGACGTTGCGCCGCTGCAGGTCGAGCAGAAGGCAGACCAACCGACGGACGTCCGGATCCTGTTCATCGAGGACCTGGTCGAGGCCGCGGCCTGGCAGGACGAACCCGCCGATCCGACCGTGGTGATCGAGTACATCGGCGACGAGCCGACCGAGCAGGCCGAGCCCGCAGAACCAACCGTGGTGATCGAGTACATCGGCGACGAGCCGATCGAGCCGGAGATGCACGCCGAACCGCCGGTGGCGACGGCGCGCGAGTATGCGCGGCCGGCGACGCCCGCCAGGTAAGCGGCGGCGGAATCGGCCCAGGCTGCCTGGCGGGCCGCGGCCACGCGAAGTGGCGCCTGGCGATGCGGCGAATCGGGATGCCGGAACCCCGCGCCGACGCTGCCGAAGAGGCGCCTGGACCATTGCCCTCGGCCCACCTCAGGCGGTATTGTCCAGGGGAGGAGCGCGGTATGGGTCACCGATCGAGCGACGAGTCGTCGAAGCCGCCGTCCGCTGACACGGCGACAGGCGCCGATGTCCTCGGCGAGCTGGACGATCTCAAGCAGGTCCTGCGTCACCTGCACGCCGGCGTCGTCGCCCACGGTCCGGACTCGGCGATCCGGGTCTGCAACCCGCGGGCCTGTGAGATCCTGGGCCTGACCATGGACCAGATGATCGGGGTGTCGGCGCCCGACCCGCAGTGGGCCTTCCTCCGCGACGACGGCTCGCCGATGCCCGTCGAGGAGTACCCGGTCAGCCTGGTGCTGCAGTCCAGGCAGCCCTTCGAGGGTCTGGTGGTCGGTGTCAACCGGCCGGACATCGGCGACGTGGTCTGGGCGCAGTGCAAGGGCTACCCGGTCCTCGACGACGACGGGCAGCTCCAGCTCGCGATCATCACCTTCATCGAGGTCACCGCGATGCGCGCCGCCGAGCAGCGGCGCGAGCAGCTCGAGGCGCAGCTTCGACAGGCCATGAAGCTCGAAGCCATCGGCCGCCTCGCGGGGGGCGTCGCCCACGACTTCAACAACATCCTCACCGGCATCCTGGGCTACGCCGAGATGGTGGAGCTGGCACTGCCCTCCGGAAGCGCGGCGCGCGCGCACGCCACCGAGATCCGGCACGGAGCCGAGCGGGCCGCCGAGCTGACGGGGCAGCTCCTGGCCTTCGCGCGCAAGCAGGTGATCGAACCCCGCATCGTCCAGCCCAACGCCATCGTCGAGCGAGCGGAGCGCATGTTGCAACGCATCATCGGCGAGGACATCGAGCTGAGCTTCCTGCCGGGCGAAGACCTCTGGAACGTGCGCGTGGACCCGTCCCAGCTCGACCAGGTGCTGGTCAACCTGGCGGTCAACGCACGGGACGCCATGCCCTCGGGCGGTCGCCTGACAATCGAGACGGCCAACGTCTCCTTGGACAAGCAACCACACCTCATGGGGGACGAACCGGCGTCCGGTGACTTCGTGGTCCTGGCGGTGAGCGACGACGGCGAGGGCATGGACGCCGAGACCCGCGACCGGATCTTCGAGCCCTTCTTCTCGACCAAGGGCCCCGGCCAGGGGACGGGCCTGGGCCTGGCGACCGTCTACGGCGTGGTCAGCCAGAACGACGGTGTCCTCACGGTCTACTCCGAGCCCGGCCACGGCTCCACCTTCAAGATCTACTTGCCGGCGGTCCACGAAGCCGCCGAGCCCGCCGCGGACGTGGCCACGACCGCCGAACACGTGGGGGGCTCCGAGACCGTGCTCCTCGTCGAAGACGACCCCATGGTCCGAGAGCTGGCCCGCAAGCTCCTCTCGGGCCACGGCTACACCCTGCTCGAAGCGGCGGACGCCGACGAAGCCCTCCTGCTGAATCGACGGTTCAGCGGCGACATCCACCTGCTGCTCAGCGACGTGGTCATGCCGGGGATGAACGGTCGAGAGCTGTACGAGCGCCTGAAGGTCGCCCGCCCGACGCTGAAGGCGCTGTTCATGTCCGGGTACACCGAGAACGTGATCGCCCATCACGGCGTCCTCGAAGAGGGGATGAACTTCATCCAGAAGCCCTTCAACCTGGAACGTCTGCTCGCGCGCGTCCGAGAGATCCTGGGCTGACGCCCCAGCATGCAGGGCTCGCTGCAGGTGCCAGGGGCGCACTCCGCGGCTCCACGTGCCCGGCCCTTCAGTCGCGGTACTCGCCCTGGACCTTCCGGTCGCGGATCCCGAGGGCGGCCTCCAGGCGGCGCTCCAGGAAGCGCGCCTGGTTCACGTCCTGGAGTCCGGACACGAGCTTGTGGGCGACGCCCTGCCGCGTCCGCGCGTGGAGCTGGTAGCTGCGGCCCCCCTTGTTGCCTCGCTTCTCGACCACCCAGAGCTGTTCCAGATCCCCGGCCTTCAAGGTCGGCGGGCGCTTCCACGGCACCGGGCCATGCTCCACCGACAGCTCGCCGGAGCGCAGGGTGATCTTGGTGGTGTTCAGCAGGGTGGCCAGGGCCAGCCAGGTGATCCCCACACCGGCCGCGACGTGGAGCAGCGGGAAGAGCAGGGCCATCGCGGCCGCATCGTCGCCGCCCAGGGCCCCCGACAAGGCGATGGTGTACCAGACGACCAGGAACCCATCCCAGAAGACGGCGAATCCCAGCAGGAAGAAGGCGGACGGGGAAAACCAGCGGCGCCGGATGACGAGGCCACCGCCCTCGGTCGCCACGGTCATGCCCTTGGGAGCGGGCAGGGCCTCGATCAGCTCGGCGGGCGGGCTGTCGTGTTCGTCGGGCACGAAGGCGAAGCCGCAGCTCGGGCAGTGGACGGTGGTCGGTGTGTCGGAGGAGGGGGAGGCCATCGCCGGAGGGTAGCGCGGGCGGTGTGCGGGTTCCGCCGGTCGCCCGACGCCGCGAGGTGCGAGGCCAGGAGCTGCGAGGCCAGGAGCTGCGAGGCCAGGAGCTGCGAGGCCAGGAGCTGCGAGAGGGTGAGGCGCGAGGGTGCGAGGGTGCGAGGGCGCGTGGCGGGAGGACGCGAGGGTGCGAGGGTGCGAGGGCGCGTGGCGGGAGGGCGCGAGGGTGCGAGGCGCGAGGGCGCGAGCCGCGAGGCCGCGGGCCAGGCCCGGCCGGTGCTCGCCGGGCTCACCGCGACACAGCGCGCCGCCTTCCTCGCCCAGGAAGCCCTGGACCAGGCCACCGATCCGGCGGTCCGCGCCGCCCTGGCGACCATCGTGCGGGACGAGACCCGGCACGCCGAGCTGGCCTGGTCCACCCTGCAGTGGGCCCTCGATGTCGGCGGCCCACCGGTGCGGCAGGCGGTCGAGGAGTTGCTGTCGCGGCTGGAAGCCCCCCCAGGCTCGCAACGACGACGACGACGACGACGCGGTCGCGGTCCCGGCCCACGGCCTGCCCGCCCCCGAAGTCGAGCACGTCCGGGCGGCCGGGTGCCTGGCAGAAGTGGTCCTGCCCGTCGCCCGGGCGCTGCTGAATCGCCAGGGCGTCGCGGCCTGAGCGCTCCGGCGCAGATCCAGCCGCGCCGGCTCCTTCGACCCTCACCCGCTCGATCTCCTCAGCGGGTCCAGCCGCGCCGGCTCCCTCGCCCCTCGCCCGCTCGATCCGCCCGCCGCTGCCCCGCCCACGCCGCAGGTACCGACCTCTCGCCCGAACGGCGCCATGCCCGCCGGGGCCCGATGGCCACGGTCGGCGGTCGCACAAGGGGGACGAGAAGCGGCGAAGCCCCAGCCTGGTACCTGCGGTCCCAGGATCCGACCGAGCACCATGGGCCGTCGCTCTCTCTGTGCACTGGAACCAGGCGGTTGAACAAAGCCGCTGCGCGTCCGCAGTACGCACGAATGTGACGATGAGCGTGGTCGGGTGGAACCACAGAGTGTGGTCGGGTGGAACCACGGGTCGCGCGCACGAGCTGTTCAGCCCTCACCACCCCGCTCGGTCAGCACCTCGACCCCCGTCTCGGTGACCAGCACCGTGTGCTCGAACTGGGCCGACAGGCTGCCGTCGGCGGTGACCACGGTCCAGCCGTCGTCCAAGGTGAGGACCTCCGGTCCGCCCAGGTTGACCATGGGCTCGATGGTGAAGGCCATCCCGGGCAGCAGGCGGGGGCCGGTGCCGGCATCGGCCACGTGGGCCACGTGTGGGGGCAGGTGCATGCGGCGACCGATCCCATGGCCGCCCAGGGCTGTGACCACGCTGCAGCCCTCGGCCCGGACCAAGGCCGCGATGGCGGCCCCCACATCTCCCAGGTGGCCACCGGGCCGCACCGCGGCGATGCCAGCGTCCAAGGCGCGGTGAGCGACATCGACCACGTGACGGGCGCCCGGGGAGGTGGGGCCGAGCACGAAGGTCCGCGAGGTGTCGCCGTGCCAGCCCCCCAGATCGGTGGTGACATCGACGTTGACGATGTCCCCTGGCTGCAGCCGTTCCCCAGGGGCCGGGATCCCATGGCAGACCACGGCGTTACGCGACGTGCAGACCGAGGCGGGGAAGCCGTGGTAGCCGAGCTGGCTGGGGCGCCCCCCGCGCCGGCGGGTGTCCCGCCGCACCAGGCGGTCGATCTCGGCGGTGCTCATTCCCGGCCGGATGCGGCGGCCAACGTGGTGGAGGGTCGCAGCGGCAGCACGACCGGCCCGGCGCATTGCCGGCCAGTCCCTGGGGGTGAGGCGAGGGATCCACATGGAGACAAGATCGCCCGTCATCGGGCCGGTGACCAATGCGTTGTCGGTATGGGACCCGGGGAGTCGACCGTTCCAGCTCAACGGCCTCGAACACGAAGCGCGCGATGTCCCGCCGCGGGACGCGGCTTGCTACGATGCACCCATGTCCTTCGTACAGCTCCAGTCCTTCGTCGCCGTCGCCGAGGAAGGCGCGGTGACCCAGGCGGCGCAGAAGCTACACATCACGCAGCCGCCGCTGACCCGCCGGATCCGCAGCCTGGAAGACGAGCTGGGCACGGAACTCTTCGAGCGCCTGCCCCGGGGCATGGCCCTGACGGTCGCAGGCCGGGCCCTCCTGCCCCACGCCCGTCACATCCTGGCCGCGGTGGACGAGGCCACCGAAGCAGTCCGCGAGCCCCCGGACCCGCCCCCGCAAGCCTGAGCGGGAGGCCAGGGCGCGGCCTCCCGCTCGACATCACAGCTTCCCCTCAGTCCCCCACCACCTCGCGCACCTCGGCGATCCCGGCGATGCCCTCGAACAGGTCGGGCAGGGTGCGCAGCAGGTCGACGACGCCGTACAGCAGGACGCCGTGGTGCGCCCGCAGCGCCATGTCCGCCACGTCGGCCTCCAGCTCGGTGAGGGTCTCGGACACGCCGGTCGCGACCAGGATGAGGGCCACGAGGACGCGGAGCCAGGGGTTGTCGGCGACGCGGCGGATGCCGGCGAAGAATCGGTGCATGGGTCCTCCGGAGAGCGGCATCCTACCGGGAGGGACGCGGACGCCGCCACGACGCCGCCGCGCGCTCGGGCCGGACGCCAGATCGGGTCGGGGCACTTCCCACCCGCGCCCAGGTGACTACGGAAGTTCATGCTGCCGCTGTCGACCCGGGCCGTCACCCTCGCTCCCGACCGCATGCGCCGCGTGCTGGAGCTCCTCGCCAAGAACACGCGGGCCAGCCGCCTGCGCGCCGCCCAGATCCTCGCCAGCGCCTACGAGCTGGACGAGGAGGAGCGCCGCGCCTCGCGCCACGCAACGCCGGACGACGCCTGAGCGGCAGGTCGCGCCCGCCACGCTCCCCTCCCCTGCCCGGCCTCTCCATGTCCACCACCCGCTTCCTCGACAGCAAGCTCTTCGCCGTGGTGGGGGCGTCGAACAACCGCGGCAAGTTCGGCAACCGCGTGCTCCGGCACTACCTGCGCCACGGCCGGACGGCGGTGCCGGTCAACCCGCGACAGGACACGGTCGAGGGGCTGCGCGCCTACCCCGACCTCGCCGCGGCGGTGGCCGCCTGTCCCGGGCTCGACCGCGCCTCGATAATCACCCCGCCCCGGGTGACCGAGGCGGTGGTGGACCAGGCGATCGCGCTGGGCAGCATCACGATGCTGTGGATGCAGCCGGGGGCCGAGAGCCCGGCGGCCATCGCGGCCGCCCGCGCCGCCGGCATCGAGGTCATCGCCGGTGGGCCCTGCGTGCTCGTGGAGCTGTGATCAGGCCGCGTCCATGGTGACGACGACACAGCCGGTCAGCCGGCCGCCCTCGGCAGCGGCGTGCGCCTGCCGGATGTCGGCCAGCGGGCGGGAGGGTCCGACCCGCGGCGAGAACACGCCGGCCGCAAGCAGCGCGGCGACCTCGCCCATGGTGTCGGCGTCCTCGGACGCGATGGAGAACAGCGCACGGGGACCGGGACGCACCCTCGCCCACAGCCCGGTCCACGCCATGGCCAACACCACGCGCAGGCTCAGGTACAGGGTGAGGTAGCGGCCACGCTCGCTCAGGACCGGACGGGACCGCGCGAAGCTGGAGACGCCGGCGACGTCGAGGATGACGTCCCAGGTGCGGCCGAGCGCCGTGAAGTCGACGCGCTCGTAGTCGATGGCCTCGTGTGCGCCGAGGCTTCGCAGCAGGTCCAGGTTGGCGCCGCTGGCGACGCCGGTGACCTCGGCGCCGCGGTGCCGGGCGAGCTGCACCGCGAAGCGGCCGACGCCGCCCGACGCGCCGAGGACGAGGACCCGCTCGCCGGGCTGGACGGCGGCCAGCTCGTCGATGAAGTGCCGCGCGGTGCCCGCGCCGTAGGGCACGGCGGCGGCTGCTTCGTAGGAGATGCCGTCGGGGATGGCGGCCACCGGGCCGTCGGCGTCGACGACGAGCAGCTCGGCGTAGGCACCCGAGGCCAAGGAGAGGCCGAAGACGTCGTCGCCGACGCGAAAGCGGGTCACAGCGGCGCCGACGGCCTCGACCCGGCCGGCGAAGATGGTCCCCTGGACGGGGCGGCGGGGGCGCAGCAGCCCGACGTAGAGGCGGCCGAACAGCGCAGTTGCGCCTGGGAAGTCGGCGGCACGCAGGCGCCGGTCGCCCTCGGTGACGGCAGCGGCGCGGACACGCACGCGGATCTGCGTCGGGCCGGGGGTGGGAGCGTGGATCTCGACGAGCTGCAGGACGTCGGGACCGCCGAAGGCGGGGGTGAGGGCGGCGCGCATGGCGGCTCCGGGCTTGGGGTGCACGGCACAGCTATGCCTGCACACACGCATCGCACGCCGCCAACAGCGCACTCGGGCTATTCATATGTGCATGGACTGGCGGACTGTCACCTTCGACTGGAACCGGGCCCGGGCCTTCCTCGTGGCGGCCGAGGAAGGATCCTTCTCAGCGGCGGGGCGCGCGCTGGGGCTGTCGCAGCCCACCGTAGGCCGCCAGGTGGCGGCCCTGGAACAGGAGCTGGGCGTGACCCTCTTCGAGCGCGTCGGCGGCAGGCTCGCGCTGACCGAGGCCGGTGGCCAGCTCCTCGAGCACGTGCGTGCCATGGGCGACGCCGCCACCCGGGTCTCGCTGCGTGCCACGGGTGCGGCCACCGCGGTGGAGGGCACAGTCGCCATCACCGCCAGCGAGGTGATCTCCGCATACTGCCTGCCGCCCGTGCTGCGCGCGCTGCGACAGGAGCACCCCGGCATCCGCATCGAGCTGGTCGCCGACAACGCCGCCATCGACCTCACGCGTCGACAAGCCGACATCGCCGTGCGCAACATCCGCCCCACCTCGCCCGACCTCGTGGCCCGGCGCCTGGCCGACCGCCTCGGCCACGTCTACGCAAGCGACGCCTACCTCGACCGCCTGGGACCGCTGCGCACCGCAAGCGACCTCGCCCGAGTCGACTTCGTGGGCTTCGACCTCGGGCCGGGCATGGTCGAGGGGCTGCGGCGGCTGGGCATCGACCTGCAGCCGCGGCAGCTCAAGCTGGCGTCGAAGAACCACCTCGTCCAGTGGCAGGCGGTGCGCGCGGGGCTGGGTGCTGGCGTGATGATGACCGAGGTCGGCGACGCTACCCCCGGCGTGCGACGCGTGCCGGGGCTGCCGGGCGTGCCCTTCCCCATGTGGCTGGTCTGCCACCGCGAGCTGCACACCAGCCGTCGCATCCGCATCGTCTTCGACCGGCTCGCTGCGGCGTTGTGAGAGGGGGGACGGCGAGGGCGGGGGCTGGATGCTTCGGCGCCCGTCTGGAAGCCGCGCCGCCCGAATCACCACGCAAGCCGCTCGATTCTCGGGGGACATCGGCGATGTCCACCCACTTTCGAGCGCCCCGCCGCCCCGATCACCGCGCAAGCCGCTCGATTCTCGGGGGACATCGGCGATGTCCACCCACTTTCGAGCGC
>CAZRFD010000210.1:0-949 GCA_964599085.1 uncultured Enterobacterales bacterium | reverse complement strand
CCCACGGCCGCCGGGAAGACCGCGGCGGCGGTTCGACCGACCTGCACCGAGCGCCGCTTCAGCCCGCGACCCGCTCCAACCGGAACACCGCCACGCGCAGCGCGCCGTCCTGGACCTCGTGGGTCCGGCGGAACCCGAGCTTGTCGAGGACCCGCACGGACGCGCCGTTGTCGGGCACGGCCCGGGCGACGAGGTGGTCGAGCGCAGTCGTCGCATCCTTGACGGGAAGGTCAGCAGCGTGGCTGCCGGAATGCGCCGTTCGGCGACCCGCCGAGGCTTGGAGGGCACGGCCCGCAAGGCCGTAGACGAGTGCGCGACCTACCTCCTCAACCACAAGGCCTGCATGCGCTACCACGAGTACCTCCTCGATGGTCTGCCCATCGCATCGGGCGTCATCGAGGGGGCGTGCCGTTCGCTGGTCCGAGACCGCATGGACATCACCGGTGCTCGCTGGGGACTCGATGGAGGCGAGGCCGTGCTCAAGCTTCGGTCCTTGAATTCCTCGGGCGACCTCGACGACTACCTGCGCTTCCATGCCAGGCGGGAACTCGAACGCAACCACCTCGCTCACTTCGATACCACCGAGCTTCTCGACGCTGCGTGAAGGACGTCACATGAGAAGAGCCACACCCCTTGACAGGTTGACCGTTCCGGAACGAACCAGTTATGCGACCGCGTAGGGATGGCGGAGGAGCCACACCGCGATGAAAGACACGGAACAACAGCCAGTCTATGAAATGTTCTGGAGCACGGCGCACGTCCAGTCGAACGAAGACTTCGATGCCAAGCTGGTGCGATTCCCTGGATGGGAGAACATCGCTGGTTGGCTGCTGACGAGGAAGTACGATCTCCCTGACGAGATCATGTTCGAAGCAAACTTCAGCAGTCCCCGACCGGGTGACTATCCCTTCAACGACGTCAACTGGCCCTTGATGTCTCGTCGTATGCT
>CAZRFD010000209.1:0-10529 GCA_964599085.1 uncultured Enterobacterales bacterium | reverse complement strand
TCAACCTGCCGCGCTCGATGCTGGCGTGGACGGACTTTTTACGGGGGGCTCAATCTTGTGGCGCTCGTTACATTTCGTGACAATCGCAACCAACGCTCAAGGAAGGGCGATGTCTTGTCCGGGGGCGATGCTGACCGACGACGCGGGCGCTCCGCCGCACTCGACGCGGTAGGTGCTGGAGTGGACATCGGTACAGTCGGTGACTTCGTAGCTGGGCCCCTGCGGAGTGTCCTCGTCGGTGAGGCGGCAAGCGAAGTCGCGGGAGGACTGCGAGAGGCAAGCCGTCGCCAGCTCCTCGAGTTCGATGTGGCCGCACGCGTGGGCATGGCCTGCAACGGCCACGCCTCGCCCCGAGACGTACCCATCCGAGCAGATGACGAGGACGGGCATGGGGGCGCCAGCGTCGGCGTCCATGAAGATGTCTTCGCCAGGCATGACTCCGTCGAAGACCTTGGTGTAGGGCAGCCCATCCTTGTATGTCGCCACATAGGCGTCGCAGCGGCCCCCCGGGTGGTCGAAGTCCAGGCAGATCGTGTCTGGCGGTGGCTTGAGGAGCAGGTCGACCGTTGCGGCGGATGGTGGGACCTCGGATGTGGCTTCGGCACCGTCAAGTACCGCGCGGACCTCCGCGTTGTCGGTTGCCGTGCAGGTCCAGGTGCCGATGCCCGTCCACGTGCACGGCTGGGGGGCGCCATCGTAGTCGTCTGTCCATCCGGCGCTTGCATCCACATGGGTCGTGGATGGGCATGGGCTGTCGCCTGCATGGCAGAACACGTCGACGGCACGACCGGGGAGCAGCAACCGGTAGCTTGGTCTCGTCTGACCCGTGATGGTCCTGGTCGCCTTCTACCTGTCAAGGGCACGAGGTTGAGCCATGAGCGGCCAGCCTCCCGGCCGCCAATTCCCAGACGGGCCTGTGCGCCACCAAGCGCAGGTGGGATCAGGTTGATTCTGGCTATTGGTGGTCCAATGCCTCCCATTGAGCCTGAGCGTCGTCCCGTCCAGACCGCATACGCCACTCCAAGCGCTTCTCGACACCGAAGTCATCACGTTGGAGGAGGTCGGCTGGGGCCACTGGATATGCCTTGACCACGCCCGAGCCCGGCACCATTGGAGTCGAAGTGACCGTGGGACCACTTGTTTCCAAGTCCCAGACCTCACACTTGTGGGGCGCTGCCCCGCTGCCCTTGCTGGCGTTCAGCCACAGAATACAGGGGAACTCACCGCAATCGAGAACCGGTCGGGCTTCCCGCAGCGCTGGACACATGTCGACGGCTTCCTCCAATGCGGCCTCCACTTCACGGGGGCCGTAGGCACCGTCAAGCCCATCGGGCCACTCCAATGGGGCTCCGACCAAGAGCGCTTCCTGGATCTCCAGTGCCGCATCGACGGTCAGTGCGCTGCTCGTTCCAGGCGGGTTGACCTCGCCGGGGTGGGCACCTTCATCAGATTCCATCTCTGACGGGCCGCAACCGCAGTCGACGGGTGGTTTTGTATCTCCTTCCGGCGAGTGAGCAGCCAAGGTGCGGTTCACCGACGACTTTGGCGTTCCACGGGCATGCTGAGCCCCCAGGGCGAAGCCGAGTCCTCCAGCAAGGGCGGCGCCGCCCAGACTCAAGAAGACCCAAGGTCGAGAAGGAAGAGGCATCTCAACGCCCCGTGCGACATGCGTTGTTCTGGGTCGGCATGGAAACCTACGTAATCACACTAATCGGTGGTCGGCCACCATCCGGATTGCGGCACTCGACACATGTCGCGGTGATCTCGCACCCGATCGGCAGCGACTGCCAAGAACAGCTCTTGATGCAGTTCCTCCCCTCGCCCTCCTCCAAGCACATGTCCTGGCATACTTGTGCAACATCGACGTCCGCGCAGTTGTCTTCACTGCCGCCGCCGTCGGTTCCGCCTCCTTCCGTCCCACCCCCCTGGTCCCCGCCCTCCCCACCGATGGCGGTGACGGAGCCGAGATTGTTGAGGCCGGAGAGGCGGTTGACGGTGGCCAGGGCGGCCATGAGGTTGCTGAGGATCGCCATGGCGGACTCCGTTCAGCTCTTGAGCTGGAGGTCGAGGATGAGGGAGACGCGGGCCATCTCGACGGCGGTGCCGGCCGCCTGGCGGATGCGGACGCCGAAGCGGATGCCGCGGGTGAAGTCGGCGGCGTTGGTGTGCCACGCGGTGATGTCGGGGCCGTTGGCGTTGACCCAGGCCTGGGAGAGCACGACGGGGTTGCTCCAGTTGATGCCGTCCAGGGTGGACTGCATGACCACCTCGATCTCTGCGTTGAGCGTGCGGTTGTCGACGATGAGGGTAGCACGCACCTGGCTGAGCATGGGGGCGACCTGCATGATCTCGTCGCCGGTGAAGACGAAGATGTCGCTGAGGCCCTGGTTGGTGGCGCCGCCTTGGGCTGCTCCGCGCTCAATTCTCCCGCAGCCCCATCTCGAAGCTCTCGTACCAGCCCTGGACGGAGTGGGCGTTCCACCAGCCCGTGCAGTCTTCCAGGGCTGACCGAAGTCTGCCCTTGGGCAGGGAGGTTTCGAGATTGGCGCGCCGCCGTGGGCGACAACGCGGCGAGCCTCACCGGGACGCCCACTCGCGCGCGTGGACTCGCGGCGAGTAGCTACCATGAACGCTGGATGTAGAAAAGGACATTTTCGGTCCGATTCAAGGATTCCGCGCACCAAAAAAATCCTCGCATGCGTTCCGTTGCGTGATAGCATGAAATCATGTTCGGGAACGAAGACCATCCTGGCGGCGGGCCGCCAGTTCTTGCAGGCGTGGGCGCCCCAGCGGTGCTCTCGACGGGCGCCGCGCGATCGCTGCCGGGTCCCACGGCACTCGGTCCGGGCGCGTCGGACCGCGGCCTGGCGGTGGGCCGTGGCGGCTCCTCCGTGCTGGCGCGGCTGGCCGTGGACACAATGGAAGCGTGGCTTCCCAGCGACCCGCGCATCGAACAGGTGCGGGCGCTGGCCGTCGGCCTCGCGCGCTCGTCGGCGGCCCTCGACCTGCGGTTGGCGCGGGTCTGCTGCGTCATCCAGCAGCACGATCTGCGCGCCCTGGGCTACGGCTCGTTCACGTCCTTCGTGTGCGCACGGATGTGCTGGCAGCCGTCCTGGCAACGACAGCTCGCACGGCTGCTGCGCAGCGACCTCGACCTGGTCAAGAAAGCAGTACACGTCGGGCTGGTGAACCTGACCGCGGCGGTGCAGGCGCCCGGTCGCGTGCCCCCCGACCGGCAGGCCGCGTGGATCCAGGCGGTGGTGGCGGGGCAGTCAGCCGACCTCGCCGCCGGCAGCGCCCGTCGCGGCGACATCGACGTGCTGGTCGGCGACGACGCTGCCACGGTGCGGCGCGCCAGGCGACTCGCCCGGCTGCTGCTGGGGCAGCATGTGCCCGATCACATAGCGGACCAGCAGATCCTCGACTGGTTCCACAGCGGGGAAGCACCAGCGCAGATCCTGGAGGACGCCCGGGCGCCACGCCCCGCACCCGACCTGTCGCCTCCCTCCATGCCGGATGATCTCGGCGACCAGGCGACCCCGGTGGTCGGGCCGTGGGAAGAACCGCGCGACCTGGACCACGCGCTCCGGATCCTCGATCGCCTCATGGCGATCCGACAGCGCCGACGCGCCGTCCTCGGGCGCCTCCTCGACCAGATCAAGGACTGTTGGCTGTTCCTCGACTGGGGCCACGACAGCTTCAACGACTTCGTGCGGGCCCAGCTCGACATGTCGGTGCGAACCGCCCAACGCCTCCGCAAGGAAGGGCGCACCCTGTTGTGGTACCCGCAGATCGCCGCCGCCGTGGACCGGGGGCTGGCGCTGGCGCGGGTGGAAGCGCTGGGCCGCCTGTTCGACAACGCCACCCAGGCGCGACAGTGGCTGGCGGTGGCCGACCGGGTCCCGCTGGGCGACCTGCGGCGCATGGCGGCCGACCCCTACGGCGCCCACCACAAGGTCAACGCCCTGCGACGGCTGGCCGACGACGCCCCGGACCTGGTGGAACGGGCCCTCCAGCAGCGCCAGGCCCGACTGGACGCCCTGGCCGCGACAGAAACTGGCGGCAGCTCGACAGGGCTCGCCGGCTGGACCCCGGACGCCCCAAGGCTGGGGCCGCCGCGGGGTCGGGACGGGACGCTGGATGCATCAGCCATCGGCATATCGCTCCGCCCCGACGCCCCTCCCGAACCGGCCGACACCGGCGAACGCTGCATCATCGTGCCGACGGGGCTGCTCGATGCTGCGCGCTGGCTGCTCGACCATGTGCAGCCGGCCCCCGGCAGGAGGGGGCCCCGCAGGCGCGCCGACTACACCTGCGAAAACCCCGAGTGCCGCCGGCGCACCATCAAGATCCACGTCCACCACATCACGCCCCGCTCCCTGGGCGGAACCGACGATCCCGACAACCTCTGCTGCCTCTGTCCAAGCTGCCACCTGCGCCTCGTCCACGGTGGCTTCATGGCCATCGAACGCCTCGACGACGTCGACGTGTTCCTGTACCCCCATCGCGCGGTGGTGGTCCGGTGACCGCCCGACGTGGGGTCCCGGTGGGGAGCGCGCGGGTGCGGCCGCCTCTAAGCCTGTGGGCAGGAGGCAGGCGTGGCAGATCTCGTGCTCGTCGGAGACAGCGGCCGGACCTGGCCGGTCGGCGACCTGATCGAACAGGGCGCCGAGGGCACGGTCTTCGACGTGGTCTCAGACGACCCGCCCCGCGTGGTGAAGATCTCGCGCGGCCCCCTCGACGACGCGGCGCTGCAGTCGGAGTGCGACACCTACCGGCTCCTGGCGCGGGAGGGGCTGTTTGGGGTGTTCCCGGCGGTGTTCGACGTGGGGCGCACCACCGAGGGGCGTACCTTCGTCGTGCTGGAGCACGCCGGGCAGTCGCTGCACGAGTGGGGGCCGACGGCCAGCCTCGCCGACGTGCTGGAGACCTTCGCCGTTGCTGCGCGCACGGTCGATCGGGCCCAGGGGGTGACCCTCGACGGGCTGTGCCTGGTCCACCGCGACATCAAGCCGGGCAACCTGATGCGGCGGCAGGTGGCTTCCCCCGAAGTGCTGCTCATCGACCTTGGCGTTGCCCGCTCCCGCCGCGCCACGCCGACCCAGCTCCAGAGCATGGTGGGCACGCGCGGCTTCGCCCCCATCGACCAGCTCCTCGGCCGGCAATGCGACCCCGATCCCACCTGGGATCGCTTCGCGCTCGGCGCCTCCCTCTACCAGGTGCTGTGCGGCGACACGCCCAAGGCCGTGACCCTGGCCGAAGCCTTCCTCACCCACAACGGCCGCGACCTGCGGACGCTCTCCCAGCTCCGCGACGACCAGCTCACGGCCGACCAGAGCGACCAGCTCGAGGCGCTCGCCCCCCTGCCCCTCGACCAGCTCGTGGATCTCCGGCGCCTGCGCTTCCTCACCGCCGACGACCTCGATCGCCTCCAGCGCGAGCTGGCCGGTCGCCTCCACGATCGGCCCCAGCTCGTGCGGCCGGTCCTCGATCACCTCGTCGCCGCCCTGCGGCTCGTCATGGCGCCCGATCCCCGCCACCGCGCGCCCGACCTGCACGGCTTCGCCGCCCACTTGCGGGCTGCCGCCGCCCTGCTCGCGGCGGGCCCGCTCCCCCAAGCGCCCCGTCGTCGGTCTCGCCTGCCGCTGCTCCTCGCGGCCGCCACGCTCCTGTCCGTGCCGGTGGCGGCGATGATGCGCGACGGGGACCCGGCTCCCTCACTGCCCGCCCTCGTGGTGCCGGCCGGCGCGGGCTCGGCCTCCCTCGCCGTCATGACGACCGAGCTGACGCAGGGCCAGGCCCGCGCGCTCCTCGGTGAAGAACCGTGGCTCGGCGACCAGCTCGTCGGCACCCGCAACCTGGGTCCATGCAGCACCTGGCGGGGTCAGGACCTCCTCGGCGACGCGCTCCCCGCGGTCTGTATCGACTTCGACACCGCCCTGCGCCTCGCCAACGCCGCCTCCGCCGCCGACGGACTGCAGCCGGCCTATGTCTTCGACGACGGCTGGTCCTGGGACCGTTCGGCCAACGGCTGGCGCCTTCCGACCGAAACCGAGTGGGAGACCGCGGCCAGCGCCGGCGTCCACGAGGTCTGGTCGGGCCCCGCTGAAGACCCCTGCGCGGTGGCCAACCTCTACGACGCCACCGGCCACGCCGCCCTCCACAGCCGGTCGCGGGCGGCCCCCTGCGACGACGGCTTCGCCGGCCCTGCGCCCGCCGGCAGCCTCGCGCCCAACGCCTGGGGCCTCCATGACATGAGCGGCAACGTGTGGGAGTGGTGCTGGGACCTCGATGGCAGCCGCAGGGTCCGCAAGGGCGGGAGCTGGGCCTCGCGCCCCTCCGACAGCCACGTGTTCGCCCACAACTCGGCGGGCTCTGAGGTCCGCCTCAACAACGCCGGCGTGCGCTTCGTCCGCACGGTCTCCCTGGAGGAAGAGTGAGCCCTGATCCGTCCACCTTCGACGTCGACCAGTACAGTGACACCGACGCCCTGCTCGCCGATCGCTCCGGCGGCGGGCCGCTGGCCTGGCTGCGGGGCGTGCGCGCCCTGTGGTCCCGTCGCCAGGCCGAGTGGTCGGCCGAGGACCTGCGCCGCCGCTGCGTGCGGGCCGTGCTCCAACAGCAGCAGCCGGATCTGTCGGGGGCGGCCCGCTTCCCCCCGGCGCTCCAGCTCCGGGTCGAGGTGCGCCGCGGTGGGCCGGTCGAGGTCGTGCGGGGCTTCGCGGCCGATCCCCGCTTCGCGGCCGGGGTCCGCGAGGCCATCCGCAACGCGCTCGGCCGCGCGATAGATGTCGTCCCGCCGCTGGAGCTGGTGGTGGTCGAGGGCGAGCAGGACCAGGTGACCGCGGTCGCCGACAGCCTGGACATGCCCGAACAGATGGTGCTGGAGGCGTCGCCTGCGGGGGTGGAGCCTGGCTGGCCCGCCCAGGAACTGACGCTGCCCGCCGACCAGGCCCACCTGTTGGCCGGTCGCGGTGACTGGCACGGCGACACGGAACTGGTGGCAAACGACCTCCGCCTGCCCGCGGTGCGCTGGCTGCCGCGCGCACTGTTCGAGCTGCAGCGGGTGGGCAGCCGGCTGGAGCTGCGCCCGGAACCCGAGGCCCGCAAGCTGGTCGAGGTGTGGGGCGCCGCTGGCCGCGTGGGTGCGGATCCCACCTCGGGCTGGATCCGCCTGATGCCCGGAGATCGCATCGTCATCGCCGGACACGAGCCGGGTCTGTCCATGGAGCTCCGCCTGCCCGGTGCTCCGGCTCCCCGCCGGGCACACGCCCACGTGCGCAGCGGGGCGATGTCCCCGTCGGGCGAGGAGGGCCGCTTCGCCTTCACCTTCGAGGAGCTGGCCCGCTCCCGCCGCGGGGTCCGCGGGTGGTTCTCCGGCAACGGAAGCGTCGTGCTCGATCCGCTGGTGGTGCGCACCGCCCTCGAACGCTGCCTGGACCGCTGCAGCCTCCGCGGCCCCACCGGCGAAGCGCTGGCCTGGAACGTCTACGTCGTGCACCTGTCGGCCGCCCACCGCCGCACCGTCGAGCTGATGGTCTCGCGCTACGGCGACGCGCTGCGCCACGCCCTCGATGACGTCATGCAGCGCCGCAAGATGCAGGCACCCGAACCGCCGACCATCCTGTTCGAGCTGGACGCCCGCCGCCTCCTCGACCAGGACGAGCTGGTGGTCGAGCCCGGCCTGTGGTCGCCCCAGCGCGTCCACGCCCGGGCCGCCCGGGCGCCCCAGCACACGATCCGTGGGCGCTCGCGGCGAACCAGCGTCCCCGTCGCGCCCACCCCGGTCGTGGTGCAGGACGCGTCGGTGCCACGGTCTGGCTTTCCGCCGCCGCCATCGGGCGCCGAGCTGCACGTCGACGGTCGGACCATCCCGATGGAGCCGCGTCGCCGCTACGTTGTCGGCCACGGCCCCGGCGACGGCAGCGACCCGCACCGGATCTGTCTCGATGATGACGCCCTCGCCCGCCGTCACCTCGTGCTGCGGGTGTTCTCGGATCTCGTCCGGATCGAGCGCCTCGCCGACGCCGGTCCGGTCGAGGTCAACGGTGAGCAGGTCCAGGCGGGCGGCCGCTTCGAGACGGACCGCTTCCCGGTGGAGATCGTGGCCGGCGGCGCCTGCCTCAAGCTGTCGCGGCCGCGGCTGTCCCGGTCAGGGGCCTGAGCAGTGCGACGCACAGGGCTCCGGGTCGAGGTCGCCGCCCGCTCTGATCGGGGCTGCGTGCGCTCCGCCAACGAGGACTGCCTGCTGGTGCAGACCGACCGTGGGCGCTTCGCCGTCGTCGATGGCATGGGGGGAGAGGCGGCGGGCGAGGTGGCGGCGGCCCTGGCGCGGGACACCCTTGCCGAGGACCTGTCCCTTTCGGACGCGGTGGTCGAAGCCAACCGCCGGGTGCGCGCGGCCGCTCGCAGTGACCGCGCCCGCACGGGCATGGGCTGCGTGCTCACGGCGGTCGAGCTGGGACCCGACGGCGTCGACATCGCCCACGTGGGCGACACGCGCGCCTACGTCGCCCGGGCCGCCGGGGTCAGCCTGCTCACTCGCGACCACACCGTCGCCGCCGAGCAGGCCGACATCCTCGGCCTCGACGACGCTGAAGCCGCCAGCCTGCCCTCTGCAGGCCGCGTCACCCGCGACGTGGGCGGCATGAGGCCGGAAGAGGGCGAGGACTGGGTCGACCGCATCCACCACCCCCTCGACGCCGGCGATCTGCTGCTGCTGTGCAGCGATGGCCTGACCGACGTCGTGCCTTCCGACGAGATCTTCGCCCGGATGCGCCGCGCCAGGGACACCGGGCGCTCGGCGGTGGCGCTGTGCGACGACCTGCTGGGCCTCGCCCTGGCCCGTGGCGGGCCCGACAACGTCAGCCTGATCGTCCTGCGGCGGCTGCCACGCCCGCGTCGCGTGGTCCTGCCTGCCGCGACGATGATGGTGCTCCTCGCCGTGCTGGTGGCCCTCCTTGGCCTGCCGCGGCCGGACGCGGCGGCCCGGGCGGTCGACCGCCTGCCCCTCGAAGGACACCTGCCCGGCGGCACCGTCGACCTCGTGCAGCCGCTCGTCCTGCGGGACGGAGAGCTGTCGACGGTGCTAGGCTTCGAGACGGCGCCAGCATCTCGCGCATCCCCGGACCGCCCGCCGGGCCTTCGTTGCGGATCACCAGCACCTCGCCCTCCTTGTAGCTGCGCGCCTTGACCGCCTCGAACGCCTCTTCCTCGCATTCGAACACCCGTGCCGGGCCGGAGAATACCTGCTGATCCGGCTCCATCCCCGCGACCTTCACGATCGCGCCTTCGGGCGCAAGGTTGCCCTTCAGCCCGACGACGCCGCCAGTGGCGGTGATCGGGTTGCTGACCGGATGAATCACCCGGCCATCGGCCTCGCCCTCGATCTTGTCCAGTTCCTCGCCCAACGAATAACCGCTGGCGGTCATGCAGTCCTCGTGCAGCAACCCGGCCTTGCGCAACTCCTTCAGCACCACCGGCACGCCGCCGGCCTCGTAGAGATCCTTGGCCACGTATTGTCCGCCCGGTTTCAGATCGACGAAATAGGGCGTGTCGCGGAAGATTTCACAGACGTCTTCAAGGAAGAAATCGATTCCCGCCTCATGCGCGATGGCCGGCAGGTGCAGCCCGGCATTGGTCGACCCGCCGGTGCAGGCGACGATGCGGGCGGCGTTTTCCAGCGACTTCAGGGTCACGATGTCGCGAGCGCGGATGTTCTTGTCGAGCAGGTTCATCACCGCCTCGCCCGAAGCGACGGCATAGTGATCGCGGCTTTCGTAAGGCGCAGGAGCGCCCGAAGAATTCAGCAGCGCCAGCCCGATCGCTTCGCTGACACAGGCCATGGTGTTGGCGGTGAACTGACCGCCACAGGCCCCGGCCGAGGGGCAGGCGATACGTTCGAGCGTGCGCAGCGCCTCTTCGGACAGATTGCCGGCCTGATTCTGGCCGACCGCCTCGAACACGTCCTGAACGGTGACGTCCTTGCCATCCAGCCGACCCGGCAGGATCGAACCGCCATAGATGAACACCGAGGGCGTGTTCAGCCGAACCATCGCCATCATCATGCCGGGCAGCGATTTGTCGCACCCGGCCAGCCCGACAATCGCGTCATAGCCATGCCCGCGCATCGTCAGCTCGACCGAATCGGCGATCACCTCGCGGCTGGCCAGAGACGAGCGCATGCCCTCGTGACCCATGGCGATACCGTCGGTGACGGTGATGGTGGTGAATTCGCGCGGCGTGCCAGCGCCGGTTTTCACCCCCAGCTTGACCGCCTGCGCCTGCCGGTTCAGCGAAATGTTGCAGGGCGCGGCCTCGTTCCAGCAGGTGGCGACACCGACGAAGGGTTGCGCGATTTCCTCGTCGCTGAGCCCCATGGCGTAATAATAGGACCGGTGCGGCGCGCGCTCCGGGCCTTCGGTGACGTGACGACTGGGCAGTCTGGATTTGTCGAATTTGCGCTTTGGCATGGCGGCCTCCCTGAAAAAATCGCGTTGATTTGCAATAGCTCTGCGCCTTGCGCGGCA
>CAZRFD010000208.1:0-10632 GCA_964599085.1 uncultured Enterobacterales bacterium | reverse complement strand
CTTCCGCCTTCTTGCGCGCGGCTTCTTCGGCTTCCGCCTGCTGGCGCGCGGCTTCCGCGGCGGCAGCCTGTGCGGCCGCGTCGCCGTCGCCGGCGTCTGCGCCCGGGAGCTCCGCGACGTCCGACCCAGACGCGCCGCCGTCGTCCGGTGCCGGGCCGAACATCGGCGCGAAGTCCGCGAACTCGTCTTCGGATGAGGCGGCGGCTTCTTCGACCACGACCGAGGTGTCCACACCTGCGGGACACAGCTTGAACCACTTGGGATCCTTGGTGAGGTCGGTCCACTTGCCGTGCACCGAGCCATCCGGACACTCGATCTGGGCGAGGTGGATGCCCTGCCGCACTTCATCACCGTGCGATCGACGCTGGCCGTCGACGAAGAGCTTCGCCGCCCCCACCGCTTCGGGCACCCAGGTGTCGACCCGCGACCGACTGCGCACTTCGGCGCGCAGGGCTTCGAAGAGGGCGCGCGGGTCATCGGCGTCGAGGACTTCGCGGTCCCACTGGAAGCCGTTGTCGAAGATCAACGCCTGCCGCCAGGCATCCAGCGCGCGTCCCTTCTTGTCACCCTGGATGTGCTCGGACACCCCCCGGTAGAAGTAGAGGCGCGCGAGCAGCGAGGCTGGCAGCACCGCAGCTTCGTCGACGGCTTCGTCTTCGGCGCTGTCCAGCGCCTGAGCCGCGGCCTTGCCGTCCCCAGAGACCAGGGCAGCGCGGGCCTTGCCGAGTTCGTCGCTGACGGCAGCCCGGGCGAGCCCCGGCGCGATCAACAGCGCCAGGACGGTGACTATTCGCATCCGGCCGCGTTCCATTCGGTGGCCTTCCCCACGTCGAGATCGTAGCTGCAGGTCTGGCCGGCCTTTACTTCGAGGGTGGCGCGCACCGACTTGCCGGACTTCGGCGCCACCTTGGTGCGGTAGGTCCCCGCGGGGATGCCCTTGAGCACCAGGCGTCCGGTACCGTCCCAGTCCTGCTTGAAGCCTGTCGCGGACGACGAGATCGACACCGTCGCCGACCCGGGCGGGCGCAGGGCCATGGACAGTGCGCCGTTGCTGCCGTTCATCTCTCCGACCTCCACGGTGCCACCAGAAACCCCGCCGGCGGCGTGGGCTTCCGTCTTGGCGGCGCCGTCGCCCCCGATCAGGCCCATGGAGTTCGCGGCGAACCAGCCCCCACCGCCGACGACACCGAGGATGACCAGCGCTGCGACGCCGATGACGACGCCCTTGCCGCCCCCAGAGGGGGTGCTCGCCGCGTCGGTCGAGGCCGCCGCCGTGGACGCGCGCGCGACCTCGGCGCCCCGAACGGCAGGGGGGGGCGGCGCGGAGGTGCGCTGTGGCGTGGAGGTACGCGGCGGTGTCGTCGACCGGGGAGCCGCAGGTGTCGACGCTGCCGGAGGGGTCGACCGCGGCGGCGGCGTGGGCGCCGCGGGGCGCGGGGGCGTGGCGACCGGCGCCGCAGATTCAGGCGGAGGCCCCATGGAGCGGGGCGCCGAGTCCGACCGCGGATCGCCGAGGCGGGGCCCAGCCGGCTTGTTGGCGGCGGGTCGCGGCCCCGACCCTGCAGGGTCCACCGGCGCAGCCGAGGGGCTGGCTGTCGGCGCTGGCGACGCGGCCGCCACATCCGCCCCCGGCGGGGCCGTCGCTTCGGCACCGTCGTCCACCAGCTCGTCGAGGCCGGCGTCGAGCTCTGGCGGGACCTGGAAGGGGCTGTCCGGATCTTCGATCCAGGTCTGCCCTCCGCCAGGTGCCGCGGCGCCGACGTCGTCCGGCGCGGCCACCGGGAATTCGCCCGTGTCGCCGAGGTCCCCGGCCCCGGTGCGATCCTCGAACAACGTGGAGCCGGTCAGCGGATCGTCGTCGTTGGGGACGGGCTCGAGCTGTTCCCGACACGGCGTCACGACGGTGCGCGCGAAGCGCCGCATGCTGCCGTCGTGCACTTCGTCGGCCAGGGCTTCCATCAGGTCGACGACCTGGCGGGCCGTGGGACGGTCTTCAGCTTCGTAGCTGAGCATCAGCCGCAGCACCTGCCGGACCTGGCCCGAGCGTTCGGGCCCCAGGTCTGCGAGGTCGAGGCTGTCCGCCCGCTGGGTGACGGCGTCGTCGTACTTCTCGGGGCGGATGTGCACCTTGCCGAAGCCCTTGGAGGCCAGCATCTCGTAGAGGGTCACACCCAGCGAGAACACGTCGCCGGAGGGTGCGTCGGGGTCGCCGAGCAGGCGTTCCGGCGCCATGTAGGCCGCCGACCCGAAGGCGAGCGCCTGGGTGTGGGCTTCGCGCTCGTCGAAGCGGGCCTGGGCCGTGCCGAAGTCCAGCACCTTCACGTCGCCGGCCTTCGTGATCATCACGTTGCTCGGCTTGATGTCGCGATGGATCAGGTGCAGCGGTTCGCCGCCCTGCAGCGGCGCCTGGTTGTAGGCGGCTTCGAGCGCGCTGGCGACCGCGGCGATGACTTCGAAGGCGACCTTGCGCGGGACGCGCGTCCCCTGGTCCTTGCAGTAGTTGACGAGGGTCTTGAGGTCGACCCCGTCGAGGTACTCCATCACGATGGCGCACTGGCCGTTGATGGACGTGAGGTCTTCGACCCGGATGATGTTGCGATGGTGCAGGAGTCCCAGCACCCGCGCTTCGTCGCGCGAGCGCTGCACGATCTCTTCGTGGGCGAGCCACTTCCCATGCAACAGCTTGATGGCCACGATGCTCCGGAAGTTGTCTCCCGTGATCATCTCGGCCATGTAGACCTTTCCGAAGGCTCCTTCCGAGAGTTCCTTCAGGAAGCGAAAACGGCGACGCGGCTCCATCCGAAGAGTGCTCCTAGGCGGCTCGGACTATAGCCCAGCGCCACCGACGCGGCCGTCGCGTGCCCCTGGACCGGGTTGTCTGTGCGGGAGGAATGCCCGCGAGATCGCTGGCGCCGAAGGCCGCGGACCGTCGCACGGCTCCCGCATGCGGCACGACCACAGCGGCGACGCCGCGCCTGTTCGGCGATGCCGCTCGTGGCGCAATTTCGGGCGCGAGGTCCTGCGAGCGGGCGCGGGCAGAGGGCGTCACTCGCACAAGCCACCATCCTGGTTGGCCCACTCCACGGCGAGGTGCATCAAGACGAAATACTCGACCAGCAGCGTGTCGACCCCCGGGTTGTCGTCCACGACCTTGTCGAAGGACCAGCCCCCGGTGAGACCGCGTCCCCAGGGCTTGTAGCCGTTCATCAGGTCGGACTCCTTGCCCACGAGGATGGCGGCGATGGCCATGGCGGTGGCATCGGGCTTCCGGTCGGAGGTCAGCTCGGCGTCGTTGTAGACGCTGACGATGGGGGAGACCTTGGACCAGTCCTGCCGCTGCAGCGCGCTGATCCGGTTGATGTTGACGGGCCGCCGCTGACCCTGGACTTCTTCGACCAGGAAGCGCAGCGCGCCGTAGCGGGGGCGGAGCTGGCTGCTCTCGCCGCAGAGCGCGTCGGCCAGCTCGGTGAGGTCCTCCGTCTCTTCGAGGCGGACTCGCAGGCGGGCGCCCTCGTCCCCCTCGTCGTAGCGCCGCGCCTTGTCCACGGCCTTCTTGACCAGGCGTTCGGGCAGGCCCAGGTCTTCGAAGTCCTTGGCCCGCGAGGTCGACGTGTACGGCATGTCGATGAGGGGGTCTTCGACCATGGCCACGGTGTCGGCGTGCTCGTCGCCGGACACGATCTCTTCGCTGCTCAGCAGGTAGCCGAGCACGCCGCCCACGATGAACACGGAGGCCACCGACAGCCAGGTTCGCAGGCTCACTTGCGCCCCGTCCCGGTCCGCTTCTGCAGCTCGGCCTTGGTCGGAATGTTCATGCCGGTGCAGTAACCGTCGCCGCGGGTGTACTTGCGCCAGTCCTTGAAGGCGCCCTGGTTGCCGTAATTCTCGGCGTAGTAGCACACCGCCAGCAGGTGCTGCGCGACGATGCTGTAGGCGTAGTGCTGGGTCTCGCGGTGCAGCTTGCCACCGCAGCGCATCGACTGATCGTCGGGCGAGGTGCAGGTGATGTTGGCGCCGTAGAAGTCCGGGGCACGCTCGAGGTTGTTCTCTTCGAGGTAGGAGCGGTAGGCCGGAAGGATGTTGGTCTTCTTGACGCGGTGGCGCTCGTCGAAGCGGCTGTCGTCATAGCCGGAGTTGTGGCTGAGGATGGTGAGCTGCACCACCGCGCCCGATCCGGCGAGCTCCTCGTCGGACCAGGGCTCGGCCAGGAGCTGGATGGCGGCCCGCGTGGCCATCATCACGTCCTTGCGCTCGTCGACCTGGCAGCCCTTGATCCGGCACTTGTTGGCCATCGGCTGGGAGTCGTCGATGTACTCGGCGTTCTTGTACACCATCAGCGGCGGGGCCTGCCGGGTCGGTGACCACAGGGTCTTCGAGCCGCGGAGCGTGCAGCCGCTCACCTCGAGCCCCATGCGGTGGCCCACCTCTGGCATGAGCTGCCACATCCCCATGGCGCAGGCCGGCGACTGGATCGTCGGGCGGTACTGCGACTCCTGGTAGGGGATGGCGGCGAAGACCTCGGGGAGTCCGGCTTCCCGCATCTGGTCCACCACCAGCGCGTAGTCATCTACGATCTGGTCGAGACGGCCCCAGAAACGCCAGGCCTGAAGGTGGATCTTCACGGAGTGCTGGACGTAGGTGAGGAAGCGCTCGTCCCACAGGGTGGGGTTGTTGACCAGCGCCTTCCAGTCCGCCTGCTGTGCGTTGGGTAGCATCACGAAGTCGGCGAAGGGTTGGTTGAGGCCCTCCGCGAACTCGGGCGGGAGCGCGGCGGCGAGCTGTTCGGGCTTGACGTACTCGTAGTACTCCTCACCCTCGTCGATGGGCCCCAGCTCGGCGATGCTGCGCCGGTACTCCCCGACCAGGGGCACGACCAGAGCTGTAGCCACGACCAGCACCAGCACGATGGTGGCCGGCAGGAACCAGGCCGGCACCCCCCGGTTCGTCTGCAGCTCCCGCACGCTGGACGGCTGCAGGTCGGGGCTGACCTGGGCGGCTTCGGAGAGAATGCGCTGCTGTTCCCAGACGCCCAGCCGCCGACAGTCGACGAACAACATGGTCGCGCCGCGTCCCGGGGAGCCCAGGTGGAAGACCGCGTCCTTGTCGAGGTAGACCGGGCCGTTGATCGGCTGGATCTCGTTCCAGTCGACGTTGGCGTGGGACGCGACCCGTACCTGGTTGGTGCCGACCGCGGCGATGGAGACCGTGGCACCGTCGTAGGCCGTGATGACCGCCTGCCGGTCGTCGAGTCCCCGGTAGCCCTCGATCTTGAGGCCACCGGGCCCCGGGTTGGCGCCCATGCGCACGACGGGCCCCCGGCAGACGACGTCGCCGTGGTACGACAGCGGGCCGTCGAGGAAGCGCACGACGACATCCCAGCGTTCCTGGCTCAAGTCTTCAGCCTCCGCACCTCGATGACGGGCACCCCCTTGGCGGACAGGTGGTCGGCGAGGATCTCGTGGGGCGACAGCTCGCGCCCGTCGAGCACGAGGGTCCAGCCGCCCGCTGGCAGCTCGAGCCAGCCCGCGATGTGGTCGACGAGGCTCACCGCGGGCACCGCCGTCGCCACCGGGGCCACAAAGCGAGCGGGCGGCTCACTGGCCGCGACGCGCAGCTCGGCCCGAATCACCCGGTTGTCGACGTGCACGAGATCGACCGGTCGATCAGTCGCCAGCTCGCCGATGGTCGCGGTCGCCGGGACGGGCACGCCTTCCTGGCTCAGACGCCACCAGCCCGCCACGGCACCGCTGAGATCGGTCCGCACCGGGAGGACGTTGCCGACGAGTCGGGCGATGGCTTCGGCGGTCGACATGCCCGACGGAAGCCGCAGGCGCAGGGCCCGCTGATCCGGCGCGCGACGCAGCAGCACCACGACGGGGTCCCCCTTGCCGGTCGCCGGGATGGGATCGGGCGCGCGGGCGGCCGGATCGACGACGGCTGCACCCGTCTGCGACGGTGCGGCAGGAGCGGCGCCTGCCCCCGCCGGGGGCGACGCGGGAGCCGGTTCCGCCGACGATGCCGCAGGGGCCGTGGGCTGCGGATCGGTCTGCGCTGGCGTTGCAGCCGGAGGCGGGACCGTGGTGTCAACAGGCGCGGACGCCGCAGGCACGGCTGGTGGAGCCGGCGCGGGACGTGGCGCGGTCTCGACCGGCGAGGCCGCCGCGGGCGGCGTCGGAGCGGGCCGTGGCGCGGTCTCTGCCGGCGAGGCCGCCGCAGACACCGGCGGCGGCGCGGGGGCCGGCCGTGGCGCGGCCTCGACCGGCGAGGGCGCCCGCTCCGATGGAGCAGCGGGCGCCTTCGCACCGGTGTCCGCGGGGGTGGGCGACGCCACGGCAGCCTGCGGCCGCGGGAGCCCGGGCACGTCGGGCGGAGCGGGGACCGCGGGGGCGTCGTCCTGGCTTCCCCGCGTCGCCGCCGACAGGCGCTCGGCGATGGAAGGGAGAGGAGGCGGCCCGTCGCCGCTGGTCCGGCTGCGGCGGGAGCGACGCGCCCGCCCCTTCTCGAAGCGCGGACGGGGCGAGGGCGAGGGTTCTGCAGCCGTCGGAGCCGGAGGCGTCGGCGACGGTGTCACCAGCGGTGCGGGCCCGGCCGGGCTGTCCGACGACGCCCGAATGGCCGCGAGCAGGTCCTTGGCGCGATCACCCGACGACCCAGGCGAAGGGCCGGAAGCGGGAGGCGCGGCCGGAGCGGGAGGCGCGGGAGGAGCGGCCGGAGCCGCGACGGCTGCCGGCGCTGCCAGGGGCTCGTCGCCCCCCGCGGCCGGAGAGGATCGCCGCGACCTTGCGGGGCGCGGCCCCCGGTTGACCTTGGACCATCGCGACGCACCGTCTGGCTCCGGGGCGGGCTCCGGCGTCGGCGGTGCCGCGACCGGAGCAGATGCGGCGACGGGCTCGGCGGCAGGTGTCGGGGCTTCATCCCCACCGCTCCGCCGACTGCGTCGCGAGCTGCGGCGCCCCCGATCCGGCGGCGGGCTCCAAGGCTTCGCGGCGGAACGACCCTCCACGCCGTCTCCGGAGCTGCGGATCCCTGCGCCCCCCTCCTCCTCGTCGAGCATCGCCAGGATCTGGTCCTTGGACAGCATCTGGGTCTTGCCGCCCTCGAGCGCTGTCCCGGTCCGCTTCCCGACATTGCTCACCCGCTGCATCACGTCCATCAGCGACGGTCCGACCGCGTCAGGCCCCGACAGCACCGCGCGCACGCTCTCCAGGAAGTCGTCGCCCGAGGGGTAGCGATCGTCGCGCTCCGGGCGGAGCGCATAGGTCAGGACATCGCGCACCGACTGGGGCAACACCTCGCGGAAGCGGAACAGGCGACGGCTCCCCTCGCCCCGCGCCGCCTGCTGGCGGATGTCGTTGACCAGCCCGTCGTACACGGGCTTGCCGGTCATCAGCTCGAACGCGATCAGGGCGAGGCCGAACAGGTCGCTGCTGAGGTCTTCGGCGGCGGCTTCGATGCGTTCTGGCGGGCAGTACCGGAAGGAGTCCTCTCGCGGCACCCGCCGCGAGTCCTCGTGGAACTGGAGGATCTCGACCTGCGGTAGGGCGTGGCCGATGATCAACACCTGCCCGTCCCGCTTCAGCATGATGCGCCACGGGGTCAGGCCCCCGTGGGAGTACACCCCCTGCGAGTCCCCAGCGTCCGCGGCTTCGACCAGGATCTGGCCGGCGGCGTACATCAGCTCCAGTCCGGCCCGCACGCCGGCCGGCTCGCCGAAGTCGGCGAGCTGACGGATGACCTCGGCCACGGACCACGCTTCGCCCGTGGGGTAGACGAAGGCTCCGAGGTCACGGTCCGTAGCCACCAGCTCGACGAGGCCGGTGACCATGGGCGACTCGAGGAAGCCCAGCACGACGGACAGGGCATCGCCGATGCCGTCGTGACCCCGGTACTCGGGATGGAAGACGACGGCCGTGTGGCGCAGGCCGTTGTCGCTGTCCAGCTCGACCAGGTCGGACGCCGGCCCCACGAGCACGCGGCCGGTGACCGAGAAGTCACCGATCTGGTCACCACGCTGGAGGCCGGATTGCGGAGGCATGGGGCACTCGGGCAGGGAGAGGACGAGGACGAGACCGCCGAGCCAGCGCATCCAGGGCGCACCCCGCGCTTCACCGGTCCGTCGGCCCGCCAGGGTAGCAGAACCGAGCGACGAAACGCTGCACCGTGGCGGTACGGCGGCGCCCGGGCGGCAGTCCGGACAGCGATAGACTGCGTCTACAGCGAGAGAGAGCATGGCCGTCGGTCGCGAACAACGCCAACGCCTCCAGCACGGGGATCTCCAGCAGGAGCTGGATCCGCGCAAGTCACAGCAGGAACTGCAGCGACTCGAAGAGGGGCAGGAGATCAGCGCCGAGCAGGCGCAGCAGCTCCAGCCGCAGCTCGGCAACGCCGCACTGGCCGCGCTGCTGGCGCGATCGACCGGCAGCGAGGGGCTGGGCGGTGCCGGGGGCATGGACCAGGAGGAGGAGCAGGTCGAGGAGCTTGTCGAGGCCGAAGACGAGCAGCTGGCCGACCAGGAGCTCGACGGCGCGATGTACGGCGGGGGCGGCGGCGGCGGGGGAGGCGGCGGGGGGGCTGGGGATCCCTGGGACATGGGCAAGCTCTTCGGCGGCGACGACGACGGCGCCGGCGGCGGCGGTGGGCCGCGCAACCCACGCACCCGGCACTCACCGGTCCGCCCCGGGGACGAGCCTCTCGACGACGACGAACCCGACGAAGACGACGAACGCGCCGTGCCCGGCGATCAGCACGCGGCCATCGACGAAGCCCTCGAGCTGCCGGCGGCTGGAGAGAGGCGGCCCCGGGCGGGCGACGCCCGCTTCCAGGCCGTGGAGCCGGCCCTGCAGGACCCGACGCGCATCGCTCGGACCGCCCTGGAGCCCGAAGACCTGGTCGACCGGGGGGGCGCCACCTGGCCGCTGGGCAGGCCGCTGGCCATCGCGCGCTTCCTCGCGCGCGAGAGCCGCCAGCCCGGCACGCGCACGCTCGCCCGTGGGCTGCAGCGTGGTGCGGCCGCCCTCCTCGCCCCCACCGCGGGTGCGGCCGGCGCCGCCGCCCGGCTGGCGACCCTGGCGATCTGCGCCGAGGCCAGCGAAGCCGAGTCCAGCCGGCGCACGTCGCGCGAGGTCGACCGTGCCGTGGCGCTTTCGCTCGAGGTCCTGGCCTGGCCGATGGCCATGCACAGCGCACGACGGCTGGCCCGCCGGCGCCGCCTGCACGCCCCGCAGATCGTGCGCCGGGCACTCGGCGAGCAGCCTGAGGCCGGGCGGCCCCCCGCCGCAGCCCGGCGCGCCCCCACGCCGCTTGGCCCCCGCGCGCTGGCGGGCCTGCTCCCCGCGCCGGCGCGGCTCGTGATCCCCGACCTGCGCCCCCTGCCGGAAGCGGTCGCCATCCTCGACGACGACCTGGCCGCCGCCGACGCGCTGATCGAGGCGCTCACGGGAGGCCGCGACCCCGCGTCCCTGCCCGTCGACCCGATCCTCGACGAAGCCGCGATGCGACCGGTGCTCGACGCCGCCACCGAGCTGGTGAACGCCATGGGACGCTGTCAGGTGGAGTTCGCCACCGCCGCCATCGCCGCCAGCCGCGTCCAGCCGCGTGCGAACGTCCAGCAGACGCTGGTCCACGCCGACCGTGCCCTGCGCCAACTCGCGCGGGAGACCGTGGCAGCCGGCGACCGGCTGCTCGGCCTGCAGGGACGGCCGCGCGCCGGCACGGGCGAAGAGGTCGCCGCCATCCTCCGCGAGCTGCGCGAGCAGGCAGACGCCCTCAGCGCCCTGCGGACCTGGGTCCTCGACGAGGTCGCCCGCACCGCGACCCTGGATGCCGCGTGAGCGCACCGACCGACCTGGAGATGCTCCGCGGGATCGCTCTGGGGCACAGCCTGCTGGGGTCCGGCCTCGAGGCCGTCGGCAGAGCCCTCACCGTGCTGGTGGAAGCGGACGCGCTCGACCCACCCCTCGCGCTGCGGCGCGCAGCGCTGCTCCATCTAGCCGGATCCCCCCGCGATCGTCAGGCGCTCGCCCAGGCGCTGGAGCTGGCGCGAAGCCGGCAGGACCTGCGGAGCGCGGCCCAGGCGCTGCTGTGGCAGCTCCGCTGGGGCTTGGAGTCCGGCGGTCCGATCCCGCCAGAGCCCCCCCGCCTGCCGGCGAGCCTGGCCGACGACGCCGAGCTGGTCGCCGATCTTGCCCTGGTCGAGGCACTCAGCGACCCGCCGCAGGCGCGCGCTTGCCAGGAGCGCGCGCTGCGCGTCCTCCCCTCCCCGGCCCGCGACCACGACCGACTCGACGTGATGGTGCAGCTCGCCTGCACCGAACGCGACGGTGGCGATCTCTCGCGAGCCCGTCAGTGGCTGCACGACGCCCTCACCCTCGCCCACCACCACGCCGCGGCCCGGGCATCCGTGCCGGTCTCGCTGACGCTTGGCCTGCTCGAGCTGGAGGCTGGCGACCGCGACGCCGCCGCCGCTGCGCTGAAGCCCGCCATCGCCCTGGGCAGCCCCGAGCAGCTCGAGGTCCTCGCCGCGTCCAGCGCTCTCCTCGCGCTCCACCTGGACGCCGGTCGCTTCGACGAGGGCCTCGCCGTCGCCGACGTCCTCGACCTCTGCGCCAGGGCCCGGGATCACGCCCTCGCCCG
>CAZRFD010000207.1:8706-10993 GCA_964599085.1 uncultured Enterobacterales bacterium | reverse complement strand
GCTGCGGCGGCGCCCGGAGCCTCGGCCAGGGGGGGCACGTCGAGACATGCCGCCCGAGGTATGGGCTCGCATCGGGCCTGTCAACGCTGTCGGGCCATGCGCCGGCCCCCTTGACCTTCCAGTCAGTGCTCGGGGTCGACGCCCGCGACCTGGGCGGCGGCTTCTCGCCCGAGCTGCCCCTCCCACCAGTCGCGATCTCCCAGCAGGCGGCGGATCCCCGGCAGCGCGCAGGGCACGCCGCCGACATCGAGCTCGTCGGTGATGACCTTGGCCCGCACCAGCACCGGGTGCCGGCTGGAGCCATGCACGAGCACGTGGCCCAGCTCGTCGCCGCTGCGGACCTGTTCGCCCTGCCGGACAACGACCGCCGCTTCCGGCGGGAGCTGCAGCGCACCGACCACCCGCTGCCCGGGGTGGCTGGGGTCGGAGCCCTCGACCACCTCGGTCGACGCGGTCAGGCGCAAGGCGATCCCGAAGCCGTCGGGTTCGACCGTCTCGGGTTCCCAGAGCAGCACCTGCTCGAGCCCGGTGCGCACCGCAGCGTCGACGAGGTCGACCCCGTAGACCCGCTCGGTGACGACGTCGTGGGGACGGAGGCCCGGCCGTAGATCCAGCAGGTAGGGACGCAAGTCCGGCGTGAGCAGGAATTGCACCGCGCCCACGCCCTGCCAGCCGATGGAGGCGGCCAGCTCCAGCGCCATGTCCTCCATCTCGGAGGCGACGTCTTCCGGCAGCGCCGCCGGCGCGGTAGCCACGCGGCGCAGCCCCCCCATCCGACCCGTCAGCTCCCGCGTGCCCAGCGCGACCACGACCTCTTCGCCGTCGCCGGCGATGGGGACCTCGATCTCCCGCGCGTCCAGGACATAGCGCTCGATGACGACCGCCCCCTCGCTGAGCAGGCCCTCGACCACGACCGTCAGCTCCTCGGCGCTGTCCGCCCGGACCAGCGGACGCGAGGCGCCCTCGGCCCGCTTGACCGCCACGGGGAAGCCGACGTGGGTCGCCCACGCCAGCGCCAGCGCGAGGTCGTCGACCGGGTCGGTCCCCGGGACCACGGGCAGGTCGAGCTCTTCGGCGCTGGACCGGACCTGCATGCGGTCTTCGGCCAGGGACAGCAACATCAGCGGGCAGCCGAGCCAGGCCAGGCCGTTGCGGCGGCAGGCCTGGGCGAAGCCCACGTCCCGCGCCAGAGCGTCCCAGCCCGGCAGGATGGCGTCACAGCCGGCGTCGAGCGCCGCCGCCAGCACGTGGCCCCGATCGGGCCAGCCATGGGGGCCGTCGGGCACGGGCACGGCGTAGCTGGCGCAGGACAGCCAGGCCGCGCCCTCGTCGTGGATCCCCATCAGCACGACGACCTCGAAGCCGGCATCGACCACCGAGCCCGCCAGGCGGACCGCAGCGGCCCCCCGCGCGGCCACCAGCACGCGTCGAATCGTGTCGCTCATCGACCCTTCCACTCCGGGGGACGGCGGCCGAGGAAGGCGGCGATCCCCTCCGCGGCGTCTTCCGTCATCAGGTTGAGGGCGAGCTGGCCGTGCATGTGGCGCAGGGCCGGCTCCAGGGGGAGGTCTTCGGTCGTGGCCAGGGCCTGAAGGCCGAGCCGCCGCACTGCCGGCGAGGAGGACGCCGCCTTCTGCGCGAGGGCGAGCGCGACGTCGACCACGTCGGCGGTCGGCGCGCTGGCCGCCGCGAAGCCCACCGCCACCGCGTCGGTGGCCGTGAGCTTGCGACCGCAGAAGATCAGCTCGTTGAGCAGGTTGCGCGGCAGCTTGCGGGCGAGCATCGGCGCGATCATCCACGGAAACAGGCCGAGGCGCAGCTCTGGCGTGGACAGCCGCGCGTCGGCCCCCATCACGACGAGCTGGCAGGCCGCCACGAGACCGGCACCCCCGCCCAGGGCGTCCCCCTGCATGGCCGCCACCACCGGCACGGGTGCGCGGTGCAGCGCCAGCAACAGGTCGACAAAGAGGCCGCGGGCATGGTGCTGGGCGAGGAAGCCCCCGTCCGCCAGGCCGCCCGGGCCGAGGTCTCCGCCCGCGCAGAAGTGCGCGCCGCGCCCCGTCAGCACCACCGCCCCCACGGCGCTGTCGTCGAACGCAGACCGCAGCGCGTCGAGGAGCGCTGCCACCAGGGCCGGCGAGAGCGCGTTCCGGCGGTCGGGACGATCCAGCGTCAGCAGCCGCACGCTGCCCCGATCGCCGACGGCCCTGTCTTCGGCGGCCCTGTCTTCGACGGCCCTGTCTTCGACGGCCCTGTCTTCGACGGCCCTGTCTTCGACGGCCCTGTC
>CAZRFD010000207.1:0-8606 GCA_964599085.1 uncultured Enterobacterales bacterium | reverse complement strand
TTCCACAGCGATGGGCGCGGTCATGCCGGGCTCCCGTGCGGGCTGCGACGAGCGCAGAGGAGGGAGGTGGTGGGAGCGACGGTGGACATGCCCCCCTCCTATCCGCCGCGTGGCCCGGGCGTGGCGGGGACCCGTGGCCCGAGCGCAGCGGGTGGCTAAGGTAGCGCAGTGCACGCTCCCCTCCCCTTCCCCGTCCTGATCGTCGGGCCCGGGCGCCTCGGCCGGACCATGGCCCTCGAGCTCGAGGCCCGCGGCGCACAGGTCCGGCTGGTCGGCCGTGGCCAGCCGATCCCCGCGGCCCCCCTGACCTGGCTGCTGGTCCCCGACCGGGCGCTGGCCACCGTGGCGGCAACCGTCCCGGACGGCGGCGTGCTGCTGCATGCCTCTGGTGCTGCCGACGTCGGCGTGCTCCGTCCCCACCGCCCGGCCGGCTCGCTGCATCCCCTGATGACCTTCCCAGGGCCCGAGCTGGCCCGTCCCCCCCTGCAAGACCTGCCCGCCGCGGTCGCAGGGGACCCCGACGCCGTCGACGCCGCGCGCAACATCGCCGCCTTCCTCGGCATGCGGGCCTTCGAGGTGCCCGGCGATCGGCGGCTCTACCACGCCGCCGCCGTCGTAGCGGGCAACTTCTCGACCGTCCTGCTCGCCGCTGGCGCGCGCATCCTGGAGCAGGCAGGGGTCCCCGCCCAAGACGCACCGGGGCTGCTGCTGCCGCTGGTCCGCGCATCCCTCGACAACGCCGCCGCACTCGGGCCCGCCCGCGCGCTGACCGGGCCGGTCGCCCGCGGTGATCGCGCGGTGATCGACGCCCACCGCGCCGCCCTGCACGACAGCGTCCCAGCGCTGCTCCCGGTGTACGACAGCCTGGCGGCGGCAGCGGTGGCGCTGGCGACATCGGCGCCGCCCTTCCAGGGAAAGACGGCGGCAAACCCTGCTGATGACGCGTCAAGACCCAACACCCCGCCGGAACATGACCTTCCGGGACAAGGGTGACGAAACAAAGTCAGTGAAACCGGTGTCTTGCGAGTGTCAGCGAACACTTGTCGCTGGCGATCCCGGTGCTATAGTTTCAACAAGCCCCTCTAAGGGAGCCTGACCCCCAAGGAGCCCCCGGATGCTCGACGCGTTCATCATCGAGAAGATCCGTCGGGAGCAGGAGCAGCCTCGACCCCGCCAGCGGCTGCCGCTGCTGCCGGGCGGCCCGCTGCCCCCGCAGCGGCCCCTCGAACAGCGACCCGACGCCGACCATGAAGTGGAACGCGACGGCGGCGCCGAGATCGTCGACTTCACCATCTGACCGCCGACCGGCTTGCCGCGGACGCGGCAGCGTGGTACCTGCCGCGGGTTCCGTCCGGCACATGCGGCCGGGGGCGTGTCTTCCGCACCCTACCCCGCGACCGCCGGTCGCCCTGAGAGGTTTCACATGTCTCGCGTCTGCAAGCTGACCGGCAAGCGCCCGAACACGGCCAACAAGGTCTCGCACTCCAACATCAAGACCAAGAAGCGGCAGCTCCCGAACCTGCAGCGCAAGCGGCTCTGGTACGCAGAGGAAGACCGCTTCGTCACGCTGCGGCTGTCGACCCGCGCCCTGCGCACCATCAGCAAGAAGGGTCTGGCCACCTACGCGGCCGAAGCGGGCCTGGACCTGTCGCAATACTGACCGCCGGGGCGTGGCCGCACTCAGCGGCCCGCGACCTGAGCACAGCCGCAGGCGCAGCCCCCTGAAGAGGGGGCCGTGCCTGCGTTGTTGCGTCCGGCGGCGCCGTCCTGAGCGGGTCCCGGGCTAGTCGCCGCCGGCGACCGCGTCGAGGAGCTGCTGGCGGTTGAAGGGCTTGCGCAGCAGCTCGATGCCCTCGGGCAGGACCGGCGTCGCCCCGGTCGTGAGCACCATGCGGCTGCCGTGGCCGGGCCAGCGCCGGTCGATGGTGGCCAGCAGCTCGACGCCATCCATCCCCGGCAGGACGAGGTCGGCCAGGACGCAGTCGTAGCGCTCCACCGCCAGCAGGCGCAGCGCTTCTTCGGCCGTGCTGGCGATGCGCACCGCCAGTCCGAGCCCGCTGAGCATGTAGGTCACGGTCTCGCAGAGGAGCTGGTCGTCGTCGACCACCAGCACCGAGCGGCGACGCACGCGCGAGGGCCCCGGGATGGCGCCCAGGCGCAGCCGCAGCACGCGCCCGCCGTCGGCCAGCGACATCGCACCCCCGTTGTCGTGGACCAGGGCCCAGGTGATGGCCAGGCCCAGTCCCAACGCCGGGTCGGGAGCCACGGCGGGCCGCCCACGCTCTTCGGCGCGGAGGATCCGCGCGATCTCGGCGGGCATCGCCAGTCCCTCTGCCTGGAACAGCAGCGAGGGCACGGGGGAGGGCTCGCCACTGGCGGACACCCGCAGCAGCCGCCCCCGCGGCATGTGGTCGGCGAGGTAGGTGAGCAGGTTGCGCAGGATGAGCCCGCTGTGCTCTGGATCGGCGAGGATGCTGAGCTTGTCCGGGACATCGAGCTGGACCCGGACCCGCTCCAGCTTGTGGCCCTCTTCAGCGAGCACCTGAGCGAGCAGCTTGCGGGCGAGGAGCTGCTGCGGGCGAGGTCGACGGGTGTGGCCGAGCGCCCGCAGGTTGGACACGACCGTGTCCACGCGGCGGCAGTGTTCGGCCATCGCTTCCAGGCTGACGTCGAGCTCCCCAGGGGTGACCGTCGCCTTCTGGCGCAGCAGCGCGAGCCGCCCGGACACGACCGACAGCGACGCGGTGATCTCGCTGGCCAGCTCGGCGGCGAGGCGGCCGTAGCCTGCGTTGCGACGCGCCCGCTCCAGGTCGGCTTCGAGGTGCCGCCGCTGGGTCACGTCCCGCAGGACGAGCAGGGTCTCGTCGGACGGCAGCAGCGAGATGGAGAAGGCCAGCCGCTTGCCGCCCGTCTGCTCCAGGTCGGAGTCCCCGCTGCCCGAGAACCCGCTCCAGATGAGGCTGGTCAGCGCAGCGGCGGTGTCGGGCCCCAGGAGGGCATCGAGGGCTTCGCCCACGATGCGCGCCGCGCCGCGCCCCAGGACCAGCTCGGCGGCCGGGTTGCAGGCCACGACCCGGTCGCCCCGAAGCGTCAGGATCGCGTCGGGGCTCTGTTCGTAGAGGACGCGGAAGTACTCTTCCCGCGCGGCGAGGTCGCGCGATCGGGCTGCGACCTCCGTCTCGAGCTGGCGAATCGTGCGGCGCCAGGCGGCGCCGTCGAGGTCGTCAGCGTTGGACTCGCGCTCGATGCGCGACACGAGCACGTCGACGGTGCGCCGGGCTGCCGCCAGCTCGCGCCGGAGCCGCGCGACCTCGGCGGAGTCGGTCGGCCCGCTGCGTGCCTCCCGCGCCGGTTCGGCGGCGTGTGCCCGGTTGGTCCCGTCAGTCGACACGATCGGTCACCCCAGCGGAGGGCGGGGCCACCGGACGCCCGAAGACGACGCCGGTCAGCGTGAAGTTGAGCAGGCGGGCCCCGTACATCTCGCCGTAAGTCGCCATGCCGGCCGCCGGGACCGGACACATGGCCGTGGCGACCTCGGCCGCGACCTGCTGCCGCGCGGCGATGTTCCAGCGCCCGCCGCAGTCGAAGAGCAGCATGGCCTGCGGGGCGGTGCCGAGCGCGTCCAGGGCGTCGTCGATGCCGTCGACGGTCGCCCCCACGATGTCGCCGCCCTCGACCACCTCCAGGATCGCGCCCTCCTCGACCGAGCCCGCCAGGACCAGATCTTCGCCCTGCACGGCCATCGCCCCGCGGATCACCCAGTCGTGGCCGGCCCGCAGGGCGAGCTGGACGGGCTGGCCAGACAGCACGAAGGGGTCGGCCCGGACATCGTCGACGTCGAGCCCGGCGATGCGGCAGAACTCCTCGAGGGCGGGGAAGCCGTTGATCTCGCCCACCAGGCGGCGGGCCGGGTCGGAGCGGGTGATGACGAGCTTCTCGCCGCGCAGCCGGTAGTGGTGGACCGCGAAGGCGTGGAAGGGCAAGCCCGGCTGGACCAATGCGACGACGGCGGATCCAGGGCTGGCGACTCCGTCACAGAAGGTCCAGGTCTGCTCGAAGCGGTTGTCGTCGGCGGCGTTGCCGCCGACCACCGGAAGGGTCGGCGCCAGCTCTCGGAGCGCGGCCAGGAGCAGCTCGTCCCCGCCGGTGAGCCCGTCGGCCAGCACGATGAGCAGGTCGCGGTTGGCCCGCAGCCGCGTCGGCGCGACCCCGATGCCCATGGCCAGGCGGCTGACCAGGGCGGGGCCGTCTTCGTAGCGCCAGGTCGACACGTCGGGGATGGACTCGACCGCGGCCCGGGCGCCCGCTCCCAAGGCCAGGGCGCTGATGCTGCCGCTGCGCAGCTCGCCGTTGGAGACTTCTCCCGTGGTGCTGCAGCCGAGCGTCGTCGACAGCGGGAAGGCCTGCTGGACGAGGCGCGCGATGCGCTCGGCGGGGTGATGCAAGGAGTGGAAGACCAGGACGAGAGCGGGCTGCATGCCCGCGAGCTGCTGACGGATCTCATCGACGGCGTCGGAGGTGGACGACGCGGTGGATGCGGCGACGGCGATGGACAGGGGCACGGCTCCTCGGCCGCCCTATACTCGCACGCAGACCGCCTGCTGCTCCAGCGCGACGTCGTAGGTGTCCAGCGTGACGTCGGGGTTGGTCCGGCACGAGCCGTCGGAGAGGTCGAAGGTCCAGCCGTGGTACGGGCAGGTCAGCAGGGTGCCGTCCAGCGAACCCTCTCCCAGGGGCCCGCCGGCGTGGGGACAGGTGTTCGTGCAGGCGTAGAAGGTCCCGCCGGCGTTGGCGACGGCGATGGCCTTGCCGGCGACGATCACCTCCACCACGCGACCCGGCGCCAGCGCGTCCTTGTGCAGCACGACCTCGTAGCCCTCGGGCGGGGTGACGTCCTTGGGCGCTTCGGGCTGCAGGCCGAGCGCCGGTTCCGCCGCGACCGGTGACTCGCTGCCCCAGCCGCCGTCACCGGTGGGTGCGGAGTAGGGCTGGGAGCGCGCGTCCGACGGCGACGGCTTCGCGCCACGCAGGCGCCGGCACAGGCGTGCGCGGGTGCCGTCGGGTCGACCGAGGATCAGCTTGCGGAACAGCCCCATCACACCTCCCACGCGGGGCCGGCCCCGGCGACATCGCCTTCTAGCACGTTGGCCCCGAAGCGGGACGGCGCTCCCGCCGCTGCGGTTATGCTGCGGCCATGACGCTCGTCCCACGCCTTGGACCGGTTCCGCCGGTGTTGTGCCTCGCGCTGCTGTCGACCGCCGGCTGTGCCCCGCCCGTGCTCGACGAAGCGCCAACCATCGACATCCTCTTCCCCTACTCCTCCCAGGTCGACACCTTCTGCCCGACCATGGTGGTCGTCGTCGACGTGACCGGCTTCACCCTGGCACCCGACAGCATCGACCAGGACGAAGTCGACGGAGAGGGCCACTGGCACCTCATGGTGGACGGCGAGTACATCGGCAACAGCGGCGACAACTACTTCCTCGTCGACGACACGCTGGCCCTGGAGTCGGGGCGCAGCCACGCGCTCTCCGCCGCACTCCGCACCAACCAGCACAACGAGCTCGATCCGGACATCACGTCGGGAGAGATCGAGATCATCGTCGACGACGTCGACGGCTGCCTGGGCGGCGTCGGGCGCGACGCGGCCTCGGGCGGCTGAGGTCCACGCCGTGGCCGACCGCAGCTTCGAGCTCCAGCGCCAGCTCGGCGATGGCGCCTTCGGCACCGTGTACCTGGCCGACATGGTGTCGCTGGGGGGCTTCCGCAAGTCCGTCGCCATCAAGCTGCTCAAGCCCGACTGGGACGCCGGCAGCGATGCGGCGCGGCGCCTGCGCGACGAAGCCCGGCTGCTGGGGCGGCTGCGCCACCGGCACATCGTCGCCGTCGACGACCTGATCCGCCTGGATGGTCGTTGGGCGGTGGTGATGGAGTACGTGCCCGGCGTCGACCTGCAGGTCATCATCGAGGCGGCGCAGCAGGCCGGCGAGCGCGTGCCACCGGCGGCCGCCCTCGAGATCACGGCGGCCGTCGCCCAGGCGCTGGACGCGGCCTACAACGGCCTGGCCGGGGACGGCGGTGAAGCGCTGCGAGTGGTCCACCGCGACATCAAGCCCAGCAACATCCGGCTGACGGCGGACGGCGACATCAAGGTGCTGGACTTCGGCATCGCCCGGGCGGACTTCCAGGGCCGCGAGGCCCGCACCGACAAGATCCGCTACGGCAGCGTCGGCTATATGGCGCCGGAACGGCTGCTCGGCGACCCCGAGGTCCCCGCCGGCGACATCTATGCCGTCGGCGTCGTGCTCTGGGAGCTGCTCTGCCTGGAGCAGTACGGCCGCACCAAGCTCGCCCCCGAACGGGCAGAAGCCGAGCTGCGCGGCCAGCTCGACCACGCCCGCGGGCTGCTGGGGCCGGACCTTGACCCCGCGCTGGCGCTGATCGCGGCCTGCATGGACTACGCCGTGGGTGCGCGACCGACCGCCCGGCAGGTCGCCGAGCGGGCACGTGCGCTGGCGCGCAGCCTCCCCGGTCCCGATCTGCACGCCTTCGCGCGGGACTTCGTGCCCCGGATCGAAGCGGCCACGCCCGGCACCGCTGTCGCGCCCCGGCAGCTCACCGAAGAACAGGTGGACTCCTCGACCTTCCACTTCGACGCGGTCGACCCCGGCATCACCGCCGCCCCGCTCACCGGCGGCAGCCCTGTGCGCTCGGTCACGGCGGCGCCCGTGGCCGAGGGGGGCACGCTGGGCCATGAGCTGGCCTCGACCGACAGGCGCCGACGCTCGCCGGTGGCGATCATCGCCGGCGCGGTCGCACTGGCCGTCGTCGCCGTGGGGCTCGGCCTGTGGGCCACCCACAAGCCGGCAGGCGACACGCCCGTCCCCGCCCCCGCCGGCAGCGGCGCGGCCAGCGCGGCTCCAGCCGCGCCGGCAGCCGCCAGCGAGACACCGCCAGCGCCCGACGAAGCCGCCGACAATGCGGACGAAGTCGCCAACAATGCGGACGACGCCGCCGCCAAAGCCGAGACCGCGGGGAGCGACGCCGACGCGCCCGCCACGGACGCCAGCGAAGACGCACAGCCCGCGGAAGCGCCCGCCTCCGCGACCGATGCGGCGTCGGCCGCGCGCCCCTCCCCCAGCGCCCCCACGACGCCGGACCGTGCACCTTCCGCGGGGTCCGACGCCGCGACGGACGGCGTCGCGACCACCACCACCGGGACCGCTCTCCCTGCTCAAGCCGCTCCCGCCACCGCCAGCGCTCCGCCGGTCGACCGCGCCAAGTTCCTCGTCCCCGGGGCCAGCCGGATCGAGGTCGACTGCCAGGGCGTGACCAGCGCGTCGTCCAGCTCGTCGGTGTACGTCAAGGACTTTCCGGCCGGAAGCTGCCGGGTGCAGGCCAAGGTCGACGGCAAGGACCTCAGCGACACCGTCAGCGTGCGCCGCGCCGCCGGCTACACCTGCACACCGACCGGCACCACCCTGTCCTGCGAGACCATGTGAGCCCTCCCCGTCGCTGCCTGCTCGCGCTGCTCCTCTGCACACCCCTCACCGCGCGGGCCGATGGCACCGCCGTGTGGCTGTCCGGCGCCGTCGACCCCAGCGTCGTCTCGGCTTCTACCTACCTGACCGCCGACGAACTCGGCGCCGCTGCCCCCTGGGGCGCCGACGATGACACGGCGCGGGCGCTGCTCGCCTCCGAGCTCGACGCGGTGCGTCCCCTCCTCGACGTCTTCGACGGCGAGCTGCAGATCCTCCGCCGCCTCGACGCCGCCATCGAAGCCGTCACGGTCGCCCGGGCCGAGGATCGCGACCTGATCCACGACGCGCGCACCCTGCAGGGCCTCGCCATCGACCGCTACTACCAGGACGGCCTGGCCACCGATCCTGACGCCGGCCCCTGGCGGACGACGCTGCCCGATGGCGTCGGCGGCACGCTGGTCGTGAACCGCGCCTGGGTCGACGCCATCGCCCTGGATCCCGAGACGCTCCCCGACGCCACCCTCGTGCCCGACGACGATGCCCGCCTCGGCTACCAGGACGTCCGGGCCCGCCTGCTGATCGCCGGCGACGCCACGATCGCCGCCGTCGACCTGCCCGCCGGGGGCAGCCTCGTCGTGGACGGCGTCCCCGCCCCCGCCGGCCGCGCCCGGGTCCTGCCGGGTGAGCACCGCATCGCCGTCGTCGACGACGCCGGGATCCGCCTGCGGCAGACGCTGCGCCTGGCGCCGGATCAGACCGTCGACCTGCCGGTCCCGGCCCGCACCGACGAGCTGCAGGATCTCGCGCGCCAGCTCGACGGCAGCAGCGCCATCGTGCTGCCGCCACGGGTGGCCACCACCCTCGCCAGACTCGACGGGCCCGTGACCATCGTGGTGGGCGACCGCCGCAGCCCGGTCGTCTACCGGGTCGACAGAGCGACCGCGCTGCCCCTGGACACCGGCAGCACGGCCCGCGCGCCGGGGCGGGAGGACAGTCCGCTCGGCCTTCGCGCCGGCCTCGGGCTGGCCTGGGTCTACGACGGCGAGTGGTACCTCGAGCACGCCGCCGAGGGCGCGCCGGAAGCGGTGGCGACGGTCAACGGTGCGCTCCCCATGCTGTCGCTTG
>CAZRFD010000206.1:0-11027 GCA_964599085.1 uncultured Enterobacterales bacterium | reverse complement strand
CCGCAAGCCACGAACCGCGAGCCGCGAGCCGCGAGCCGCGAGCCGCGAGCCGCGAGCCGCGAGCCACGAACCGCGAGCCGCGAGCCGCGATGTCCGCGAGGGTACGAGCCCGCGAGCCGCGACGCCGCGTGTGCCGCATGCGTCACAGACCCGTGATCGGCGTTCGGGGAGCGGATCGGTTGCGAAGCCGCCATCATCGTGGCCGTACAGACACACGGTGGACTCGGACGGCCGGTCGTCACCCCGTGCGGATACTCTGGCGCCCTGCCACTCCCCCGGGATGATGATGCTCCGCGCCCTGCTCTCCGGCCTGCTCGCCTTCCTGCTCTCCTACGCGCTCATCGTCGCCGGCCTCGTGGCCTGGGCCGGCGCGCGGGCCACCGGCCACAACGCGCTGGGCGACTGGCTGGCCAGCGCCGTGCTCGCCATCGCAACCGGGTGGATGCCGGCGCTGGTGCTCGCGCTTCTGGCCTGGGCGACCGTCTACGTGCGCACACGGCCCGACGGCGCCTCGACACTGTCCACCGCCGGAGTCGTCGCCACCGGCGCGGTGATCGTGGCCGGCCTGCTACTGCCGCCGGGGCGGACCGTCGTGCTCCGACGCGTCTTCGGCGTCCAGCGCGATGTCTCCCCCGAACCACTGCACACCGCTGCCCCCGGCGAGCTGGGCACCGTGCTCGCCACCGCCCACGCACAGGCTGAACAGGTGGCCTGGCTCGAAGCGACCGCCCGCGACGGGGTCGTCCTCGCTCGCTACTCCGGCACCACGGACGCCGCAGCCGCCGACCGTGCAGCCGCCGCCGCCTTCGCCATCGAGCGCCTCGCCGCGCCTCCGTGCACCGGCGCTCCCATCGACGCTGCCGACGGCATGTCCGAGGCCCTCCTCGACCGCCTCCAGTGCCGCGTCCTGGCCCTGGAGACCCTGCTGCAGGTGTCGCTCTCCCAGCCCGACGACCGCGTCGCCTGGCTGCTCGACCAGGCCCCCGACGCCGATCTGCTCTGGTATCGCCAGGCCGGCCCCGACCGCGCCAGCCACCTGCCCGGCCTCGACCGCCTGACCGGCGCCGAACGGCAGACCCTGGCAGCCGCCGCCCGGCAACGCCTGGACACCGCCGCGCCCGCGGACACCACCGGCCCCGACCTGTTCCTGCGCGCCATCGCGCTCCAGGACCCTGCGGCCGCCGCCGCCCTCGCGTCCGGGTACCTGCGGTAGGATCCCGGGCCCTCGAAGCCCTCATCCTCAACAACCGGTCCTGCCAGGGGATCCCGCCCTGACCCGCCCCCGCCCCGCCATCCTCTGCGTCGACGACGAGCGCGCCGTCCTGCTGGCGCTGCGTCAGCAGATCCGCCGAAGCCTGGGCGACACCCACGACGTCGAGGTGGCGGAGAGCGCCGCCGACGCCCTCGAGCTGCTGGAGGAGCTGGACGAGGAGGGGGTCACGGTCGACGTCATCGTCTGTGACCAGATCATGCCGGGGGGCAACGGCGATGTGCTGCTGGCCCGACTCGCCACATCGCACCCGCACATGGTCAAGATCATGCTCACCGGCCAGGCCAGCGCCGATGCGGTCGGCCGGGCGATCAACGACGCCGGGCTGTTCCGCTACATCGCCAAGCCCTGGGAGGAACAGGACCTGGCGCTGACGCTGCGCTCGGCCATCGACGCGCACCAGCGCGACGCCGCGCTGGCCGAAGAACAGGCGACGCAGCTCCTGCTGAGCCGGCTGGCGCTGGACCTGACGACGGACCTCTCGGCCTCGGACCGCCACCAGCGACTGGTCGACCGGGTCCGACAAGCGCTGGGCGCGCAGCGGGTAGCACTGTTTGCCGTGGATCCCACAGACGCCCTCCGACTGCGACGCCTCGCGACCAGTGGGGGACGCCGCGACGACACCCCGCGCCGGCTGCGCCCCGCCCCGGACTCAGCGCTGGCCCGCGCGCTGACCTCGCCTCCGACCGCGGCAGCGCCACCACCATCGCCAGGCGACGAGCTGGGCTGGACAGACCTCAGGGGTACAGCGCTCGTCGCACGCCTCGACGCCGGAGACACACCGGTCGGCCTGTTGGCCTGCGGCTTCCACACCGCAGCCGCGAGAGAGGCGGTCCCGCCGCAGCGGCTGCGGGCGCTGCTCTCCCTCGCCGCCGCCAGCCTGCGGACGGCTCGACTCATCGACGCCCTCGAAGCCCACTCGGCCCACCAGCGCGACCTGGCACAGGCCCTGGCCCACGCCGCCGACGCCCGCGCCCAGGGCCCGCTGCTGGGTGACAGCGTGGCGGTCCGCCAGGTGCGTGACCAGCTCGCCTCGCTGGCCGCGGAAACCGGGCCGGTGTGGATCATCGGACCGCCCGGCTCCGGTCGGGAAGCCGCCGCGCGCCAGCTCCAGCGCGCCGGCGACCCCACGACACCCTTCCTGATGGCCACCGCCTCGGCCGGGCATGGGGGGGCCGAGCACATCGAGGACCTCATCGAGCTGGCCACCGGGGGCACGCTGTACCTCCCCGGGGTCGAACGCCTCGACGAAGTCACCCAGGCGTGGCTGGCCGCACGCATCGACCGCGGTGGAGAACCGGCGCGCCTGGTGTTCTCGTCCACCGTCGACCAGGGCTGGCGCGCCGTCCCCCGCCTGCACCCCGACCTCGACCGGCGCCTCCCCGATCGGGTGTTCCTGCCGCCGCTGCGACAACGCCTCGACGACATCGAGACGCTGACCCAGCACTACCTGAGCGTCCACGCCGCCGATCTCGCGCGGCCGGTGCGCGACCTGGCGCCCGGCACGCTGGATGCGCTGCTCGCCCACCCCTGGCCGGGCAACGTCCGCGAGCTGGATCGCGTCGTGGAAGCCGCGGTCCTCCGAGCGACCGGCACGACCGCCCACATCGACCCCGGCACCCTGGAAGCAGCGCCTCACCTCGGCGCCTACCGGCTCGATGAACGCATCGGCGGCGGCGCCATGGGCGACGTCTGGTGCGCCACCCACGTCCACCTCCAACGATCGGCGGCGATCAAGCGCATCCACGGCCTGCAGGATCTCGATCCGGCCCGCCGCAGCGAAGCGATCGCCCGCTTCGAGCGGGAAGCCCGGGCCACCGCCCGCCTCCGCTCGCCCCACACCGTGGACATCTACGACTTCGGCCTCACCCCCGACGGCGATCTGTTCACGGTCATGGAGCTGGTCGAGGGGATGTATCTCGGCGCGCTCGTCCGACAATTCGGCCCGCTGCCCTCCGATCGGGTCGCCGCCATCCTGATGCAGGCCTGCCACTCGCTCATGGAGGCCCACGACGCCGGCCTCGTCCACCGGGACCTGAAGCCCGAGAACCTCATGGTCGGCCCCAAGGGCCCCGACGCCGATGTGCTGACGGTGCTCGACTTCGGCACCGTCCAGGCCACCCGCCAGGGCACCCACCTGACCCGCCGCGACGCGCTCATCGGCACGCCGACCACCATGGCCCCCGAGCTGCTCGACGGCGACGCGGGGCCACGCTCGGATCTGTACTCGCTGGGCTGCACCGCCTGGTTCCTGCTCACCGGCCGGCACGTCTTCACGCAGCCGATGCCGGCCCTGCTCTTCGCCCACGCCACGCAGCGACCTCCGCCCCCTCGCGAGCACGCGCCGACACCACCCGACCCGGCACTCGAAGCGCTGATCATGGCCTGCCTCGAGAAGGACCCCGCCCATCGCCCGGCCGATGCCCGCGACCTGCGCGCCGCCCTGCACCGACACCACATCGCCGACCCGTGGACCCAACAGCGGGCGGCCCGCTGGTGGGCCGAACACGCCTGACCCGGCGCGCCGCCCACCGGGTCATCCTCACCCCACCGCCGCCCGCAGCTCCGCCCACAGCTCGGCCAGCGTCGGCCGCGCATCAGGCGCAACAGCCAGCGCACGCCCCAACGCCGCCTCCACCGGCGCCTGTACCGCGACCCCATGCATCGCCGGCGTCGGTCGGCGCTCCGGATCGACCACCGCCATCATGGTCTCGAACACGCTGAGCCCCTCGAAGGGATGCCGCCCCAGCAGCAGCTCCACGCAGAGCAGCGCCACCCCCCAGACATCCGTCCACGGCCCGGTCGCCGCCCCGGTGAGCTGCTCGGGAGCGGCCGAACGGAGGGTGAAGGCGGACCCGACGGACGCCGTGCTCTGGAAGCCGCGCGTGTGGTCTCCGGCGACCTTGGCGACCCCGAAGTCGAGCAACCGGAGCGCGCCGTCCGGTTCCACGAACAGGTTGCCGGCCTTGATGTCCCGGTGAGCCACGCCCCGGGCGTGGGCCACCACCAGGGCGTCGACGACGGGGGTCAGCAGCCCGATGATCGCGGGCAGGGCCAGGCCCCCCTCCGGCACCGCCAGGGGCGCTCCCTCCAGCCACTCCAGGATCAGCACCAGGCGCGCAGCACCCGCTGGCAGCGTGCAGCGCCGCACCCCCTCCACACCGACCAGCACCGGCAGCTCGGCGCCGAGCTGGCGGAGGAGCGCCGCTTCGCGCTCCAGCCAGCGCTCGGGGAGATCACCGGGCTGGCCCTCCTTGAGGATCTTGAGGGCGCGCGCCTGCCCTGTGCGCAGGCTCGCGCCCCGATACACCATCGCGAAGCCCCCCTCGGCGACGAAGGCGTCGACGCGGTGCCCGGCGAGCGGCCGCCCGACGATCCCGAGCGGATCAACACCGACCGGCGCGGGGGCCTCGTCCACGAACAAGGGGGCGTCATCGTGGAAGTCGAGCAGCTCGGCAACGGCGGCCGCAAGCTCGGGTTCGGCGGCAGCCAGGCGCCGGCCCGCCTCGGCCGGGGGCAGGTCGACGACCTCCAGGAACAGGGACTTGACACGCTGATGGTCGAGGGCCATACGCACATCCTGCCTGCCCGCCCTCGCCCGGAGCAAGGTCCCCGTGACGGCCACGACCGACAAGAACCAGCTCACCATCCTGCTCCGGCGGGCCAGCGCCGGCGACACCGACGCCCAGCACGCCCTCGCCCCCCTGGTCTACGACACGCTCAAGCGCCGCGCCGAAGCCCTGATGCGCGGGGAGTCAAAGGCCCACAGCCTGCAGGCGACGGTGCTGGTCAACGACGCCTTCATGCGGATGATCGACGCCAGCAGCGTCGACTGGGAGAGCCGGGGCCACTTCTACCGGCTGGCGTCGCGCACCATGCGGCGGGTGCTGGTCGAACACGCCCGCGCCCGGACCAGCCTCAAGCGCGGGGGCGAGCTGACCCGCGTACAGCTCGATGAAGCGCTGGTGATCTCTCCCCAGCGCGACCGTGACGTGCTCGCCCTGCACGACGCCCTCGACGCCCTGGCGGCCGTCGATGCTCGCCAGGCCGAGATCGTCACGATGCGCTTCTTCGGGGGGATGAGCATGGCCGGCATCGCCGAGGCGCTGGGGACGTCGAAGCGCTCGGTCGAGCGGGAGTGGACCATGATCAAGGCGTGGCTTCGGAAGGAGCTGTCCGACTGACCGCTGCGGCAACCGCGGCATCGCCGGTTAGCCCTCCCGCGATGGCCTCCGGCACCATCATCGCGGCCCTCTGCGTGGTCGTCCTCTTCCTCTGCGTGATCACGTGGGTGCTCGCGCGGCGCCTGCACGCCTGCCGCTCGACGCCGCTCCCCGCGCAACCCACCGCGCAGCCGACCGTCGATGACACGCCGGCCCCCAACCCGCAGCCAACGCCAGATGACCACCTGGGTCATGAAGTCCAGCAGCGGGAGAAGCTGGCGGCCCTCGGCCAGCTCGTCGCCGGGGTCGCCCACGAGCTGAACACGCCCATGGGCGCCATCAAGGCATCGGCCAGCAACCTCGACGCCGTCGTCGATCGGGTGCTCACCGACCTGCCGCGCGCGCTGGAGGAGTTGGGCCCCGACAACCGGCCCGGCTTCCTCAACCTCGTCCGAGACGCGCTGCAGACCCGCTTCGCGCCCATGACCTCCCGCCAGGAGCGTCGACTGCGGCGCAGCCTCGCACGACAGCTCGCCGACGCCGGTGTCGCCGACCCCGACCCCATCGCCCGCACCCTGTCCGAGATGGGCGCCCTCGACGATCTCGGCCCCCACCTCGACCTCCTGACCCGACCCGAAGCCCTCGACCTCGTCGAGCTGGCCAACGAGCTGGTCTCCCTGCGCCGCAACACCGACAACATCCGGACGGCATCGGAACGGGCCGGCAAGATCGTGTTCGCGCTCAAGACCTACGCCCACCCCGGCGGCGCCCAGGGCAAGCTGTTCGAGGGGGCCATCGCCGACGACCTCGACACCGTGCTGACGCTGTACCACAACCAGCTCAAGCAGGGCTACGAGCTGGTCCGCCGCTATGACGAAGCCGGCCACGTCCTCGCGCGCCACGACGAGCTGAACCAGGTCTGGGTCAACCTCATCCACAACGCCATGCAGGCCATGGGTGGCCACGGCACCCTGACCGTCGGCATCCACGAAGAAGCCGGCGACCGGGTCCGCGTCGACATCGGCGACGACGGGCCGGGCATCGACGCCGACATCCTTCACCAGGTCTTCGAGCCCTTCTTCACCACGAAGGCCGCGGGCGAGGGAAGCGGGCTGGGCCTGGCCATCTGCCAGGACATCGTGGCCGCCCACAACGGCACCATCACGGTGCGCTCGAAGCCGGGGGACACGGTGTTCTCCGTCACGCTGCCGCGCGCGCCCCGCGGCGACGCAGCCGGGTGATGGACCGGATCCCCCTCCCCGGCAAGCACGCGGTGCTGCACCAGGGCGCACGGACCCTCGTGTACACCGCGACGGGGCCGTCCGGGGAGGGCTGGGTGGTGAAGACGCCCGCGCAGGCGATCCCCTCCGAGGACAGCCTCGCGGCGCTGCGCAAGGAAGCGCGCCTGCTGGAGTCCATGGCGGGTCCCGGGTTTCCGGCCTTCGTCGAGCTGATCACGTCCCGATCCACCGTCCAGCTCGTCGTCGCCGACACCGGCGCACGCAGCCTGGATCGGCACAGCCTGCCGCTGTCCATCGACGAAGCCGTGCAGGTCATCGACGAAGCCGCGGCGGCGCTCGGCCGGGTGCACGACGAGGGCCTGGTCCACGGCGACGTCCACCCGGGCAACCTCTGCTGGGCAAGCGAAGCCGGGAGCCTGCTGCTCATCGACTTCGGCCACGCATCGGCACCGCTCGACCCCGGCCGGGTCGCCGGTGGCGGCACGCTGCGGACCCTGTCGCCTGAACAGTCCGGGCGAACGGGGCTGGGCGTCGACCGACGCGCAGACCTCTACAGCCTGGGCGCGGTGGCCTTCGAGCTGCTCACCGGCCAGGCGCTCTTCGACGAAGGCGACCCCCTCTCCCTCGTGCACGCGCACCTGGCGCGACAGCCCCGCAGCGCGCAGCAGCTCCGGCCCGACGTACCCGACGACATCGCCGCCATGGTCCTGCGGCTGGTCGAGAAGGACCCCGAGCGGCGCTACCAGAGCGTCGCAGGCCTCCGCAGCGACCTGGCGCGCTGGCGGGCCGGCCGACGGCACTTCGAGCTGGGGAGCGAGGACGCGCGCCCGCAGTTCACCGTGCCTCGGCGGCTGTTCGGCCGGGAGCGGGAGCTGCACCGGATCCGGGAGCTGATGGCGCAGGTCGAGGCCGGAGAGCGCCGGGTGATCACCCTGGAGGGGGCGGCCGGCATCGGCAAGTCGGCCCTGGCGACGGCGGCACTGACGGAGGCCCGCAGCCGCGGCTGGCTCGCCGCGCGGGGCGGCTTCGAGGTGCAGCGGCACGAGCAACCCATCGAGGCGATCCGCGAGGCCTGCCACGCGCTCATTGGGCAGGTCCCGGACGACGACGTCGACGCGATCCGCGTCGGCGTGGACGATCACGCACCCGCGCTTGCCCGCGCGTTGCCGGCGACCACGGTGCTCCTCGGGCCGCAGCCCTCTCCGCCACCGGTCGGCCCGCGACAGGCCGCGGCCCGCACGCGCCAGGCCGTGGTGCGCTTCATCAGCTCCGTGGCGCGGCCCGGCCGCCCGCTGCTGCTGGTGCTCGAAGACCTGCAGTGGGGCCAGGAAGCCCTCGCCAGCCTCATCGAAGCCATCGCCTCCGACCAGCGCGGCGGCGACATCTGCCTCGTCCTCGCCATGCGCGACGACGAGCTCGACGACAGCCACCCGATGGCCCGGCTCCTGCGCAGCCTCTCCGAGCACGACCCGCCCGCCGAGCGCATCCGCCTGTCGCCGCTCGACGATGACGCTGCCCTGGGCCTGGTCTCGCAGGCCCTGCACCAGGACCCGGAGGACAGCCGTCCGCTCGCCGACGCCCTGCGGGTGGCGACCGGCGGCAACCCCCTGGCGCTGCACGCCCAGCTCGCCGACCTCGCCGACAACGGCCTGATCATCCGCGACGGCGGCGGCTGGACCTGGCTGCCCGAAGCCTTCGACGAGCTGGCCCTGGCCGAGGAGGTCGTCGATCTGCTCCTGCTGCGCCTCAACCGGCTCGGCCGGGACGCCTACCGGGCCATCGAGGCCGCCGCCATCGTCGGCCAGCGCTTCGAGCTGGGGATCCTGTCCAAGGTCCTCGACTGGCCGCCCGGCCGCTTGATCGCCGCCATCGAGATCGCCGTGGACCACGGGCTCATCGCCAGCAACGACGACGCCTGGACCGCCGCCCGCCGCGCCGATCGCGTCGGCCTGCCGGCGAGGCAGCCGGGTGTGTGGCTGTCCTTCAGCCACAGCCGCGTGGTGGAGGCGGCATCGGCAGAGGTGGAACACGACGACGCCGTCGGCCTGCACCTGCGCGCCGGTCGGCTGGCCATGGCCCTCGCCGACGGCGATCCCTGGCTGGAGGCCGACGCGGTTGGCCACCTGCGCCACGCGCTCCACAGGCTCGCCGACGACACCGAGCGGCTCAAGGTGGCCGATCTGGCCCTGCGGGTCGCCGACCACGCCACCAGCACCGGGTCGACCGGCAAGGCCCTGGCCGCGCTCGACGTCGCCGACGCGGCGGTGGGGTGGCGAGACCCCGACCGCTGGGAGCGCATCGCGACGATGGCAGCAGAGGTCGCCGCGGCGGGAGACCGGCCCGCCGAGCTGGATGCGTGGACGGATCGCCTGCAGCAGCGGGCCCGGTCGCTGGCGGTCACCGCCCCCGCGGCCTGCGCGACCATCGCCTGGGCCACGCGAACCCAGCGCTACGACCGGGCCATCGACACCAGCCGGGCCTTCCTGGAGGCCGCCGGGCTGTCTCTGGCCGACGGCTTCCGACCGCTGCACTTCCTCCGCGCCGTCGCGCGCTTCCTGTGGGCCTGGCGTGGTCGCCCGCTGCGCGAGCTTGTCGCCCGACCCGAGCCTGCCGACCCGCTGATCCGGGCGGTGGCCCGTGTCCACACCGCGTCGGCGATCCCCCACTCCGCCACGACGCCGGCTGGCGTGCCCGAAGAGCTCTTCTCCAACTGCGCGTGGCTGCTGGAGCACGGCCCCATCCCCGAGGGGGCGATCGGCTACACCGGACCCGCCGTGTTCTTCACCCACATCCTGGGCCGGCCGCACCTGGGCTTTCGCTTCGGACAGGTCGCGACCGAAGTCTCGCGGCGCCCGGGCGGCGAGCGAAGCCGTGGACAGATCGCCGCCATCTTCTCGACGATCCTCGCCCCAATGGTCCTGCCCCTGGACCAGGCGCAGACGCGCCTGCTTCGCGACGCCCGAGGCGCGCTGGCCCTGGGCGACACATCCGCCGCTGGCGTCATGCTGGTGCAGCACGCGATGGGGGCGCTGCTGCTCGGTGAAGCCCTGGCCGACGTGGACGCCGTCGCCCTGGACCACCTCCAGCTCCTGCGACAGCACCGCGTGCACCGGGCGACCGGCGTGTTGGAGCGCCTGCGGACGATGGTCGCGGAGCTGCGTGATCCCAGCGCCACCCCCTCTCCCGCCACCCCCTCTCCCGCCGACACCTTCATCACCGAGACCGCCGACGCCAGCGTCGACCACGTGACCTGGGCCCTGGCCCAGATCCACCACTGCTTCATGGATCCCGGGCCGGAGGCACGAGCGGCGCTGGTCCGGCGGCCACCGTCGCACCCCCGCTACCCGGCCCGCCTGCCCGTCGTGATGTTCGGCCGCGCCTGCCGTGCCGTGATGGCCTGCGAGCTGGCTTCGTCCGGGCACCTGTCACGCCGCGAGGCCACCGCGTTCGTCCGGGAGGCGCGCAAGCACCTCGGTCTGTGGGACAAGGCCGACGAGCCCCGCGGCTGGTGGGTCGAGTGGGTCGAGGGCGCCCACGCGCTGTCTCGGGGGCGAGCGCGACAGGCCCGGCGCATCCTGCTCAGCGCAACGGAGGGCGCGCTCCGGGCCGGCGCCCGTCACGTGGCGGCTCACGCCGCCGAGTTGGCCGCAGGTGCCACCTCCAGCACCGGTGACGAAGCCGACATGGTCGACTGTCTCCGCCAGGCCCACGCGCTGTACCGGCAGTGGGGAGCGCGGACCCGGGTGGCCCGGCTGGAGCGCGACCACGCATTCCTGCGGCCGACCGATACCGCCTGGACCGGGCTGTCCAGCTCCAGCAGCCACCACCTGACGGCCATCCTCACCGATCCGACCGTGACCCTGCGGCACGGCGCCGACGACGGCACCACCCCCGACGCCATGCTGGAGCTTGCCTGCCGTCTCGCCGGAGCCACCTGGGGCGCTGTCCTGGTCAGATCAGACGACGGCTGGCGGCACAGCGTCACCGCCTGGGGCGAGGAACGACCGGTCGCGACCAGCGTCACCCGGCGGGCCATGTCCGATCCGTCTCCATGGACAGTCGACGACATCGAGCACAGTCCCCGACACGCCGCCGACCCCGCGCTGCGCGACGCGGGGGTGCGGGCGCTCCTCGCCACCCCCGTGCAACCCGGCCGGGTGCTGCTGCTGGTCAACGACCTGCTCCCCGGCGCCTTCTCCACCGATGTGCTGGCCGCGCTGCAGCCGATCATCCTGGAGATGGGCCCCGTCGCCGGTACCGACCACCCTACACCCACCACCGCGCGGTTAGGCTGACGCATGATGCCGACCCTCTCCCGCCGCTTCTTCAACACCACCGGCCCCTGCCGGCTGC
>CAZRFD010000205.1:0-11235 GCA_964599085.1 uncultured Enterobacterales bacterium | reverse complement strand
TTTGGCTTGTTTTGCTGATAGACTTGCTTTAAGCTGGCTAATTGATCACGCATGCACTGGGGCTGGCCCCACTGTTCGTCCACGCGGTCGCCCCACACGTAGCGGCCGACCTCCCACAGGTGGTCGAGGAACCACTGCAGCAGCGCGGCCGGGTCGACCTTGTCCGGCAACACGAAGTCGACGCCGAACAGCGCGCGCTTCTCGACGGGCGGCGCCTCGCCGGTGGCGAGCTCCAGGCCGTCGACGTTGTCGAGCACCCACTGCACGACCTTGGCCGAGGGCGGCGCGATGTCACCCCGGTGCAGATCCTTGAGGAAGCTGCCGAGCGCGCGCCCGCCACTGTAGGCGCCTTCGTGGACGACGCCGCTGAGCCCTGCATCGCGGCCGCGGGCCGACGCAGCCAGCTCGTCGAGACGGTCGGCGGCGTCGCCGAGGATCTCGCCGTACACCAACAGGGTCTCGGAGACGACGGGGACGTAGGGCAGCAGGCAGGTGACGCCGGCGTAGACGGTCTGCAGGTGGCGGAGGGCGTCGGCGGGGCGGTCGGCGGACTCTGCGACGACCAAGGCGTCGATGGCCATGATCACGTCGGCGGCACCGTCGGCCCGGGGCTTGAGCTCGAGCAGCAGCCCACGCAGCCGGCCCACCTCGGGGTTGCGCTGGACCTCCCGGTCGTGGATGGTCTGTGCCCAGGTGGCGGCGAGGTCTCGCGACAGGCCGTGCTCGACCATCAGCTCCTGGATCACGGGGCTGTCGTAGTCTCCGTCTTCGTCGGTGAAGCCGAGCCCGCGGGCGAGGAAGCCCGCCATGCTGTCGTGGACGGGGGCACCCGCACCCGCAGCAGCTCCGGCGCCCGCCGCGGCGGCACCGAGCACCCCGCCGGCTGCCGAGAGCATGGCCTGGCCCATCCAGTCGAGCCCGGCCTCGGCGGCCTGCTCGACCGGGTCGACCGCCGCCAGGGATCTGCGGGCGAGGGTCTCGGCCCGCGACTGGTTCGACGAGGCAAGAGAGGGGCCGGTGGAGGTCGCGGTGGAGCCGGATGGCGGCAGGTCCTGCTCGGCGGTGGTCGACACGTCGGTGCGCTGGTGCTTCAAGGGGCATCCAACAGACCCGCTGCCTGCGGCCACAGCAAGGAAGGAGCGGCGGGATCGGGGAGCCTCCCCATGGTCTCGCGTCGCCGGGAGCCGTGGTGTCACGGCTTGTCGGAAGCCGGCCCTCGAGCCCTACTGGCTGGGGCGCCGCAGGTAGCGGCCCAGCCAGTAGGCCGCCCGGAAGTCACCCCCCGGGTAGAGTCCGTCGGTCCCCGTCCAGTTCAGGCGGTAGGGGTCGCTGCGCCACTCGAAGTTGCTCGCCGGGCGGATGGACTGGGGGACGTAGGAGGTGGCCACGGGGTAGGCGTTGCGGGCCTCTCCGGGGACGAAGACGTCGCCCTCCCAGGAACCGTACAGGTCGATCTCGGTGACGCCGTCGATGCCGACACAGTGGCCGGTGGTCAGCTCTTCCTCGTCGCAGTTCTCCACCGGATCGTCCCAGTACGGAGGCGTGTGGAAGCTGGACAGATCGGCGCGCACCCGCGTGAGCAGCCCGTCGGTGTCCGCGTCGGGGACATAGGCGGCCAGCAGCAGGTCGAAGTATGCCGCCTGGAAGTGCCACGGGGCGCGGTCGGTGCCGTCGGCCCAGGCCGCGACGGCCGCGTCGCGGTACAGCGCGACCAGGTCGGGGTCTGTCTCGAAGTGCAGCAGGGTGTGCAGGGCGGTGAAGGCCATGTTCACGTTGGAGTAGTTCGTCAGGTAGTACAGATAGAGCACGCCGCCGACGTTGGGCACGATCTCGGCGTAGCCGCGGTCGAAGGCGACCTCGTCCTTGAAGGCGGCGACGTCCGGGTCGCCGCTGATGTCGGCGAAGACGGTGAGCCCGGCCAGCGCCATCGTGGCGTTGAAGGGGTTGATCAGCTCGTCGCTGACGACCCCCTCGACCTCGCGGGCGCTCAGATCGTGGTGGTTCGTGGGCCGCCCGTCGGCGTCGAAGAGCGTCAGATCCAGGCCGGTGTCGGGGTTGACCCGCTGCAGCGCCAGCCCCATCGTCCGGGCGTCGTCCTGCAAGGCGGTCTTCAGGTCGGCGTCGATGTCGGGGTCATCGGCGACCACCTCCCACATCATGCCCAGCGCGAAGACGTAGCCGATCCACTGGTCCTTGCTGGTGTCGTCCAGCCACAGGAAGTCGGGGTACTGCCCCGAGAAGTCCTCGCGCCAGGTGGCGCCCTTGTCTTCGGGCTGGGGGTTGCCCTGATCGTCGAAGAGGGGGATGGGCTCCTGGCCGGCGACCCCCGGCAGCTCCTTGGGTCCGAGCCCGCGGACCAGGACGCCGGGCTCGCCGGGCATGGTGGCCATCATGTGCAGGGCGAGCATGGCGCGCTCCACCCGCTGCCGTGCGGCGTCGACGGTGTCGGTGCCGACGGCCTGGCCGTCCCGCAGCAGAGCGTAGCGGGTGGCTTCGGCCACCGAACCCACGCCGCCGAACATGCCCAGATCGACGATCTCGCCGAAGAAATACACCTGGTCGTAGAGATCGGCGCCGCTGTGCGCCTCGAACTCGTCGCGGCTGTAGCCGCTGCCGTCCGCCAGCCAGGCGTCCACCGCGGCGTGCTCCGAGAAGTAGGCGTCCAGGGACAGCCCGAAGGGCGAGGAGTTGATGGCGAGGTTCTGGCGGTCGTAGAGGTCGGCGAGGGCGGCGAGGTCGGCGTCGTGGCCCTCCTCGTCGGGGCCGGGGAGAAGGTGGGGCTGCAACGCCCCGGAAGCGCCGCCGTCCTGGGCGCCGCCGTCGCCAGAGCCAGCGCCTGAGTCGGCGGCTGCCGGGTCCGGAGTGCGGCAGGCGGCGAGGGTCAGCAGGAAGGCGAGGAGCATGGCCGAGATCTCTCCGGTGGCAGGCGCCGAGGATAGCCCGGTGCTGCCGGATCAGCCGCGCGCTGTCTTCGTCGCAGGGGGGAGCCCGCGCGTCCGTGGCATGCTCTCGCCATGTCCATGAACCAAGCTCTTCTGCTCTCCCTCGCCCTCGTCGCGCCAGCGGCCCGGGCCGCCGCCAACGAGGCCACGACCGTGTCCGCCGACGCCCTCTCCCCTGACCAGCTCGTCTTCGAAGACGCAGCCGCTGGCGCCCGCTACCGCGCCGTCCACGCCGACCTGGCCGCTGCCCACGCTTCCTGGCGCCACCTGCCGCTGCGCCCCATCGGCAACTTCCTGACCGAGCGCTGGTGCAGCCCCGTCGTACCCGAACGCGACTGCCTCGTCGGACGGGCTGCCGACGGCACCGAGCGAGGTCGCGCCTGGGCCGAGCTGTCGGCGCTGCACTACCCCGCCGACCTGCCCCAGGCCTTCGGGATGTCCCTGCACACCGGCGCGATCCCTGAAGAGGGCGCCTGGGGGGCGCGGCTGAGCCTCGTCCAGGACGGTCGCCGCATCCTCGGCGGTGGCCTGCAGATCACGCTGCTGCACCTGTCGGATGGGGCGGACGGCGCGGTCGAGGAACTGCACCTCGGCAGCAGCCTTTCCTGGGACGTGGCCGACAGCCACCTGTCCGTTGACGATCCCGGCGGGACCGACGACGACGCGCTCCTCGCCCTGCTCAAGCGCATGGCTGACTCCCCGGATGCCCTGGCGAAGATCGGCACTGCCCAGCTCGACGCGCTGCAGGCCGAGGTGCTCCGCGCCCTCGCCGCTGGCGAGGTCCAGCGCTGCGAGTACGGACCCTACGAGGGTCGCGGGATCCCGCCGGAGTGCACCCTCGTCCCGCTCTCAGACGAGCAGCGCGCCGAAGAAGAGGCGCGGGTCACCGACACGCTCGGTCACCAGCGCACGCTGCTGCAACAGCGGGCCGCCGCCGCCCACGCCGCGCTGGTGGCGGTGGTGCCGGCCGCGCTGCGCTGAGCCGGCGTCGCCGTGCCGCTCAGGCCGCCGGCTCGAAGCGGCCCTGGAAGAAGCGCAGGCGCCCCGGCTCGTAGGTGAAGGTCAGCCCGGTGATGCTGTCGCGCCGCTGCCAGACGCGAGCGATGCCGTCGGCCACCGCGCGCAGGTGGTCGTGCGTGTAGACCCGGCGGGGGATGGTCAGCCGCACCAGCTCGAGCGCGGGGCGGTAGTTGTCGCCGGTGTTCGGGTCGCGACCCTTGCTGACGTTGCCGCGCTCCATGGCCCGCACGCCGGTCTCGAGGTAGATCTCGGCCGCGAGCCGCTGGGCGGGGTACTCGTCCTGGTCGAGGTGGGGCAGGAAGCGCCGCGCGTCGAGGAAGATGGCGTGGGTGCCGGGCGGGGTGACGATGGGGATGCAGCGCTCCAGCAGCATCGCGCCGAGGTCCTCGGTCTGCTGGACGCGGTGCCGGATGTAGCGATCGTCCTGCATCTCGCAGACGCCCTGGGCGATGGCGGCGAGGTCGGCGACGGGCAGCCCGCCGTCGCTGACGGCGCCCTCGTACACCCGCAGCATCTCCTCGGCCTTCGCGGCGAGGTCGGCGTCGTCGCGGAAGGCCAGCACGCCGCCGATGTTGATGAGGAAGTCCTTCTTGCCGCTGACGGTGCAGCCATCTCCGTACATCATCATCTCGTGGATGATCTCGCGCACCGGGACGGTGGAGTAGCGCGGGTCTCGCCGGCGGATCATCTCGGCGTTCTCGGCCACCCGCGTGCTGTCGAAGAAGACCTTGATCCCGTGTCGCGCACAGAGGGCGTGCACCTGGCGCATGTTGTCCATGCTCACCGGCTGGCCGCCGGCCATGTTCACGGAGTGCTCGAAGCTGATGTAGGCGATCTGGTCGGCGCCGTGCTCGTCGATGAGCTTCTGCAGCTTGCGCAGATCGATGTTGCCCTTCCACGGGAAGCTGCTCTGTGGATCGTGGGCTTCGTCGACGATGACGTCGGCGAAGATCCCGCCGGCCATCTCCTGGTGCAGCTTGGTGGTCGTGAAGTACATGTTGCCCGGCACGAGCTGGCCCGGCCGGATGCAGATCTGGGAGAGGATGTGCTCGGCGGCGCGTCCCTGGTGGGTGGGGAGCACGTAGCGGTAGCCGAACAGATCCTGCAGCTCGGCGACCAGCTCGCGGTGGGGGCGACTGTCACCGATGGTGGGGATCGCGCCTTCGTAGGCGGCCCACTGTTCGGTGCTCATGGCGGAGGTGCCCGAGTCGGTGAGGAAGTCGATGGTGACGTCCGCCGACCGCAGCAGGAAGGTGTTGTAGCCGGCGGCTTCGATGGCCTCGCGGCGCTTGTCGGGGGTCAGGGCGCCGATGGTCTCGAAGGTGTGGACCAGGAAGGGGCTGCCGGTGAGGGGGAAGGCTTCCAGGTCGGGGAAGATCCAGCGGTAGCGGACCTGGTCCCGCCAGCGGCTGTGGCCGACGGGCTCGAGGGGGGCGATGCGGTCGCGCTGGCGGTACAGCGCGGCGATGGCGTCGGCGACCTGGTCGAGCTGGTGGTTGGTCATGGCCAGGCGGGGGATCTGTACCGGGACGAGGCGGTCACGGTCCCGCATGCCGGGGTTGACTGAGCGGATCCCGCTCTGGAGGTAGAGCGCGGCCGACAGGGCGTCCTTGGCGTGGTCCTGGATGTGGGGGAGGAAGTCGTCGACGAGGAGGTAGGCGCCGTCGCAGCCGCGCTCGAGGGGCACACCGGCTGTGCGCAGGCGGGCGGTGAAGCGCTCGGCCTGGTGCATGATCCAGTCGGTGCGGTCGTCGTCGACCATCTCGACGAGGCCGCGGGCGAGGACCTCCATGGTGCGGCCGGCCATGCCGCCGTAGGTGTGCAGCCCCTCGTAGACCACGACCTCGTTCATGAGGATCTCGTGGTCGTGGGCTGCGGTCGTGGCGAGGAGCGCCCCGGTGTTGCTGCGCGGGTCCTGGGCACCGTCGACCATGACCACATCGGCCTGATCGGTGAGCTGCCGGACCAGGGCGGCGATGCAGCGAGTGGACAGTCCGGGCTCGTTCCGTTGGATCATCCAGGCGGTCTCGACGACGCGGGAGGCGTCGACCCACAAGCGCACTTCGTAGCTCTCGCAGAGCTGGCGCACCCGCTGGAGGTTGCCGAGGCTGACGGGGTGCTGGGCGTCGGCGAACAGATCGACGTGGACCAGGGCGACGTCGCCGCGCTCGAGCTGTTGCTCCAGGGCGGCGAGGTCGACATCGCCGGTGAACACGCCGCCGCCGCGCGCGCGGACGTCGGGGCAGTGCAGGCCCCGGGGGGCGAGGGCGTCGCGCAGGTCGAGGGTGTTGGCCGGGACCTGCTGGCCGTCGGCGACCATGGTGGCGACCACGAGCTTGATCGCGCCGAGCAGGTTGTGGGCGGGGACGATCCGGGGCTTGCCGAGGATGTCGGCGGCGGCCTGCTGGAGGTGCTCGAAGTTGACGGCGCCGGCGTAGGCTTCGTCGCCGAGGTACAGGGCGGCCTGCTGCTCTTGCGAGAACGCGCCCGTGCCCCTCGACACCATGTCGAAGGTGATCTGGTCGGGGGTGAGCGACAACACGTTGAAGCCGAGGTCGGCGAGCCAGCGGCGCCGCTGGGTGACGGTGCTGAAGGGCGCGCGGCGGACCGTCTTGATCTTGTGGGGTTCGTGCACCGGGGCCGCTCGGCCAAGGATCGGGGTCACGTTGGCAGCGGACGTGGGATCGGCGGACATGGGAGCGGTGGACGTGGGATCGGCGGACATGGGGGCTCCGGGGAAGGTCCCTCCATAGGGGCGTGCCTGCCGGGGGCGAGGCGCCAGCTTGTCGCACGGCGGGGGCTTGTCGGCGGGATCCTCGGTCGGGCGCCGGGCAATCCCTGGCGCCGCGTCCGCTGTGCCTGCGGCGAGCTGTCCCACGCGTGCCCCACACCGGGGCACGGGCGCCCCGGCCCGAGGCTTCCCCGGCACGGTGGAAGGCCCGTCTTCGCTGGCCCGACGCTTGCATCAAGACGGCGCGAACCCAGGAGAGCCCGTGGCCGGATTCCAGTACGCCAGCTACCGCCGCCCCCAGCGCCCCCTGCCCCAGGACATGCGCCGCCCCGGCCCCGGCAACCTGCGTGGCGGCCGTGGCAACGCGGCCCGCCTCGATCAGCTCCAGCAGCAGCAGGGCGCGACCCAGGACACGGGTGCGACGCAGGACACGGGCGCCACCGACACCGGCACCACGACCCAGGGCGACGCGGGCGCCACCGCAATGGAGCAGGTGCTGGCCGTCGACATCTCCCACTGGAGCGGCGAGCCTTCCCAGTCCGACGTCGACGCCTGGAAGGCCGCGGGCATCGAACACGCCATCGTCGGCACCCAGGACGCGGACACCACCGCCGCCCAGCTCGACATCCTGCAGGCGAACGGTCTGAGCACCGACGCCTACACCTACCTGTACTTCACCCGGGACATGACCGACCAGGTCGTCACCGCGTTCGATCGCATCGAGGGCTACGCCTGCGGCGTGCTGTGGCTGGACGTCGAAGACAAGGGCAGTGCGGCCGGCTTCACCGTCGACGAGCTGGTCGGCAAGGTGCAGGAAGCCGTCGACGCCGCCCAGATCGAGATCACCCGCCGCGAGCTGGACATGGAGGTGGGCATCTACACGAGCTGGGGCTTCTGGACGGACGTGATGGACAACAGCACGGCCTTCTCCGACCTGCCCCTGTGGTACGCCCACTGGGACGGAGAAGCCGACTTCAGCGACTGGGCCGACCTGCCCTTCGGCGGCTGGGACGAGTCGATGATCCGCGGCAAGCAGTACGAGGGAGACACCTACGTCGACGGTGCCAACCCCATCGTCGACCTCGACACCATGCTGGTGCCCGGGGCACAGCAGCAGGAGGAAGCCGCCCTCGTCGACCACGACCAGCTCGTCGCCCAGCTCGACGCGCTGCTGGCCGGTGGGTCTGTCAACGTCGTGGGGTGAGGCCCGCGGAGCCGCGGTGGGGTGATCGGCTGCGGCGGGTGCCGGGGAGGAGGGTTGTGTGTGCTATCCTGGGCCGGCCGCGCCGTTGTGGCGGGCATGCACCTGAAGAGGACCTGCGTTGGCCTGCGCGCACCGACACCTCCCGAGGCCACTGTCCCAGGATGGTGACCCTCGCTGCCCCGAGGCGCCGTGCTCCAGGGTTCCGGTGCGTGGCTGGAACGACGCCACGGGCGCCGGCTGGCAGGCGACGGGCGTCGTCTCTCGGCACGTCGGCTACCTCCGGCTGGCGCTGATCTCGGGCACCCTGGACACGGCGGCGGGGACGATCCCCCTCGTGCCGACCACCATCGATCTCCCCGTGCACCCGGCGCAGCCGTGATGCCGGGTCCGTCCGTGTTGCCTGCCCTGGCCCTGCTCGCCGCGTGCGGGCCGCGGCCAGAGCGCGGGCTGCAGCACAACTATGATGCGCTGCCGGAAGAATGTCGGACTCGCGAGTTCGCCGAGTGGATCTTCTGGATGGTGGGCCCGGACGGGGAGTCGTCGCATCCGACGTGGTCGGACCCCTGTGTGCAGGCGCTGGAGGTGGACATCGGCTTGGACCGTGCATCGTGCACGGACAGCACGGGGCCGGACGACATGATCTCGGATTGCAGTGTGCTCTCTTCCGTCTTCAAGCTGGCCTGGCTGGACTTCGGGGCTGTCGACGAACTCGACCGGGGCGTCGCGGACTACCACGGAGACTATGTCCACGAACCCTTCATGGACGCGGTGCGGTCCGCGGCGGTCACCCTGGGTCATGACCGGGTGGGGCCGACACTCTACGACATGGTCACCTCGACCATCGATGGGGTGGCCATGGACGAGGGCGCGGTGCCCGATGCTGATGGTGACGTGGCCGAGGTGGACGGGTTGGGCCTGTTCGTCAATGTCGATAGTCATCGTGTCACCCTGACCGGTGACGCGGCGCGGTGGGAGTACGGGGTGGGGGCTCTTGTCCACGCCATGGGACACGTCTGGACCGGCCACGACCATGAAGCCTGCGCGGAGTCCTTCTACACCTTCTCCCAGGATGACTACGCCGTGAAGGGGGACGCCGTGTGTGATGGGGACTGGCAGGGAGCCTGGGCGATGTCGGTGGGCGCGATGACGCTCGGCTTTGAGTACGGTGACGATGACGACTTCGGTTACCCGGCGGACATGGCTGGGTTTGCGGTGCTTGGCCGCTGCTTCATCAACGGTGAGCCGTGCCTGCTGCCCTGGTGACCGGTTCCCGTGAGGCATGCCAGTCGGAGCGGATCCGCTGGCTCGGCGCCTTCTCCCTGCTGCTGTCCGGCTGCACAGCCCCACCACCGGACGGACCGGAGACGTGGCTCCAGCCCAACTACGCAGCGCTCCCCGACGCATGCTTCACGCCGGAGTTCGCCGACTGGATGTTGCTGCAGCAGGCGCCGGACGGCAGCCGCGGGCATCCCACCTGGTCGGATCCCTGTGTCGACGCCTTGGCGACCGACATCGGGCTCGACCGGACCACCTGTGCGGAGTCGACGGACCCCGACGCCGAGACGGGTGGCTGTTCGGCCGAGCTGGTCGGTCTGTACCTGTTCACCTGGCTCGACTTCGGCAGCGTCGACGAGATCGACCAGGGCACCACCGACTACCACGCCAGCTATGTGCGTCGGCCCTTCATCGACGCGGTCCGGATGACGGCGGACATGAACGGACATGAGCGCGTGGGCCCGGCGCTCTACGACATGGTCACCTCGACCATCGAGACGACGGAGGTCGGCAGCGACCTCATGGCCAACCCCGACCATGCCTCTGCCGCCATCAGGATGGAGACCCGCCAGCTCCTGGTGCTCGACACCACTCCGACGCGGGAGGGCATGGTCTGGATGTACATGCACGAGATGGCGCACCCCTGGACCGGGACCAACCACGTAGACTGTGAAGAGTTCATCGCCTTGGACGCGTATGGGCAGATCCTGCCGGGGTGGACCGAGTGTGACGCGGACTTCAACGGCCCGCACGGCTTCGTGGCCGGGGCCTTGTCGCTGGCCTACGAGTACGGACCGGCGGACCACGAAGTGGACACCGACGATCTGGGCGGAGAGGCGGTGTGGGCGCGCTGCCTGATCCTCGGTGAACCCTGCCCGGACGAGCCGATCCCGCAGCCGTGAGCGGGTGGCAGGGGGCTGCAGACGGCGATGCCGCGCGATGGCAGGACGGTGACGGGGGCGGTGGTGTGACGCCAGGCTGGTGGCGGCGCGGGACGCTTGTCGGCCTTGTCCCGCGATGCGGAGGTGCCACATGGCTGGTGTGACGTCAAGGTCAGAACCTGTCCGGTTGGCGTTCGAAATTTCCGCCGGTGGGCCGAGTGATGGCGTTAAGGTATGCAGGCGCAGACAGCGCGTGGGGTCGACATGAAACTCGTCGATGAGAACACCTGTGTGCGGGCCGAGACCCCGCCCCTCGCGGGCCTGGTCGTGGATGCCATGCAGGCCTGGCTGCCGGGTGACCGGCGGCTGAAGCGGGTGCGGCAGCTTGCCCGCGCGCTGTCGCGCGGTCGCGGTGCCATCGACCTGCGGATCGCTCGAACCGGCTGCTTCATCCAGCGGCAGGACCTGCGCCCGCTCGGCTACTCGTCGTTCTCCGCCTTCCTGCGGGAAGGGCTGTGCTGGAAGCCCTCGTGGCAGCGCAGCCTCGCGCGCCTGCTGCGCAGCGACCTCGACCTCGTCAAGGCGGCGGTGGACGCCCGCGTCATCCCGCTGACCCGGGCGCTGGATGCGCCGGGCAGGCTGACCGTCGACCAGCAGCGCCGCTTCATCGAAGCGGTCGTGGCGGGGGCTCCACACCCCGCTCGGCGGCTCAGACGTGGCGCCAGCACCCGGACGCTCCAAGGCGACGACGCCGACGCGGTGCGCCGTGGACGGCGGCTGACCCGGCTGCTCGTCGGCCGTCGCCTTCCGGACCGCGACGCGGACCGGCAGATGCAGGCGTGGCACGCCCAGGGGGCGGTCCCGGCGGACCTGCTCGATCCGACCGTGGCTCCCCCTCCGCCGGACCTGTCCGACGCCTCCTGGCCCGACACCGCTGACGACCCCGCCACCGTGCTGTGCGGGCCCTGGACCGAACCCTCGGACCTCGACGACGCCATCCACCGCGCCCGGGCGCTCATGGCCACCCGCAACCGGCGGCGCGCGGCCCTGGCGCGGCTGCTCGACCAGGTACACCGTTGCTGGGCGTTCCTGGGCTGGGGCTTCGCCAGCTTCGGCGACTGGGTGCGCCGCGACCTCGACATGTCGGTCCGCACCGCCTACCGGATCCGCGCGGAGGGGCGG
>CAZRFD010000204.1:0-11240 GCA_964599085.1 uncultured Enterobacterales bacterium | reverse complement strand
CCACCGCGATGTCGGCTCCCGGGCCGGCTGCGGCTGGTCCTTTCTGCTTGAAGTTGTCCGACCTTGATAGACGTTCGGCGATGCGGGGTCGGCTGCCCCGATTCGCGGTTGTGCCCGCCCTCGCCGACCAAGGCTTCGCTGCCGACCTCGACCGCGTGATGACCGTGGAGAAGGCGGTCATCGCGCGGTGGAATCGCACTGCCGGCTGCAGAACCGACGCCGAGTCCAGGGGCTTCGCGCTCACCCTTGCCCGCAAGAGAGTTCGCACCGCTTTTCCCGACGACTTCGTCGACCTCGTGCAGCCGCTCCAGAGGCGTCTCATCCAGAAGCACGACAAGGGAAGCGACGAGGGTCGAGCCCTTCGGTCATTGCGTGAGATCCGTGTCAGGGCCGCCCCCGCCTGGGATGCTGACGCGGTCGAACTCACGTTCTTCTTTGTCCGTGAGCCGAGCGCTCACGACTTCGAAGGAAGCACCTGGGAGGGTCTTCTCGAGAACTGGTTGAGCCGGTTGAAGGTACGGGGCAGGTTCACGACCGTGGATGGTCTCGTCCAGACCCTCGACGACCTGACCGCGCGCGACTACGTTGAGAGTGATCTCCTGGACCTCGGTTTCCTGTCGCATCGCCCCGAATGGGTCCCGTCCGCGGCGCATGGGCGGACGGCGCTGTCTGCGGCTCTCGGCCGGTCGGCGTGGCGTGAGGAGGAGCGAGGCCAGCGATGGGTGATCGATGTTGCCTCTTTCGCCGTGGCAAGTCGCCTCGGAGGGCGAGCTTGCGCGACCGGCCGCCTCCCTTTATGTCGAGCGGCCGTCCCGAATCCGGAGGAATCCATGAACCGTCCCAGCACGGCCGTCCTCGCGCTGCTCCTGGCGAGCTGCACCGCGCCCACCTCGCAGAGCGCGGATCCCCTGTCCCACCGCTTCCTCGTCGCGCCCTCCCCGGGTGCTGAGCTCGACGACCCGAGCTGGGATCCGGACGTCGAGTTCCAGGCCACGCTGGCCAGCATCCAGCTCGCCATCGACGCCGCCAGCCCCGGCGACACGGTCACGGTGCCCCCCGGCGTCTACATCGAAGACATCACCATGGCCCCGGGCGTGACCGTCGACGGCGCCGGCCGCGCAGAGACCTACATCGTCGGAACGGTGACCTTCGACTCCACCAGCGACACCGACTCGGTGCTCAAGGACGTCGCGGTCTACTCGGCCAGCTACTACTCGACCGGCGTGGCCTACCTCGACCAGGGTGTCGTCTTCGACGGTGGTCAGGGCAAGCTCATGGACAGCGCGGTGTACTACACCGAGCGCGGCGTGCTCGCCCAGTCGGCATCCAACGTCTACGTCGAGAGCGTGCTGCTGGCCTACAACTGGTACGGCGTGGGCATCGACACCAGCACCAACGTGACGGTGGCCAACAGCCTCGTCGGTGCAAACCCCGCGGGCGGCATCTACGCGCTGGGCGCCAGCTCGGGCCAGATCATCCACAACACCCTGGTGGGCAACGCCTTTGGCGGGACCGAGTCCTACCTGACGGGTGCCGTGTCGGTGGGCGATGGCGTCGCCATGCAGGTCCACAACAACGTCATCACCAGCAACTACTACGGGCTGTACTGCTACGCCTGCGCCGGCGACTGGTCGGGCAACGACATCTGGGGCAACACCACCGACTACGTCGGGGACGCCTCGGCCGACTCCGCCGACATCAGCCTGGACCCGCTGTTCGAAGACGCCGCCAACGGTGACTACCGCCTGTCGGCGTCGTCGCCGGCCATCGACGCGGGCACGGACACCTACACCATCGTCACCGACTACTACGACAACGCCCGGCCCCAGGGGGATGGGGTCGACATCGGCTTCCACGAGTACGCCAGCAGCAGCTACCGCCTGGTGATCAGCGAGGTCATGGCCAACGCCGCGACCGAGGACACCGGCGAGTTCGTCGAGGTCTACAACGCCGGGGCCCGTCCGGTGGACCTCGCCGGCTTCGTGCTGACCGATGGCGACGACGTCGACACCCTGCAGGCCTTCGGCGGAGGCTCGACGGTGCTGCCCGCGGGCGCCTATGCCGTCATCCTCGATGCCGACTACGCCGACGACTACAGCATCCCGGCGGACACCGTGCTGCTGACCGTGGGCGACACCCGGCTCGGCAACGGCTTCACCACCAGCGACGAGGTCACCCTCTACGAGACGGACGGCTCGACCATCGCGGCCTCCTTCAGCTACCCGACCGACCCCGGCGACGGCGTGTCCATGGAGGCCTACGACCTCGAGACCGGCGACGCCGCGGGCAACTGGCGGCCCAGCGTCTGCGCGTCCGGCAGCAGCCCGGGCGCGGCGCACTGCTTCCCCGAGTCCGGCGACCCCTCCGTGCTCATCATCACCGAGGTCCTGGCCAACGCCGCCGACGACAACACCGGCGAGTACGTCGAGCTGTACAACCCCACCGACACCGAGATCGACGCGTCGGGGCTCGTCATCGCTGACGGTGGTGGCTACTCCGACACGCTGACGGGCTTCCAGGGTGGCTCCACCATCATCGGAGCGCACGAGCACGCCGTCATCCTGGACGGCCAGTACACCTACCAGTACTTCCTGCCGGCCGGCGTGACCCTGCTGTCGGCGGGGACGACCATCGGCAACGGCCTGTCCAACTCGTCGGACACGGTGACCCTGTACGCCGCCGACGGCAGCACGCTGATCGACAGCTTCAGCTTCCCCGGCGACACCAGCGACGGCATCAGCCACGAGAAGGTCGACTACACGGCCGGCGACGTTGAGACCAACTGGGTCGACGGCGACGCGAGCTGCACCCGCGGGCGGACTCCGGGGCGTCTGAACGGTGCCGCCGGTGGTGTGTGCTCGCCGCTGGTGATCACGGAGGTGATGGCCAACCCGCTGGACGAAGCGACGGGCGAGTTCGTCGAGATCTGGAACGTGGGCGGTGACGACATCGACCTCGCCGGGCTGGTGATCTCCGATGGCGACCAGGACGACACCATCGCGGCCTTCGACAGCGGCAGCACGGTCCTGGCCGCGGGCAGCCGGGCCATCGTCGTCGACGATGGCTACGCCGGCGAGTACGCGCTGGACTCCAGCGTCGTCGTGGTCAGCTCCGGTGACGCCAACCTCGGCAACGGCCTGTCCACGGCCGACGCCGTCAGCCTGTACGACACCGACGGCCAGAGCCTCATCGATGCCTTCCAGTTCCCGTTCAACCCCGGCAACGGCACCAGCGCCGAGAAGGTGGACGAGGGCAACTACGCGGGCATCGATGACTCAGACAACTGGACGGCGAGCACCTGTGCTTCGGGCAGCAGCCCGGGCGTCGAGAACTGCGCGGCCAGCGGCAGCTCCTCCATCGTCGACAGCGATCTGGAGCTGGTGATCAGCGAGGTGATGTCCAACCCCCTCGACGAGGGCACCGGCGAGTTCATCGAGCTGTACAACGCCGGGACCACCGACATCGATCTGCTCTACATGGCGGTGTACGACGGCGACGCCCTGGACACCATCCTGGGGTGGACGGACCCCTACGACACCGTGCTGGGGGCTGGCGAGTACGCGGTCGTGCTCGACGCCGACTATGCCGGCGAGTACAGCATCCCCGCTGGGGTGCTGGTGGTCACGACGGACGACAGCACCATCGGCTCCGGGCTGGCGACAAACGACGAGGTCTACCTCTTCGAGTCGGACGTGTCCTCGCTCATCGACAGCTACACCCACCCCTTCAACCCGGGCAACGGTGTCAGCGTCGAGAAGGTCGACCTGGCCGGCGGCGACACCGAAGACAACTGGACGGCCAGCTCCTGCGGGTCCTCCCCCGGCGAAACCAACTGCCTCTGAGGAGACACTCATGGCTTCCCTGCAGAACCTGGCGCTGCCGCTGCTCCTGCTCCCCCTCGCCCTGCTCCCCCTGACCACGCAGCTCGCCTGCGGGGACAAGGGCGGAGACTCCGGGAGCACCGGTGATGGCGGCGGCACCGACGGCGGCGTGGCAGATGGCGGGACCGGTGACGGTGGCGCGGACGGTGGCGCCGATGGCGGCGGCACCGACGGCGGCGGCACGGACGGCGGCGCGGACGGCGGCGGCACGAGCTCGCTGGTGTCGCTGGAGGTGGCGGCGACCGATGTCGACATCACCACCCGCGACGTGACGACGGTGTCGGTGATGGGCACCTACGACGACGGCTCGATCGCCGACGTCACCGACCTCGTGACCCTGTCCTCGTCCGACACCGACGTCCTGCGCGTCTACGCCGAGCCCGAGATCCAGCCCATCGGCGGCGGGACGGCCGACGTGATCGCGTCGCTCGACGGCGTCGAGGACACGCTCGCGATCTCGGTGACGCTGTCGGTGGTGCAGGCCGGCGATCTGGTGATCAACGAGGTGCTCGCCAGCGGCGGCGTCGATGGGGATCCCAACGGGGACGGCTCCACCGACGAGCTGGAGGACGAGTTCATCGAGCTGGTCAACGTGGGTGGGGCGTCCGTGGACCTGTCCGGAGTGACGATCTCCGACCAGGACTTCCCCGGGCTTCCGCGACACACCTTCGCCGCCGGCACGGCGCTGCGGGCTGGAGAGGCGATCGTCGTCTTCGGCGGCGGTGACGTGTCGGGGCTGTCGGTCGCCAACGCCAGCTTCGTGACCGCGGAGAACGACGATCCGGGCAACGAGAACATGCTGGCGCTCACCGATGCTGGTGACCGCATCACCGTGGCGGCTTCCGACGGCACGGCGCTCGCGACGCTTGCGTGGGGCACGGCGGATCTGTCCGGCACCGTGCCGGCGGTCTCGGACGCCAGCCTGAACCTCTCGCCCGACGTGACCGGGACCGACTACGTCGACCACTCGACCTTGACAAAGCAGGCGTACAGCCCCGGGACGCGGTTCAACGGGGCCGAGTTCGACGGGCCGGACGGCGTCTACGGCGGGTGAGTCCAGGTCGTCGGGGGCCGGCGCCCGACGCGTGCCACGCCGGCGTGACGCTCCTCCCCTCGTCGGGGAGGGGCAGGGCGTTTAGACTGGCCTGTGTGCAGTGACCCTGCACGGCCTGGACGCTCGCAGCCTCGGTTCCTCCTCGTGCTCCCTCCGGACTGGCAGACCATCGACTCGCTCGCCACGCTGCTCGTGGCGGTCGCGCAGGCCGATGCACCCGTGGACCGCAAGGAGCTGGACTTCGTGCGGGGCCGGCTGCAGGCGCTGTTCTCCAAGGCGCCACCGGATCGTGCGGACGACGCCATCCAGCGGGCCCTCGAACACCTCATCCTGCAGGTGATGCCGGGTGTGGACCTGGGGCCCTGGGAGTGGCTGCAGCAGCACTGCCGCCTGTTGGCGGACGTGTATCCGCCGGGCGTGCTGCGCAGCCTGGTGAAGACGCTGGCCCAGGTCACGCGGGCATCCGGTGGTGCGACCACCGCAGAGGTGGAGCTGGCCGCTGGCATGGCTGCGGAGTGGGGCCAGCAGGACCTCGCGGATGCGATGCTCCGCCAGTTCAACCGTGCAGAGCTGCGGCGGCTGTCGCGGGGCTGAGCGGGCGGTGGGCCACCCGCGGAAGCTCACCCCTCGGCCGGCACCTCGACCCGCACCTCGATGTCGGGTTGGATCTTGAGCACGCCCAGCGGCGCGCTGAAGGGGGTGATGCCGTAGTCGGGCTGGTGCAGCTTCAGGGCGCACACGAGCCGGTCGCTGACCTGTTCGGCTTCGAAGTCGACCGCCCTGCTGGCGGGAGGGATGGTCAGGGTGCCGCTGCCCTCTGCGCCGTCATCGGTGCGCTCCAGGTCCTCGCACTCGAAGGTGATGGCGCGGGCGTCGTGCTTCTTGAACACGGACTTCCGGATGTTGTCGAGGATGTCCCGCTTGTCCTTGTCGGAGAGCTTTCCCCGGACGACGCGGCCGTGTTCGAGCGCGCCAGCCACTTCGAGCGAGGTGCCGTCGAACTCGGCGTGGATCTTGCCGTCTTCGACCTGGATGGAGAAGCGGGAGACCTTCAGCTCGAGGTCGTGGCCGACGCGGGAGAGCAGGCCGGACTTGTAGACGCGGACCGTGCAGGTGGCGGCAGGCGGTCGGTAGACGCTCATCAGTACCTCCGGGCGAGCTCGCGCCCGATCTTGTGGGCGACGGCCCAGATCGTCAGCATCGGGTTCACACCCGGTGTGCTGGGGAAGAGGCTGGAGTCGGTGACGTAGAGGTCGGCGACGCCATGGACCGCGCCGTCGCCGGCGGTGGCCGAGCGATTGGGGTCGTCGCCCATGGGCATGGTGCCGAAGACGTGGTTGCTGCCGCTGGGCACGGCGTGGATGTCGATGCGGGCGGTCCGGAGGGCAGGCACTTCGTCGGCGGAGCGCAGCACCTGCGGCAGGCCGTGGATGCCGGGGTAGACCTTCGTGGCCCCGGCCGCGAAGAACATCTCGGAGAGGGTGGCGGTGGCGTGCTGGAGGCGGCGCATGTCGGCCATGCCGAGGTCGTAGCTGATCGAGGTGCGGGGAGCGCCGGCGACCTGTCGCACCTTGCCGACGCTGTCGTCGCCGCTGACCCAGGCATCCCAGGTGGCCATGTTCCGGTAGCGGAGCAGGGCCCGCTTCAGGGGGCGGCCGAAGCCGGGCATGCGGAAGGCCATGAGCGCGGGGTCCGCCCATAGGGTCTCCAGCTTGATGCCGTAGGGCAGCAGGTCGAGGACGTGCATGCCCTGGGTGGCGCCGGACCAGGGGTGGATGGGGTCGGGGAACTCGCCGGCGACGACGGTGCCGGGGTGCATCCGCAGGTTGCTGCCGATGGTCGGTGTCGTCAGCCCGCTCCGCTGGCAGATGGCGGGGGTGGCCATCACGCCCGCCGCGAGCACGACCGCGCGGGCCAGGATGCGCACGCCGTGGCTGCGCTGGCCGGTGGCGGGGTGGACGACGGCGCCCTCGATGCCGACGGCGCGGCCGTCGCGGAGGATGACCCGATCACACTGGACCGAGGTGTAGACCCGGCCACCGGCCTCGATCAGCTCGGGGACGCCGCGGCGATCGTGGGAGAGCTTGGCGCCGTTGCGGCAGCCGTACAGGCAGCCGCCAGACCCCATGCAGCCGGCTTCGTTGCGGAGGATGGGGGTCGCGTGGAGGCCGACGGCCGCGGCGCCCTCCGCGAACAGGCGGTTGCGCGGGCCGAGCACGTCTTCGTCGACGGGCCGCACGCCCATGAAGGCTTCGACGGCGTCGAAGTGGGGGGCGAGGTCGGCGCTGGAGAGCCCCTCGACGCCGTGGTCGTCGGCCCAGGATTCGAGGGCGGCGTCGGTGGCGCGCAGGCAGATGGCGCTGTTGATCACGCTGCCGCCGCCCAGGACCCGCGCCTGCATGGTGGGGGCGATGATGTTGCCGCGGGTCGTGCGCATGCCCGAGTCCCACAGCAGCTTCGTCATGGTCATGCCGCCGTCGCGGCTGAGATCATCGCGGCGGGCCACCGGGCCAGCCTCGACGAGGATGACGCGCTTGCCGGCGCGGGCCAGCTCGAGCGCGGCGATGGCGCCGCCGGGGCCGGATCCCACCACCACCACGTCGCAGCTCTCGCGGATGTCCCCCCTGTAGTCGCCGTGCTCGAACAGCCCCTCGGGCTGCCCGATGAAGGCGTCAGGGCGTGCGGCGGGCGGCTCGGCGCGGGCTTCCTCGGCGGCCTGCAGCTCGTCCATGCCGGCGGCGACGCGGCGCAGGAACTCCATGGGTGCGTCGGGGTCGGGCGCGGCCGTGACGCCGACCTCGGTGTTGACCCGGTCGCTGCCGAACCAGGCCATCAGGTAGATCGACCGCAGCCCCTCGAAGATCATGCGGCGGGCGTAGGTCGGCGACTCCTCCCAGCTCCGCAGGTAGTCGGACACGACGTCGGCGTCGGCGTCGGCCAGGCTTCCGCGGTTCAGCGCCATGAAGCCGCGCTCGAAGAGCTGGAAGAGCCCCCGGAGCTGCGTGCGCTCCAGCGGCAGCGCGATGGACAACAGCTCGTCGAGGTAGTCGACGACGTGGGCGTCGTGGCCGTCGGGCAGGCCGTCGGCCTCCCGGGGGAACATCGCCTGGCCGAGTGCCCGGGCGATGCGAGCTTCCGGTGCCGTGAGCACACCCATGGAGGACTCCTGAACCAGGACTCCGGCGTGCGGAGCCCCTTCAGCGGGCCTCAGCCCAGCTTGAGATCGGACCAGCCGACCATCCGCTTCTGGGACGGATCCCACAGCTTCAGGCGCAGGCAGGCGGCGACGTCGCGCGGGCTCCAGCTCGTGCGACCGGGGTGCTGCAGCTCGGGCATGCCCGCCATGGCTTCGGGCAGCCGGTAGAAGGGGATGCGGTGGTTGAGGTGGTGGACGTGGTGGTAGCCGATGTTCCCGGTGAACCAGTGCATGAAGCCGGGCATGTCGAACATGCTCGACGCGTCGAGGGCCGCGCCGGTGTAGGTCCAGCGCTGCCGGTCGGAGAACTGGGCGTCGGGGTAGTTGTGCTGCGCGTAGAACAGGTAGCTGCCGGCGGCGCAGGCGATGAAGATCACTCCGACGATGCCGGTGAGCGCCGAGACCCAGCCGAGCGTGCTGGCGACGAGGCCGATGAGCGCGAAGTGCAGCACGATGGCGACGATGTTGGGCCAGTGGGTCTTGGGGCGTCGGACGAACGCGGCGCCGATCATGCCGGCCATGAAGATGGTCACGTAGCCGAAGAGGATGAACAGCGGGTGGCGCGCGATCTTGTAGGTGCGCCGTTCCTTGGGCTTCATTCGTCGCCACATGCGGGTCGTGACCACCGGGTAGGACCCGATGGCGGTGCCGGGTAGCTTGCAGTTGTTCTTGTGGTGGTAGTCGTGGGTCTCGCGCCAGACGGGGGGCGGCGCCAGCGTCCACAGGCCGACGAGCCACATGAAGGCATGGCCAAGGCGGCTCTTGACGAAGATCGCGCCGTGCAGGGCGTCGTGGTACACGATGAACAGGCGCACGGTCATCAGCGCGGCCAGCACCATGCCGACCAGCTTCAGCGCCAGCCAGGGGGCCGCCAGCGCCATCGCTTCGGAGGCACCGAAGCAGATCAGGCTGATGATCAGCTCGTACCAGCTCCGGCCGCGGTTCTCGACGGCGAAGGGCTTGCTGGCCTTGATCAGCTCCGGACCCTCGCGCAGCGTGGTGCTGGCTTCGCTTGCGGGGGCTTCGGCGTTCATCGTGTCGTCCGGGTCTGGCTGGGCGTGGCCGGGTGAAGGGGTCCGCCCGCGGGGAGAGGGGGTCAGCCGCAGTCGCCGGTGCACTCGGCGGCGATCAGGCCGTCGGAGAGCTCCACGGAGGTGTCGTCGGCGGCGAAGGCCGTGGCGTCGAAGCAGACGCCGAGGGCGTCGCCGACGCGGGTCAGGGTGAGGTTTCCGTCGCCCTCGTCACGGGCGGCGTAGCTGCCGCTGCTGCCCGAGGGGTAGGCGGCGACGAAGCTGCCGTTGCCGAGCGGCACGTCGACGGTGCCGTCGGTCGCCAGCGCGTCGGAGACGGGGGTGCCGCCTGCGTCGGCGCTGGCCACGATGGTCAGGCGCCACCCGTCCACGTCGGCGGTCGTGATCTGCGCGGCGTCGCCGGCCCAGGACCACAGCGCGCCGCTGCCTGCCCAGCCCTGGCCGTCGATGGTGGCCTGGCCGGTGCCGGCGTCGATGCTGTCGGGGGCGCAGGGGCTGGACCCGCCGCAGGCGAGCGAGAACAGGATGGGGAGCAGCAGGGGCACGTCGACCTCTTGGCCGCGCGGTGTATCCTGGCAGCAGGCTGCTCGTGGGCACCTTCCGCGCGCCGCTGGCTCGGCCGGTCGCGCCTTCCCCTCCGTCGTTTGGCCGACATGCAACGTCACGCCGCTCCTTCCGCGCTGCTGCTGGCCGGCCTCCTCGCGACGGGATGTCACAGGGAATTCCTCGACGCCGGGCCTTGCCTCGACCACTTTGAGGGCCCCGGGATCGCGCTGTGCGACGTACCCGGCTGGGACGACCGACCCTACGATCTCGTCCTGCCGGACTCCTACGACGGGCAGACGCCGGTCCCGCTGATCGTGGCCCTGCACGGCGGCGGTGGCAGCAAGGAGTCGGCGGAGCGCACCTCCTGCAGCGAGGGGCAGCCCGACGACGAGAGCTGCCTGCACGTCCAGGCGCAGGGTCGCGGCTACGCCGTCGTCTACCCCAGCGGTACCCCTGGCGGCCTGTTCGGAAACCGGCGCACCTGGAACGCGGGCGGCGGTGTCGGGGACTGGCGGTGCGCGTCGGGCAAGGCCTGCGAGGACGGCATCGACGACGTCTCCTACATCCGTGATCTCCTCGACGACGTGGAGTCGCGGGTCGAGGTGGACCCGGGGCGGGTGTTCGCCACGGGCCTGTCCAACGGCGGCGCCATGTCCCACCGGCTGGCCTGCGAAGCCGCCGACATCTTCGCGGCAGTGGCGCCGGTGGCGGGCGCCATGCAGCTCACGACTTCAGATGTCTGCGAGCCCACGTCGCCGGTGGCGGTGCTGGACGTGCACGGCACTGACGACCCCTGCTGGAAGTACGACGGCGGCGAGCCCGACTGCCCCACCGGACAACGCGGCAAGGAACACGTCAGCGTGCAGCGCACCATGGACGAGTGGGCGGCGATCCTCCACTGCCAGGGAGACCCGCTCGAAGCAGCGGTCCCCGACACGTCCGACGACGGCACGACCACGACCCACGTCATCTGGCAGGGCTGCGACCGGCCGCTGGAGCACCTCCGCATCGAGGGCGGCGGCCACGCCTGGCCCGACGGGGACCAGTACCTGCCGGAGCGGACCATCGGCGTCGTGCCAAGGGACTGGGGCAACGAACGGATCTGGAGCTTCTTCGACATCAACCGGCGGTAGCTCCACCGACGGCCGCCGGCGGGCGCTGACTACTCGTCGACGACGGCCAGGAACAGGTCGGCGATGCCGGCGTGCCCCTCCGAGCTGGGGTGCATGCAGGTGATGTCGAGCCACAGCTCGGCGTCGTCGCCGCGGTAGCAGCGAGAGCTTGCGTCGTCGTAGGTGTAGCCGTGGCCGCAGGTGTGCTCGCCGGTACCGATCAGGATCTCGTCCTCTCTCGGACGATCTCGTGGTGCGCCGAGCCTCTGCCCGGCGCCGCAGGCGCCCGCCGCCCATCAGGCGGCGGGGAGGGGGCGGTCCGGCGTTCCGGAGCGCGCGTGTCGCGCGCGATGCGGGGGGAGGGTTGGCCCTCCCCCCGCCAGCCAGAGGGCACCGACATTGTCGAAGACAATGACCGGT
>CAZRFD010000203.1:0-11286 GCA_964599085.1 uncultured Enterobacterales bacterium | reverse complement strand
CGCCTGCAGGACGCCGGCGTCACCATCAACCGCCCGCCCCGCGACGGCCGCATGGCCTTCGTGCGCTCGCCGGACGGCATCAGCGTCGAGCTGCTCCAGGCCGGTGACGCGCTGCCAGTGCAGGAGCCGTGGGCCAGCATGGGAAACAGTGGGAGCTGGTAGGGCGCCGCGCCGGTGCCCGGCTTGATCGAGGTGCTGCGCGCGATCAGCGGCTGCCGGCATCGTGCAGGTGCAGGTGGAACAGGGCCGCGACGACGAGGCCGTGGGTGATGACGCCCTCGGCGACGAGCTGGCCCAGCGCGGCTTCGTCGACGAGGTGGACGGCGAGGTCCTCGAGAGGGTCGGGGGAGGCCTGCCCCGGCAGTACCGGGTCCACAAGGACCGTCGCGCAGCGGTTGCTCTGGATGGCGGGGTTGGGCTGGACGCTGCCGATGACCTTGACCGTAGCGCCGGGGGCCGGGCGGTAGCCGCTCTCCTCGGCCAGCTCGCGCAGCGCGGCGGTGGCGGCGTCTTCGCCGGGGTCGATGATGCCGCCGGGGATCTCCAGGGTCACCGAGTCCGTGCCGTGGCGGTACTGCTCGACCATGACCACCCGGCCGTGCCCGTCGCGGGCGATGACGTTGACCCAGTCCGAGGTCTCCAGCACGAGGAAGGGCGCGGTCTGCCCGGTGCGCGGGGAGCGCGCCAGATGACGCCGGATCGAGAAGACCGGTGTCTGCACCACCATCTGTGGATCCTGTCGCGGCCAGGGCTGAACCGTGCTGAGATAGGCGCTGCGCTCTGCGGGGTCCGCCATGATCACCTTCCTGCTGCTGTCCTGTGCCAAGCCGGTCGCGCCCGCCGGGCCCGAACCGGTGCAGGCCGCCTTCACCATCCTGTCGATCAACGACACCTACCGCATCGAGGGCCGCCAGGAGAGCGGTGCTGGTGGCATGGCGCGGGTGCGGACGTTGCGGAAGCAGCTCGAAGCCGAGGGCCCGGTGCTCGTCCTGCACGCCGGCGACCTGCTGTACCCCTCGCTGCTGTCGCGCACCTACGACGGCGCCCAGATGATCGACATGCTGGGCTGGCTCGACGGCGACCCCGACACCTTCGACCCGATGATGTTCGCCACCTTTGGCAACCACGAGTTCGACAAGGGCAAGGACAAGCACGTCACGCAGCTCCAGGGCAGCATCGACAGCTCCGGCTTCACCTGGGTCAACAGCAACATCGAGTTCGCCGAGCGTGACGACCGGCCGGTCATCGCCGCCGACAACCTCGTGCCGACCGCGCTGGTCGACGTCGCGGGGGCCCGGGTCGGCATCATCGGCATCTGCGGCGACTTCGCGTCGCCCTCCTACGTCGACGGCTACGCCGATCCGTTGGAGACCGTCCGCCGCGAAGCGGCGGCCCTGCGCGGGGCGGGCGCCCACCTCGTCGTCGCCCTGACCCACCTCAACGCCGCCGACGACGTCGCGCTGCTCGACACGCTTGGGGACGCCGGGCCCGACCTGGTCGTCGGTGGGCACGACCACAGCCACATGCTCCGCCAGGCCAGCAACGGCCGCTACGTCGTCAAGGCCGACGCCGACGCCGTCAGCGCCGTCGTCACCCGGGTGCAGCTCGGCGCGGACGGCCCGCACCTCTCCCCGGAGATCGTCAACCTGGACATGGCCGTGGCCCCTGACCCGGAGGTGGAGGAGCGCGTGGACCAGTGGCTCGAGGACCACGAGCGCGGCTTCTGCGCCGACCACGACGAACGCTACCCCTGCCTCGACGCGACCCTGGGCCGCACCGCGGTGCGGCTGGAGGCCGAGGAGGCCGCCATCCGGTCGCGGGAGACCAGCCTCGGCGACTGGGCGGCCGGGCTCGCGCTGGCCAGCTTCGCCGACCAGGGCGCGCAGGTCGCGTTCCTCAACAGCGGCGGGCTGCGCATCGACAAGGACATCCCCGCCGGCAGCGAGCTGACCCGCCGTCACCTCGAAGAGCTGTTGCCCTACCCCACCGAGCTGCGCCTGGTCCGCATCGACGGCGATGTGCTGCAGGCCGTGGTGGAACAAGCCACCGACGGCTGGCCGGGCAGCGGCAACTGGCTGCAGGTGGCGGGCATGGTGTTCCGGCACGACACCGCCTCCAACAGCGTCGCCGAGTTGCACCTGCTCGACGACGACGGCGCGCCCCTGCCGCTGGCAGCGGACGATGAGGTGCTGGCCGTGACCAACACCTGGCTGCTGGGTGGCGGCGACGGCTACGCGATGCTCGAGGGGGTGGAGGTGCTGGCCGAGGGCCCCGATCTGCGGGCGTTGATCGAGGCCGACCTCGCCGCGGCCGGGGCGGCCGGGATCAGCCCGGGTCCCATGGGGCGGATCTGCCAGCCGGGGGACGACTGCCTGCTCGACGGGGAGTGAGGGCGGCGCGTATCGCGACCAATCACCACGCTGGGGGCGGCGGGGTGGGGTGTTAGCGCGGTGCTTCCGATCCCTGGAGCCCTCCATGCGCGCAGCCCTCCTCGCCCTCGTCTTGAGCTTCGCCGCCACCCCGGCCCTGGCCGATGTGACCTTCGGCGAGGGTGTGCACGGCGACGACACCGTGCTCATCAGCACCATGCTCGCCAGCCCCGATGATTACGTGGGCAAGACCGTCCGCGTGCAGGGTCTCATCACGGATGTCTGCCAGAAGCGGGGCTGCTGGGTGGCCATCGCCAGCGACCAGGAATTCCAGACCCTGCGCTTCAAGGTCAAGGACGGAGTGATCGTGTTCACTCCGGACGTCAAGGGCCGGAAGGGCACCTTCGAGGGCACCCTGGCCCGGTACGAGCTGACCATGGAGCAGTCGCTGGAGCGTGCCCGCCACCACGCCGAAGAGCAGGGCAAGGACTTCGACCCGTCGACCATCACGGGCCCCGAGGTCTACTACCAGCTCGAAGGCACCGGCGCCGTCGTCGAAGACTGAGCGTGCGGCCGTGGGCAAGCGCGTCGTCTGGCGCAAGTGGAACAACATCCTGCACCGGGACCTGGGCTACCTGGCCGTCGGGCTGACGCTGGTCTACGCCATCAGCGGCCTGGCGGTGAACCACACCGACGACTGGAACCCCAGCTTCCGGTTCGTGCGGCAGCAGGAGCGCTTCGACCCGCTGCCCGTCACCGACCGGGAGACCATGGAGCGGGCCCTGGTCGACGTTCTTGACCTGCCCGGCCCGCCCAAGGACAGCTTCCGATCGTCGCCCCACAAGATCCAGCTCTTCTACGACGGCTGGACCGTTGACGCCGATGTCGAAGCCGGCGTCGCCATGGTCGAGCGACCGCGAGAGCGCCTGGTCCTGCGTGACATGAACCGGTTGCACCTCAACCATCCGCGGGGTCTGTGGACCTATGTCGCCGACGTCTACGCCGGCGTGCTCTGCCTGCTGGCCGTGACGGGCATGTTCGTGCTCAAGGGCCGCAAGGGCCTGACGGGCCGCGGCAAGTGGCTGGTCGGGGCCGGGGTGCTGGTGCCGCTGGTGGCGGTGGGGCTGGTGCGGGGGTGCGGGTAGGGGAGGGCCGGTCATCGCACCACCACCGCGCGCTGGGGGTACAGGAAGACGTCGACGTCGTCGACCCGTTCGATGGCCATGAAGCCGCCGTGGACCAGGCGCAGGTGGCAGTTTGGACAGAGGCAGCAGAGGTTGTCGGGATCGTCGGATCCGCCCAGTGAGCGCGGCGTGATGTGGTGGACGTGGATCTTGATGGTGCGCCGGCGGCATTCGGGGTTTTCGCAGGTGTGATCCGCGTGGCGAGCGGTGCCCTTGCGCGGGGCTGGCTGCACGTGGTCGAGCAGCCAGCGCGCAGCATCGAGCAGCCCCGTCGGCACGATGATGCAGCGTTCGGGGCCGTCGGTCGGCTTGGGCGGGGCGTCGGGGCGGAGGGTGATCCGGATCGCGGAATGATCCAGCGGCGCGTCGGGCCCGTCCCCCACCCGCGGGGGCCCCAGCCTTGGGGCGTCGGGGGTCCAGCCGGCGAGCCCCGTGGCGCTGCCGCCAGTTTCTGTCGCGGCCAGGGCGTCCAGGCGGGCCTGGCGCTGCTGGAGGGCCCGTTCCACCAGGTCCGGGGCGTCGTCGGCGAGGCGCCGCAGGGCCTTCACCTTGTGGTGGGCGTCGGCGGGGTCGGCCGCCATGCGCCGCAGGTCGCCCAGCGGGACCCGGTCGGCCACCGCCAGCCACTGTCGCGCCTGGACGGCGGTGTCGGCCAGGCGGCCCAGCGCTTCGACGCGCGCCAGCGTCAGCCCCCGGTCCAGCGCGGCGGCGATCTGCGGGTACCACAGCAGGGTGCGCCCCTTCTTGCGGAGGCGCTGGGCCGTCCGCACCGACATGTCCAGATCTGCCCGTACGAAGTCGGTGAAGCGGTCATGGCCCCAGTCGAGGAACAACCAGCAGTCCTTGATCTGGTCGAGCAGGCGACCGAGGACCGCCTGCCGCACCCGTCGGATCGCCATGAGGCGGTCGGCGATCTCGAGCGCGTGGTCGAGGTCGCGCGGTTCTTCCCACGGCCCGACCACCGGGGTCGCCTGGTCGCCGAGACCGTCGGGCATGGAGGGAGGCGACAGGTCGGGTGCGGGGCGGGGCGCCCGGGCGTCATCCAGGATCTGCGTGGGCGCCTGACCGCTGTGGAACCAGTCGAGGATCTGCTGGTCCGCTATGTGATCGGGTACGGCCCGCCCCAGCAGCAGCCGGGCGAGGCGCCGAGCCCGCCGCACCGTGGCGGCGTCGTCGCCGTCCAGCACGTCGATGTCGCCGTGGCGGGCGTTGCGGGAGGCGAGGTCCGCCGACTGCCCCGACACCACCGCCCGGATCCAGGCGGCCTGCCCGGCGGGCGGCACCCGCCCCGGCGCCTGCACCGCCGCCGTCAGCGTCACGAGCCCGACGTTGACTGCTTGCTTGACCAGGTCGAGGTCGCTGCGCAGCAGGCGGGCGAGCTGCCGCTGCCAGGAGGGTTGCCAGCACATCCGTTCACTCACGAAGGCGGTGAACGAACCGTAGCCCAGGGTGCGTAGATCGTGCTGTTGGATGATGCAGCAGACCCGCGCCAGCCGCAGGTCGAGGGCCGCCGAGGACCGCGCCAGGCCGACGGTGAGCGCCCGCACTTCTTTGATACGGGGATCACCGGGAAGCCATGCTTCCATGGTGTCGATGGCCAGCCGCGCCAGCACCGAGGAGCCGCCGGGACCCGCCGACATGCCACGGTCCGCCGCGGCAGAGCCCGGCGTCGGCACACCGCCCGACAGCGCACCCGCCGGCGGCGTGCCCGGAACGCCCAGGAGCGCATGTCCCTGCGGCCCGACGTCAAGCTGGTCTTCGTTGCCCGTCATGCATTCAAGCTATCAGGCAACGGAACGCGCGACAAGTTTTGATGTCGCGAATTCAAGCCAGAGTCGGACATAAAATGTCCTTGTCGGTAAGCTGCGCCTGTGGTAGCCGCCCGTAGCGGGCCCAGCTCCGGTCAGTCCAGCCCCCGCAGGTGGTCGACCAGGCGCCCGGCGGCCCACAGCGTTCCGACGACCATGGCCGCAGCGGCCGCGTTGACCAGCACGAAGGGGACGACGCCGGGCGAGAAGGGCCACGGCCAGGCGCCCTCGATCGACAACAGGCTGTCCGTGGGTGTGTTGGCACCGACGAAGCCGGCCCACACGCCGATGCCCGCCAGCACCACCGTGAGCTGCCCCACCCGGCGCGACAGCCGGTCGGTGGCGGCTTCGGTCAGCCAGCGTTCGGTCCGTTCGACGTCCCGGTGCAGCTTGTCGTGTGCTTCGTCCAGGCGGAGCTGGCGGGCGATGCGGTCGGCGAGGTCGATGCCCTGTTCCTGGTGGACGGGCTGGCGGATGTCCTGGGCGGTGGCGTACTGTAGCAGGTGGGCGCGCAGGCGCTTCGCTTCGTCCACCGCGCGGTGGGGGCGGTCGGCGGACAGGCGACGCCCGAGGTGCGATGCGGCCCGCTGCATGGTCAGCAGCCGCACCTGCCGGAGGAGCTGCAGGCACACCAGGTCGCGGTAGGTCGTGGCCATGTGTTCGCGCACGCTGAAGCAGCCCGGCCCGATCTGCTGCATGGAGGCGAAGCTGTAGCGGGTGATCCCGAACCGCGTGCCCGCCCGCCACCAGCGGCGGTAGTCGACGTCGCGTCGCAGGTCGGCCATGGTGGCGGCGTCGGTCCATGCGCTGTTTCCCGGCGCGGTGTCGACCCACGAGAACGGTTCCCACAGGCGATCGGTTGGCGGGTGGGGGAGTCCACACCAGGTGTGGACGAATGCCCGTGGATCGGGCGGCGGGTCCAAAAGAAAGGGCATCGTCCCGCCAAGCAGCGGGCCGAGGAGGTGTCGAACCCAACCGTTCTGCCAACCGTCCACGTCGGTGCCGTCGAATAGCGAGATCTCCTGCCTGATGTCCACGTTCCGGGGAAGGTGCTGCCCGGGCCATGCCTGGACGAGGATCCGGAAGCGTTCATTGAGCAGCAGCACATCGGCGAAGTCGATGTCGTCGTGCGACAGCGTGGTGATCAGCATGCCCACGCCTGTAGGGTGCAGGGCCAGCTCCACCTGGAGATCGAGGTCGGCGAGGGTGCGGTTGCTCTGTTTATCCTGCGCGAGCACCACCGCGCAGCGTTCCGGTCCGGTCCAGCGCATCCACGCCAGGTCGCGGAGCAGGTCTTCTGCGAAGCTGTGGAAGTAGGCGCCCCGGACCCGGCCGCACCGCTGCCACTGCGGTCTCTTGCGAAGGGCATCCATCATCGTCGAGACCCGCCCCTCGACCTCGGTCAGGGGGGCCAGCCCGCCCGTGGGCGTCGCCCGGGCGAAGCCGAAGGGCACGATGAAGCTGGTCTGGAACGCAGCCGTGGTCATTGCCAGTCCGTGGTGCCCCACCGCCTGAGGAAGGTGAGGTGGCCGTGGTCGGCTTCGATGGCGTCCAGCCAGGCCGCCACCAGGAGCCGCCCCTGGTCCTGTTCAGAGATGCGCACCCGTTCCCAGGTCCGTTCGTGGTCGTGGAGGATATGTGGGATGTTGGCCATGCCGTGGTCTTCGCACGACTGCGCCCGTGCGGCGGTGACCGCAGCGACCCACACGGCGATGTCGACGTACAGCCCGGTGTGGGTGTCGCGCAGCCAGGCGGCGGGCTTCTTGTCGGAGAAGTGCACCGTGGCCCCGCCGTGGTGGGTGAAGGCGTGGAAGGTGCCGGCGGCTTCCCAGCGGCGGTAGCCCTGGCCGGTGAAGAAGGCGTCGAGCACCGGGAGCGGGGGGGCGGGCATGTCCGGCGGATCCTGGTGGGCAAGGGCGTAGACCAGTGGGTGCGTGGCTTCAGGCGGCGCGTCGATGCTGGCGTAGACCCAGGCCATGGCCCGCGGATCGTCGAGCACCGGCCGCGCGCCGGGCAGGTGACGGGCAAGCCAGGCCCGCAGTCCCTGTCCGCCCTCTGTCGAGGTTGGCAGAGTCTGCCCGGGCCACCACGGCCGCTGCAGGCGCAGCACGTCGGCGTCGGCCTGGAGCCCGTCGAGGGTCAGGTCCGGGCCGCCGTCCAGCACCAGGGCCAGCACTTCGCAGTGGGCGAGGGTGACGAGTTCCGCCCGGGTGATGCGCCACCGGTGCCCGCGGGGGGTGACGATGGGGTCGGGTGTCGTGGATGGGACCTGGCGTGCCGCGTACAGTCGCTGGCGCGCGTCGTCGCCGAGGTACATGCGGGCAGCCTGCGTGGGCCCTCTATCGAGGGGGCGCCACGGCCGATCGGGGACGCCGTCGACGACCGGAAGCACGAGCGTGAGGGCATGTTCGTGGAGCAGTGTCACGTGGGGGCGTCCTTGTCGCGCTGCAGCTCCGCCATCATCCGCTGTTGGTTCTGTTCAAGCTTGTGGAGGTGGGCGAAGACGTCGCCGATGTCAGGGTCAGGCCGTGGGCGTGGATCCGGCGGCCGGGTCGCGCCGCCCATGAGCGTCCCCATCGACAGCAAGAACAGGCCTGCGATCGCCAGCAGGCGATAGAACCAGCCGTCAGCGGCGACGAAGACGGTCGTCAGGCAGATCATCCCCACGACGGCGAGGGGCACGACGAACCGCGGATCCTGTGTAGGCTGCATGCGTCCCAGGCTACGCCGTCGCCCGTCGTGAGGCAAGCATGGCCCTGCACCTGCTCCGAGTTCGTCTGCGCTTCCGTCGCCGCGTGTCCCTTCACATCTTGCATGGCCCCGCCCTGTATGCCTTCATCATGGACCGGCTGGGCAACCCTGAGCGTTTCCCGGAGGGTGTCGCTCCGCTGCCGGTGGAAGCGGGGCGGATCCGTTACCAACGCGGCGATCGCTACCACTTCGGCCTGGCTCTGGACAGCCGCTGCCGCATCGCCGCCGCCGAGTGGAAGAAGCTCCTCGCCGCCCCTCCCCGGACCCGCTTCGGTCGCAGCCCGGGGGCCCCCTTCGGCGACACCTTCGCGGTGGAAGAGGTCACCGACCTCGTCGCGGGTACGCCGCTGGGACGGCGCGCCGCTCCCCTCGGCCTGCGGGCCCTCGCCGAATCCGCCGAGGATCTGCTCCTCCTCGACCAGCTCACCCTGCGCTTCGTCACCCCGGTGCAGATCCTGCGCGCCCCGGTCCACCGCAAGTCGCACATCTTCGACCACGACAAGGCCGACGCCAAGGTCGTCCTCGACCGTTGCCTGCGCTCGGCCCGGCGGTGCTTCCCCGACGCTCCGCTGCGCGAGGGCGGCGCGGTGGCGCTGCTCGACAACGGCTTGTTGCGGGCGGACGTCAAGTATCCGCGCAAGGTGCTGCGGGGCAGCCTGGGGACGTTGCGCATCGGCTTCGCCGACGGGGTTGGCGCCCACGCCCTGCCCCTGGTCGTCGCCGGGCTGGTCGGCATCGGCCGCAGCACCAACATGGGGCAGGGCCGCTTCACCATCGACGAGCTGCCGCCCATCGTCGCCGGCTGGCCGCCCCGGCCTGCCGAAGACCTCCTGTCCCGCAGCACCCGGCACGCCGACGCCGCTCGGCGAGCGCTCGCCGACGCCGGTCCCACGCCGGGCGTCGACGGCCAGCCCCTCGACGACTTCCTCGACCGCCTCCCCCTCGACCAGGGTCCCATCCTGGGTGCGATGCAGACGGGCGAGGTCCGGGCCGAACCCCTGCGCGGCCTCCTCATCCGCAAGCCCGACGGCAGCTTCCGCCCCATCGCGGTGCCGACGGTCAAGGAACGCTTCCGCCAGCGGCTCGTCCTCGAGGAGCTGCGTCCCGTCGTCGACGAGCTGCTCGAAGACGCCAGCTACGCCTTCCGCCCGGGGCTGGGGCGGCGCAACGCCCAGGCCGCGATCCGCAAGGCCTACGACCAGGGCTTCCGCTGGGTGCTCGACGGCGACATCAACGACTTCTTCGACACGGTGGACTGGGGCCGGCTGCGGCAGCGGCTCGACGCCTGGTTCGGCGACGATCCGGTGGTCGACCAGCTCATGGCGTGGGTGCAGGCCACGATCCGCTTCGGCGACCAGGACATTCGCCGCGATCGGGGGCTACCCCAGGGCACCGTCGTCTCGCCGCTGCTGGCCAACCTCTACCTCGACGCCTTCGACGAAGCCCTGGCGGCCGAGGGCATGCGCCTGGTGCGCTACGCCGACGACTTCGTCGTGCTGTGCCGGACGCGGGAGCAGGCCGAGGCCGCGCGGGCACAGGCCGCCGACGAGCTGTCCCAGCTCGACCTGGAGCTGCACCCCGACAAGACCGAGGTGCGCAGCTTCGACCAGGGCTTCGCCTTCCTCGGCAGCATCTTCTGCCGCAGCCTCGTCTTCGACGCGCCGGCGCATCGCCCCGGCGGCGGCCCCGACATCATCGAGGATCTCGGCTCCCTGCGCGCCGACGCCAGCGCGCTGCGAGCGCTCGCCGATGCCGCCGACTGGCTGCGCGAGCTCACCGCCGACGGACCCGCCGTCAAGGTCGAGCGTCGCTGGCATCCGCCGGCCCGCCGGCCCTCCCCCCAGCGGCGGCGCGTCGTCATCGTCGACCACAGCGCGATCCTGTCCGGGCGTCGCCGCGGGCTGTGGATCGAGCGGCCCGAGCAGCGACCCGGGCTCATCGACTGGGGGGCCATCGACTCCATCATCATCGTCGGCGGACATCGGACCCGCCAGAGCGTCATCCAGCGGGCCATGCGGGAGCGGGTCCCCATCAGCTTCCACCGCCGGGATGGTCGTCCCACCGGCCTGCTCCTGCCCGAGGGGCTTCGCGCGCCGCCGGCGACGACGCGCAGCCAGTGGCGTTGGGTCGAGGAGTCGTCGCGCGTCCTGCCCGTCGCCCGCGCACTCGTCGAAGCCAAGATCCAGAACACCCGCCTGCTGCTGCGTCGCCAGGCTGGTCACTTCGACGAGGCCCTGCGGCGGCTGAAGCTCATCAACCAGGCGGTGCAGCGCGCGCAGTCGCCGGCGCGCCTGCGGTCCTTGGAGGGCCAGGCCGCGCACACCTGGTTTTCCTGCTGGCCCGAGCTGCTGCCCGATGGCTTTGCTTGGCACGGGCGGAGCGGCCGGGGGGCTGCCGACCCGGTCAACGCCATGCTCAACCTGCTGTACTCGCTGCTGTACCGGCGATGCTGGCTCGCCGCGCTGGCCAGCGGCCTCGACCCGTTCTGCGGCGTCCTGCACATCGGCGAGGGGCGCTACGCCGCGTTGGCTGCCGATCTGCAGGAGCCCTTCCGCTTCCTCGCCGACCGGGTCGTCCTGCGCCTGCTGCACAAGGGCCAGGTGCGGCCCTCCGACTTCCGCTACCCCACCAAGGGACCGTACCCCTGCCGCATCGGCGACGACGCCATCCGCCTGGTCATCGAGGCCTGGGAGCAGGCCCTGCACGGCAAGGTGGCCGTCAACGACCGCAAGGACAGCTACGACCGGCACATCTTCCACCAGGCCGACGCGCTGCGCGCGCTGATCGAGGGGCAGGTCGACCGCTTCCCCGCCTTCCGGATGAAGTGGTGAACACCGTCGACGTCGGGCTCTACGTGGTGATCTGGCAGGTCCGCGACCCGGCCCGGGCGCGCCAGGTGCGGGAGATCCTCCGCTTCGCCGGCCAGGCTGTCCGCAGCGGCGTCGTCGAGGTCGCCGCCACCGCCACCCGCATGCGCCAGCTCCAGGAACAGATCGGCGTACACCTCCGCGACGGTGACACCGTGCGGATCTACCCGGTGTGCCGATCCTGCCGGCGCCGGGTGCGCCTGTTCGGCGAGGGCGATCTCGCCGGCCTTCCGGTGGTCTGGATCATCTGAGCCGGCTGTCGCGCCGAGGGCTGTGGACATCGGCGAGGGGCCTGGCGACCGTGGTG
>CAZRFD010000202.1:0-11482 GCA_964599085.1 uncultured Enterobacterales bacterium | reverse complement strand
GCAAGGTCGGTGACTGGCTGGAGGACTCGCTGAACCTCATCGCCCGCACGCCGACGCTGGTCGCCAACGTCTTCCGGCTGCGCAGCGGCTGGGGCGACCCCATCGAAAGCAAGCCGGAGCTCGGCCTGGTCGAGAACATGGTGCACCAGATGGGCGTGCCGGGTGCGGACGCTGATCGGCTCCGCCAGCTCCTGCGCGTGTTCTACGTGCTGCACATGGACCACGGGGGCGGCAACCTCTCCACCTTCACCGGCAAGGCCGTCGCCAGCGCTCACACCGACGTGTACTCCTCCCTCGCCGCCGCCATGGCCGGGCTGTACGGCCCGCTGCACGGCCGCGCCAACCAGGAGTGCCTCAACTTCGTGCGCAGCGTCGGAAGCACCGATTCGGCCGTCATCGAGCAGTTCTGCCGTGACACGCTGGCCGGCGGCGGCAAGATCTTCGGCTTCGGGCACGCCGTGCTCCGCGCCGAAGATCCGCGGGCGAAGATCCAGTACGAGCTGGGCCAGAAGCTCTGCGGCGAAGACCCGCTGTTCCAGACGGCCCTCGCCATGCGGACCGCGGCGGTCAAGGTACTCAAGGAGAACCCCAAGATCTCCAACCCGTACCCCAACGTCGACGCCGTCAGCGGCACCCTGCTCAACGCCAGCGGCCTGGTCGACAGCGACTACTACACGGTCCTGTTCGGCTTCAGCCGCATCGCCGGCATCGCCGCCCAGATCGTCGATGAACGCACCGCCTTCCGCGGCGGCCGCGGCGTGCCCATCTACCGCTGCAAGTACATCGCCGAGGGTCAGGACCCGCGGCGCCTGGACAAGTAGCGTGTGACCGGTTCTCGGGGGGCCCAGGTGGCCCCCCGATTCGTGCCATCCCTTCCCACTCTTCCGACCGAGGACGGTGTGCCGGCGTCTCGCCGCTCGCCTCCTCGGTGTGACGTCTCTCCCAGTTCACTCTCCTGGAGGCTTCCGTGGCCCAGTACACGCACCTGACCCCGCCGACCGACGGCACCGCCATCACCGTGCAGGACGATGGCACCCTGGTGGTCCCCAACGACCCGATCATCCCCTACATCGAGGGTGACGGCATCGGCCCCGACATCTGGGCCGCCGCGGAGCGCGTCTTCGACGCAGCAGTGGAGAAGGCCTACGGTGGCAGCCGGAAGAACCACTGGTTCGAGATCTACGCCGGCGAGAAGGCCAACGAGGTCACCGGTGAGTGGCTGCCGGAAGACACCCTGCAGGCGATCCGCGACTACAAGATCTCCATCAAGGGCCCGCTGACCACTCCCATCGGTGGCGGCTTCCGCAGCCTCAACGTCGCCCTGCGGCAGAAGCTGGACCTGTACGCCTGCGTGCGGCCGGTACGGTGGTTCGAGGGCGTGCCGAGCCCCGTGAAGGAGCCCGGCAAGGTCGACATGATCATCTTCCGCGAGAACAGCGAGGACATCTACGCCGGCATCGAGTGGAAGGAGGGCACCCCGGAGGTCCACAAGATCATCGACTTCCTGCAGAACGAGATGGGCGTCACCAACATCCGCTTCCCCGAGACCAGCGGCATCGGCATCAAGCCGGTCAGCCGGCAGGGCACGGCGCGGCTGGTCCGCTCCGCCATCCGCCACGCGCTGGACCAGAAGCTGCCCACCGTGACCATCGTGCACAAGGGCAACATCATGAAGTTCACCGAGGGCGGCTTCCGTGACTGGGGCTACCAGGTCGCCCGGGAAGAGTTCGGCGGCACGCTCATCGACGGCGGTCCCTGGACGCTGGTCAAGGGTGCCGACGGCCACGAAGTCGTCGTCAAGGACGTCATCGCCGACGCCATGCTCCAGCAGGTGCTCACCCGCCCCGGCGAGTACGACGTCATCGCCACGCTCAACCTCAACGGCGACTACATCAGCGACGCGCTGGCGGCCCAGGTGGGCGGCATCGGCATCGCGCCGGGAGCCAACATCAACTACGACACCGGCCTGTCCATCTACGAAGCCACCCACGGCACGGCCCCCAAGTACGCCGGCCAGGACAAGGTCAACCCCAGCAGCCTCATCCTGTCGGGCGAGATGATGCTCCGCCGGCTGGGCTGGGGCGAAGCCGCGGACCTCATCGTCAAGGGCATCGAGACCTCCATCACCCAGAAGCGGGTCACCTACGACTTCCACCGCCTGATGGAAGGCGCGACCAAGCTCAAGTGCAGCGAGTTCGCCGGCGCCGTCATCGACAACATGTGATCTGGCGGCCACCCCGGGCCGTCCAACCCCCACCACTCGAGGAAGCAAGATGAAGCTTCACGAATACCAGGCCAAGGAGCTCCTGAAGCGTCAGGGCGTTCCCGTGCCCCCGGGCATCGCCGCCCACAACGTCGCCGACGCCGTGTCGGCCGCCAGGCAGCTCGGCGGCGACTTCTTCGTCGTCAAGGCGCAGGTCCACGCGGGCGGGCGCGGAAAGGGCCGCTTCAAGGAGATCGTCGACGACGACATCCTGCAGCAGGTCCTCGCCGGCGCGGCCGGTGTCCCCGGCAAGGGCGGCGTCCAGCTCTGCCGGAGCATCGACGGCGTGGAAGCCGCGGCGAAGATGATGCTCGGAAACACGCTGGTCACCAAGCAGACCGGCATCGGCGGTGTGCAGGTCAAGACGGTGCTGATCACCACGGGCGCCGACATCGCGACCGAGCTGTACGCCGCGGTCCTCCTCGACCGCCAGAAGAGCCGCATCGTGCTGATGGCCAGCACCGAGGGTGGCACCGAGATCGAGGAAGTCGCCGCCAAGAACCCCGACGCCATCCACAAGGTCTGGGCCGACCCGGTCACCGGTCTGGGCGACTGGCAGTGCCGGCAGATGGCGTTTTCGCTGGGTCTGTCGGGCAAGGCCTTCAAGGGTGCGGTCAAGCTCTTCAAGGGTCTGTACAAGACCTACCTCGCCTACGACGGCAGCCTCGTCGAGATCAACCCCATGATCATCACCTCCGATGGCGACGTCGTGGCCCTGGACGCCAAGGTGACCGTGGACGACAACGCCTCCTTCCGGCAGAAGGAGATCGAGAGCTGGTACGACAGCGGCGAAGACGACGCTGCTGAAGTCGAAGCCGGCAAGTACGACCTGAACTTCATCAAGCTCGACGGCAACATCGGCTGCATGGTGAACGGTGCCGGCCTGGCCATGTCCACCATGGACATCATCAAGATCTACGGTGGTGATCCGGCCAACTTCCTGGACGTGGGCGGCAGCGCTCGCAAGGATCAGGTCCAGGCCGCACTCAAGATCATCACCTCGGACCCCGCGGTGAAGGCCATCCTGGTCAACATCTTCGGCGGCATCATGCGCTGTGACGTCATCGCCGAGGGCGTCATCGCGGCCGTGGCCGAAGCCGGGCTCGACGTGCCGCTGGTCGTGCGTCTCGCCGGCACCAACGCTGAACAGGGAAAGAAGATGTTGGCCGAGAGCGGTCTGGCCATCATCCCTGCCGACACCCTTGCCGACGCTGCCGAGAAGGCCGTCGCCGCCGCTGGCGCCTAGGAGGCCACCCATGGCAGTTCTCGTCAACAAGGACACGCGCCTGATCACCCAGGGCATCACCGGTTCGGCCGGGGCCTTCCACAGCCGCATGTGCCTGGAGTACGGCACGCAGCTCGTCGGCGGGGTCACCCCCGGCAAGGGCGGCCAGATCTGGGAAGACAAGGCGCCGATCTTCAACACCGTCGCCGACGCCGTCGCCGAGACCGGCGCGGACGCCTCCATGATCTTCGTGCCACCTCCCTTTGCGGCCGACGCCATCATGGAAGCCGCCGACGCCGGCATCAAGGTCATCGTCGCCATCACCGAGGGGATCCCCGCCAACGACATGGTCCGCGCCTGGCGCTACCTGCAGGGCCGGGACTGCACGCTGATCGGTCCGAACTGCCCCGGCATCATCACGCCGGGACAGTGCAAGATCGGCATCATGCCGGGTCACATCCACCTGCCCGGCCGGGTGGGCGTGGTCAGCCGCTCGGGCACCCTGACCTACGAAGCCGTCGGCCAGCTCACGGCGGTCGGCCTGGGTCAGAGCACCTGCATCGGCATCGGCGGTGATCCCATCATCGGCACGAAGCACATCGACGCCCTCCGGCTGTTCAACGACGATCCCGACACCGACGCCGTGATCATGATCGGCGAGATCGGCGGCTCGGCCGAAGAAGAAGCCTGCGCCTGGGCCAAGGACAACATGACCAAGCCCGTCGTCGGCTTCATCGCGGGCGCGACGGCGCCTCCGGGGCGCCGCATGGGCCACGCGGGCGCCATCATCAGCGGCGGTCAGGGCACCGCGGCGGCCAAGTACGCCGCCATGGAAGACGCGGGCATCCACGTCGTCCGCAGCCCCGCGGACATGGGCAGCAAGATGAAGGAGCTGCTCGGCTGAAACGCGGGCAGTCAACGCCGACGGCCGGGTCTGTGCAGGCCCGGCCGTCTTGCGTGGGGGTCACCGTGTGCGTGCGGGTACGTCGGCGCGCGCACAGGCTTGCAGGCCTGCCCGGTCGTCGGCGACGAGTCCGGCGCCGACCGACGTGCGCACGCAGTCCCGCGAGGTCAGCAGGTCGAGGAGGTGCCTGGACAACAGGAGCGCTTCATCGGCGTGGCGGTTGGCCGCGTCGTCACCGGGCCGCATGCCGACGAGTCCGCCGCGTCGCTGCACGATGCCGACGGGACCGGGCGTCGGCTGAAGCTACGTCGCGCGGAGGAAGCAGCGCGGGCAGGCGTCCACGGTCGGGGAAGCCTCGCCGTTCGTCGAGGTAGGCGTCGAGTCGACCATGGACGTGCCGGCGCAGCGCGGCCGGAGACCTGGGGGAGGGTGTCGGCAGGGGTGGCGGCCGCCACCGGGGCCGCCAGCAACAGGGCGGGGAGGATGGAGACGGTGCGCATGGAGCCTCGCTGTTCGGGCGAGGGTAGCGCTCAGGCGGCGCGGTCCGGGCGAGGAGCGGGCAGGTTCTGTTCACGATCTGTGAAGGTGGCCCTCACCACTCCACCCACAGCTCCTCTCCCCGCTGTACGTCGCGCTCCACGCGGCTGCCGTCGGGCCAGGTCACCTCGATCCTGAACGGTCCTGCCCGCCCGCCCAGGCCCAGGGTCAGGGGGGCGACGACGCCGGAGTTGAAGCCGCCGCCCGCGACGACCTGCCGGGTGATGACGCGCGGGTCGTCGTCGCTCCACAGGCGGACGATACTGCCGACGGCGTCGAGGTTGGCTCCGCGTCCCTCCAGGTGGACGACCACCGCGCCGGGCTTGCCCTGGCTGGTGTTGCGGAACAGGCGGTTGGGCTCGCGCTGGGTGTCGTCGGTGTGCATGCCGCCGTTGCCGACGAACAGGTCGGGGAGGGCGTCGGCGTCGAGGTCGGTGATGATGCTGCCGTGGGTGCGGTAGCCGTCGGGGCTGTCGTCGGCGCCGGGGCCCACGAGCGGGCTGTGGTCGGACAGGCGGAGGGCGCCGTCCACGAGCTGCGGGCGGAGGAGCGCGTTGGCGCCGCCGCGCTCGGGCTGGCCGTTGCCGAAGAACAGCTCCGGCAGGCCGTCGAGGTCGAGGTCGCCGACCTGGAAGCCCATGGTCGGCATGAGCAGGGGCGTGTCGGTGCCCAGCAGCTCGGACAGGGGGTGGGCGGGGAAGCCATCGGCGCCGTCGGAGAGGTAGACCCGGGACTCCTCCTGGCGGTCGGTGGTGAGCCAGGTCGAGGTGCTGTTGGCGGCCACGATGAGGTCGAGGTGGCCGTCGGCGTCGATGTCGGCGACGGCCGAGGCGAAGCTCTGGTGGAGGTCCTGAAGCTCCGGGGGGGTGGCCAGCGAGAAGTGGCCGTGGCCGTCGTTGTCGTAGAGCAGGTCGGTGCCCAGCAGGGTCGGCACGAACAGGTCGAGGTCGCCGTCTTCGTCGTGGTCCAGCCAGGCGGGCTGGTGGTGGTCACCGGCGACGCTGATGCCGGCGTCTTCGGTGATGTCGGTGAAGCGTCCGTCCCCCTCGTTGCGCCACAGCAGGTCGCGGGTGTCGTCGCCGCAGCCGGACCAGTCGGCCTTGGTGGACACGAACAGGTCGAGGTCGTCGTCGCTGTCGATATCGGCCCAGGCCGCCCCGAAGCTGCGCCGGGCGACGCCGTCGATGCCAGCTTCGGCGCTGACGTCGGTCAATACCAGGCGGCCGTCGCGCACCCCGTCGTTGCGCAGCAGCATGTCGGGGCAGCTCGCGGTCCAGCCGCCGCAGCCGACGAACAGGTCGACGTCGCCGTCGCCGTCGAAGTCGGCGGGGACGGCCGTGGTGTCGACGCCGGTGGTGGGGGCGTCGGGCTGCTCGACCCAGTGGCCGGGGCCGTCGCTGCGCAGCAGGGTGGCTGGATCGTGGGGGTTGGCGAGGAAGAGGTCGAGGAGGCCGTCGCCGTCGAGGTCGGCCGCGGCGACGCCGCGGAGGCGGCGGTCGCGGTCGTCGACGCCCACCTCGACGGCGATGTCGGCGAGGTCCAGCTCGGCGGCGCTGGCGGGGAGGTCGTCGGCGCCGGTGTCGGTGGCGCCTGTGTCCCGGCCGGTGTCGTCCTGTCCAGTCGATGCCCCGCTGTCCAGGCCGTCGCCCGTCGGCGGTGCCGTGCACGCCAGCAGCACGGCCAGCAGCATTGCGGGGAGCGGGGACAGGGGGCCACCTCGATCGGGCGCGCAAGGTAGCCGCGCCCGTGCGCGGTCGCTGGTGACGGTTGTGTCGCGTCCGCGACGGGGTGTTCCGTCCGGGGAGGGCGCAGCGCGGAGGGGGCCGGAGGCATGCGCGAGGACCGCCGGAGGTCGCGCAGGCTACCGTGCACGCCATGTTCCGACGCCTGATCCTGCCGCTGCTCCTGCTGGTCCTCGTGGCGTGCGGTCAGTCGCCCGAGCTGGTCGTGCCGGTGGTGCTGAACAGCCCGGCCGGGGCGCTGCCAGGGCCGCCGGTGGTCGTGGCGACGTGGCTGGGGCAGGAGCAGCGGGTCGAGCTGCAACGCCACGCCGGCACGGACGGCGGCGAGCGGTACACGGGCAGCCTGCGCGGCTCGCCGCTGCGCATGCTGCCGCTGCGCTTCGAGGTGGACGCCGACGGCGAGGTCGGCGCCTGGTACGCCGCCCTCGAGGTGGTGCGCGTCGGAGAGCCGCTGCGCTACGCCGTCGACGTCGAGCGCCCCGGCAACATCCGCCGCGTCCCCCTCGACGGGAACTTCCCCGCCAACGGTCGAGGGCTGCGCCGGCTGCTTGCGCTGCGGGCGGCGTGGGCGTGCGTCGCGCTGGTGGTCGTCATCGGCGTGGCCGCGCGTCGCCAGAGGGGCGTGGCGGTGGCGGCAAGGGCCCGGTGGTGGTGGGATGCGACCTTGTGGCTGCTGCTTGGGATCGTGCTCACCTGGCCAGCGGTACTCGCCGGGCCCGATCTTCTGGTCGGCCGCCACTTCGACATGCCAGGCACGATCTGGTCGCTGGACGCCATCCCGCGCCTGTTTCCGGCCTTCCGCGACGGACTGACCGGCTTCCCCGATGGCGCCGACTACCGGGCCTTCGACAGCTTCACCCTGGTGCCGCTGGGGCTGCTGCTGTCGTGGGTCGACTCCGCTCGCCTGGTCGGCTTCGTGGCGGTCATCGGCGTGGCGAGCAGCGGCTGGGCGGCGACGGTGGCGGCCCGGGGCTTTGGAGCGCGCGGGCCGACGGCCTGGATCGCCGGACTCGGCTTCGCGGCGTCGGGTCTGTCTGCCTCGGCGATGCTGGAGGGCCACGTCTACCACCTCCTCGACCCGTGGTTGCCGCTGTTCGCCTTGTCGTGGTGGCGGGCCACCCGGCCGGGGGGGACCGTGCGCGACGGGGCCATGGCCGGGCTGTTCTTCGGCCTCGCCCTGCTGACGACGGGCTACCTCGCGGCGGCCGGCGGCTTGCTGCTGTTGGGGCTCGGCCTGAGCGGGCTGTGGTCGCACGGACCGCGGGTCAAGCCCTGGCTGGCCGCGCTTGCGGCCGTGGCGCCGGCGCTGGCGCTGGAGCTGGTGTCGCTGCACGGTCACCACGCCAGCAGCTTCCACGATCCGGAAGCCGTCGCCGGCAGCGCCAACAGCCTCGCGCTCCTGCTGGGGGCGACCCCCGAGACCGACCTCGTCGGACACAGCCTCGCGCCGGCGCCCCTGCCCACGGTGTTGGCCTTGGCCTGCCTCGCTCCGCTCGTGCTCGGGCGCGCCCGGGGCTGGCGGCCGCTGGTGTTCACCGCCCTGCTGGCGCTGGCCCTGTCCTTCGGGCCGCGCCTGACCGCCGGGCAGCTCGAGCCCTTCGCCGCCTCCCCGCTGGCCGGGCTCTGGCAGCTCCCGGGGGCCGCGTTGCTGCGCTTCCCGGCGCGGCTGTCGTGGGCGTGGATGCTCTGCATCAGCATCCTGGCGGCCCGGGTCGCGACGGTGCTGGCGCCAGGACGCATCGCGGCGCTGGTGCTCGCGCTGGCGCTGACGGTGGATGTCGGCTTCGCCGTCGGGCTGCCGGGGCGGCAGGGGACGCTCGCGGGTGGTGCGAGCAGCGCCTATGACGCCGTCGACGGACCCGTCTTCGAGCTGCTCCCCGAGACCATCGACGACGGCGGTGAGCTCGACTCCTGGCTGAGCGCGCTGGCCTGCTACCGCCAGACCGTCCACGGCCACGCCCTCGCCGAGGACTGCGTGACCGTGCCGGTCCGGGACAACCCCCGCTTCGTGCTCGGGCGGACCGTTCAGCCGCTGCTGCTGGCTGGGCGCATCGACGAAGCGCGAGCGCTCCTCGTCGACCGGGGCTTCGCCGCCGTCGCCTGGCACCCCGACCTGTTCTCCGAGTCGACACGGGCGAGGCTGGGCGCCTCTCTCGCGATGCTCGATGCCGATCCCGTGGAGCGCACCGACGGCGCGCAGCACCTCATTGTGTACAGACTGGGCGAGGGAGCGGTCAGCGACGCGGGCGACGGGCTGGACCTGCGGGGCGCGCCCGGTGCGCCCGGGCAGCTCGACCAGCTCGATCTCCTCGTCCGGGTGCCGCGGCACGTGCGCCCGCCGACCCGGCTGGCGGCCGTATTGGAGACAGCGAGCGGCGAGAGCGAACGGACCATCACGCCGGTGTCATCGGTCCCCGGGGACTGGCCGGGAGATGCGGGCTGGCTGACGCGCTGGTCGGAGCCCGGCCCTGGCCCCTATCGCTTGCGGCTGACCGCACCGGACGAGGGCGGCGTGGTGCTCTGGGAGGGACGCCTGGCGCCGGCCAAGGCTCGCGACCAGGTCGAGCTTGCGGTGTCACGCGGCGAAGACGGCATCCTCTCCGCACAGACCCTCGGACTGTGCCCGCCCTCGAACAGCCTCGCGCTGACCGCCGACACCGGCCTGGTCGCCGTGGATGGCTGGCTGGCCTGGCTGCTGGTCTTCGTCGTGGGCGGGGGCTGGTTGCGGCGGCGGTGGGCCGAGGGGAGTTGAGGGCGCCTGAGCCGCCGCGGGCGGCGGGTGGCGGCCCGAGCGGCCGGGGCAGCGAGGGTACGGGCCGGATCGCTGCGGGTTGGCGACGGGGGCTCCGTCAATACTCCTTGACCTGCTTGCACTCTTCCCGCCCGGTGTCCAGGGTGCCGTCATCGAGCACGCAGTCGCACTCGACGGAGTTGATGTACCACCAGGTCTTGCTTCCGCCCTGGCAGACCCAGGCTGTGCCGCAGTCGTCACAGATGAAGTAGCCGGCGCCGAATTCTGAGCAGTCCGTGTCATCCAGGTCGGGGCAGCCCGACGTGTCCGCGGCGCCTCCGTCTGTTGAACCACCGTCGGTCGTGGTGGGCCCGGTGTCGCCGATCTTGGTCTTCGTGCATGCCCAGACCATGACGAGGACGCTGAGCAGGGCGAGGCCGGTCGGCCGCTTCGAGGTCATGGGACACGCTCCAGGCCGAAGGGGGCGCTCGCCGGGCAGCCGCGGCATGAGAAGAAGGCTTGGCCCACGGCTTCTCCGGGGGCATCGAGGGTGCAGGCGTAGGTGGCGTGTTGCCGAATGCGCGGGCGAACCTGCCGGCGCTTCCGGCGCCGGTCCCACCTCGTCCGCGGAGGCGAAGCGCCGCTGGGGGAAGTCTACCCACCCTCACCCCGCGGGTCGCACTCCGGTGTGTCGACCAGCATGCCGTCGTCCTGGACGCAGGCGCAGTCGACGCCGGTGTAGAGGTGCCAGCCGAGCTCTCCCCAGCAGGCCCAGACGCGGCCGCAGTCGTCGTCACAGAACCAGTCACCCGGATCCCAGGCCGAACAGTCGGTTGCTTCGAGGTCGAGGCAGTCGGCGGTGGCCGGGTCGACGCAGGCCGAGTCGCGGCCGGTGTCGTTGGTGCAGGCGGACAGCGGCAGGATGGTGACCAGGAGCGAAGCCAGGAGCGTGGGAGGGGGGTGACCGGGCATCGTCAATACTCCTTGACGGGCTCGCACTCAGGATCGTCGCGAAGGGTGCCGTCGTCCTGGACGCAGTCGCAGGGCTTGCTGAAATAATCGTACCATCCGAATTCGCTGTCACACACCCACACGCGCTCGCAAACGTTGTCGCACAGCCAATACCCGCTTCCGTATTCATTGCAGTTGGTCCCTCTCAGGTCCGGACACCGAAACCCCTCCTCCTCGCAGCCCGAGTCCTGCGCGTTCTGCCCACCCTCACCCCGCGGGTCGCACTCCGGTGTGTCGACCAGCGTGCCGTCGGCTTGGACGCAGGCGCAGTCGACGCCGGTGTAGAGGTGCCAGCCGAGCTCTCCCCAGCAGGCCCAGACGCGGCCGCAGTCGTCGTCGCAGAACCAGTCACCCGGGTCCCACGCCGAGCAGTCGGTCGCTTCGAGGTCGAGGCAGTCGGCGGTGGCCGGGTCGACGCAGGCCGAGTCGCGGCCAGTGTCGTTGGTGCAGGCGGTGAGGAGGAGGCCCGACGTGACGAAGAAGAGGAGGGGAGACACCATCAGTACACATACTTCGGGCGACACTCGGGGAGGCCTGTGTCGACCGTTCCGTCTTCGAGGACGCACTCGCAGGGGGTGTCGTTGAATAATTCCCACCCGTATTCGATGGTGCAACTCCAGACCCGTTGGCAGACGTTGTCGCAGAGTGAGAAGCCGTCGCCGTACGAGCTGCAGTCTGTCCACTGAAGGTTCGGACACCGAAACCCCTCCTCCTCGCATCCCGAGTCCTGCGCCTTCTGCCCACCGCATCCCGTGCCGAGCAGCATCGCTGCGAGCGTGAAGCAGATCATGGCACACCCTCAGCGGCCGGGGGCGCGGTGGGGTCGCATGACCAGCACAGGAAGCTGCCAATGCCGTCCACCGTGCCGGGGGCAGCCAGGACGCACAACCAGGCAGCGCTGGTCGCGGTGGGGCCGGTGCCGATGGTGCAGCCGTGGCCGCCCCCGTTGGCAGCCGAGGCCCAGGTCGCTGCAACGGTCGACGCCCACTGAATCGGGAGCCCGTACAGTGCACACACGGCGCAGGTCCAGCGGCGGGCGGCCAGTTCGAAGCAGCAGTCGTGGCGGCAG
>CAZRFD010000201.1:0-11501 GCA_964599085.1 uncultured Enterobacterales bacterium | reverse complement strand
ATCCTGTAGGTGACCCGGTAGCGAACGTGTATCCGGTGTCGATACCGGCCGAGCGGCGTGAGGTTCCGCACCTCGCTCCCCACGCCGCCGGCACGGCCCGCGAAGCCCGCATCTGCGAGATGCGCGCCCAGCTCCGGCTGCTGGCCGATGACCACGAGGGCGCCCGCGGCGACTTCGTCCGGGCCGCCGCCGTGTGGGACAGCCGCGGCCGGGTCGACCAGCGGGATCGGCTGATCGCCATGGCGCGGGATCTGGGGTTGTAGCCGGGGCGGCGTCCCAACCAGCGTCCGCCGGGGCTACGATCACGGTGGAGGTCGCCATGCTCGCCCTCGCCCTGCTGCTGTCCTGTGCGGGCCCGGACTACGGGCTGTCCGCTGACGTCGCCCACGCTCTCGCCCCCGGCGGCGCGGGCGCTCCCGGCACCGCCGAGACAGCGACCGCCGACCCGGTCGCCCTGCCCTCGGGCGGCGGGGCCACGTCGAGCTGGAGGGTCGGCAGCCTGCGGCGCGACGACTTCGACCTGGAGGCGGGGGGCAGCACGGCCCTGGCCGACTTCCTGTTCGTCGTCGACGGCTCGTCGTCGATGAAGCGGGTGCTGCCGCTCGTCCAGCAGGGGATCTCCGCCCTCGCCGAGCAGGGCGTCTTTCCGGACCGCAGCCGCCTCGCCGTCATGGGCACCACGCCGGCCGATGATCTCACGCCCCGCCGCGCCCACCCGTCTGCCCGCAAGCGGGGGCTGGCGCGCAGGGCGCCCGGCTTCGTCAGCCTCGTCAGCGGCGACGCCATCGACCGCTTCCGGCAGCAGGCCCCCGACGCCTACGCCGCCCGCTACCCGCTGGACGGCTGCGGGCCCTGGTTCGACCCGGACCAGCGCAACGACCAGGGGCAGCCCTGCCTCGTCGCCCACACCCAGCTCCCGCTCATCCCCGTGCGGGTGGAAGACGGCCTCAACGCCTTCCGCCAGCTCCTGGAGCGGACGGAGGGGACGCCGCTGTTCCGCACGGGCGCGGCCGCAAACGTGGTCTTCATCAGCGACACCCACGCGCCGGGCTTCCTGCCCCGTGACGACGTCCAGGACACGCTGCTCTTCGAGGACCTCGAGGCCCGACGCCCGGACCTCGACGCCCTGCGGACCCGGCTCGCCCTCGACCACGAGCTGGCCGCCTTCCGCGTCCACGCCATCGCGCCGCGCGCGCGCTGTGGCGAGCGCATCGCGGGGCTGGGGCGCGACTACTTCGACGTCGCCGACGACAGCGGCGGCGTGACCGCCGACGTCTGCACCACCGACGACTACCGCCCCGTCATCTCGGCGGTCCTCGACAGCGGGGCGCGGGTGCAGCAGCCGGTGCTTGCAATTTCCGGCCCGGCCGACACCATCGAGCGCGTGACCGTCGACGGTGTGGACGTCGGCTTCAGCGTGTCCCCTGACGGACGGGCCGTGGTGCTGGACGCGATGCCGTCCCGCCGGGCCCGGGTCGAGGTCACCTGGCGCTGAGGTCCACGGCGCTGAGGTCCACGGCGCTGAGCGTGTCAGCGACGAGGTCGATGCGGTCGCCGCCCTCGGCATCGACGGTCAGCGCGTCGCCCTCGAAGTGCAGCGACCAGCTCAGCTCCCACCGCGGCTCGCCGGCCAGGCTCTGCCCTGTCTGGCGGTGGGCGGTCACGCTGCCGGACACGAGGTTGGCGACGACGCGGGTGCCCTCGGCGGCGACGAAGGCGCTGGCCGTGCCGTACAGATCTTCGGCGCTGGTGGTCGTCTGGGGGAACAAGCCGTCGGCGGGCAGCTCGACCAGGATCTCCGGGGTCAGGTCGAGGAGGGCGGCGTCGGTGGCGTCGTCGAGTGCCGTCGGCACCAGCTCCAGGCGGATGCTGCTGCCCAGGTCGTCGCCGAAGCTGCCGGTCAGGGGGCCGCACTCCTCGATCGCGCCATCGACGACGCCGTCGGCGGAGGAGAAGCTGTAGGTGCCGCAGCGGGTGCAGCCCGCGGCGAGCAGGGGGCCGAGCAGGGAGAGGATGGGCAGCATCGCGCCAAGGTAGCGCCTCGCTTGTCGGCGCGCCCGTGGCCGTGACAGCATGGTTGCAGGATGGACGCCCTCGGTCTCGAGGTGTGTAGAGATGTCGAGCGCCGCTGGCGTGGCTGGCATTTGTCGGCCAACATAGCTGCCGCATGGAGGTCCACGTGCGCACACCCAAGATGCTTCCGCTGATCCTGTCCCTGATGCTGTCTTCTGCCGCCCTGTCCTCTGCCGCCCTGTCCTCTGCCGCCCTGTCCTCTGCCGCCCTGGCCGGGCCCACCGTCGATCAAGAGCTGCTCGACCAGCTCTCCGACGAAGCGCGGGCCGCGCTCGCCCCGCAGCAGGACCAGATCTCCGAGCTGGAGCGGGCGCTCACCGACGCGCGCGCCGACATCGACAAGGCCAAGGCCGTGCTCGCGGCCACCAAGGAGGGGGTCTCGGAGAGCCGCGAGGTGGTGGGCAGCGCCAAGGACGATGTGGCCATCGATCGCAAGGACGCCAAGGCGACCGTCGCGGCCGCTGAGACCGCCCTGTCCCAGGCCGAACAGGCCCGCGACATCGCCAAGGCGGCGGTCAAGGTCGCCAAGACCGAGCTGAAGGCCGTCAAGGCCGCCGAGAAGGCGAAGGGCGCCAGCGCCGACCTCGCCGTCGACCAGGCCAAGAGCGGTGAAGACAAGGACGCGACCCGCGACGCCAAGGCCGACGCCAAGGAGACCGCCAAGGCATCGAAGGCCACCATCGCCGAGAGCAAGGCCAATGTCGACGCTGCAAAGGCGGCCTACGCCGACGCCAAGGCCCAGGTGAAGGTCCGAAAGTCCGAGTACAAGGAAGCCAAGGCCGCGCTCAAGCTCCAGAAGAAGCAGGGGGCGGCGGACATCGCCGACGCGCGGGACGTCGTCGACGAAGCCAAGGACACCCGGACCGAAGCCGAGGGTGAGCTGGCGGCCGCCCGGGCGCGCTTCGACCTGGCGGACGCGCGCCTGGCGGACGCCGAAGCGCGGCTGGAGCTGGCCCGTGCCGAAGCGGTGCAAGCCGCGGGCATCGAGATCGACCTGGAGTACTACGACGAAGCGGTGCAGCAGGCGTCCGACCGGCTCCACGCCGCCGAGGCGGCGGTGGGCGCGGCGGTCGTGGTGCCGGCGGCACCGCCAGCCGTCCCGCCTGCGGACGACGCCGAAGAGCCGGAACCGGCGGGCCAGGGCTCGGACGAGCAGACCGCGCCGGCTGAAGGTGCCGCGGATTGATCTGCCGCCGCACCGCGCTCTCGCTGTTCGCTGCCGCACCCGCGGCCGCCCTGCTGCGGCCGTGGTCGGCGCACGCCGCCCCTCGCCTCGTCACCGACGACCCGGAAGCCGGTCCGTTGCTGACGCGAGCGCTGACCGACAGCGGCTTCTGGCAGGGCGCCAGCGTCAAGCGCTACGACGACGAGCTGTTCGACGAGGTCCGCCTCAAGGAGCTCGACAAGGGCTACCTCGCCCGCGTCAGCGGCGAGGGCGGGCGGGACTACCGCTTCGAGACGGTCGTGTCCACCGTGTTCGAGAACATGCAGCGCCTGCCGGAGGTGGAAGACGGCGCCAAGGCCGTGGTCCGGCTGGGGGACGGCACCGACGCTGCGACCGGCCTGCCCTTCGCCGACAGCTTCTACTACCTGGACTTCACGCTGTTCTACGGCATCTACGCCCAGCGCATGTACAAGCTCGTCGATGGCGACCGCACCATCCTGTACTTCGAGCAGCTCCGCGAGCCCCTGGCCGGGGCGCGCTGGCCCGCCTACCAGCAGCGCATGGACCAGGTGGTCGACGGGGTCAAGCGCCGGGCCCTGTTCAATGGCATCGTGCCGGTCAGCCAGGTCTTCGGGATGTTCGTCGTCGAGCCCGGCGACCACTTCGCCACCCGGGTCAGCTTCACAACCAAGATCCACTTCGGCGAGGGCACGGGCGCGATCGCCCGGCTCGGCAGCGAGATGCCGCCGGTCATCAAGGCCGGGCTGCGCAGCGGCTTCGACTCCTGCGTGGCCATCGCCAACAAGATCGAGCCGAACTGAGTCCAGCGGTGCCCGGTGCGGCGCCGGCGGGACGAGCGCGCTAGGGCGTGGGCGCACCCGGCGCGCCAGCGCGCCCCACCACCGGAGCCCCCATGTCCCGCGTTCGCGCCAGCCACATCCTCCTCATGTACAAGGGCTCCGCCCGCTCGACGGCCACGCGCTCCAAGGACGAAGCGCTGACCGGCATCCAGGACCTGCAGAAGCAGCTCACCGAGGGTGGCGACTTCGCGGCCCTGGCGCGCGCCCACAGCGACTGCCCCAGCGGCGCCAGCGGCGGCGACCTCGGCTTCTTCGGCCGCGGGCAGATGGTCCCCGAGTTCGAACAGGCCGCCTTCAGCATGCAGCCCGGCGACGTCAGCGGCGTCATCGAGACGGCCTTCGGCTACCACCTCGTGACGCGTACGGCCTGATCCGGCCCGCCGACGGGCGCGGCCCCTCCGCAGAGGGCTCAGCGCCCGATCACCTCGAGGTCGCCCAGCGCGGCACAGGCCTCGATGCGGTCTTCAGACAGCGGATCGTGGGACACGCCGTCGACGGTGAGGTCCCCGACGCTCACGTCCAGGGACAGGTCCCAGCGGCCCGCGGGGACCTCGACCAGCACCGAGCCCATGGCGGTGCAGGCCCGCACGTCGGCGCGGTCTGCGAGGTGGACCTCCACGTCGCCGGCGTTGGCCTGGGCCGACACGTCCATCGCGCGGGGCAGCCAGACCGTGACGTCTCCGCCGCAGGCGGCGCCGCAGCGGGCGTCGAACCAGGCGACGTCGTCGACGACCTCGGGCTCCGGGAAGAGGTTGCCCCCGCCGATGCCGCCGCCGGACCACTCGATGATCACGCGGTCGGCGTCGCCGGGCAGCACGGTGAGCGAGCCGTTGCCGATCCGCAGGTCCACACCCCGCAGATCAGCGGGCAGGTCCCAGGTGCGGTCGGAGCCTCCGACCATGCAGGCGGTGGAGAACAGGAGGGGCAGGGCGGCGGCGAGGTGGCGCATGGTGTCTCCGGAGCGGGGGCGTCTCTCCCCGCGCGTCCCGTTGGACACCGCGCCCTCGTCGGAGCGCTACCGGTTGCCGCAATGCGCCTGCGCGCGCCCTACAGGCTCTCGTGGCTGGCGATCCAGTCCAGCTCGAAGGTGCAGGGGAAGGTGATGCTGTACAGGGTCTCGGCCAGCGCGCAGTTGTCGCCGACGCAGTCGATCTCGACGGAGTAGCTACCGTCGGCCTGCACGTCGCTCCACAGCTCGCCGTCCATGGCGATGACCGTGGGCAGGGTCACGGAGTACTCACTGACGTCGATGTCGCCCTTGATCGTGTCGCAGTCGAAGGCCAGGGAGCCGCTGCGGTAGGTGCAGGGGGTCGACTTGCCGAGCGTCGCGATCTCCTTGGTGAAGCCCGTCGCGGTGGAGTCGGTGACGAAGAAGTGTTCGCCCTTGGCGGTGGGCAGCAGGGATGCGGCCTTCGCGCAGCTCGTCGCCGTCACCGTGACCTCGTCGTAGATCCACTTGCCCTCGCGGGCGAGGGTGTCGCCGCTGCCGCCGTCGCCGGTGGTGCCGCCGTCGCCCGTTCCGCCGTCACCGGGGAAGCCGCCGCCGTCACCGCCGCTGCCGCCGTCGCCACCCATGCCGCCGTCGCCGCCCATGCCGCCGTCTCCGCCCATGCCGCCGTCGCCGGCGCCGCCGTCACCTGCGCCGCCGTCGGGAGCGCCACCGTCGGGAGCGCCACCGTCGGCGGTGCCGCCGTCACCGGTGGTGCCACCGTCCGCGGTGCCGCCGTCCGTCGTGCCGCCGTCCGTGGTCCCGCCGTCCTGGGCGCCGCCGTCCGTCGATCCGCCGTCGGTGATGCCGCTGCTGGTGTCGTCGCCGGCCTTGTCGGTGGTGCAGGCAGCGAGGGTGAGGGCGAGGAGGAGGGTGGTCGTCGTGCGCATGGGGTCTCCGAGTCTTGCTGCGCGGGGGCGCAGGAATCCTCCCCACTATGCCCTCGGGCCAGCGGCGGCCAACGGCGGGCCGGGGGAGCAGTGTCCCGTTTCACCGGATCTTCGTGCAACTCCGCTCGGCCGCTCGGCCGCTCGGTGGCGCAGGCGTCCGGTGCCGCCACGTGGATAGGGCGGTGGGCATGCCCATGGAACCCGCCGCCGTCATCTTCGACCTCGACGGGCTGCTCGTCGACAGCGAGCCCCTGTGGGTGCGGGCCGAGCGCGAGGTCTTCGCTTCGGCGGGGGTGGTGCTGTCGGCCGCCGACTGTGCGCAGACCACCGGGCTGCGGGTCGACGAGGTCTGCCGCTACTGGGCGGCTCGGCGCCCCTGGGCGGGGCCGTCGCCGGACGCGGTCGCAGACCGCGTGGTGGACCGGGTCGAGGTGTTGCTGCGCACGGAAGCACGCCCCCAGCCGGGGGCGGTCGCCGCGGTGGCTCGCTTGTCGACCGCGGGACTGGCGCTGGCGGTGGCGTCGTCATCGAGCCGGCGCCTCATCGACGCCGCCCTCGAACGCCTCGCCCTGTCAGCCCTGCTGCCCACGCGTTGTTCGGCTGAAGACGAGCCCTTCGGCAAGCCCCACCCGGCCGTCTACCTGTCGGCCGCGGCCGCCCTCGGCCGGCGGCCGGAGACCTGTGTGGCGGTCGAAGACTCGCTCAACGGCGTCGTCGCCGCGGTCGCCGCCCGCATGCCCGTCATCGCCGTGCCGGATCGCGGGCAGCGCGGCGATCCGCGCTTCTGCCTCGCCGACCGGGTCCTGCCCGACCTCGACGCGCTCGATGTCGGCGTCGTGATGGCGGTGCAGCGGTCTCGGACCGAACGACGCTAGGTTTGTGGCCTGCTTCGGGCCAGCCTAGCGGTGTTCGCATGGAACCTAGCGCCGTGAGACGAAGTCGAAGCTCACCGCCGTGCAGTCCAGGCAGGACCGGCTGGTGGTGCCCGTGAAGATCACGTCCAGCGTGCCCTCGAAGGTGTTGGCGTCCGTGAAGGTGCCGGAGACCTGGTAGGTCTCGGTGCAGGTGCCGGTGATCTCCCGCAGCGCCGCGACCGTCGTCGAGGTCGGGAAGGTCCCGACCATCGTGCCCGGCTGGGCGCTGCTGGTCGAGGTCACGGTCACGTCGGGGTAGCTGTCGACGATGTACCAGCTATCAAACGACAGGGAGACCAGGCCGTAGGCGCAGGACCAGTCGATGCCGGTGTCGAGGTTGTAGAGCCCGGTGTAGTCGACGGTGGCCGACGCGATGGTCACCGTGTCGCTGTCCGATCCGCCCAGGTCTTCACCGTCGTCGGCCATGGCGGTGCAGGTCCAGGTCTCGTCGGTCAGGGTGACGTCGGGCGGGACCGTGTCGTCGGGCCAGGTGGTGGTGGTGGTCGAGGTGAAGGCCGCGCCGTCGACGTCCCAGGAGAAGCCGTAGTCGATGGCGTCGCCGTCGGCGTCCGTCGCGTCGGTCAGGACCTCGCACCACAGGCTGTCGGCTTCGTAGGGGGCCGTGGGGTCGATGGCGACCGCCGGCGCGGAGGGCGGCGAGTTGAGGACCGTGAGCGAGCCCGAGTCGACGGCGCTGCCGGTGGCTTCCCCGTCGCTGGGGGTGACCTGGACGCTGACGGTGTCGTGCTTGTCGAACCAGGTGGCGCCGGACAGGGAGCTGCCGGTGGCGCCGGTGCTGGTGCCGTTGACGAACCAGTCGTAGGACAGCGACAGGCTGTCGCCGTCGTCGTCGGTGGCCGTCACCGACGCCGTGACGGTGTCGTCGGTGTAGACGCTGGTGGGGCTGAGGGTGATGCCGGTCACGGCGGGGGTGCTGTTGAGCACGGTGATCGTGTCGCTGTCGACGGCGGTGCCGCTGCCGGAGGCGTCGCTGGGCGTGACCCGCACCCGGACGTCCTGGCCCTTGTCGAACCAGGTGGTCCCGTCGAGGCTGCTGCCGGTGGCGGAGACCGCGCTGCCGTCGACGTACCACTGGTAGCTCAGGCTGACCGGGTCGCCGTCGGCGTCGCTGGTGCTGACCGACGCCGACACGGTGGTGTTGGTGTAGACCGCCGAGGGGCTCAGGCTGATGGAGGTGACCACGGGCGCCGAGCCGCCGACGGTGACGGTGCCGCTGGTGACCGGGCTGCCCTCGTCTTCGCCGTCGTCGGGGGTTACCGTGACCTGGATCTCGTCGCCGCTGGAGAACCAGGTCGTGCCGTCCAGGCTGCTGCCAGTCTCGGACACCGGGCTGCCGTTGACGGTCCAGTCGTAGGTCAATGACACGGTGTCGCCGTCGTCGTCGCTGCTCTCCACCGTCGCCGTGATGGTGTCGTCGGTGGTCACCGTGGTCGGTGAGAGGCTCACCCGCGTGACGGTCGGCGGGGAGTTCTGCACGGTGAGGGTCGATGAGGTCAGCGGGTCGCCCTCGTCCGTGCCGTCGGAGGGTGTGGCCACCACCTCGACCTCGTCGCCCTTGTCGAAGGCGCTGGTCCCCGACAGGCTGCTGCCGCTGCCGGCGAGGCTGCCGTTGACGTACCAGGCGTAGCTGACACTCACGCTGTCGCCGTCGACGTCGCTGGCCGATGCCGACGCGGTCAGCGTGTCGTCCGTGTACACGGTGGCGGGGCTCAGGCTGAGGCTGTCCAGGGTCGGCGCCGTGTTGCCGATGGTCACGTCTGCGGTGCCCGGGGGGCCCTCGGTGAGCCCGTCCTGGGCGACCACCTCGACCGTCCAGGTCTGGCCGCGGGCGGTGGCGTCACTGTCGACGGTGGTTTCCGTCCAGTCCGTCGCCTCCACCCCGTCCCGGAACCAGGTGGTGCGGTAGCTGAGCGCGTCGCCCTCCGGGTCGGTGGCGTCGGTGTCGATCACGACACCGAGGTCGTCGGTGGTGGTCGGGTCGGCCGGCGAGATCGAGACCACCGGTGCCGTGGGGGCCTGGTTGATCGTCAGCGTGATGCTGTCGGTGGCGACGGCGCCGTCGGAGTCGGTGGCGCTCAGGGTGACGATGTGGACCCCGGGTGAGAGGCTGTCGGTCGTCGCCGCCGCGGTGCCCGAGCTGTCGGCGCTGGCCGTCGACCACTCGCCGTCCAGATCGCTGGCCCAGGACAGCGCGAGGCTGTCGGGGCTGTCGACGTCGTCGGAGACGGTCCCGACGAAGACCACGGTCTCTCCTTCGTTGACGGTCGAGCCCGACACCGGCTGGTCGATCTGCACGCTCGGCGGGTTGCCGATGGTCCAGGCGACCGAGTCCGTGCAGGTCTCGCCCAGCTCGTCGGTGACGGACAGCGTGAGCACGTGGGCGCCGAGCGACAGGGTCGAGACCGCCACCTGGATCCCGCCATCCGATGTCGGGCTGCCGGTCGCCAGCTCGCCGTCGATGCTGCTCTCCCACGTGTAGGTGAGCGTGTCGGCGTCCTGGTCGACGTCGCCGGCGGTGCCCTGGAGCAGTAGCTCGTCACCCTCCTGGCCGCGGCCGCCGTCTTCGGGGCTCGTGACGGCGCAGCTCGGCGCGCTGTTGGGCTGGCCGACGTCGACGATGACCTGGTCGGCGCCGGTCTTGCCCGACTGGTCGGTGACCGTCAGCGTGAGCGCGTGCTGCCCGGCGCTGAGGTAGCCCGAGGTGGTCCACAGCCCGCTGCTGTCCGGGGCGCCATCGAGCGACAGCGTGCCGTCGATGTCGCTCTGCCACTGCACGGTCAGCTCGGTCGGGTCGTCCTCCGCGTCGGACACCAGGCCCTGGAAGCTGAGCTTCTCGTCGCTGTAGTAGTGGCCGTCGGCGGTCGGGTCGAGGATGGTGGCCACCGGGGCTTCCGTCGGCACGACCGTCAGCGTGACGCTGTCGCTGCCGGCGGCGTTGTCGGGGTCGCGGACCTCCAAGGTGATCTTGCCCTGGTCGGCGGTGGGGGCCAGCGTGCAGGTGGTCGTGCCGTCGTCGGCCGGCGCCGTTGCGTCACAGGCGACCTCGTCGCCGAGGTACCAGGTCACCGACAGCGAGCCCTCGCTGTCGTCGGCGTCGCTCACCGATCCGCGCACCGTGATCTCGTAGCCCTCCAGCACGTCTTCGCCGTCGCTGTGCGAGGTGATTGCGGCCTGGGGTTCGGCGTTGAAGCGGCCCAGCGACTGGTCGGAGCAGGCCGCGCCCAGGGTGGCGGTGAAGGGCAGGGCTGCGAGCATCAGGGCGAGGGCAGGCCGCATGCGTGCTCCCGTGGGGGTTCTCGTCCAGGGTAGCACCCGGCGTTCCACCCGATCGGGTCTTCGGAGATCCCGGCGGCCGACGGGGAGGGGCCGTTGCGCCACAGGAGGGCCCAGCTCCCCGGGTTAGCCCTGCGGGCCGTGACCACGCCTGTCTCGCCCCTCGATCCCGACCGCTGCTTTCTCGAGCTGCCGGGGGGGCGGCTGGCCTACACGGACGAGGGGCCGCTCGATGCGCCCGTGCTGCTCGCCATCCACGGTCTGCCCGGCAGCGTGCGGGACTGGCGCTGGCTCGCCCCGACCGTGGTCGATCGCTGCCGCCTGATCCGGGTCGACATGCCGGGGCTGGGGCAGAGCGACGCTGGCCTCGCCCCACCGACCGCCGCCGCGGTCGCCGACGTGCTGGTGTCCGCCCTGGACAGACTGGGCGTGGACTGCGTCGTCGTGCTCGGTCACAGCTTCGGCAGCGTCGTCGCCGTCGCGCTGGCGGCGGCGGTGCCCGAGCGCGTCGCCGGGTTGGGGCTTCTGGCGGGGGTCGGCCTGCGACCCCACGCCAGCTTCCGGGCCACGCCCATGAAGATCCCGCTGACCGTGGCGCTGTCGCTACCCGGCGGCGCCGCTCTGCTCGGACCGCGGCTCCGCGACGCCATCGTGCGCTTCGGCTTCCCCTCGAGCACCACCGTCGCCGAGAGCGTGCGGACCATGCAGATGGTCGGTCGCCACCGCTTCTCCGCCCACGCGCGGCGCCTGCGCGCCTTGACCGCCCCCTGCCTGGTGGCCTGGGCCGACGACGACCGCCTGGTCGAGGCCGACATCGCCGCCGAGCTGGCCGAGATCCTGCCGCCCGGCCCGCGCCTGCACTTCCCCGAGGGCGGCCACAACATCCAGAAGTCCCAGGCCGTGGAGCTGGGGGAGGCGATCACGCGGTTCGCGGTGGAGATTGCCGGGTGAGGGGAGGGGGCTGCTACAGCGCTCGGGACTGCCGGTGGAGCGGGGTTGGGTCAGCGGACCGGACCTGCGCCGCGGAAGATGAGGGTGCGGCCAATGTAGGAGTAGTAGTACTTGCTGCCGACCTTGCCGTCATGCCAGGTGGGAGCGCCGATGACCAGGTCGCCGAGGCCGTCGCCATCGTAGTCGACCCCGCTGAGCACGGCATACCCAAGGGCCGTGCTGGGATCTTCATGGTCGATGAAGGCCGCGTCGTAGTCGCTGGCCATGAGCGTGCCGCTGGCGGGGGCTTCGTAGATCGCGGCGGATTCGTACGGGTGTATCTCTGCCACTGACGCTCACGAAGCCACCCTCACCGGCCTGGCGTAG
>CAZRFD010000200.1:10773-11563 GCA_964599085.1 uncultured Enterobacterales bacterium | reverse complement strand
GACGCGAGGGGCGAGGACGCGAGGGGCGAGGACGCGAGGGGCGAGGACGCGAGGGGCGAGGACGCGAGGGTCGAGGACGCGAGGGGCGAGGCCGCGAGTCCGCGAGTCCGCGAGTCCGCGAGGGGCGAGGCCGCGAGGGGCGAGGCCGCGAGTCCGCGAGTCCGCGAGGGGCGAGTCCGCGAGGGGCGACGCCGCGAGGGGCGAGGCCGCGAGGGGCGAGGCCGCGAGTCCGCGAGGGGCGAGGACGCGAGGGGCGAGTCCGCGAGGGGCGAGGCCGCGAGTCCGCGAGTCCGCGAGGGGCGAGGACGCGAGGGGCGAGGATGCGAGGGGCGGGGCCGCGAGGGGCGAGGACGCGAGGGGCGAGGCCGCGAGTCCGCGAGTCCGCGAGGGGCGAGGCCGCGAGGGGCGAGTCCGCGAGTCCGCGAGTCCGCGAGGGGCGAGTCCGCGAGGGGCGACGCCGCGAGGGGCGAGGCCGCGAGGGGCGAGGCCGCGAGTCCGCGAGGGGCGAGGACGCGAGGGGCGAGGCCGCGAGGGGCGGGGCCGCGAGTCCGCGAGGGGCGAGTCCGCGAGGGGCGAGGACGCGAGGGGCGAGTCCGCGAGTCCGCGAGGGGCGAGGACGCGAGGGGCGAGGACGCGAGTCCGCGAGGGGCGAGGACGCGAGGGGCGAGGACGCGAGGGGCGAGGCCGCGAGGGTCGGAGCGGCAGGGAGCGAACACGCACGCGGCGCTCATAACGGGGGGTAGGTCTCGGACCTATGGGCACTTATGAGCGCCCGCGCCGCTCAGCCCCC
>CAZRFD010000200.1:10323-10673 GCA_964599085.1 uncultured Enterobacterales bacterium | reverse complement strand
GGGGCGCTCAATACCGGGGGTAGGTCTCGGACCTATGGGCACTTATGAGCGCCCGCGCCGCTCAGCCCCCTCTGGGGCGCTCAATACCGGGGGTAGGTCTCGGACCTATGGGCACTTATGAGCGCCCGGACGCTCGCGAGGCCGCGAGCCGCGAGGCCACGAACTGCGAGGCCGCGAGCCGCGAGCCGCGAGGGCGCGAGTCGACCGTCTCGCGCCGTCCGGTGCCATGGTGCGCGTACATGATTGCGCGGAGGCCGCGGGTGACGGTGGCTCATGAGGAAGGGTCTTGCGGTCGTCAATGGCCGAGGCGCCTGCCGGTGTGTCGCGTCGCAGTTGGCCCCTCGCTCCTT
>CAZRFD010000200.1:9553-10223 GCA_964599085.1 uncultured Enterobacterales bacterium | reverse complement strand
CGTCGCTTCGGGACCAACCGCTCCACGTCACACCGCCCCCCTCCGGGGTCACGCACGCGCTCGCGTAGTGAGCGGCCGCGGGCTCAGCCGTTGGGGAACTCTCCGAACTCCCTTCGCTGCACGGTTTTTGTGAGGGGGGAACCCCTCCAGGTTCCCCCCTGCCGGTGTGTCGCGTCGCAGTTGGCCCCTCGCTCCTTCGTCGCTTCGGGACCAACCGCTCCACGTCACACCGCCCCCCTCCGGGGTCACGCAACCGCTCGCGTGTTGAGCAGCCGCGCGCTCAGCCGTTGGGGAACTCTCCGAACTCCCTTCGCTGCATCCAGTCGGGGAAGCCCTGGCCCATGTTGCGGCCGGCCCAGTTGCGGCTGATGCGGGCGACGAATAGCCGGTCGGTGTCGCCGAGGAACTGCTTGAGGTGGTCGCGGATCCGGCGGGCGCTGGTGTTGGTCTCGAGCAGCCAGCAGCTCTCGAGGCGGTTGGACCAGTTGCCCATGGTCTTGATGGCGGCGGCGAGGCGCTCCTTGACGATTTGGTCGTCGTTGCGCACGTCGGTTGCGATCATGTACATCATCGGGGGGCTCCGTTGTCAGCGGGGGGGACAGGGCGCGGGGAATCACGAGGCGGGGAGAGCGGGGACCCCTCAGGGTGCGGCGGCGGCTGGTTCGGCGGC
>CAZRFD010000200.1:0-9453 GCA_964599085.1 uncultured Enterobacterales bacterium | reverse complement strand
GGCGCCCTCGGCGGCAGCTTCGGCGGCGGCACCCTCTGCAGCTGCCTCGGCAGCGGCGCCCTCGGCGGCAGCTTCGGCGGCGGCACCCTCTGCAGCTGCCTCGGCAGCGACGCCTTCCGCGGCAGCTTCGGCAGCGGCGCCTTCCGCGGCGGCCTCTGCCGGGGCGCCCTCGTCGACGCGCTCCAGCGCTTCCAGCAGCTCTTCGGTCGGTTCGGGCGGCGGTGCGGGCGGCTCCAGCGGGCGCTCTCCGCCGCAGGCCGTCAGGCCGACGGCACCGGCGGTGGCGGCGGTGACCAGGGCGAGGGCGAGGGGCAGGCGCTTGTTCGACCGCATGCTGTCTCCAGGGGGTCGAAGAGCATACGCCGTCCCTGGCTGGCGGCAACCCACGGGCCTCCAGCTTCCCAGGAGGCAGGCATGAGAGTCATCGTCACCGGCAGCTCCCGCGGCATCGGTCGGGCCATCGCCGTCCAGCTCGCACGGCCGGGCGGGCGGGTCGTCGTCAACTACCTGCAGAACGAGGCCGCGGCGCAACAGACCGCGGCGCTCGTCGAGCAGGCCGGCGCCGAGGCGATCCTCGTCCAGGGCAACGTCCGGGCCGAGGCCGACCTCAAGCGCATCGCCGCCGCCCTGCCGGAGGTCGACGTGCTGGTCCACAACGCCGCCATCGGGGCCATGAAGCCCTACGACAAGCTGCGGCCGGCCCACTGGGAGCTGACGCTGGACAGCTCGCTGCGCCCCTTCTGGTTGCTCACGAAGCTCGTGACCCTCGCCCCGGGGGCCAGCGTCGTGGGGATCTCGTCCATGGGCAGTCGCAAGTTCATCCCCGGCTACCTCGCCATGGGGGTGGCCAAGGCCGGCGTCGAAGCCATGACCCGGCAGCTCGCCGTCGAACTCGCACCCAGGGGGGTGCGGGTCAACACGGTCTGCGGGGGCCTCATCGACACCGACGCCCTGCGCCACCTCGCCGAGGGCGAGGCCATGCGCAAGGCGGCCGAGGAGTGGACGCCGCTCGGACGCATCGGCGTGCCCGAGGACATCGCCATGGCCGTGTCCCTCCTCGTCCGGCCCGAGGCCCGCTGGATCACCGGCCAGGTGCTGGTCGCCGACGGGGGGCTGTCGCTCATCTGAGCGGTGGCCGCCGCGATGCACGACTCTGGCCCCCCTTGCCGTACACCCGGGCGGGAGCCAGACTCCCAGGGGCCCCCTCTCACCCGGACGCCGCATGCCTCAGACCGATCCTCGCAAGTTGTTCGACAACTTCCGCATCGAGGTCGACCCCGACCGCATCGACGAGTCGGTGCGCAACCTCACTGACAAGGTGCGCCAGCTCGTCGACCAGGGGCGCTACACCAAGGTGCGCGTGAAGTACCGCGGCAAGCCGCTGATGCCCGACATCCCCATGGGTGTCTTCCTGGCGACGGAAGCGGTCACCTTCTGGTACGCCGGGCTGCTCCGGGCGCTGGTCGTGAACCTCGGCGCTCGCACCATCATCGAGGTCGAGCTGGTGCACGAAGCGTCGGGCAAGGTCGAGGAGGGAGTCGCCTTCTACATGGACGGCGAGGTCGAGGCCGCCGAGGAGTGCTATCGGACGGCCCTGCGCATGAAGCCCGGAGACGCTGCGGCGCTCTACAACCTGGGCGTCCTCTTGCGGGTGACCGGTCGGCGCAAGGAGGCGATCGAGGCGCTGCAGCAGGCCGCCGAGGTCGAGGGCCACCCCGACGCCGCCCGCGCCACAGAAGTGCTCGACAAGATGCAGCGGGGGCCGCGGACCCTGTAGGCCGCGCGCCGCGGTGAAGGGCGCGGCCCCAAGCCCGGGCGGCTGCGCTACCCTCCCGCCCGTCAGCCCCGGGAGCGTGGCGTGCAGTACGACGTCTTCTTCAGCATCAGCCAGACGCCGGTCGAGGGCGTGCTGCCCTCCGAAGCCACCATGTGGCGCAACTTCTTCTCGGAGGTCGATGCCGCCGACGCCCTGGGCTTCGGCTGCGCATGGGTGGCGATGAGCCACCTCTCGACGGAAGTGCAGAAGCGCCACCGCCAACCCGTGGTGCCGCACTGGCAGGGCGAGATCGGGCTGAACAACGACATCTTCCAGCTCGCCACGCGCATCTTCTCGCGCACCCGCCACATCGAGGTGGGCAGCGCCATCATGAACCTGCTCTGCAACGGGGGGCCCATCGCCCGCGCCGAGCAGGTCGCGACCTTCGCCAGCCTGCACGGCCTGGACCCCGATGAGCGTCGCCGCCTGCGGGTGGGCTTCGCCGGCGGGCGCTTCGATTTCATGAACCGGGCTTACGGCATCGGCCCGCGCAGCGCGCTCGAAGCGGCGGCCTGGCCCGCACTCAAGGGGCGGGTCTTCGCCGAGGCCAGCGAGATCTTCCTGCGGCTGCTCCGCGGCGACGTGGTCTCCTCCGACGACATCCCGCCCACCGTGCTCACCCGCGATCGCTTCCGCAGCGACGACGACTGGGCCCAGGTGCAGGAAGCTGCCCGGGCCGAGGGGCGGACGGCGCTCGACCGCATCGAGATCGACCGCCGCTTCGTCTTCGAGCCGGTCAGGATCATCCCCCAGGACTGGCGACGCGACGTCGTCGACCTCGTGCTGGGCAGCCACGACCCGACCCTGCAGGAAGCCGTCAACGCGTGGTTGCCGGTCAAGGTCTTCAACCTCTCCATCACCCGCCCCGACGTGATCGACGCCACCCACGCCCGCATGGCCCGTTGCTACCACCGTGACGGCGGACCCTGGCAGCGCAGCTACATGCCCCGCACCGTCATGGTGTTCGTCAACGACCAGCCGGGGCTGTCGCCGGCCTCGCAGTCGGCCGCCGCCCACGCCGAAGCACGCGCCGCCCTGTCGGCCTACTGGAAGGCGCTGGAGGGCACCATCGACCCGGCCAAGGTCGAGCGTGCCGCGGACAACGCCGTCATCGGCAACGCCGACGAGGTCGCCGCCCAGGTCGCCGACCGCTTCCACAGAGACGATCGGCTCATGTTGTGGTTCGACTTCTTCAACCACGACCCCGACCGCGTCATCGCCAACATGGACGCCTTCATGCACAAGGTCGCGCCCCAGGTGGCCGAGCGGGGCGGGTGAGGGGCCGACCCCCGCCGACAGCCGTCGGTCGCGCGGTCGGCGCGGTCCTTGGGCTGTGGCTGGCGGGGTTGGTGGTGGCGGCGTGGGGGCTGCAGCACCCGCTGCCGCCGGGGTGGTCGGTGGTCGAGGTGCCGCGAGCGGTGGGGGCGGTGGCGGATGTCGCGGACCCGCCGGATCCGCGGGCCTTCCGGCTGGAGCCGCTGTCCGCGGTGGCGCTGCCCGAGGACGTCGCCGACGTGGCCTTCGCGGTGGAGTTGGGGGCCGACGATGACCTGTTCATCGACGCCGACGGCCTGCGGATCGGCCTGCGCGCCGGGCAGCCGCCGCGGATCGACACGGGGAGCTGCGAGGCGCCCATGGCGGCCGTCGGCGACCGGGTCCGGGTGTCGCTGCGGCGAGAGGAAGGGGCGGTCGCGTTGTCCTTGGACGGTGCCGCCACGCGCTGCGAGGGGGCCGGGTGGCCGGCGCGCCTGGCGACGGGGGCTGGCCGGGTGCAGCTTCGCGTCGGGGCCGACGGGCGGGGGCCGCTCTCGCCGCTGTTGGCAGTCGCCGGACTCGGGCTCGGCGTACTTGTGGGCGTGGCCGCGGGCGGGTCTCTGCGGCGGGGGCTGTGGCTGATGCTGCCGGGGCTTGTGCTGGGGAGCGCCAGCGTGTTCGTGGACCCGGCGGAGTTGGCGGCACGCCTGCGGGTGACGGCGCTCACCGAGGCCGGGGCCGCGCCCTGGGGCGGGGCGCTCCTGGCGTTCTTCGGCGCGGGTGTGGCGGCCTGCTGGGGGCTGTTGGGGTCGCGGGCCCGCCTGCCGCCGTGGCTGTCGCTGCTGCTGGGACTGTCGTGGGGGCCGCTGGCCGTGCTGCGGGTCCGAGATGGCGGGCCACCCACGGCGGGGAGCCTCGCCATCGGAGCGGGGCTGGGGCTGATCTGCGCGGGTCTCGCAACGCTTGGGGCCCGGCGGCTGGCGCGGCCGGAGACCGCGGGCGCGGTCGCCGTGGCGGTCTCCGGGCTCGGGGCGCTGGCGGCGGCGTCGGGGGGCGCCGCGGGGCTGGTCCCTCCGGTCGCGATCGTGGCGTTGGCCCTGGCCGGGGCGGCGCTGGCGGCGATCCTGTGGGCCAACCGCAACGCGGTGCGCGGCTTCAACGGGCTCAGCCTGCTGCTCGCCGTGGTGCTGCTCGGCGGGGTCGAGGTGGCCGTCGCCCACAGCCGCTCGGCGGCCGGCTGGCAAGCGGCGTCGGCCTGGGCTCAGCGGACCCGGGCGCTGGCGGCGGCCCAGGTCGCCGTCATCGAGGATCCGGCGGACGCCGCCGGTGCGAGCTTCGCAGCGCTCCAGGCGGCGCGGCCGACGGCCTACCCCTCGCGGGGCTACCCGGTGGCCTTCGGGCCGAAGCGGGCGCCCACGCGGATCGTGGCCTTTGGCGGCTCGTCCACCGGTGGCGCCTGGCAGTTCGATGACCTGTCGGCCTTCTACCCGGCGCGCCTCGACGCGCTGCTCGGGCCCGACGTCGAGGTGGTCAACCAGGGGGTTGGCGGCTGGACCAGCTTCCACGTCGCCCGCTACGCCGAGCAGCGGCTGGCGGAGCTCGCCCCCGACGTCGTGACGCTGTACGCCGGCAACAACGACAGCGCCGCTGGCTACCCGGCGACCATCGCCGAGCTGTACGCCCGCTGGTCCGGTCCCGGGCGCGCCGGCCCCCTGCAGCGGCTGCTGGAGCGCTCGGCCATCCTGCGCTGGCTGCGACAGCTCCGGGCCGCGCCAGCGCCCGAGGGCGGCGTCCCCGCGGTGCGCCCCGACGAGCTTGCCGACAACCTCACCACCCTGCTGGCGGCGTGTCGGGCCCAGCGCGCGTCGCTCGTGCTCATCGCCGAAGCCAACGTGGGCGACAACCCGGCGCTGGCGCCCTACCGGGAGGTCATGACCGTGACCGCCGCCGCCGAGCCCGACACCTGGTACCTCGACGGCAACGCGCTGCTCTCGGGGCATCCCGAGCTCTTCCTCGACAACGTCCACCTCAGCGAGGCCGGCCATCAGCGCCTCGCCGAGGCACTCGCTGACTTCCTCCTCGACCACGAGCTCGTCGCGGAGGCGCCGTGAGGGCGGACCGGCTCCTGCTGGCGCTGGGGGCGCTGGTGGTCGCGGTCGCGGCGGCCGAGGGGATCGCGCGGCTGGGCGAGGCGCGGTGGGCGCCGTCCTTTGCCCGGGCAGAGGGGGCGATGGAGGGGAGCCTGCCGCCGCAGCCCTACCTGGGCTGGGAGCCGGTGCCCGGGCCGCGGGAAGAGGCCGGGGTCGACGTCTCCATCAACAGCCTGGGGATCCGGGGGCCCGAGCCAGGGGACGCGCCCCTTGGACCGGGGCAGCGCCCTCGCCTCGTGGCCACCGGGGACTCGTCGGTCTACGGCTGGGGGGTGGCGGAGGATGCGCGCTTCGTCGACGTGGCCGCGGCCGACCTCGACATGGAGCCCTGGGCGGCCGCCGTGCCCGGGTACTCCAGCCTGCAGACCCTGCACTGGCTGCAGCTCCGGGGGGATCGCATCGCGCCGGACGTGCTGGTCATCGCCAACCTTTGGTCCGATCACAGCGTGGAACGCTGGGTCGACAGCGAGCTGCTCGCAGCACCTCCGGCCAGCCAGCCCCTGTCGTGGAGCGCGCTGGTGCGGGTGCTGCGCTACCAGCTCGCGGTGCGCCGAGGAGCCCGCGCCGACCGGCGGATCCACTGGCAACGGGCCGGCGAGCCGCCGCGGGACGGTCCGCCGCGGGTGTCGCTGGACGAGTACCGGGACAACCTCGAAGCGATCGCGGCCTGGGGTGAGGAGCGCGGCGCGGTGGTGATCATGCTGCCCTTCGCCCACCCCTGTGACGTCGCCGACTGCTCGGTGCCCGACAGCTTCGAGGGCTACCGGCAGGTGCAGCGGTCGCTCGGTCGGCCGGTGGTCGAGGGACGCGACGTCGTCGTTGCCAGCGGGCTGCCGGTGGACGCGCTCTGGCTGGACGGCGTCCACCCGACGGCGGAGGGCCACCGCCTGCTCGGAGCGGCGCTGGCGGCGGCCGTTGGGGAGGCCCGCTGACGCAACAGCGGGTGCCGTCGATGCCGGCCGGATGGGCGTGGCCGCTGCGCTATAGCCCCGGCGCTCGCCCGGAGCGCGCGGGGAGCGGAGGCGCCCCATCCTCACCCGCAGCCGAGTCCGCAGCATCCTGGCCCTGGGCCTGCCCATCGTCGGCGGCATGCTCAGCCAGAACGTGCTCAACGTCGTCGACACCGCCATGGTCGGGTCCCTCGGCGACGTGGCGCTGGCCGCGACGGGGCAGGGCAGCTTCCTCAACTTCATGGCCATCGCCTTCGTGACGGGGCTGTCGGCGGGCGTGCAGGCCATGGCGGCGCGGCGCAAGGGTGAGGGGCGCGAGGGCGAGCTGGCCGTGCCGCTCAACGGCGGGTTGCTGCTCGCGGTGGCGCTGGCCGTGCCGAGCAGCGCGCTGCTGGTGTCGCTGGCGCCGTGGCTGTTCTCGCTCGTCAACGACGACCCGGCCGTGGTGCTCGCCGGCACGCCCTACCTGCAGGCGCGGCTGACCGCGATGACCGCCGCCGGCATGAACTTCGCCTGGCGCGGGTACTACAACGGCATCGGGCGGTCCATGGTCTACCTGCGGACCATCGTCGCGATGCACGTCGCCAACATCTTCTTCAACTGGGTGTTCATCTATGGACACCTGGGGGTACCGGCGCTGGGGGCGACGGGGGCGGGGGTGGCCAGCGCCATCGCCACCTGGTTCGGCTGCGCCTGGTACTTCGTCCAGGGGCTCGCCAACGCCCGCCGCAGCGGCTTCCTGCGCGGCCTGCCGGATCTGCTCACCATGAAGACCATGCTGCGCCTGGCCATCCCCAGCGGGGTGCAGCAGCTCTTCTTCGCCGCCGGCTACACGGTCATCTTCTGGATCGTCGCGTCCGTGGGCACGCCCGAGCTGGCCGCCGCCAACGTGCTCATCACCCTCACCCTGGTCGCGATCCTGCCGGGGATGGGGCTCGGCCTGGCCGGTGCCAGCCTCGTCGGCCAGGCCCTCGGTCGCGGGGACCCCGACGACGCCGCGGCCTGGGGCTGGGATGTGGCGCTGCTCGCCTGCGTCGTGCTCGGCCTGCTCGGCCTGCCGGGGCTCCTCCTCCCCGACCTTGTCCTCACCCCCTTCCTCCACGACGCGCAGACCCTGGCGCTGGCGCGCGGGCCCTTGCGGCTGATGGCGGCGCTCATCGCCGTCGACGGCGTGGGCCTCGTGCTCATGAACGCGCTGCTGGGGGCCGGCGACAACCGCCGGGTCATGCTCGTCAGCGTCGGCATCCAGTGGGGCGTCGCCGTCCCCGCCGCCTGGCTGCTGGGGCCGGTGGCGGGCTTCGGCCTGATGGGCGTGTGGGTCGCCATGGTCGGCTACCGCGTGCTGTGGGCGGCCATCTTCGCGGCGCTGTGGCGCGGGGGGCGCTGGGCGGCGATCGCCGTCTGAAAGGTGTCAGGCGAATTCCATTTCCCATTTGTGGAAAAGTCGCGGAAGGTGTCAGGCGAATTCCATTTCCCATTTTTGTGGCACACTGCGGCCATGCCACGTACCCATCGCATGGACTTCCCCGGCGCCCGCCACCACGTCTACAACCGCACGATCAAGGGCGAGCCCCTGTTCGTCGACGACGGCGACCGGCGCGTCTTCCTCGAGCTTCTGGGCGAGCTGCCGGAGCGTCACGGCCTGCGCGTGCACGGCTACGCGCTGATGTCCAACCACTTCCACCTGATGATCGAGAGCCCCACCGAGACGCTGTCCCGGGGCATGAGCTTCTTCTCGTCGAAGCTGACGCGCCGGCTGAACGCCCGCCGCGGGCGGGCCGGCCCGCTGTTCCGCGGCCGCTTCCGCAACCGCGTGGCGATCCTCGGTCACTGGCGCCACCTGCTGGCCTACCTGCACCTCAACCCCGTGCCGAAGGACGGCAGCGCCTCTCCGGCCGACTTCGAGTGGACCAGCCACCGGGCCTACATGGGGCTGGTGCCGAAGCCGCCCTGGCTGGTCACGAGCGAGCTGCTGGGGCTGCACGGCAGCGCGCAGGGCCTCTTGAAGTACACGCTGGCCTACCAGGCCGGCAAGCTCGGCGACCCCGAGGGCTTCGACCCGGACAAGCTCTGGCGGGGGGGCGAGACCGACCTGGGCCCGGGCGGCCCCATCGAGCCGGAAGCCGACGGGGTCGTGCTGGCCTACGTCGACCGGCGCGCGGAGGACGTGGCCGAGGTGACCGGTGTCGCCGTCGAGGCGCTGTGGGACGCGCCGCGGGGCCGGCGCGGCAACCCGGCACGCTGGGTGCTCGCCTGGTGGCTGACGCGGGGGGGCGCCATGACCTCGAAGCGGGTGGGGGTGATCCTCGGTTGTCAGCCAGCCGGTGTGAGCAAGATGCTGCGACGCGTGCGGGAGAAGGTGGACGAGGATCCGGCCTTCGCTGCGTGGATCGAGCGGCTCAAGGAGATCGAGCAGCAGCGCGCCCGCGCGCGGAACAAGGCGCTGAAGGTGTAGGCGGCGGCGCGCGCGGCCCTGGCACCCGCCGCCCTGGCACCCGCCGCCCTGGCACCCGCCGCCCTGGCACCCGCCGCCCTGACACCTTTGGCCTCTTCGCTTCCTTCGCCGCGGAAGGCCCCGCCGCTGCGATACCCTCCCTCTGTACAGGAGGTCCCGTGACTACGTCCCACGAGCACCCGGCAGAAGACGCCCCGACCACCGCGCCCACTGCCCTGGATGCGGCCTTCGACCGGCTGAAGACGGCCTGGAAGCAGCACCAGGGGCTGACCTATGCCCAGCGCATGGACCACCTCAAGGCCCTGCTGAGCTGGGTGCGCAAGCACCGGGACGAGCTGGCGGACACCATCTCCGCGGACTTCGGCCACCGCGCCCGCCAGGAGACGCTGATGGCCGAGGTCTTCACGGTGGTCGACGACATCAAGCACATGCGCAGCCACCTCGCAGAGTGGATGGACGAGCAGCCCCGCCCGGTGTCCATGACCTTCAAGCCGGGCACGGCGAAGGTGGTGTGGCAGCCGCTCGGCGTCGTCGGGATCATCGCCCCCTGGAACTACCCTTTCCAGCTCGCCATCCTCCCGATGGCGGCGGCCATCTCGGCGGGCTGTCGCGTCCTGGTCAAGCCCAGCGAGCTTGCCCCCCGCACCGCGGAGCTGTTCGCCCGCATGGTCGCCGAGGTGCTGCCGCCGGACGTCGCCCAGGTCGTCAACGGCGGGGTGGAGGTCAGCGCGGCGTTCAGCGCACTGCCCTTCGACCACCTGTTCTTCACCGGCAGCACCACCGTCGGCCGCCACGTCATGCGGGCCGCCGCCGACAACCTCACCCCGG
>CAZRFD010000199.1:6377-11604 GCA_964599085.1 uncultured Enterobacterales bacterium | reverse complement strand
GCGTCGCGCGAGCAGCGAGCTGAGCGCCAGCAGGCTCTTGCCGTCGACCGCGGGACCCTTGGTGTGGACGTCCACCCGGCTGCGAAAGCGGCCGGCCAGCTCGACGAAGCGGGCGGCGGCCCGCAGGTGCAGCCCCAGGTCGTTGACGACGGTGACGGTGGCTTCGGTCACGGCGCGTCCCCCGCGGGGCGCAGCCACACCCCCGCCGAGCTGACGTTGCGGCGCCCATACTCAAGGACGTCGCGGGCCAGGGCGTCCAGCGGCGTGGACTCCCGGTGCTGCAGGGCGCGCAGCACCATGGGCAGGTTCACGCCGGTCAGCACTTCCACCTGGTGCTCGGCGAGCAGGGCGAGGGCGAGGTTGCTGGGCGTGCCGCCGAGCACGTCGACCATCACCAGCACGCCGTCTCCCCGGTCGGCGACGGTCACGGCGTCCCGGAGCTTGCCCCAGCCGCGCTCCCGATCGTCTTCGGGGGCGAGATCGACGGTGGCCAGGGCGTCCTGGGAGCCGAGCACGACGGTGGCGGCTTCGGCGAGGGCGCTGGCCACGCGGCAGTGGGTTGCGATGACGATCCCGACCATGCCGGAGAGCTTAGCGTCACGCGACCGCCGTCGCCGTGCCGAAAGCGCGCAGGGTGAGGGGTGGCGGGGGAGCTGCGGTGAAGACAGTGCGCCCCCCATCCATGCCCGCAAGCGGAGGGCGGAACTCGACACGAAGTCGCCCCTGGCGGGTGTCGCTCAGGACGCTACACTCCGGGCGGCCCGGGCGGACCCCCCGGATCCTCGCCCCAGGCGTGTCGCGACGGCCCCACCCGCGTCGGCGCGTGCGCCGACCCCTGAACGGAGCATTGATGAAGGTCGCCCTGATCAACCCGACCCCGAGTGATCACTACTCGCCCTGCATCCGGATGCTGACGTCGTACCTGAAGCTGCACGGCCACCAGGTGCGTCAGATCTTCGTGCCGGCCGACCAGATCAAGCACCGGCACGAGACCGCGCACATCATGCAGCTCGCGCAGAGCATGGTCGACGACATCGTCGACCTGGTGGCCGACTTCGACATGGTCGGCGTCAGCTTCATGAGCTGCCAGTTCGACGTCGCCGTGCAGGTCACCCGTGGGATCCAGCGCGCCCACCCCGACAAGTTCATGGTCTGGGGCGGCTTCCACCCGACGACCATGCCCCAGCAGGCGCTGGAATTCGTCGACGCCGTCTGTGTGGGTGAGGGTGAGCACGCCCTGCTGGAGCTGGTGGAGCGGCTGGAGGCCGGCGAAGACCACACCGACGTCCGCAACTTCTGGTTCCGCAAGGACAACGGCAAGATCGTCGGCAACCCGCATCGCCCGCTGGTGCAGGACCTCGACACGTTGCCCTACCAGGACTTCGACTTCGAGGACGACTGGACCTGGACCCACGACGAACAGCACATGGAGCAGCTCACCTGGCAGCGGTACAAGGAGGTCATCCCGACCTACCCGGACCGCAACGGCGACCTGCGCGACGGCTACAAGACGATGATCACCCGCGGCTGCCCCCACAAGTGCAGCTACTGCGGGGTGGCCTTCAACCACGACCTCTACAAGGGGCAGCGCTACCTGCGGCGCCGCAGCGTCGAACACATGGTCGGCGAGATCAAGCAGGTCGTGGCGAAGTACCCGGAGCTGGGCATCGTCCACTTCCAGGACGACGTCTTCTTCTCGACCAGCAACGCCGAGATCAAGAAGTTCAGCAAGGTCTGGCAGCGCGAGGTCGGGCTGAACTTCCGCGCCCAGTGCTCGCCGACGACCATCAACGAAGAGAAGTACAAGGACCTGATCGACGCCGGCCTCTGCGCCACCGAGCTCGGCATCCAGACTGGCAGCTCCGAGATCATGCGCACCTACAAGCGCGGCATGACCAACGAACAGCTCCTCAAGGCCGTCAACGTCATCAGCAAGTACGCCGACTACATCAACGTCCCCGACTACCACATGATCCTGGACAACCCCTGGGAGTCGACCGAGGACACGATGAAGGGGCTGCGCCTGCTGTGGACGCTGCCGCCCCCCTACAACCTGCTGCCGTCCAGCCTGGTGCCCTACCCGGGGACGGAATTCTACCACAAGGCCATCGAAGACGGCTACGTCACCGACGAATACAACCAGATCTACCGCAAGGGCTTCCACACCCCCAACGGCAGCTACCTCAACTTCCTCTTCTTCCTGACGCTGTTCAACAACCTGCCCAAGGAACTGGTCCAGTTCCTGGCGCAGGATCGCATCGTGCGCGTCGCCAACCAGAAGAAGTACGACAAGTTCTGGGGCTACGCCTACCAGGTCGGCGACCGCTTCCGGCAGATGCAGAAGCTGTCGCACCTCGCCATGAAGGGCAAGCTGCTGGAGATCACCAACATGCGCGATCTGAAGCGCATGGCGAACCAGGGCAAGTAGGCAGCCGTCCGGCTGCCTCCGCACCACAGGGCCGACCCCTCCCGGGTCGGCCCTTGCCGTGTCGGCGTCGCCGTGGCAGTGTGCCGGCCATGACCCGCCACCGCTCAGAAGACGAACGCCGCGCGCAGATCCTGCGGGCCGCCCGGGCGGTGTTCATCGACAAGGGCTTCGAGAAGGCCCGGGTCCAGGACGTCGCCCGGCGTGCCGGCCTGTCGAAGGGGGCGGTCTACTTCTACTTCAGCAGCAAGCGCGAGCTGTTCCTGACCCTGGTCGAAGAAGAGCACGAGAGCACCCTGAGCTTCCTCGAACAGGCCGCCGGCGACACCCGGCCCGCCACCATCAAGCTGCTCGACCTCGGGCGTCGCTACCTCGACTACTTCGCCGGTCTGAAGTCCCCCCCGCGCTTCTTCATCCTCATGTCCGAGATGGCGATCCGCGACGACGAGATCCGCTCGCGGCTGCAGCAGATGCACCAGCGCTTCATCGACGAGCTGGCGGCGATCATCGCCCAGGGGCAGGACAGCGGCGAGTTCGGAGCGGTCGACCCGGTCGCCGTAGCCCAGCTCCTGAAGGCCTTCGTCGATGGCCTCGCCGGCGAGTCGGCCGTCGGGATCCGGCCGGACGCCGAACGCCTCTCCACCGACGGGATCCGCCTGATCTTCGAGGGCCTCGGCCTGTCCAGCGCACCCACCACCATCGCGGAGGCCGGATGAACGCCGCCGAAGCCTGTGTCCGCCACGCGCGCATGCGCTGGCTGGGGCTGCCCCTGCTGCTCGGAGGGCTCGCCCTGCTCGTGCTCGGGATCATCTCGATGATCGGCGCGGGAAGCTGGACATCGGTGGCGCTGGGGCTCTTCGGCACCGGGCTCGCCCTCGGTGCCTTTGGCGCCAACAACGACACGGCCCTGGCCTATGCCCTGGAAGCCCGCCGCCTGACGCCGGATGCGCTACCCGACGGGCTGTCGGCCGAGCTCGACGACGAGCTGGAGCGCGACCGGGCGGCCGTGATGGGCCTGCACGCCTCGCCCCGGGTGGCCGTGGCGATGCCGCTGGCGGCCCTGCTCGTGCAGTGCCTGGCCGTCTGGAAGCTCGTCTCCTGAACGCCGTCGCGCGTCGGCCCCTCTCCTCTCGCCCGCGGGGCGGTGTGTGATCGAACGTCCGGACTCTGCCCTCGCCATCGTCGGCCTCGACCGGCAGCTCCACGTGCTCGGGCCCGCGGGTCGCGCCCTCCGCCAGGTCACCTGGTCCCGTGTCGTCGGTGGGCTCGCCGGCTGGGGAGGCTCGCCGACGCCGGATGGGCGTTCGTGGCCGTGCTGGTCGCCGGATGGTCGTTGGCTGGCCTGCTTCCGGCACGAGGGGGAGGGCAGCGGGGCGCGGGCCGAGGTCGGCATCGTGGAGGTCGACGGGGTCGAGGAGCGGCTGCTGCTCGAGCTGTCGGCCGAGGTCCCGATCTATGCGCAGTGGTCGCCGGACGGGCGCTCGCTGGCCGTCCTGACGCAGCAGGAGGAAGACCTGCGGCTCCACGTCGTCGAGCTGTACAGCGGGCGCAGCCGGGTGGTCGAGGAGGGCGTGCCCCTGTTCTTCTCGTGGGCGCCGGGGCGACACGCCCTGGTGGTGCACGCAGGCTCCGGGCCCCGCGGGGGGGGCCGCCTGATGCTGCGGTCGGTGGGCCTGGACGGCGAGGACGTCGTCTTCCCGGCCGAACCGGGCACCTTCTGTGCGCCGCTCATCGTGCCGGGAGATCCCCCCCGCGCCGCCTTCGTGGCGGCTGCCTCGGCGGGGCGCTCGCACGTCGTGACGGCACACCTCGACGGCAGCGCGCCGCGCCACGTCGCCACCCTGCGGGGGCTGCTCGCTGTCGTGCCCGATCTCGAGGGCCGTCGCCTGGCCATCGGCAGCGCCCCGGGAGGGGAGAGCACCCCCTACGAGGGGGTCTTCCTCGCCAACGTGGAGGGGGGGGCGATCCACCAGCTCACGGCGCGTCCGTGCATGGCCTTCTTCTGGTGCAGGGGGGGGCGCCGCCTCGTGGTCGCCGCCCTGGACCGGGACGCCGGCTGCGCCCGCTGGAGCCGGATCGACATCCACGACGCGGACCCGACGGAGTCCGACGAGCAGGAGCTGTGTCCCTTCTGGCCGACCCGCGACCAGCTCTTCCAGCTCCACTTCTTCGAGCAGTACGCGCCCAGCCATGCGCTGATCGACCCCACGGGGCGGTGGCTGGTCTACGCCAGCTTCCCCGACCCCCTCGACAGCGGGGCGGACAGCCGCCCCCGCATCGAGTGCATCGATCTCGACGCGGCAGATCCGGAACCGCGCACGCTGGCGCACGGACGCTTCGCCTGCTTCGCGCCGACGCGGATGGGATAGGCGGACCTCCCCTCTGGTCCGTCCCTGTCGGCCTCACCCGCGCGCTCTGTGCGGGGCCGCTCCTCCTCTCGGGATGGACCGCACCTCCCACAGGAGCCTCGCATGCCCGTCGTCGACATCATCAGCGCTGCCCTCTCCGGCCCGGCGGGCCGGGTGGTCGAGGGCCCCGTCCGCACCATCGTCAACGAGGTGCTCCAGGACCATGGCTACGCCAGCCCGGCAGAGCTGCAGGCGCTGCGCGACGACCTCGCGAGCCTCTCGGACCTCGTCACGAAGCTGTCGGCCGAGGTCAACGCCCTGCGCGACGAGGCCGCCACCCTGCGGCAGCGGGCCGAACAGGTCGCCGTCGCCGCGGCGCCGGAAGCTGCTCCCGCGCCGGAAGCCGCAGCGGAGCCCGAAGCCGCAGCGGAGCCCGAAGCCGCAGCGGAGCCCG
>CAZRFD010000199.1:0-6277 GCA_964599085.1 uncultured Enterobacterales bacterium | reverse complement strand
GAAGCCGCAGCGGAGCCCGAAGCCGCAGCGGAGCCCGAAGCCGCAGCGGAGCCCGGAGCCGCCGAGGACACGCCCGCTGACGCCCCGCATGTCGAAACGGCGCCGCCCATGGCCGCAGAAGCCGAGCGCCTCGGCATGACGCTCAGCGACTACAACCGCTGGCGGACCGAGGGCCTGCCCGGCGTCATCGGCCCGGACGGGACGCTGTCGATCGACGGCGTGGCCTACCGGGTGGACGCTGGCTTCGAGGGCAAGCCCTACACGCTGAGCAAGCACAAGAGCCCCCGCGTGCGCATCGACGGCAGCTTCGTGTCCAAGACGAAGCTGAGCTGAGAGCTGGTCTGCGGGGGGTCGCGGTGTCGGCCGCGCGTGTGCCCTACAGGCGCCGCCAGGCGCTGCCGGGCAGGGTCTCGCTCTCCGGCGGCGGCTCGGCGGCGATGATGTAGTCGGCGCGCCGGTTGCGTTCCTCGTCCACGCCGTCGGGGGTCGGGACGGCGAGGCCCCGCTCGCCGAAGCCCTGGAACCAGATCGAGCCCGAGAACCCGCGGTCGCGGAACCAGCCGGCGATGGCGCGGGCCCGCGCTTCGGACAGGGACCGGTTGCTGGCGGCGTCGCCGACGGTGTCGGTGAAGCCCGCGACGTACAGGTTGACTGCGGCCACCGTGCCGTAGCGTCGGGTGATCTCCTCCACCGTCGCCCAGGCGGCCTCGAGCTTGGGCTGCTCGGTGGGCCCGATGCTGGCCTGTCCGGTGGGGAAGACGACGTCGTCGTGGGGCACGGCGTAGGCCCAGGGGAACAGCTCCAGGCGCGCCTGGAAGCCGTGCGTGTCGGTCAGCAGGAGGTCCAGGCGGAGGACCAGCTCCGCAGGGGGTGTCCAGTGCACGCGGGCGCCGCCGTCGGCGGGCTCGGCGTCCCGGCTCGACAGGAGCTTGCCGTGCTCGCCCCAGGCGTCGAGCTGGACGGCGGACAGGGGGCGGCTGGTCGTCAGCGTGAGGAGGCCCTGGGCGAGGTCGAGCTGGTCGGCCGGCGCGGAGGCCGTCAGCGGCGGGAAGACCTCGATGTCGAAGGACAGCGGCATGTCCCCCTCGCTGCCGTCAGCGGCGCGGATCTGCAGGCTGCCACTGCAGTGGTGGCGGCCCACTGTCGCGGGCAGGTCGACACGGACCTCCTGTCCGGCGTGGACCGAGCCGCTGTGGCTGCCACGTGCGCCGCCGCAGTCCAGCGCTACGTCGAGGGCGTCGAGGGCCACGCCGGCGCGCACGACCAGGGCTGGCGGGGTGTCCCCGACCAGGCCCTCGCAGATCACGTCGAGCTGCACGGCATCCTGGGCGGAAGCCAGGGATGGAGCGAGGAGGCAGCCCAGGGCGAAGGGGAGTGGGAGGCAGCGCATGCCCCTGCCGGTAGCCCGTCGGGTTATCGGACGCCCCTCACGACCCGGTGGGGGCCGCAGCGGCGCGGTCTGCGTGCGGGTCGAACCCAGCCTGGAGCCTCCATGAAGGACCTGCTCGCCCGCCTCGGCATCGAAGATGTCAACGCCGGTGCCTGGATCGGCACCGAAGCCCTGCCCTTCGCCGGCGACGCCCGCGTCGCAAGCACCAACCCGGCAACCAACGAAGCCATCGCCAGCGTTGCCCTGGCCGACGCCGGCCAGCTCGACCAGGTCATCGACGCGGCACAGAAGGCCTTCGCCCAGTGGCGTCGGCTGCCGGCCCCCAAGCGCGGCGAGGTGGTGCGGCAGATGGGGCATGCGCTGCGTGAGCACAAGGACGACCTGGGCCGCCTCGTCACCCTCGAGGTCGGCAAGATCCTCAGCGAGGGCCTGGGCGAAGTCCAGGAGAGCATCGACATGGCTGACCTCGCCGTCGGCATGTCCCGGCAGCTCTTCGGCCTGACGATGCACAGCGAGCGAGCGCAGCACCGGATGTACGAGCAGTGGCATCCGCTGGGCCCCATCGGCGTCATCACGGCCTTCAACTTCCCCAACGCGGTGTGGGCCTGGAACGCGATGGTGGCGCTGGTCTGCGGCGACACCGTCCTGTGGAAGCCGTCGATCAAGGCCCCGCTGACCGCCATCGCCACCCACCGCATCCTGTCCAAGGTCGCAGAGGACGCGGGCTTCCCGCACCTGCTCACCCTGATCGTCGGTGCCGACGCCGACGTCGGTGAGGGGATGATCCGCGACCCGCGCCTGCCGCTCATCAGCGCGACGGGCTCGGTCCGCATGGGCCGCCACGTCGGCCAGGTCGTCGCCGCGCGCCTGGGGCGCTGCCTGCTCGAGCTCGGAGGCAACAACGCCATCATCGTGGACAAGAGCGCCGACCTCGACCTCGCCATCCGCGGCATCGCGTTTGGCGCGGTGGGCACGGCCGGCCAGCGCTGCACCAGCACCCGCCGCCTCATGGTCCACGAAGACATCGCCGACGAAGTGATCGGCCGCCTGGTCGCCGCCTACGACAAGCTCCCCATCGGCGATCCGATGCTCGAGTCCTCGCTCGTGGGGCCCCTCATCGACGAGGGTGCGGTCGAGCAGTACAACAAGGCGCTCGACGCGATCCGTGAACAGGGCGGCGAGATCCTCACCGGCGGTGTGGCGCTGGACGGGCCGGGCAACTTCGTGCGGCCGACCATCGTCGCGGCCCGGCACGAGATGCCGATCTGCCACGAAGAGACCTTCGCCCCCATCCTGTACGTCATGCGCTACCGGGACCTCGCCGACGCCATCGAGTGGCAGAACGACGTCCCGCAGGGGCTGTCCAGCGCCATCTTCACCGACAGCTTCCGGTCGGCCGAACGCTTCCTGTCCCATGAAGGCAGCGACTGCGGCATCGCCAACGTCAACATCGGCACCTCGGGCGCCGAGATCGGCGGCGCCTTCGGCGGAGAGAAGGACACCGGCGGCGGTCGGGAAGCCGGGGCCGACGCCTGGAAGGCCTACATGCGCCGCCAGACCTGCACCCAGAACTGGGGCACGGATCTTCCGCTGGCTCAGGGCGTGAAGTTCGACATCTGACCGGACGTTTCCCGTGGCCCGTCGCCCCGCCCGCACCCGCACCTCGAAGGCCGTCGAGCTGGGCCTGTGGCTCAGCCTGGCGTGGGTTGCGGTGCTGGTGGCGGCCTGGGTGCGCATGCCCGACGTCCAGCGCGGGGTGCGCACCCTCGTCGACGACGTGGCCGTCCGCTTCGGGCTGCAGGATCCCTGACCGGGCACGCTCGCCGGTGGCGCGTGCGGATCTGCCACAGGAAGTCGTTGCCCGGCGGGGCTTGTGCAAGTAGAGTGCAGCATCTCTGGCCCAACCCCCGAGGAGACCCTGATGCGCACTCCCTTCTCCCGGCTTCCGCTGTTCCTCGCGGTCGCCCTCAGCACCGCGATGGTCGCCTGCTCCGACAAGGACAGCGACGGCGACGGCGACGGCGACGGCGGCGGCGACGGCGGTGCCATCACCGACGGCGGCAGCGTCGGCACCTACGACACCGGCCTGTTCGTCTTCAACTACGAGGGCTCGGCCGCCGTGTCCCCGGGCGCGACCTGGGACGGCGTCGAAGTCGCCTACGCCCATGGCCTCGGCCCCGACCTGTGGTGCGAGATCACGACGACCACCACGTCGTCCGCGCCGAACAGCACCTGCACCGACTGCACCTTCGCCTTCGACATCGACTTCACCGGCTCTGCCATCACGTCGGACGTCGGCTGCGACCTTGTCGGCATGACCGACCCGTCGCTCTACGACGGCGCCTACAGCTATGGGCTGCAGGAAGACTACTACTACGGGTCCTACGGCCCCTACGACCTGCTGATGATCGGCTACTACGGCAAGTGGTACTGGGCCGGTGAGGGCAGCTTCGACGGGTCGAACTTCGACTACAAGTTCTGGTACGACTACTACTACTACACCTACTACATCTACTGATCCGCCCCGTGCCACGCGGCACGAACGGACAGACGCGGCGGCCCTCGGGTCGCCGCGTGTTCGTTCGGGCGTCGCGCATGGCCCGGCGGCGCCGGCCTCGTTGGAGGCTGGCTCAAGGGGGGGGGCCGCGCCGGTTCCGCAGGAGGCTGGCTCAGGGTGTGTTCGCGCCGGCCGCAGCCTTGCGGGCCGCGGCCTGGCGCTTCAGCTCCTCGATGCGGGCCGCGTGCGCGGCGTCGGCGCGCTGCTTGACGGCGCGAGCGTCCTCCTCCCGGCCCTGCTTGTGCAGGATGTTGGCCTGCATCAGCAGGAGATCGGGGTCGTCGGGGAGGTGGCCGAGGGCCTGCTCGACCGCGGCCGCGGCGTCGTCGACGCGCCCCTCGTCGAACAGCGCGATGACCTTCGCCAGCCACACGTCGCCGGCCTCGGGGCGCTCCGCCAGGACCAGGTCGGCGTTGTCCAGCACCTTGTCGCGGTCGTGCTTGCGGGACCAGACGTCCACGAGCATCGCGCGCGTGCGCAGGGACATGCCGTGGAGGTCCGCTTCCCGGAGCAGCCAGCGCTCGGCGTCGTCGAGGACGCCGGCCGCCAGCGCCAGCGAGCCCAGGCGCTGGCAGACGCCAGGGCGGGGGCGACTGCTCTGGGCCGCCATGCGCAGCGCCTTCTCGGCGTCGGAGATCCGTCCGAGGTCGAAGAGCGCGATGCCCTGCAGCGCGCGCAGGCCGGCCTCGTCGGGGTGGGCCGCGAGGCGGTCTTCGGCAAAGGACGCCAACTCTGCGCGCTGGCCGAGGTTGAGCATGGCGCCGGCGACGAGCTCGGCGACGCGGGCGTTGTCGGGGTCCAGGGCCAGCGCCCGCTGCCCCAAGGCCAGGCTCTCGGCGTCGTCACCGGCGATCCCTGCGGCCGTGGCGGCGTGCAGCATGACCTCGGGGTCGTCGGGGAAGTGCGCGACGGCCTGCTTCAGCACGGTGGTGGCTGCGTCGGGCTGTCCGGCTGCGCGCATCACCCGCGCCAGGCGTACCTGCATGCGCGCCTGGTCGGGCTCGGCGGCGGCGGCCTCCTGCATCAGCTCGACGGCCCGTGCGGGGTTGCCTTGCCCGATGGCGTCGGCGCGCAGCACCTTGGCGATGATCTCGCGCTTGTCCGCGGGATCGGGCAGGTGCTCGAAGTCGACGTCGAAGGTCGACGCGGTGACGTAGCCGAGGGCCTGCAGGCGGGCGAGTGCGTCGGGGTCGAGCGCTTCGGTGCGGTGCTCGGGCATCTGTGGGGAGAGCGCGGCGACAGCCGCCTTCATGCGCGCCACCTCGTCGGGAAGCGAGGCCGCCAGATCCTGGCGCTCGCCGGGGTCGTCGGTGAGCCGGTACAGCTCGGGCTTCGGCTTGTCGATGAGCTTGAAGTCGCCGTCCACGACGCCGAGGTGCGGGGCGTAGCCGAACTGCTCGACGAGCTGGAAGCTCTCCATCCAGACGGGGTGGGGGTGGCCGGGCTGGACCTGACCGTCCACGTCGTCGGGGACCGGCCGGCCGGCCAGCGACAGGACAGTGGGAACGATGTCCACCTGGCTGACGGGCTGGTCGACGACCTGGGGTTCGACGCCGGGGCCAGCGATGATGAGCGGGACGTGCTGCGTGGAGTCGTAGACGAACAGCCCGTGGTTGATCTCGCGGTGGTCACCGAGCGACTCGCCGTGGTCGCCGGAGATCACCCACAGCGGCGTGCGCCCCGCGGCGTTGAGGGCCTGCTCAAGGCGCTGGAGCTGGTCGTCGACGTAGGCCAGCTCTCCGTCGTAGGGGTGCTTGCCGAAGTCTGCTGTGTAGGCGTCGGGCGGGGCGTAGGGGAAGTGGACGTCGTAGAGGTGCACCCACAGGAACAGCGGTTGATCGGCGCGGGCCTGCTGCAGCCAGCCGATGGCGTCGTCGACGACCTGCTCGGCGCGGCGCTCCTGGTGCCAGAGACCGGGCTGCTGGACCGGGCCTTCCCCCGCGGCGGGGGCCGCCGTGGCGGAGGGCTCGCCGGCCGGCGGAGCGGCGGCGTCGCCGGAGCTCGGCACGCCGGCGTGGGCCTGTCCGGGGCCCTTGGGGCGCTCGGGCAGCTCGTCGTAGAAGGACTGGAAGCCCTGGGAGAAGCCCCAGGTGCGGCTGGTCACGAAGGCGCCGACCGAGGCCGCCGTCTGGTAGCCGCCACCGGCCAGCCGCTCCGCGAGGGTGTCGACGTCGTCGGGGAGCACCGCGTCGCCGTTGCTGCGCACGCCGTGCCGCCACGGCCAGAGCCCGGTCATGATGCTGCTGTGCGACGGGATGGTCAGCGGCTGGACCGAGTAGGCGCGCGAGAAGCGCATGCCCGCGGCGGCCTTTGCGTCGAGCCAGTCCGTG
>CAZRFD010000198.1:0-11606 GCA_964599085.1 uncultured Enterobacterales bacterium | reverse complement strand
CTGCTCTCCGTTCTGTCGCCTCTGCGCGTCGGTGACGCTGCTGCGGGGTTGACCGGGCCGGTGGCCTCGGCCATTGAGGGCTCGATGTCGGGTCGCGAACGGTCGCGCTCCTTGCTCAGGCCGACCAGCCCTGGCCATCGTGCTCGGGGGCGAGAACTCGGCAGACCCGGAACCCGAAGTTTGCGGTCCGGCCCAAGTGTCGGGGCCGTTGCGGTCCGCGACGCGCGCGTTCCTTTCGAAGAAGGCCACAGCGCCGCCCCTGACCGGCCGGAGCAAGCGGTCAGTGACATCGCCGATGTGGGGCGGGCCAAGACGATCGCCGACGCACTTCGGGCCCTCGCTGCGGTAGACGTCGGCGCACCAGTCGCGTACGCCACCGCCCATGCCGCGCACTCCGTAGGGGCTCTCGTCGACGGGGAAGCTGTCGACGACGGCGGGCAGCAGCCTGCCCGGATGGCTCTTGCGTATGCAACACCACAAGCGCAGCGCCCCCATCCGGACCGCGCAGAGGCTGACTTGTTGTGGGCTCTGATACGGACAGCCAGGCAGGGGTCCGGGTCTTCGTCGCCCCCAACGGCTCCCGACCCGCCCCCAGGTGACACCACCCGACACTCGACGGTCCCCCACATTGATGTTGTGGAAAGAGATGATCATTTGCACAACACCCCCGCGCCGGGTACACCCGTGGCACCGAACCCGGAGCGACCCCATGGCCTACGTCCGCACCCACGGGAACCAGCTCGCCATCGTCCACGGCGAGCGCGATCCCGAGACCCGCAAGGTCCAGCAGCGCGTGCTGTTCACCATCTGCTCGAAGCCCGAAGCCCTCGCGGCGATCGGCCGCGGTGAGGAGGGCTGGCCTCTCGATCGCATGCTGGAGCAGCGATACCCGCGAGTCCGCTTCAACTGGGACAAGATCCGCGCCGGCATCGAGGAGCGCATGGACGCGCTCCCCGACAACTACCCCTTCCGGGCCGGCGAGGTGCTCGGGCGGTTCCGCAACGACCTCTGCGCCTTCACCCGGCAGCTCGGCCTCGCCGATCCGCAGTGCATGTACTCCGCCGCCGAGCTGATCAGCGAACACCGGATGGAGCTGGAGTACCTGCGAGAGCTGATCGACTGGCGGCTTGCGGTCTGCGACCAGGAACCGGACGAGTGGAACGGCGACAACGCCTTCTTCTGGCGCCACCGGCTGCAGCCCACCGACGTCCCGCCAGAGGTGGTCGAGAAGATGGCCGACCTCTACGCAGAGCGCGACCTCGACCGGCTGGAGGCTCTCGCCCGACTGTTCATCGACTGCTACGACGACTACGCCGAGGGTCACAACTACCTCGGCCTGGTCGCCCAGGAGCGGGGAAAGCTGGAGGAAGCGATCGAGCACTTCCGGCGCGCCATGACCGAGGGCCGCAAGCTGTTTCCCAAGCGCTTGGCCAAGAAGTACTACTGGAGCGACCTCGACACGCGCCCCTACATGCGGGGCATGCGCAACCTCGCGGTCGCGCTCATGCTGCTGGGCCGGTACGACGAGGCGCTGGATGTGTGTGCGCGCATGGAGGAGGAGTGCGATGACACCCTTGCCGCGGCGAGCTTCCGGGCGCACATCTACCTGAACATGGGCCAGTGGTCCGAAGCCCAGCGCGACGCGAAGCGCGTGGTCGGCATCTGGCCGGAGCACGCCTACGTCGCTGCGTTCGCGGCGCTGGAGCAGTTCGATCGCGTGGGCGCGGTGCAGTGCTTCCTCCACGGCGCGTTGACGTGCCCGCGCACGGGCCGCATCCTGCTCGGGCTTCGCACGTCCCGCCCCCAAGGGGGCGACGAGATCCGCGACCACAACACCGGCGTCGTGGAGGTCGAGTACCTGGAAGCCTTCCTCGCCAGGCTCTCGCGGCGGTCGCGGGGCTTCTTCAAGGCCATCTTCAAGGCTCCGACGACCAGAGCGCTGCTGGCCGAGGTCGAGCAGGTCGCGACCCGGCGGCGCGCGCAGCACGCCACGCATGATCGCGAGGCCTTCGACCGCATGATGCGCATGCGGAGCATGGAATTCGCCCACGAAGCCGCCGAACGCGTCCTCCCCGAGGTGATGGGCTGAGAGTCTCACCGGGTGAGCTCGCGGGGGGCGCCTGTGCATCGAGGGTCACGCGAGCAGGGAGATCCGCGTCCAGGCCAGGCGCTGCCCGCCCCACAGGCCGATGCGCGCGCTGTCCCCGGACCGGTAGACCTTGTCCCGCTGTGGTGGGCGGTCCCGCGCATCGCCTCTTGCTGCCGCCGCTGGTGGGGCCGAGGGGGACGGCCTCGCGGACCTTCCCGTCCCAGCCCACCCGGTCTTCGGCCCCCCCGCCGTGCGTCCAGCGGCTGACAACATGCTGGCTTCCGACTCGACTTCTGATACCCTGCGCCAGAGGATCCCGATGACTCGCCAGCAGATCCCTTGCACCACCTGCGGTGCGCCCGTGGATTGGGACGGCAGCTACAGCCATCCTGTGGAGTGCTCGTACTGCGGGGCCCGCTTCGTCCCCTCGGTCTCCGGCACGGACGACGTCTGGCTGATGACCGATCCCGTCGCGCGCGCCCGCTATGAGTTCGAGGGGAGGCTCGACGCCCTGGCGCACGACATCCGCTTCGAGGTCATGCGGGCGCAGGACTGGAGCCTGCTGGACCGGGCCTTCGTCGCCGAGGCTGCCCGCCTCGAGCAGGCCGGTGTCATTCGGCGCCTCGCGAGCTACTGGGCAGTGAGTCCGCACCCGCCGATCTTCCGAGCCGTTCGGAGTGGGAGCTTCAGCTTTGGAGAGCGGGCGGTGCCCTTCAATGCGGGTCAGGAACTCGTCTGGGCCTGCCCGATGACGCGTGATCGCTTCAACCTCACGTTGCCGGTCCTGGTCGGAGACTTCCAGAGCGCACGTGTGGGGCGACTGTGCGGCGAGATGACCAACGCCATGATGGGCCGAATGGCCCGGTGAGGAGACACCAGCATGTGGGACATCCTGAAGAGCCTCTTCGGTCAGCCGGAGTACGTCACGCAGACCGACACCCAAGCCGACAGCCCGGACCCGGCTCCCGATGACATCTGGGCCTTCACCGACCCGGATGCGCGGCAGATCTACGAGCAGCGCGGACAGGCGCGCGAGCTCGAGCACGACATCCGCTTCGAGGTCATGCGGGGCGTCGACTGGCGTCCTGAGGATCTCGAGTTCAAGCGCGAGCTGCGGCGCCTGTTGAAGGAGGGCGCCATCGTCGACAAGGGCTCCTACTGGTTCCGCAGCCCCTTCCCGACGGTCTACCGGGCAACCCGGTCGGGAAGCCTGTCGGTGGGCGGCAAGACCCACGCCTTCCGCAAGAACGACGACATCGTCTTCCAGTGTCCGATGACCCGCGACATGAAGGGCCACTCCGGTGACCCGCTGTTGATCGCGCGGCTCAAGCCGACGAAGAAGTCCACGCTGTGCGGGGACATGGGCGACGCCATGAAGGGGGGAGGCATGGGAGGCATGTAGCTGGCCGGCTCCCCGCGCCGCCCCAGCATCGCGGGGCGCAACTTCGGCCCGCCCCCTCCCACCGCCTCAAGAGCCGCATAGAGGAGGCTCGCGCCGCCCCGCTCGGGTCGACTCGCGCTTCTCCCACGATCGCCATGGCGGGGCTGCCGCCGGCCTGACCACTCCGAACGGAGCCCGCATGTCTACTCCTCCTCGCCGCCCACTGGGCCGCACCGGCGTCCAGATCTCTCCCATCGGCCTGGGCTGCATGGGCATGTCGGAGTTCTACGGGACGGCCGATGACGCCCGCAGCACGGCCTTGCTGCACCACGCCCTCGACGTGGGGATGAACTTCTTCGACACGGCGGACATGTACGGGCCGTGGACGAACGAGCGGCTGGTGGGCGCAGCCCTCCGCGACCGCCGCGACGACGCGGTGATCGCCACGAAGTTCGGGGTGGTGCGCGACGCGGACGGTGGCTTCGGCGGGCTGGATGGCCGGCCGGAGTACGTGCGCGCGGCCTGCGACGCCTCGCTGCAGCGCCTCGGGGTCGACACGATCGACCTCTACTACCAGCACCGGGTCGACCCGAAGGTGCCGGTCGAGGACACGGTGGGAGCCATGGCGGACCTGGTGGAGGCCGGCAAGGTCCGCTTCCTCGGCCTGTCGGAAGCCAGCCCCGACCAGATCCGGCGGTCCCACGCGGTCCACCCGATCACGGCCTTGCAGACCGAGTTCTCGCTGTGGTCTCGTGACCCGGAGATCGAGCTGCTCGACCTCTGTCAGGAGTTGGGGATCACCTTTGTGGCCTACTCGCCCCTGGGGCGGGGCTTCCTGACCGGGGCGATCACCTCGCCCGATGACTTCGCCGTCGACGACTTCCGGCGGGGCAACCCGCGGTTCTCGGGCGACAACTTCCAGAGCAACCTCGACCTGGTCGCTGCGGTGCGGGAGCTGGCGACGCGCAAGGGCGTCACACCCGCCCAGCTCGCGCTGGCCTGGCTCCTCCACCAGGGCCAGCACGTGGTCACGATCCCCGGCACCCGCAGGATCTCCCGCTTCGACGAGAACCAGGCGGCCACCGGCGTGGTGCTGACAGCGGAGGACCTGGCCTTCCTCGACGCGCACCTGCCGGTGGGGGCGGCGGCCGGCGCCCGGTACTGAGCAACGGCCAGGGTGAACCCTGCTGTGGGAGCGTCAGCCACTCCCGCCCGGGGGAGCGCCCCCCGCTTTGGGAAACCGCCGCCGCGGCATTCGGCCCCGGGTTCCCTTGTGGGCGGAGGTGCCCATGCGGTCTCGGATGGAAGCGCCGACCCGGTCGTCGGGTCGAGCAGGTGGTCTCGGAGCAGGGGAGGGGAGGAGCGCGCGGCGCGTGGTGCTGCTGTCGCTGGACTGGCGGCGGGCCAAGGATCCGCGGACCTCGCTGGCCCACGCCTCGCTGCGGGCGAGGCTGGAGCAGGTCCCGGACTTGGAGGTCGTCTCGATCCGGCGCGCGGTCAACGCGCCGGGCTTCTCGCGCGATGAGGTCCTGGCGGCGGTGCGCGCCGAGCTGGCGGTGAAGGCGACGGAGCTCGCCGTCGGGGTCTACGTCTGGAACGAGCACTGTGTGCGATGGCTGCTGGACGCGCTGCGAGCCCAGGGTTTCTCGGGACGGATCATCCTCGGCGGCCCCCAGATCAGCTACGCGCCGGCGGGTGTCGCTGCGCGCTACCCCGCCGCCGACCTGCTGATCCGCGGCTACGGAGAGGACGCCCTTGCCGCGGTGCTCACAGGTCGGCCGCCGCGCTCGATCCCCGGTGTCCTGCGGCCCGTCGCTCCCGACTCCGGGCTCCCCGCGGCGGTGGACCTCGGCGCGCTGCCGTCTCCGATCCTGTCGGGCGTGCTGCCGGTCACACCGTTCATGCGCTGGGAGACGCAGCGCGGCTGCATCTACCGCTGCGCCTTCTGCCAGCACCGCGAGCCGGGTGCGCGGCTGCGTCGGCGCGCCCTGCCGCTTGAGCGTGTGCTGGCCGAGGTCGGCGCCCTGGTGGAGGGGGGCGCCCAGGACATCGCTGTCCTCGACCCGATCTTCAACAGTGGCCCGCACGCCGCGGACATCCTCGGCGCCTTCACGGCGAGGGGCTACCGGGGCCGGCTGTCCCTGCAGGCCCGCTTCGAGCTGCTCGACGACGCCTTCCTCGATGCGTGCGCCGGGCTGGACTGCGTCCTGGAGTTCGGCCTGCAGACGGTGCAGCCCGACGAGATGGCGGCCATCGGCCGGATCAACAAGCTGGACCGGGTCGAGGCGGCCATCGCCGCCCTGCACCGCCGCGGCCAGCCCTTCGAGGTGTCGCTCATCTACGGACTGCCCAACCAGACCCTGGACAGCTTCCGGGCGACGGTGGCCTGGTGCCGGGAGCGCGGCGTGCCGGTGATCCGCGCCTTCCCGCTCATGCTGCTCCGGGGGACCGAGCTGTCCCGGCAGCGCCGGCGCTGGGGCCTCGTGCAGAGTGACGATCCCGTGCCCGTCGTGGTCGAGAGCCACAGCTTCCGCCGGCAGGACTGGCAACAGATGGCCGCCCTCGCCGCCGAGCTCAACGAGCAGCAGCTCCTGCGAGGTGCGGCGTGAGCCCCCGCTTCATCGTGCTGGAGGCCCTCGATGGCGTGGGCAAGACCACCATCGCCCAGGGGCTGGCCGCCGCCCTGGACGCCGTGGCCATGAACACCCCCGGCGACGCGCTCCGGGTTCTCTCGGGCGAGGTGCTCGCCGGCCTCGGCCCCCACCAGACCGCCCGCTGTCTGTTCTACGCCGGGTCGGTTCTCGCCCGCGGAGCTGAAGCGCGGGCCATCGTGGACGGTGGGCGGAGCGTGGTCATGGATCGCTACTGGCTGTCCACCGTCGCCTATGCGCGAGCTCGCGGTGTCTCAGCCGATCTCTCCGGCATCGAGGCCCTCGTGCCGCCGCCGGATGTGACGCTGCTGCTGACCCTGGACGAGGGGGAGCGGCGCCGGCGCCTCGCCACCCGCGGCCTGACCGCTGCCGACCGCGAGACCCTCGACCCCGCGTTCCGCGAGCGGGTGCTGGCCGAGCTGCGTGCGCCGCGTGGCGCCGGCCTGGGCCCTTCGGTCGACGTGGACCTGACCGGAGCGCCCCCCGCCGAGGCCCTGCGGCGGGTGCGGGAAGCGCTCACGCCGACCGCGCCTCCGGCTTGTCCAGCCCGACGATCTCGTAGCTGAGGGCCACCAGCTTGCGCGCCGTGTCCATGTCCCGCGCGTGCGGGTTGGGCGTCTGCATCGGCCAGCCCCCCGCCTTGCACTCGGCGTCCCGGTACAACACGCTGCTCTGGCTGAAGTACGCGCCCGAGTGCTTCGGCGCGTCGTCGGACAGCAACACGTGCAGCGAGCTCTGGGCCGACTCCTCGCTGCTGTCGGTCATGCCGCTGGCGTTGACGAATGGGCGCACGAGGGTCATCGCCGCCTGCATGAGGGCTGGGCCGCCACCGCCGAAGTTGGATCGCGCCCAGCCGGGGTGGACGGACGCGGTCGTCACACCGGTGCCTTGCAGGCGCTCGGCCAGCTCCATCGCGTACAGTATCGTGGCGACCTTGGCCTCGGCGTACGCGGCGAAGTTCTTGAACGGCCGCTGCTCCCAGTTGAGGTCGTCGAGGTGGACCTGCGGCCGGTCCTTGGGGCTGCCGGCGTGGACCACGCTCGACAGGATGACCATGCGCGAGGGGGCGCACTCCCGGAGCTTGTCCAGGAGCAGCTCGGTCAGCAGGAAGTGTCCGAAGTAGCTGATGCCGATGGTGGTTTCGAGGCCGTCGGTGGTGAGCTGACGGTCGCCGGACATGTTGACCATCCCGGCATTGCAGGCCAGCCCGTCGAGGCGGTCGTGTGCGTCGAGGAAGGCGGCGGCGAACTCCCGCACGGACTTCAGGTCGGCGAGGTCCAGCTTCATGACCTGGGCGCTGCCCCGCAGCCCGGCGAAGCTGGCGGCGGCTTCCTCGCCGGCGTGGGGCCGCCGGCTGGTGACAGCGGGCTCAGGTGCTGGGAGACAACGTCTCCGCGGGGGCGGGGTGCCCTGCGTCGGACCGGAGCTGCCGCCGCATCGTCTCGGGAGTCGTGCCGGTCCAGCGTGAGAACGCCCGGAAGAACGAGGTCGGCTCGTCGAAGCCCAGCAGGTAGGCGATCTCGGTGGCGCTCAGGCGGGTCCGGTGCAGGTAGTGTCGGGCGAGGCGCAGGCGGGTGTCTGCGACGAGCTCCTTGAAGCTCGTCCCCTCCTGGCGCAGGCGCCGCTGCAGGGTGCGTGAGCTCAGCGCCAGCCGGCGCGCGACACTGTCGACGGCGAAGTCGCCGCTCGGCAGGGCCTCCAGGAGCACGGCTGTCGCGCGTTCCGCGGTGGTGGCCTCGGCCTGGAGGTCGGCCAGCCGCTTGCGCAGCTCGGGCTCGAAGATGCTCCACATGGCCGCGCTCGACGTGAGGAAGGGGCGGTGGGCGTCGGCGGGTCGAAAGCGGACGACGATGTCGTCGCCGCGCCGCAGGCGGACGCCGAGGAAGTCTTCACAGGGGCGCGGGTCCGAGGGCAGCGCCGGGACCTCCACGGAGGTCGGACAGATCCGCTGGCGGGTCCCGAGGCGCGCCAGCTTGACCACGAACAGCGCTTCGATGGCGTGCATGGAGGCGGGGGGCGACAGGCTGCGGTCCTTCCAGCGGTAGCGCAGGCGCAGGCCTTCAGGGTCGTCGGACACCTCCAGGGTGATGGGGCCGATGAGCGGCTTGAACAGCGACAGCCGCTGGGCCGCGGTCGCCAGGTCCGGGCTGCACAGGGCCGCGAAGAGCGGCGGCGAGAACCACTCCGGGCGCATCGCGTCCGTGAGGCGCACCCAGAACGCGGCGTCGCCCACGCTGTCGTCGAGGGCGGCCGTGAACCGGAACAGGGCGTCCGTCGACAGCCGCACGTCGGATCGACTGAGCAGGTCCTCGGGCAGCCGGGCGCGGCGCAGGACATCGAGGTGATCGACCCCGACCTCGGCGAGGATGCCCTTCCAGCCGTCTCCGATGGCGTAGTCCTGCTGGCCTGACACGTGCACCTCCATGGTCCCTGTACCGCGGCGCGGACGTCGACGGACTGTCGTTTCGCGCCAACAGCCTGTCCTTCTGCGCCAGGCGCGGGCGCGGTGCTACCCTCGCCCCGACTCGCCGCCCCCGGTACGCGCATGCCCTCATCCCTCGCCCTGCTGTTCCTGTCGCTCGCCTGCGGGGAGGGGCCCAGCGCGCAGCCTGACGCGCCGCAGACCGCGCCGGCGCGACAGCAGGCGAAGAAGGGCCCCGACCTCGGCTACACCGCCGCTGGCATCGTGCGGCGCCGCCGCCCCAAGCTGCAGATCATGCCGGTGTCCGACGTCCATGCCATCGCCGCCGACGTCGGCCCCGACGAGCTGAGCCTGCTCTTCGTCGGCGACGTGCTGCTCGGCCACAAGCTCGACGCCTACCAGGCCGACCACGGCGATCACTACGCCTTCGCCCACACCGCGCCGCTGCTGCAGCAGGCCGATCTGACGGTCGGCAACCTCGAGGGCGTGCTCATCGACACCGACAAGTACCCGACGAAGTGGAGCCAGCGGGCGGACACCCGCACGGCCCAGGCGCTGGCCTGGGCGGGCTTCGACCTGGTGACCCTGGGCAACAACCACTTCGCCAACTACGACGACGCCGGGGTGCTGTCGACCGTCGCCGCCCTGGACGCCGCAGGCATCGGGTCCGTGGGGGTTGGCGCCGATCCGGCCGCAGCGCGTGCCCCCTGGGTGGGAGAGGTCGAGGGCCTCAGGGTGGCGGTGATCAACGGGGTGGCTGACAGCATGCTGCTCGATCCGGCCTGGCTCTCCGACGACCGGAAGATCGCCCAGCGGCATGCAGCGCTGGTCCGGGATCTGACACACGCTGGCGGCAAGCGCCAGCAGGCCACCTGGCTGTACACCCCCGAGACGCTGGCCGAAGACGTCTCCGCCGCACGAGAGGTCGCCGACATCGTGGTCGTCGACCTGCACTGGGGGGTGATCCTCCACCGCCCGCCGTACACCGACCAGGTGGCGCTGGCGAAGGCCGCCGCCGACGCGGGGGCCGATCTCGTGCTCGGCGAGCACGCCCACATCTGGCAGCCGGCGGCCCTCGTGGGCGGCGTCCCGGTCGTCTACGGGCTCGGCAACTTCGCCATGGGCTTCCCCAGCAAGGCGGCCGAGGAGGGGCTCGTCGCCCGCGCCATCGTCTCCAGGGACAGCCACCGGATCACACGCGTCGAGCTGTTCCCGATCAACACCAACAACACCCGCAAGACGGTCGCCTACCAGACCCCGCTGCTGGCCGGAGCGTCGGCCCGCGTGGTCCTCGACGACCTCGCCACCTGGAGCGACACGCTGTTCGGCACGCCGCTGGACGTGCGCAGCGACCGGGCGGTGCTGGAGGTGCCGGTGCCGTCTCCCGACGAAGCTGCCGCGACGACGGGACTTGCGCCGAGCGGATCGGCCGAGGGGGCCGGTGCATCCCGGGCAAAGCCGTGAACTTGCGTGGCGCCAGCAGCGTGCTGTAGGCTGTCGCGGTGGAGGATCCCGTGCAAGTGCTCGCCCTGCTCCTGCTGTCCGGCTGCGTTGGTACGAACTCGGTCACCTGTGGCGAGGGGACTGTACTCGTCGGCGACGAGTGCCTGCCAGCGGACGCTGGGGACACCGGAACGACGGGCACGGGCGACGCTGGTGCGGGTGGCGACGGCGGCTCGGGCGGCGATGGCGGCTCGGGCAGCGACGGCGGCTCGGGCGGCGATGGCGGCTCGGGCAGCGACGGCGGCTCGGGCAGCGACGGCGGCTCGGGCGGCGACGGCGGGTCCACTGGGGATGGCGGCTCGAGCGGCGACGGCGGGTCCACTGGGGACGGTGGTGGAACCACCGTGGACGAGGGCAGCGCCTTCGTGTTTGTCCAGGGCAACCCCACCGCGGACTGTTCGGTCATGGAGCTCTACGCAGACACCGAGAAGATCGACGGCTCGCACGGCGATACCTATGCGATCGCGACGCTGGACCTCGGCAGGCCCGAGGTCCCACAGGGTCAGGAGCTGGAGGGAGACCGCGACTACCTCATCTCGTACTTCTTCGGGTCGGGCGGGAGTGGATGTGTCTCCGCCAGCGGTGGGATGAACGATGAGCGCAACACCTTGCCGGCGGGCACCTTCTTCGTCGTCGACTACACGCCGCCGAACACGGCGTCCAGGGGAGTGCGTGTCCCTGGTGTCGACTTCGCCGACGGAGAGCTGTACCTGGTCTTCCAGGACGGCTTGACGACGGACTTCGCCGAGTCGCTGGTGGCGGACTGGGGCATGACGGTGGACACGACGGTTGGGACCTCGCCCCCGGCCTACTACGTGAGCTGGTCGGGTGCGCCCTCTGTGCCGCGGGCCATGCTGGAGCTGCAGGACGAGAAGTTCCTCAGCCGCGTGCGGCCCCGCGACCCATGATCAACGGATCGGCGGCACCGACGCCTCCAGCCGCGCTCGGCGTCGGTAGGCCCGGACGTCAGCCGGCGCAGCCCGTCCCGCTGGCCTTGAGCTGCTTGAGCTTGTCGACGTTGCGCTTCGCGGCGTCGGACAGCCAGCTTTCGTCGAAGTCGTCGCGGCGCTGATACCAGGGCTGCGCGCCGAAGGCCTGCTGCCACTCCGCACCCTTGAAGGGGTAGCCGTAGCGGGCGAAGATGTGGTTGCGCAGCTCGTCGTAGGCGTGGCAGGGGGGCACGTCATTGAAGGGCCAGTCCAGGTCACAGGCCAGCTCGCCGGCGATGCCGTCGGAGCCGCAGCACAGGCCGTGGAAGCCCTGCTGGAGCTGGTCGAAGTCCCACTTGATCAGGGCGAGGCCGTTGTCCCTGCAGATCTCGGCCGGCGAGCGACCGGCGAGGGGGTCGAAGGGGGCGGCGGCTGCTGCGGGCTGCGCGGAGGGCTGCGATGGGGGCGGGGCTGCGGCGGTGGCCGTCGTGGTCGACGCATCTCCGCAGGCCAGGGCGAGGGCGAGGACGAGCATGTTGGACCTCTCGGGCTGGGCCGCAGCCTATCACTGGGGCTCATGCGTGTCCACTTAGACGATTCACTGAGGAAACAGGCTGAGGATCGCGGGGTG
>CAZRFD010000197.1:0-11643 GCA_964599085.1 uncultured Enterobacterales bacterium | reverse complement strand
GCCGCCCACCGCGAGAAGGACACGCTGGGCCGCGTCTACGAGTACTTCCTGTCCCGCTTCGCCTCGGCCGAGGGCCGAGGGGGCGGCGAGTTCTACACACCGAGCAGCGTGGTGCGCGTGCTGGTCGAGATGCTGGAGCCCTACCAGGGCCGCGTCTACGACCCCTGCTGCGGCTCGGGCGGCATGTTCGTGCAGTCCATCAAGTTCATCGACGCGCACGACGGCCGGCGCGACGCGGTGACCGTCTACGGCCAGGAATCCAACGCGACGACCTGGCGCATGGCCCGGATGAACATGGCGATCCGGGGCATCGAGGCCAAGCTCGGCAAGCAGCACGCCGACACCTTCCACCGCGACCTGCACCCCGACCTGCGCGCCGACTTCGTGATGGCGAATCCGCCCTTCAACATCAGCAACTGGGGCGGCGAGCGGCTCGCCGAGGACGTGCGCTGGCGGCACGGCACCCCGCCGGCCGGCAACGCGAACTTCGCGTGGCTCCAGCACATCGTCCACCACCTCGCGCCGGGCGGGACGGCGGGCGTGGTGCTCGCGAACGGCTCGATGTCCTCGCAGCAGTCCGGCGAGGGCGAGATCCGCCGCAAGCTGTTCGAGGCCGACCTCGTGGACTGCATGGTCGCCATGCCCGGCCAGCTCTTCTACGCGACGCAGATCCCGGTCTGCCTCTGGTTCCTGGCTCGCGACAAGGGCAACGGGAAGTTCCGGTCGCGCAAGGGCGAGGTGCTGTTCATCGACGCCCGCAAGCTCGGCCGGATGGAGACGCGCGTGCATCGCGTGCTCGACGCCGATGACATCGACAAGATCGCTGGGACCTACCACGCCTGGCGCAACGTCGGCGGCGGCCACGAAGACGTGCCGGGCTTCTGCAAGGCAGCGACGGTCGACGAGATCGCGGCCCACGACTTCGTGCTCACGCCGGGGCGGTACGTCGGAGCCGAGGAGGTCGAGGACGACGGCGAGCCGTTCGAGGAGAAGATGGAGCGGCTGGTGGCGGCGCTGCGCGAGCAGCAGGCCGAGGGGCGGCGGTTGGATGGGCTGATCGGGCAAGCGCTCGGGGAGTTGGGCCTTGGCTGACTCGATGCACTACGCTGCCGAGCCGGGCATCCGGGGCTTCCGTCGCGACCAATCCTTCGCATGGCCGCTGGTTCCGATGAGCGATGTGGTGACCCTCAACTACGGGAAGGCGCTCACGGCAGCCTCGCGGGTGGAGGGGGATGTCCCGGTGTACGGCAGCAACGGGATTACCGGCTGGCACAATGAGCCGATGGCTTTCGGCCCCACGGTGGTCTTGGGGCGCAAGGGCCAGGGACCCCTTGGCGTCGAGTGGTGCAACGGGCCGCTGTGGGTGATCGATACGGCCTACTACGTCACGTTCAAGGACTCGCAACTTGAACCGAGATTCTTCTACTACTTCACTGATTACGTAGGGTTGAACCACCTCAAGGATGGCACGTCGAATCCGAGTCTCACGAGGGCTACTTTCGACCTTCAGCAGATCGTCTTGCCACCCCTCGACGAGCAGCGCCGCATCGCCGCCATCCTCGGCGCGCTCGACGACAAGATCGAGCTCAACCGCAAGATGAACCGCACGCTGGAGGAGATGGCCCAGACCATCCTTGCGAACACGGTCGCCTCCAGCGACCCCACGGACGGCGAGCTCCTCGCCGGGTGGCGGCGCGCATCACTCGGAGAGCTGGTCGACCAGTACGGCGGCGAGGTGCAGACGGGTCCATTCGGCAGCCAGCTTCATGCATCTGACTACGTCGAGTACGGAATCCCATCGGTGATGCCGAGGGACATCAAGCTCGACCGCGTGTCCACCGAGAGCGTCGCACGCATCACCGAGGCCGATGCGGAGCGGCTCTCCAAGCATCGCCTGGCGCCGGGCGACATCGTCTACAGCCGGCGCGGCGATGTTGAACGTCGTGCGCTCGCGACCGAACGAGAGCGGGGGTGGCTCTGCGGCACCGGGTGTCTTCGAGTCCGCCTGCAAGGTGGCCTGCACCCCCAGTACCTCTACTGGTACCTCGGGCATCCGGGAGTGCGTTCCTGGATCGTTCGCCACGCTCAGGGCGCAACGATGCCGAACCTGAACACGAAGATCCTGCGAGCGCTCCCGCTCGCGATTCCTCCCCGCAATGAGCATGACGAGCTGGTCGCCGTGTTGGAGCCGCTGTTCAGGAAGCGAGAGGCCAACTACGACGAGATGGCAACCCTCGCCGCCCTCCGCGACACCCTCCTCCCCAAGCTCATCACGGGCGAGCTGCGCGTTCCCGAAGCCGAAGACCTTTTGGACTCCACCACCTCGTCACAGGAAGCCACCGCATGAGCCTCACCTTCAAGAAGCCCGAGCGGCTCAGCCTCAAGAACCACCCGGAGTTCAACGAGGCCTGGCTGCAGGACCGCATCTCCGACGACCCCTCTCTCCTCGGCCTCGGCGATCTCTTCCTCCTCGACCGGGAGCGCGCCCAGGAGCGGGCCGGGCGCCTCGACCTGCTGCTGTCCGACCCGGAGCAGGGCCGTCGCTTCGAGGTCGAGCTGATGCTCGGCCCGACCGACGAGAGCCACATCATCCGCTGCATCGAGTACTGGGACATCGAGCGCCGCCGCTACCCGGCATACGACCACGTGGCGGTGCTGGTCGCCGAGGACATCACCGGGCGCTTCCTCAACGTGCTCAGCCTGTTCGCCGGCACCATCCCGCTCGTCTGCATCCAGCTCAACGCGCTCCAGGTCGACGACTTCGTGGTGCTGGACTTCGTGAAGGTGCTCGACCAGCGCCTGCTCCGCCGCGACGACGAGGCCGAGGCCAAGAGCGCCCCCGCCGACCGGAAGTACTGGGAGAGCCGGGCGTCGGCCAAGGTGGTGAAGCTCATCGACGAGCTGTTCGTGCTGCTCAACGAGGGCAGCGAGCGGACCTGGACGCCCAACTTCAACCGCTACTACGTCGGGGTCATGGACGGGAACAAGGGTTCGACCTTCGTCTTCCTGCGGCCCCGAAAGCAGTTCCTGCACCTCCGCGTGCAGTTCCCCGAGATGGAGTCCTGGCTGGAGCGCGTCGAGGAGGCCGGGCTCGACGGACAGCTCCGCGACGACCGCCTCCAGGTCACGCTCAAGCCCGGCGACGAGAAGAAGCACCGCGAGTTCCTGGCCTCGCTGCTCGCCGAGGCGCGGAAGGGGTACGCCGGATGAGCACACCCACCCTCGGCCGCCTCTCCCGCGTCGACCTCCGCACGGCCTGGAAGAACGAGGCTACGAACTTCACGCCCTGGCTCGCCAGCGAGGAAAACATAGCCCTGCTGGCCGAGGCCATCGGCTTCGACGGCCTGGAGGTCCAGAGCCAGGAGCAGGCGGTGGGACCGTTCCGCGCCGACATCCTCTGCCGGGACACGGCCAGCGGCTCGCTCGTGCTCGTGGAGAACCAGCTCACCCGCACCGACCACGGCCACCTGGGCCAGCTGCTCACCTACGCCGCCGGGCTCAAGGCGGTCAGCCTCGTGTGGATCGCGGAGCGCTTCACCGACGAGCACCGCGCGGCGCTCGACTGGCTCAACGAGATCACCGACGACTCCTTCCGCGCCTTCGGCCTGGAGGTGGAGCTGTGGCGCATCGGTGACTCGCCGCCCGCGCCGAAGTTCAACGTGGTGGCCCAGCCCAACGAGTGGGCCAAGATCGCCCACGAAGCGGCGCGCACCGCGCCCGCGCCCGGGTCGGCGGGCGCCACCTACGCCGAGTTCTGGAACGAGTTCGGCGCCTTCCTGACGGCCAAGAAGGCGCGCTTCAAGCCGCCCAAGGCGGGCAACACGGCGAACTGGTGGAACTGGGGCGTCGGCCGGACGACCTTCGGGCTGTGCCTGCGGCTGGACCTCAAGAACGGGCAGGCGTCGGTCTTCCTCAACCTGGGCGGCCCCGACGCCCGCGCGCACTTCTACCTGCTCAAGCAGGACGAGGCGGCCATCGCGACGGACCTGGGCGAGACGCCGACCTGGGAGGACAAGCCCGAGAACAAGGAGAAGAAGGTGCTCTCGGAGTTCACCGCCCCGGCGGCGGACCGCTCGCACTGGCCCAAGGTGTTCGCCTGGGCGCTGGACCGGCTCGACGCCTACGATCGCACCTTCCGGCCGCGGGTGAAGCGGCTCGACGCGTCGACGTGGGACGGGAGCACGCCTTGACGCCCACCTTCGCCTGGCACCAGCCCCCAGCGGCAACTTGTAAGCACTGCTTACAGGTTCGGCGGGAGCCTGCGCCATGACCCAGCCCTCGGGCCCCCCTCCGTCCCTCCGCCGCTTCGTCCGCCGCGCCGCCGAGGGCATGCAGCGCCCACCCATCTTCGAAGCTGACGACGGGCACGAGTACGTCCTCAAGCTCGACACCCTCGACCGCGACTTCCCCGCCGCCGAGCTGGTCGGCGCCTACCTCGCGGCAGCGCTCGGCGTCCCCCAGCCGCCCTTCGCCGTGCTCGACGTGCCCGAGGTCCTCGCCGAGGCTTTCGCCGCCTCCGAGGACCCGGACCTCACCGAGTTCGCCGAGTCCTTTCAGCGGCTGGGCCTCTGCTGCTTCGGCTCTCGCTACCTGCCCGGCGTGGTGCAGAAGTGGACGCCGCGCCTTCGCTCCCGCGTCGATGACTGCGACCCCGTGCTCGTCCGCCTGCTCGTGCTCGACGCATTCATCGAGAACGGTGACCGCTCGGCGGCCACCAACCCCAACCTGCTGGTCTGCAACCGCCGCCTCTACGCCATCGACCACGGCCAGGCGCTTCCAGCCGTACAGGGCATCCTGGGCAAGAAGCTGCCCTACGCCTTCGACAGCCACCTCGCCTGGAGCGTGCTCCAGGAGCGGCCCCACCTCCTTGACGCCCCCGTGGCCGACCTGCGCGCCCTCTCCGACGGCGCCATCGAGGCCGCAGTAGCCGCGGTGCCGGTCGCCTGGTGGTTCGAGCCCCACCGGCCGGCCGCCGTGGTCGCCGACCTCCGTTCCCGCCGGGATGCCTTGCCGGCTACACTGGACCAGCTCCGAGAGCGACTCTCATGACCCCCTTCCACTACGCCATCGTCCAAGCGCGCGACCCCTCCATCGGGGCCGAGCGGCGCAACGTGGGCCTGCTCGTCCTGAGCCCGGCCACCGGCAAGGCGTGGCTGCGGCGGGGAGACCTGCGGCAGCGGGCGCACCTGCTGGGGGACGACGCGGCCTTCGTCCGCGCCCTGCTCGACATGCTCGCCGAGGAAGCCACCGAGGTCGCCCGCGAGGGCTCGGCTGCGGCAGCCCACGGCTGGCTCCGCGCCCGCACCCGCCCGAGCGAGGACACCCTCGTCCTGGCCGAGCCCGCGATGGGCATCGCCGCGGACCTTGACGCCGAGGTGCGGCGTCTGCGCGAGCGCTACCTGGGCAAGGCCCCGGCCCCGCGGCGAAGCGTGGCCGAGAAGCTGCGCGACCAGGTGCTCCGCGCCCACGGGCTCTACAAGGCCTTCGAGCCTCGCGCCTTCGAGAGCGGCCCGACTACCTGGAAGTTCCCCTGCGTGGCCGACTCGGGCCAGGGCGCCGTCGTGCTCAACGCCCTTCACTTCGGCCAGCGCAAGCCCGAGAGCGTGCTCGACGCGGCCTTCCACAACATCGGCCGGGCCGGCGAGGTCCACGCCTGGCACCGCGAGGTCCGCTGGCTGACCGTCGCCGCCGGCCCAGGGGCGGGGCAGACGGGTCGAGCCTTCACCCGCGCCTGCGAGCTGATGGGCGAGGCGGGCCTCAACATCGTGGCGCCAGACGCCGAGCACCTCAGCGCAGCGCTCGGCAGGCTGGGGCTGCTCGGGAGCTCGCGCAAGACCGCCGAGGCCTGATCCATGAGCGGCTTCGAGTCCGTCGTCGAGCGGGCCGCCATCGACTGGCTCGAAGAGCTGGGCTGGCGCTACGTCCCCGGCCCCGTGCTCGCCCCCGACGGCGCCGCCCCCGAGCGCGCCAGCTACCGCGCGGTCGTGCTGGAGGGTCGGCTCCGGGCCGCCCTCGCTCGCATCAACGACCACCTGCCCCCCGAGGCCATCGACGAGGTCGCCCGGCGCGTGCTGCGCCTCGACTCGCCCTCGCTGGAGGAGAACAACCACGCCTTCCACAAGATGGTGCGCGAGGGCCTCACCGTGCAGGTCCGCAAGGCCGGCGGCCTGCGCGGCGACATCGCCTGGCTCTTCGACCACGACGACCCCGACAAGAACGACTGGCTCGTGGTCAACCAGCTGACGGTCGTCGACGGCGCGAACAACCGCCGACCCGACCTGGTGCTCTACGTCAACGGCCTGCCGCTGGCGGTGGTCGAGCTGAAGAACCCCGGCGACCCCAACGCCACCGTCGAGGGCGCCTGGAACCAGCTCCAGCTCTACAAGGACCAGGTGCCCGCGCTGTTCCTGACCAACGAGGTCCTCGTGGTCTCGGACGGCACCGAGGCCCGCGTCGGCAGCCTCACCGCCGGCGTCGAGCGCTTCGGCCCCTGGCGCACCCTCGACGGCGAGACCCTGGCCCCCGACGCCCTGCCCCAGCTCCAGGTCCTGCTCAACGGCCTGTTCGAGAGGCGCCGCTTCCTCGACTACCTGTACCACTTCGTCCTGTGGGAGACCGACGACGGCTTCGTCAAGAAGATCGCTGGCTACCACCAGTTCCACGCCGTCAACAAGGCCGTCGCCGCCACCGTGCGCGCCTCGGCCGAGACCGGCGACCAGCGCATCGGCGTGGTCTGGCACACGCAGGGCTCGGGCAAGTCCATCTCGATGGCCTTCTACGCCGGCAAGGTGGTCCTCGAACCCGAGATGCAGAACCCCACCCTGGTCGTGGTCACCGACCGCAACGACCTCGACGGCCAGCTCTACGCTCAGTTCTGCGCGGCCCGCGACCTCGTGCCGAACCCCAAGCAGGCCGAGAGCCGGGAGCACCTGCGCGAGCTGCTCGACGTGGCCTCGGGCGGCGTGGTCTTCACCACCATCCAGAAGTTCTCGCTGACCGAGCAGGAGCGCGCCCTGCGCGACCCCTTCCCGGTGCTCTCCCGGCGGCGGAACATCGTGGTCATGGTCGACGAGGCTCACCGCACCCAGTACGGCTTCGAGACCCGCATCGACGCCCGCACCGGCGCCGTCAGCCACGGCCTGGCCAAGAACCTCCGCGACGCCCTGCCGAGCGCCAGCTTCATCGGCTTCACCGGCACGCCCATCGAGCTGGACGACCGCTCAACGCCCGCCGTCTTCGGCGACTACATCGACACCTACACCATCCGGCAGGCCGTCGACGACGGCGCCACCGTGCCGATCTTCTACGAGGCCCGCCTCGCCCGGATCAGCCTGCCCGACGACGAGAAGCCACGCATCGACGAGCAGTTCGAGGAGGTCACCGAGGACGAGGAGGAGGACACCCGCACGAAGCTCAAGACCACCTGGGCCAGGCTGGAAGCGCTGGTCGGCACCAAGAAGCGGCTGAAGCTGGTCGCCGAGGACATCCTCGACCACTGGGACCGGCGGGTGGAGATCCTCGACGGCAAGGCGATGATCGTCTGCATGTCCCGCCGGATCTGCGTGGACCTGTACCGCGAGCTCACCCGCCTGCGGCCCGACTGGCACGCCGACGAGGACGAGGGCGGCGTGGTCAAGGTGGTCATGACTGGCTCGGGCTCGGACCCCAAGGCCTTCCACCCGCACATCCGCGGCAAGGAGCGCCAGAAGGCCATCGAGAAGCGGTTCAAGGACCCCGCTGACCCCCTGCGCATCGTGATCGTGCGCGACATGTGGCTCACGGGCTTCGACGTGCCCTGCGCCCACACGCTGTACGTGGACAAGCCCATGCGCGGGCACGGCCTGCTCCAGGCCATCGCGCGGGTGAACCGCCGCTTCCGCGACAAGCCCAGCGGCCTGGTGGTGGACTACCTCGGCCTCGCCGACCAGCTCCGCCAGGCCATCCGGAGCTACGGCGGCGGCGAGGGCGACAAGCCCGGCGTGCCCGTCGAGGTCGCCCTGGCCGTGCTCCAGGAGAAGTTCGAGGTCGTGCGCGACCTGTTCCACGGCTTCGACTACGGCGGCTACTTCAGCACCAAGGCCACCGAGCGCCTCGCCGCGCTGTCCGGAGGCGTCAACCACATCTGCGGGCTCGACCCGGGCGACCCCGACAAGGCGAAGAAGCGCTACGTCGAGGCAATGACGGCGCTGAACAAGGCCGCCGGCATCGCCCTGCACCTGGAGGGCGCGCGCCGCTACCGCGACGAGGTCGGCTACTTCCAGGCCGTCCAGGGCAACATTCAGAAGTACACGGTGGGCGGCTCGGGCAAGACCGACAGCGAGCTGAACGCCGCCATCCGGCAGATCGTGAGCGGCGCCATCGCGTCCGAGGGCGTGGTCGACATCTTCGGCGCCGCGGGGCTCCAGAAGCCCGACATCTCCGTGCTCTCCGACCAGTTCCTGGAGACCGTGAAGAAGTCCGAGCACAAGAACCTCCAGCTCGAGGTCCTCAAGAAGCTGCTCAACGACGAGATCAAGGCCCAGAGCGGGCGGAACGTCGTCGTCGCCCGGCGCTTCTCCGAGATGCTGGAGCGCACCCTGCTCCGCTACCAGAACCGCTCCATCGAGGCCGCCCAGGTGATCCTGGAGCTGATCGAGATGGCCAAGCAGCTCCGCGACGCCCCGAAGCGCGGCGATGCGCTGGGCCTGTCCGAGGACGAGCTGGCCTTCTACGACGCCCTCGCCGACCACGGCAACGTCAAGGAGGTCATGGGCGACGAGGTCCTGGCCGCCATCGCCCACGACCTGGTCGAGGCCATCCGTGGGTCGGTGACCATCGACTGGACGCAGAAGGAAGCCGTGCGGGCAGACATGCGGCGGAAGGTCAAGCGCCTGCTGAAGAAGCACGGCTACCCGCCGGACAAGCAGGCGGCGGCAGTGGTGACGGTGATCCAGCAGGCGGAGCGGGTCTGTCGGGACTGGGCGAGGGTGGCGTGATGGCCTCTACTTCACCACGGCCCCAACATGCCGGGTAGCCGAAGCCGTGGCGCTCGGGTCGCCGTCACTCGCCAGACGGCGCTTCGTCTGACGCAGGAACAGGGAGTGACTGCTGAGCGCCCTCCGACGCTGCTCGCTTGGGTTTGGTCTTCGAGGCGCGCCCCTTCCGTACCTTCTTCGGCGCTTTCGCTGGCTCAGGTGTGGGGGTGGGGGGAGTGGCAGGAACGGACGAATCCGCGGCCGTGGGTCCGGTCGCGCTCGCGTACACGGCCGTGGGCTCGGCGACCACAATTGGCGGCGCCGTTGCCTCTGGGCCCGCAGTGAGGTCTGCCATCCGCTGGTGGAACCGTGCTCGGACAGCTGAGACTCCATCGGAAGGGAAGCCGCAAGCGGTGAAGTAGTAGAGAGCTGTGTTCATCGCGAGCTTGATGAGCATCAGGTCGGCCGGCCCGTAGCTACGCAGGGAAGGCCTACCCAGCATGATGTCAAAGGCGACGCTCCGGAGCAGTTGAGGTGTTTCGAAGGCGAGCTTCGGTGCCGCGAGGAAACTCCGCACGAGGTGAATGAAGGCAGGCCATTCTGGAAGAGCGAGCGTCGCTTCCGACCCTTGTACGCCTTTTGCCTCAAGAAGCTGGCGCCTCAGGCTCGCGACGTGGTCATAGTTTTCGCGTCCGGCCCAGATCAGGACCTTCAGCCCCGAATCCAGCGCGTCCCGATCATCCGTTCGCAGGTACTGGTGGAAGATGACGCCTACACATGCCGCAAGGCCGATGCCGAAGGTACCGGCAGCTTCAACGGCGAACGCCAGTTGGTTGGGCTTGGACGGGTCCAGCTCACGGCGGACGCTGAGACCCGCACCGAGGGCGCGTCGGACAATCGCCATCTGGTCTGAGTGGTTCCACGCCTGGCCGTTGATGTAGTCCGCGAGGGGCTTCAGGCCTCCGTACTGAGCAGGCACGCCAAACCGAATCGACCGAAGGACGTCAGCCGGCTCAGGGAAGGTACTCGAACCGCCCGGAAAGACCACGCAGCGGTCATAGGACTGGAAAATCGACTCCTCAAGAAGGGTGACGCTGTGAGATTCGCCAAACAGGGCGTGGTCGCGTTCGATCCCTTTGGGCTGGCGAAGCAGCACTACTGCACGAGACGCGTGGAAGTGCGCCATCAGACCACGAACCCACAGAACGCGGTTCGCGGGAGACTCGCCCTTCTTCGTCTTGCAGTCTCCAAGCAGCACATCCCAGCTCAGGTCCGCCGAGGGGCGGATGGCGAGGACGTCTACGTCGGTGACGAGGCGAGGCTTGGCCTCCTGGCCCCTGGTGTTGTAGACGGGCACTTCGACGAGGGCATACCAGCCCTGCGCCCGGAAATGGCGATAGAGCATGTCCTTCTGAGCGGCGTCTTGCATCACAGCCCCCTCAGCAGGAATTCGTTCACCTGGTGTTCGACATCGTCTGGCGGCCGCACTGTCTTGGTGCGCACGAGCCGTTTCCGCGCGACAAGCGACTCCACGTAGGACTGGCCCTTCTGGAAGGCGAGGACGACTTCATCGTCAGCCGAGGGAGTGATCTCCGAGCCAGTGACGAGATCGATGGCGAGGTTTACGGCGGCGATGTTGTCAGCGGCGCCTGTGGCCTCACCAGCGATGAGCTCAAGACGAGCCCACTTCGAGCTGATGGGAACAAGGCGGCAGATGCGCCGTGCCGCGACTTCCTTGTACTGCTCGGGCGCCTCGGTATTCGCCTTGATGAAGCCCTTGTCTCGGAGTGCCCGCAGCAGCGCCGCAGGGCTGCGGATCGGGTACTCGGAGAAGAGAAGCTGACCTTGCCTGACCGCTGCGACCAGTGCGAGCGCGTTCTCGTACACCTGCCGCTGATTGATCGGGAGGCGTCCCGAGCCAGGCCGCGGCCCGAAGATGAAGTGGTTGTTCCCATGATGCGACGTGTTGATGGCGGGGGGCGGCAGGAACCCGCTTCCCGCGAACGCCTCGATCGCGGCGATGTCATCGGGCGTGAGGCGTACTCCACCCAGCTCGCCCTGCCGGCGAATGATCTCCAGGGGCCAGCCCTGCCACTGCTTGAGGAGGTTGAGGATCTTCCGGACCCGACCGCTTCCACCTGGCATCGCTACGAGGTTGGCGTATCCATCGGCGTTCTCTGAGAAGTAGCTGGGGGAAAGGAAGACGTCCTGGCCGCGCGCGCGGCGCTTGATGATGAAGTCACCGTCCTCCCCCATGTCCAGCACGCGCTTGACGACCTTCTTCTCCGCGCCCAGCGAATAGGCGGTGTCGGCCTTGATGGGGGACTGAGCGAGTTCCTTCATCAGGTGAACCGTGAGCTGCTCGTGCTCCGTCAGGCCCTTCGGCTGTGCCACCGCGCCGAGGGTGTTGTAGAGATTTGCGAAGACATCGATGTCGGGGGAGACCGTCTGCACCGTCTTGCCGGACCGGATGAGGTCCACCATCCGCGCGTCCTCCAGGAGCTGGAGGACCGGCTCGACCTCGCGCGGGTGGATCCGGAGGGCATGAACGCACACGTCCTTGACCAGCTGGTAGGCGACAGGGGGGCAGTCGCGGAGGTGCAGCGCAAGGGTGACCGCGTTGCCGACTAGCGGCAGTGTGTCGAACTCGCTGGTGGGAGCACCCTCGAGGCAGGTCGTCACGTCGTGA
>CAZRFD010000196.1:0-11785 GCA_964599085.1 uncultured Enterobacterales bacterium | reverse complement strand
AGAGCCCGCCGGAGCGCAGCGGGAGCAGCGGGGTCTCGACCAGTCGTGCGCGCAGCGCATCGGCCTGGTCTGGTGGCAGGAACAGCTCACCCGGCTTCTGGATCAGGGCGAGGAGGATCTGGCGAAGGACGGCGGTCGGTGCGTCCGCGGTCCGGCGGTCGCCGTCGAGGCTGTCGGCGACCGTGGCCGCGATGGCCTGCCCGGCGGCCCGGGCGGCCGATGCGCGAAGCGCGTGCCGGTCGACGTCTTCGGCCAGCCGGCGAGCCCCCCGACCCGCCTGGATGCGGTCGCCCTCCAGCACCGCCGTCGCCGCCACCGGGAAGCGGCTGCTGTCCGTCTCCAGCGGCCGGCCCAGGTAGAGCAGGCGCATCGTGAGCCGAGGCTCGGCGGTGGGGTCGGCGGCGACCCCCACCTCTCCGCGCAGATCGCTGCCGCGCAGGTCGGTCACGCCGACGAAGCCGCGCCCCAGCCGGGGGGGCGTGGTGGGGCGGAGCATGAAGTCCTGCCAGCTCTGCTCGGTCGCCTCGATGCGGTCGGTGACGTCGACCAGACGCTTGCGGCGCAGGTGGCGGCGCAGGATCTCCAGCCTCGGACCGTCGAGGACGAGGGCGTCGTCGAAGCCGGCGATGCTGCGCTTGGGGTGCCGGGTGAGGAAGCGCGTCTTGCCGCGCGTGTCGACGTCGGCGAGGCTGCGCCGCGCGCCGCCCAGCGTCGTGAAGATCGGCAGGCGCTGCAGGGCGTCGGGCACGGGGCGATCGTGGCCGGGGGCGTGGGCCAGCAGCGCCGTGAGCCACCCGGGCAAGGTCTGATCCACCGAGATCCGGGCACAGCGCGCCACGATGAGCGCGTCGAGGGGGTCGGCCAGGGCGTCGGTCAGCGAGGCGCGTGCCGCGTCGGTGTCGGCCAGACCGTCCCAGTCGGGAGTGGGCTGCGCCGTCGCCCAGTCGACGACGGCGCAGGTCCCCGGTCGATCGAGGGGCAGCTCCACCTCGCCCAGCTCCACGCCCTCGTGGATGACCCGGACCAGGCAGTCGCCGCCGCGCGTCGCCTGCAGCAGCCCGATCTCTCCCTTGATGTCGGGCAGGTCGAGGGGGGCGCGAGCATCCACGAGCTCCATGATCACCGCCGGCACGCGGGGAGCGAGGCGGCGGGTGGCGGCCCGCATCGCGGCGGCCAGCTCCTCGGTGCGATCACGGAGGCGATCTCCGAGCAGTCGCCGCAGGCTGCCCCGCGCGGACTTCGACAGGGTCAGCGCCCCCGCGGCGGTCCGGGCGGCGTCGGGGGCGAAGCGGTGCAGGAGGTCGAGGTCGAAGGCGGTGTCCGCGGAGACGGTCGCGATCTCGGGCTGGTCACGCAGCCAGGTGACGCTCCTGCGGGTGCCATCCAGGGTCTCGAAGAGCGGGGCACCTAGCAGTGTGAGGTCGACGGCGTCGATATCGCCGGCGCGGCTCTCCTGGTCCAGCCAGGCCAGCAGTGCGCGCCTCGCCCGGGGCTCCGACGATCGTGTCGCCGCCACCTCCGCCAGCAGAGCGCGGGCTTCGTCCTTCACCAGCGCCACCACGGCCTGGTAGACGCTGTCTCGCTGGACCCGCATGAAGCGGCTGTCCGGGGTGAGGGCGTCGCAGCTCACCCGCGCCCGCAGGTCGTCGGCGAGGGGGATGCGGATGTCCTCGATGGGCAGCCCATCGACCCGCAGCTCCACCAGCAGACGGGTCACGTCGTCAGCTGTGCGGAGGACCGCGGCGGCCACGCAGCCCTTGACCTCGACCGCCTGTTCGTCGACCGACAGGCGCCGCAGGAAGCGGCGTTCGGCCAGCGCCCGGTCTCCGAATGACAGGGGTGGCAGGCGGCGCTGGGCCAGGCGTGCGCGCCGCTTGCGACCCGCCGCCCGGTCTTTGAGCAGACTTGTCCCGTCTTCCAGGGCATCGCCGCAAGCCACCAGCAGGAGTGCCCGTTCGGCGTCGACCGGCGACAGCGCGGCCACGTCGGCGGGCGGCTGCGCGTCGGCCGCAGGCTTCCAGTCGGGAAGGACGAACTGCGGTGCAGACAGCTTCGCGTCCACGAGCGCCGCGTCCGCAACCACCAGCACGCCGGTCGGTGTGGCGTCCGAGCCCTCGGCACCGCGACGCCGCGCCTTGAGCTGGCTCAGCGACCAGCGCCTGCCGGCGTCATCGGTGAGGTGGACGATGGGTTCCAGGGGGGCAGACTGACCGGGCCAGGACAGCAGCGCCCGCACTGCGGCGTCCCTACAGGTCGGGTCGCGCGCCCCATCGGCCGCCATCAGGGCCACGGCCGCCGCCCGCAAGGCGCGCTCGATGGCGCGCCAGGCGAAGTCTCGCAGCGCCGAGGAGCGCGACGCGTTCAGTCGCAGGCCGGAGGCGGGCACCGCGCCCACCAGCCGCAGCGCGCCGACCTGGACCAGCATGCTGTCGACGACGACGCCGTCCTGGACGAGGGCCACGGCGCGGCGCTCGTCGATCTCTCCCCGGGCCAGCCACAGCAGGCGATCCCGCCGGCTCGGATCCGGCGGGGCTTTCGGGTCGACGATGCGCTCGTCCTCGATGTCGAACAGCGTTCGATCCGCTGGGAGAGCCGGTCCGCTGCCCGCGGAGCCCACGATCACCCCGCTGGTGGACTCGATGGGGATGGGACACGGCCAGGCCCGCTGACGGATGAGCGCCGTCTCCCGTGGGTCCGCTAACGGCGCGAGCGCCTCGGCGACCACGGCCCAGCTCAGGCGCTCTCGCACGTGGACGAAGGTGCCCTCGGTGCGGTCGTTCTCTGCTTCGATGGGGGCGGCCGGATCGGTCAGGTCCAGGTCGAGGCCCGGGCGGGACATGCGGATCCAGCGCGGCTGGAGCCCTCGCGCGCCGTGCAGCCCCACGGCGAGGTGGTGCAGCATGCGAGCGGTGTCGTCGCGCCCCCGGGAGAACACGTGATCGAAGAGGTGCTCGACGGCGTCGGCGTCGGGATGCAGGCCATCCCAGCTCAGCTCCAGGTCGTCGGCGTCGTTGCGCAGGACGATCCGTGTCGCACCGGCGCAGACGGCGGCGGCGACCAGCTCCAGCACGTACTGGTGGGGGTCTTCGAGCTGGAAGCGAGCGAGCTTCTCCATCGCCTTGCGGCGGTCCAGCTTGAAGCCGCCGCGGCCGAGGACCTCGGCGTCGGCGAGCGCCCGATCTCGCAGGCTCATGGGGCTGGCACCGCACCCAGCAGGGCGGTGATGACCGGGGCGCTGGCGAAGCCGCCCCGTCCCATCGCACGGGCCAGGAGCTGGGCGAGGAGGGGCGCGGCGAGTGAGTCGGGCATGTCTAGCAGCGTTCGAACCGTCGGATGGTCGACCGCGACCACGAGGGTCCCCCGCTCCCTGCTCGACAGCGCGTCGGCGCTGACCTGCTCGAGCGCGCCGGGTTGTTCCTGGCGGACGAAGACGCGGCCTTCGAGGAGTGCGCCGGCGTCCTTGAAGCGTGCGGCGGCCAGCCCGTCGATCTGCAGCAGCCTGGCGGCCCGCGCCAGCACCGCCGGCGTCGGCACGATGCAGGGAGCGATGGCTGCTTGCTCGACGTCGACGACCTCGGCCTGCAGCAGCCTGGCGGCGGCGGCGATCTGTCCCGTGGCCGCCACCGAGTCGAGCAGCGCTACGCGGCCTTCGCGGGAGAGCGCGTCCACCAGCGGACCCGGGCCGCCGGCGGTCAGGATCTCGGTGCGCCCCCAGCGCAGGGGGCCGAGGCGGCGCCGCCCGTGATCGAGGTCGTCGAGGCTGGCCAGGCCGCCGTCGGCGCAGCGGAAGCAGGGCAGATCCCGGGGCAGGTCGAGGGCAGGCGCCGCGGCGATCTCGAGCAGCGCGAGGTGCCGATCACGGTCCGCCGGGTCGCTGCTGGTGGCGAGGCGCTGCAGCTCGGCGAGGGTCCGGTCTCGCAGCGTGCCCCGGGCGAGTACATTGAGGCGCCGCAGCACCGCGTCGTAGCCCTGGTCCCGGCGCACATTGTCCCGGGTCAGCGTGTGCTCCAGGGCGCTGGCCTCCACCCGGAAGCTGACGCCGGGGATGGCCGCCTCCCGCGTCTCCAGCAGGGTGAGCCCCCGGTTGTAGTAGCCGACGAAGGGCGGGTCCTCGCTGGTGAAGCCGACCACCGCGCGCAGCCCGGGCTCGTCCACGTGGACCGCCAGGGGGACGCCCACGGTGAACTCATGTTGCAGGCGCTGCAGGGGCCAGCCCCAGCCGCCCTCTTCTCCCGCGCCGCCGCCGCCGTCCCGCCCCTCGGTCCAGATCTCGGCGCGAGCAAAGCGGCACCAGTAGGCCAGCGCCCGGTTCAGCTCGGTCGCAAGCTCTCCCGCCTTCCGGCCCCACGTCCGGATCCACAGCGTCACCGCGGTGCCCTCGAAGGGCTCGTCCACCTCCGCCAGGGTGTAGCTGCGGTCGCGGTCGAAGACCACGCGGTGGTGGACGCCGTCCCGGGCCGTGTCGAGCACCACCAGCTCGGGGGCGACGGCGAAGAGCGACACGAAGCCCACGCCGAACTTGCCGATCCGCGTCCGGTCCCGCTCCTTGCTGGACGAGAACAGGGTGAGCAGGGGCCCCTCGATGGTGGCCCGGTCCATCCCCTCGCCGTCGTCGATCACCTCGATCTTCAGGCGGCGCTTGACCTGCTCCACCCGCAGATCGATGCGTCCGGCACCTGCATCGAGGCTGTTCTGGACCAGCTCGCGCACGAAGCTGCTGCGCTCGCTGAACTGGGCGACGAGGCTGTCCAGGGCTGCGGCGGCCGGCGTGTCGGCGTCTCGTCGTGGCGGGCGGCCCACCAGTCCTCCGGGGCGCGTGTCTCGTCCTTGGCACGAGGATCAGGTGCGGTAGGTGTACACCAGGTTGCGGGAGCCGCGGGCGTCGAGCCACGCACGCCAGGCGTCGAGACCATCGGCTGGCACCGCCCACTTGCGGTGGTGCGACAGGCCGAAGGGCAGGCGCTGCGTCGGTGCCAGGACGGTCGCGGCGAGGGGGTCGTCCACCGATGTGCGGTGGAGGTCCTGCGACGCGCGGGTGAGCGAGGCTGTCAGCGCCGGGCCAGAGGTGCCGGGCAGGCGGGGGATCGCGGGGCCCACCTCGCCCCGGGTCAGGGACTCGACCTCCAGCCCGGCTTCGGCGTTCAGCAGGGCCAGGGCGGTCGCGGCGGGCTGGCGGGCGAGGGCAGCGAGGCGGGCCGTGAACCAGGGGGCGGCGCGTGCCGCCAGGTCGTCGGCCGACAGGCGGCGCGCGCCGTGCTCGACGAGGCGGAGGGTCCAGCGCACAAAGGCGGGCACGTCGAGGTCGAAGCGATCGATGACGACCTCGAAGCGTGACCCGTCGGCCCCGTGCTCGATGAGGGCGGCGGAGACCTGGGGCCCGGCGGGCAGGGGTGCCATCCGGGCCAGGGCGTCGAGGTAGGCCAGGCGTCGGACCGCGCCCGGCTCACCGGCTTCGGCGAGGGGGGCCAGCGCCGGTCGCAGGTCCGCGGCGAGCTGGTGATCGACCCGCACCCGGAGCCACTCATCGGGCGCGGGCCAGCCACTGGCCGGCGACAGGGCCTGGCCCTCGCCGTCCGGCCGCAGGGCGGTCGCGCGCAGGTGCGCAGCCAGGGGGCGCCACGGGGGCTGGAGGCGGTTGAGACGCAGCGCAGCGAGTGCCTGGGCGAGCTGGTCACAGCGTCGTCGTGCCGCGTCGGGGGGCAGGACCGTCATCGGGGCTGCCGTTCCGCCAGGAGGGCGTCGAGCTCCGCTGCCGCCGCCCTGCGCGCTTCAGCTTCGGCGTCCAGCAGACGCAGCCGACGGTGCAGGCTGTCCCGTTCGCGGTCCACGTGGCGGACACCCTCGTCCACGAGCCCGCGGACCTCCCGCACCGTGTCCCGGAGCGCTGTGGCCCGGGTCGCCAGTCCCGCGTGGAGCTGTGTGTCGGCGGCGGCCAGGGCGTCGTCTGCGAGCTGGCGTGCCAGCTCCCCCACAACCCCGCGTGCGGCGCGGTGGAGCGACGACACGGAGCCGTGGACGCGGGCGAGGACGGGGACCAGCTCTTCCTGCAGCGTGATCATGTCGTCTGCCCGCTGCCGCTCAGCGTCGAAGCGCTGTGCCTGCAGGCGCAGCGAAGGGCGACCGGGATGGTCGGCGAGAGCGGCACGGACCCGTTCCCGATCGGCTGCCGCACGGGCTGAGCGCTCCCGGCAGGATCGGAGATCCTGGTCGAGGAGGACCTGCTCGGACTCCAGCCGCCCGAGCTGGTGGCCAACTGCCTGCAGCGCTCGCAGCGCTGCTTCGTACCGGACCTGTGGTTCCACGGGGGGGACGGGGGGCAGGGTGTCAGCGAGGCCTAGCGCCGCTAGCGCCCGCTCGAGCAGGCCTGCGGGCGGGGGCGGGGGCTGGCCGACGATGCCGACGGCCGCTTCCAAGGCCTGGGACAGCGCGTGCTCGGCGTCGACCACCTCTGCGAGGGCGGCGACGCGTCGTTCATGAGCGCGCAGCAGCGGCAGGAAGCTGTCTTCCAGCGCCCCCGGGTCCAGGGCGACGGGGAGCGGCGCCTGGGGGCCGGCTGTGACTGTCGACATGCCCCCGGTCTATTTCACCGTCGGACCGTCCGCCCCTGGCGGTACCGGCCGCTGCCAGGCCCGTGCCAGATCGGCCAACTCGACGACGCGGTCCTCGACCCGGCGGTTGGCGCTGCCCTCGGGGTAGTGGCCGTCGGCGTCTCGCTGCCCGGCTGGCAGGCCCGTGAGCAGCGCCAGGGCCTCGTCGACCTCGTCCACCGCCCACACGTGGAAGCGTTCCTCGGCGACGGCGGCCAGGATCTCGTCGTCGAGCACGAGGTTGTCGAGGTTGGCGCGGGGCATCACCACCCCCTGGCTCCCGTCCAGCCCGCGCTCCCGGCACAGCTCGAAGAAGCCGGCGATCTTCTCGTTGATGCCGCCGATTGCGTTGACCATGCCGTGCTGGTCGACGGAGCCCGTCACGGCGATGCCCTGGTGCAGCGGAAGCTCGCCCAACGCCGACAGCAGCACCAGCGTCTCGGCGAGGGAGGCGCTGTCGCCCTCCACCCCGCCGTAGCTCTGCTCGAAGACCACCGACGCGCTGAAGGCGACGGGCAGCTCGGGCGCGTAGCGGGCGCCGATGAAGCCCGAGAGGATGAGCACGCCCTTGCTGTGCAGCGGACCGCCCAGCTCCACCTCGCGCTCGATGTCGATGATGCCCTTGCTGCCGAGCTGGACCCGCGCCGTGATCCGGGTGGGGCGCCCGAAGGGGGCGCGGCCGATGGCGTAGACGCTCAGGCCGTTGATCTGGCCGACCGCCGTGCCCGTGGTCTCCACTCGAACCTGCCCGCGCAGCTCGGCCTCGAGCATCCGCTGGTGGATCCGCCCGCGACGCTCCCGGTCGCGGGCGACCGCCTCGCGCACCTGTGCCGCGCTCACGGTGTCGACGCCGGTGCTCGCCGCGTAGTGGTCGGCGTCGCGGAGCAGGTCGATGAGGTCGCGGATGTGCGTCGCAAGCCGCTCCCGATCGTCGGCCATGCGCGATGCCTCCTCGACGACCCGGGCCACGGCCTCGGCCGAGAAGGGGTGCAGGCCCTCGCTGTGGACCAGGCCCGCGACGAGGTGGGCGAAGCCCGCGACGGTTGTGTCGTTGCGCTCGACGACATCGTCGATGTCGGCCGGCACCTTGAACAGCGACTGGAAGTCGGGGTCGAGCGAGGACAGCAGGTAGAACAGCCGGCGGTCGCCGACCAGCACGACCTTCAGGTCCAGCGGCACGGGGGCGGGCTGCAGGCTGACCGTGCTGGTCAGCGCGAGCGCCTGCGCCAGCGACTCGATGCGGATCTCGCAGGACCGCAGCGTGCGCTCGAGGTGCTCCCAGGCCCCGGGTTGCGACAACAGCTTGCGTGCCTCGACGACCAGGTAGCCACCGTTCGCCCGATGCAGACTGCCGGCGCGGATGAGGGTGTGGTCGGTGACCAGCGTGCCCATGGTCGCGCGGTACTCGACCCGACCGACGAGGTTGGCCAGCGTGGGGTTGTCCTCGTAGACCACGGGGGCGCCGTGGTCATCGGCGTGGTCGACGATCACCTGCGCCTGGTAGCGGCGCGTCCATGCGCCGTCGGGGCCCTCGCCCGACATCTGGCTCAGCAGGGCCGGCAGCTCGGGCCCCTGACGGAAGCGGTCGAGGTTGTCGATGACGTCGGCGCGGAGAGCGTCCAGCCAGGCCAGCACGGCGTCGACATCAGCCCAGGACTCCCGCAGCGGCTCCAGCAGGTGCTCCAGCGCCGCAGCCACGGTGCTGCGCTCCAGCTCGTGGACCCGCTCGTGGTGCTCGCGGGTCCACCGCGGCAGCTCCCGCAGCGCGTGTGCCACCTCTTCGCGGGTGTCGGCCATGGCCTGCTCGATGCGCTTGCGCTCCTCCTCGTCGAGCTTCTCGAGGGCCTCCATGGGGACCGGCTGCCCCCCGTAGAGCGGCACCAGGGCGATGCCGGTGGGGGTGGTCAGCACCCCCACGCCACGCTTGTCGGCTTCGGCGCGGACCTCCTCGATGCGGGCGCGCTGGCGCGACTCGAACTCGTCTTCGAGGGCCTTGCGCCACGCGAGGTGCTCCTCGGAGTCGAAGGCCGCGGCGATGGCGGGCTGCAGCTCCAGGACGAGGGCGGAGAGCGCCGCCCGCAGCTCGCGGCCGCGCCCGGCCGGCAGTCGGAGGAGGGCGGGGGCAGCCGGCTGGTCGAAGCTGTGGACGTAGACGAGGTCGGGGGGCACGGTCTCGTCGGCGGCCCGGCGCTGGAGCTGGTGCATGACCAGGTGGCGGCGGCCGGAGCCCTCGGGGCCGAGCACGTAGACGTTGTAGCCGCCGTGGGCCATGGACAGCGCGAAGTCGAGCGCCTCCCGGGCCCGATCCTGCCCGAGGATCCCGTCGCCGTGTTCGACCTCGCTCGTCGAGGAGAAGGGGATGGACCGGGGATCGCAGCGGGGGCGGAGCTCCGCTGCGCTCAAGCCGGACACGGTGTGCGCTCGACCTCGGGACTTCGACATCGCTCACCTCTGCTCCAAGCTGGTCACCCCAGCGGGAGTGACCAGCGCGATGTCGTCGCGGGGCCGCGTCGGCCGGGATCTCAGCCCAGCGTCGGGTAGTCCGTGTAGCCCTTGGGCCCCGGCGTGTAGAAGGTCGCGAAGTCCGGGGCGTTCAGCGCCACACCCTCCTGCAGCCGCCGCACGAGGTCGGGGTTGGCCAGGTATGGGCGGCCGAAGGCCACCAGCTCGCCCTTGACGGCGCCGAGGTCGGCGTCGGCGCGCTCGCGGTCGTAGCCCCCCGAGAGGATCACCGGGCCGCCGAAGGCGGCCCGCATGGCGGCCTTCGTGTCGTCGGAGACCGGGGGGGCGCCCATGGCGCTGTGGTCGACGATGTGCAGGTAGAGCAGCCCCAGCTTGCCGAACTCGCCGGCCAGCCAGGTGAAGTCGTCGTGCACGGTCTCCCAGGGGACGATGTCGTTGAACACGCCGTAGGGTGACAGGCGGACGCCGACCCGGTCCGCGCCGATGGCGGCGGCGGCCCGCCGGGCGGCCTCCAGGGCGAAGCGGCCACGGCCCTGGATTTCGCCGCCCCAGACGTCGGTCCGCTGGTTGGCCGAGGGGGAGATGAACTGGTCGATGAGGTAGCCGTTGGCGCCGTGCAGTTCGATGCCGTCGAAGCCGGCGGCGACGGCCTTGCGGGCGGCGGCGGCGAAGCTGTCGAGCGCGCGCTCGATGTCGGCTTCGTCCATGGCCTGAGCGACGGGGTAGGGCTGCGGCCCCTGCTGGTCGGTGTACATCTCGCCGGAGACCTGCCCCTCGCTGGGGCCCTTGACCACGGAGCCCTCCGGCATGTTGAGCGGGTGGCCGACCCGTCCGGTGTGCATGATCTGGGCGACGATGCGGCCGCCAGCGGCGTGGACGGCGTCTGTGACCACGCGCCAGGCCGCGATCTGCGCGTCAGACCAGAGGCCCGGGATGCGGGGGTAGCCCGTGCCCGCGGGCTCGGGTCCGACGCCCTCGGTGATCAGCAGCCCGCCGTCGGCGCGGCTGGCGTAGTAGTCGGCCATGATCGGCGCGGGGACGTGGTCGGCCGTCGCCCGGCTGCGGGTCATCGGCGCCATGACGACGCGGTTGGGAAGGTGCATGCGGCCAAGATCGAGGGGGCTGAACAGGTCGGTGCTCACGGGTGCTCCAGGGTGGGCGGGTGGCAGAGGTGTAGACACCTCCTCGCGGTGCACCAATGCCCCATCTGCGCGCCTCCGCGTTGCGTCAGCGGGACGGACCCTCGTGGCGATCGTGGCGATCGTGGCGATCCTGGCGGCACCCTCCTTGACTCCGGGGTTCGAGCTTCGGTATACAAGCGTCAACGCTGTCGGATTTGTCGACTTCTGAGGGTTGGACGATGTCGCTGCTCACCACCACCGAAGCCGCCCGGCGCTGTGCGGTGTCGGCGCGCACCATGCTGCGCTGGGTGGAGAGCGGCCGGGTGCGGGGTACCCGCACCGCTGGTGGACACTGGCGGATCGCCCCGTCGGCGCTCGCCCACCTGGTGCCCGCACAGCGGTCGGCGCCCGGTGGGTTGCGCTTCGCCATCATCGAAGACGACCCCCGCGAAGCCAGGGCCCTCGAACGACTGCTGCTGGCCCTGCGGCCGGGGGCCCGGGTGGGGATCGCCCACGACGGACTCGCGGCCGGCCTGCTGCTGGGAAGGACCCCTCCGCATGTCGCCTTTGTCGACATCGAGATGCCCCACCTGGACGGCATCGAGGTGATCCGGCGGGCGGTGGACGTGCCGGGGCTCTGCGACACCCGCTTCGTCGTCGTCAGCGGCCACCTCGACGCTGCCCGCCGCGCGGCGCTGTCGCCGCTGCCCGTGTGGGAGCTCTTCGACAAGCCGGTGCAGCCGGGGCGTGTGGCCGCGCTCCTCGACCGCCTGCCGGTGGCGCTGAGGGCGCCTTGACCCCGCTGTCCAGCCCGCCACCAGGCGCACTGCGGGTCGATGCGCAGCTCCTCGACGCCACCGCCGACGCCCTCCTCCTGGTCGGCGACGACGGCCGCATCCTGCACGCCAACCCCGTCGCCCGTCGGCTGCTGCGCTGCTGTGGCCAGACGTCGACCTGCGTGGGGCTGCCCATCGACGACCTGCTGATCGATCCTCCCTGCGACCTGGGGGGCTGTACGCCCGGTTGCGCCCAGGCGCAGGTCGCGGCGGACGGGGTTCCAGCGGAGTGCGGCCGGGCGCTTGTGCGCACGACCGATGGCCAGTCGGTGCCGGTCGAGCTGAGCGCCGCGCGGGTCGATCTGGACGGCCTGGGCCTGCTCGTCCTGACCCTGCGGGACGAACAGCGGCTGGCGCGGGCCGAAGCCCGTATCGCCCGCCAGACCGAACAGCTCCAGGTGGCGGCGCGGGTCGACCGCATCGCCGCACGCATGATGCTCAAGCTGAGCCAGCGCCTCGACCACGACGCGACGGAGGAGATGCTCGGTATCCTGGCCGACGAAGCCGGCTACCGGCCGCTGGCCTTCTACGTCTACGACGACTGGGACTGCGGGCTGGAGCTGTGCGCCTCGGTCAGCGCCCAGCCGGACGGCCTGCGGCAGCGCGTCGGGGTCGGCAGCGGCGTGGTGGGCCGCGCAGCCAGCGAGGGCGTCCCGATCTTCCTCGACGACCCGGGCCACGCCGACCTGGGTCCGGACGCGGGCCTGCTGTCGGCCGGCGCGGCGGTGGTCTTCGCGCTGCCCCTGGTCGACGGGCAGCGACGGGTGGGGGTGCTGAC
>CAZRFD010000195.1:0-11891 GCA_964599085.1 uncultured Enterobacterales bacterium | reverse complement strand
GCCAACGCTCCCGGCAGCACCCGCGTCAGCCGCGGCCAGGGGCGCCGCCACAGCAGCACCGCGTCGAGCAGCGTCGCCGCCAGGAGCGCCAGCCCCACACCGAGCCACAACCCGAAGGCTGCCGACCAGGCGCTGGCCACCGCACCGAGCAGCATCCAGACCACGGCGGCCCACAGCAGCCGGCGGGTCGGCCTCACCGCGCACCTCGCGCTGGCATGACGCCACTCACTGCCGCGGCGCCTCCACGGCCTTGATCACGCCCCGCAGGGCGTCCTCGGCCGTCAGCCCCTCGACCTCCAGCTCCGGCGCGAGCACCACCCGGTGCCGCAGCGCCGGCAGCACCACCCCCTTGACGTCGTCGGGCGTGACGAAGTCGCGGGCGTCGAGCAGGGCCAGCGCCCGCGCCGTCCGCACCAGCGCGATGGCCCCCCGCGTGCCGGCCCCGACGGCGATCCCCTGCCGCTCCCGCGTCGCCCGCACGATGCGCACCGCGTAGTCCACCACCCGCTCGTCCACGGTCACCGCCGCCGCCGCCTGCTGCAGGCGCACGGCCCCCGCCGGATCCGTCACCGCCGCGACCCCGCTGACGTCGAGGTCCTGGCCCACCCTCCCCCCGGTCACCGCCCGCACGATGTCGGCCTCCACCGCCGCCGTCGGGTAGTCCAGGCGGATCTTGAGCAGGAAGCGGTCGAGCTGGGCTTCGGGCAGCGGGTAGGTTCCCTCCTGCTCGATGGGGTTCTGCGTCGCGAGGCAGAGGAAGGGCGGCGCCAGCGGGTGGGCCTGCCCCTCGATGGTGACCTGCTGCTCCTGCATCACCTCGAGCAGAGCGGCCTGGGTCTTGGCCGGCGCCCGGTTGATCTCGTCGGCCAGCAGCAGGTTGGCGAAGACCGGGCCCTTGCGCACCCGGAACTGCCTCGTCTGGGGATCGAGCATGGCGTGGCCGGTGACGTCGCTGGGCATGAGGTCGGGCGTGAACTGGATGCGCGAGAAGCGCCCACCCACCGCGCGGGCCAGGGCCAGGGCCATCAGGGTCTTGCCGAGGCCGGGCACGCCCTCCAGCAGCGCGTGACCGCCGGCGAGGAAGGTGGCGAGGAGGTGCTCGACGGCGTCGTCCTGGCCGAGGACCACGGCGCTGACCTGGTCGCGGATGGCGTGGAGGAGGACGGCGGCGGCCTGGGGGTCCAGGGGCGAGGACGGTGGAGGAGTCGGGGTCATCGCGGGCTCCAGAGCTGCTGCAGAGTGAAGATGACGGCACGGAAGGCGGCGGGCGAGGTGGGAACGGGACCGATGAGCGCGTCGCGGGCGCGGCGGGCGTCGTGCTCGGAGGCCGCGCTGGCACCACGGTCGGCGGCGAGACGTTCCGCGGCCACGGGGACGAGGGCGTCGTCGTCGATGGTGCCGCCCCGGTGCAGCCCCAGCCGCCGCCGCACGGCCACGCGGGCCGGCGACAGCAGCGCGTCCTTAAGGCCGAGGCGCCACAAGTAGCGCCCGCTGGCACCGACGTGCTCCATCAGCGCGCGGCGAGGGCGCGGCTGTGCGGGCAGGACCGGGGCGGTCCGTACGGCCCCCCGCCAGGCCAGCAGCAGCACCACGACCAGGCAGGACAGCAGCAACGGCCGCGCGTGCTTCCAGATGAGCGCGAGCAGGCTGTCCGTCGCCCCGGTCAGGACGAACAGGACGCCGTCGGGGGGGCGCCCGTCGCGCTCCAGCAGCTCCCAGGCCAGCGGCGCGTGGTCGGCGTCGCCGAGGTGTTCGTTGTCGAAGGGTGTGGCGTCCGACAGGACGGTGGCCGCACCTCGGCCGAAGGGCACCCGCACCGCCCAGGTGGCGGTCTGCGTCGCCCACTCCGCCAGCCGGGGACCGTCGTAGGTCAGCCCGATGGTCGCGTGCTCGCCGAGGATCCAGGCGCCTCCACCGGGCCGGTGCAGGGACTGTCCTCGCCGGCCGCTCTGCACGCCGATCTCGAAGAAGTCGTAGATCGTGTCGGTGATGACGGTCGGCGCGCCGGTGTCCGCGTCCTGGCCGCCGACGCCCGTGACCCGGTCCAGGTCCGGTGGCACCACGACGACGTGCCCGCCCTCGTCGTCCACCCAGGGCAGGATCTGCCACCACAGGCGGTCGCGGGTCGCTGCATCCGATGGACAGAGCACGACCGTCCAGCCGGAGGGCGGGGGCTTGCCGACGCCGTAGCGGCTGCTGGCCGGCACACCCAGCTCCTCGACCATGCGCTGCAGGGCGTAGTACTCGTTGAACGCAGCCTGCCCGGAGGGGCCGAACTCGACATCCTCCTCGACCCGCTGAAACATCACCGGGAACAGCGCAACGACGAGCAGCAGCAGCGCCGCGAAGGCGATGACGACGCTGCGACTGTTCACGCCCCCTCCACTTCGAGGTCCGCCCAAGCCTCGACCAGGGCGCGCATCTCGGCTTCGTCCACCCCGCGGTGGGCGTAGGCCCGACGCTGCCAGGCGGCGGTCAGCTTCGTGAGGTAGGCGAGCGGCCGGCCGGGCAGGCTGCGCCGGGCCACCCGGAGGCACTCGCCCTCGGTCGCGCTGTCGTCGATGTCGAGGCCGTGTCGGCTCACGAGGTGAGCGACCGCCGCGCGGTAGAGCAAGGACAGGGCGAGGTCCTTCTGGCCAGACTGCCACAGCTTCCACGCCGCCTGGGCCGGGCTGTCGGGCAGCGAGCTGCCGTCCAGCGCGAGCAAGCCCTGGCGCGGTGCGGGCAGCGGCTGTGCCGAGGCGGCGGGGCTGGCGAGAGGTCCACGGCGCGAGAAGAAGCTGAGCACGAGCCCGACGAGGGCGATCCCGGCCACCACCGCCAGCAGGACCTGCAACCCGGCGCCGATGGGGGCCGAGGCCACCGACCCGCCGATGTCGGCAGGCTCTCGGGGCCGCCGCTCCGGGGCCGTCCACCGGGGCTCCCAGCGAGTCACCGTCCGGGTGCCGCCAAACTCGTCGCCGGACAGCGCGCGCTCGGCCGCGGCGCGGACCTCCTCGACCCCGACCTCCTCGACCCCGACCTCCTCGACCCCGACCTCCTCGACCCCGGGACCATCGGCACGGGCCGCGGTGCTGCCGCCGACCAGCAGCGCCAGCAGCACGGCCGCCGCCCCCACCCGACGGCGCAGGCGGTCGGCCAGCCGCCGGAAGCCCAGCTCGACGTCCCAGCCCTCGAGCACCGTGCGGCGCTGGATGTAGACCCCGAACAGTGAGCCCACGCGCAGCGGCTGCACCACCGCCAGCAGCGACAGGGTGGTGAAGGCGACCAGCGGCGCGGTCCACGGGACACCCTCGAACAGCTCGTCGATCAGCACCTCCAGGCTCCAGGCGGGACTGTCCGGGAGCACCCAGCTCACGAGCACGAGCCCGGCCAGCAGCAGCCCCACCTCCACGAACCAGCAGGCCGCCGCCACCCCGAGGCCGGTGCGGTAGACCTCGCGGCCGAGCGCGCGGCGCCGACGGCGGGCCCGGGCACCGGACAGCCGCTCGAGCTGGCTCACCGGCAGGGTGATCGTGCGAAGCGGTGACAGTCGTCGCAGGCTGAGATCACCGAGCAGGCCGGACAGGGCCACCGTGCGCAGACCCGCCAGGGTGTCCCGGACACCCGGACGGACACCGAACAACGAGCGACTGACCACGAACAGCGGCACCCGCTCCCACAGGGGGATCAGCCACCAGCACAGCAGCGCCGCCAGCCAGGGGTGACCCCAGCACAGCAGGAAGACCAGCACCTGCCCGGGCAGGGCGAGCGCCAGCCAGGTCCGCGCCAGCAGCCCCAGATCCCGGCGCGCGAGGGCGAAGCCGAGATCCACCGCCTCCCAGGGCGTGCGGGCGCGCAGCTCGGCCTGCAGATCAGCGATGTCCACGGCGCCCCCCGAGCAGCAGCCACGCGTAGACGAGCGCCCACAGCGCGGCGCCCACCGTGTACTTCACACCAGGCGGGATCAGCGTGGTCGACGACCAGAAGGCCTCGATGACCGCCGCCACCACCAGCATCAGCCCGGCCCCGCCGATGATGGGGAGGGCGTCGCCGGCCGCCCGGCGGAGCGCGACCGTGCGCCGGCTCCGCCCGGGCAGTAGCCACGCCAGCCCCAGCCGGCCACCGGCCGCCCCCGCCAGCACGATGGCCGTCAGCTCGAAGCTGCCGTGACCGACGACGAAGCTCGTCAGGGTGCCGAGGCGATCGATGTTGGCGAGGTGCGCGAAGATCGCCCCCATCTGGACACCGTTGTAGGAGAGGAAGAACACCGGCCCCAGCCCCAGCAGCGCCCCTGAAGCAAAGGTGCGGAAGCCGATGCCGACGTTGTTCCAGATGTAGTAGCCGAACATCAGGAGGTCGCTGTCGGCCTGCCTCTCCTTGAGGAAGAACTCGCTGGCGGGATCGTACATCTCCTCGATCCCCCCCAGGGTCAGGGGGTCGATGACGGCGAACACGCGGGAGGGTTCGGCGACGATGGCCAGGCCCGTCGCGAGCGCCGATCCGTAGAACAGCAGGTGGGCGATGAGCACCAGCGGCCACTGTCTGCGCACAGTCCGCGGCACCTCGTAGAGCAGCAGATCCCGGAGCTGCTCAGCGGCGCCGAGGCGCCGCCGGTAGAGCTGCTGGTGACTGCGCATGGCCAGATCGTGCAGGCGATCGACGAGGTCAGCGCTGTAGCCGCGGTGGCGCGCCAGCGACAGGTGCTGGCTGACCCGCCGGCACTGGTCGGGCAGGGCGTCGACGTCGTCCCGGGCGCGCTGTTCCAGGCGGTCGAGCAGCCGGCGCAGCGCCTGCCACTCGTCGCGGTGGGCCTGGACGAAGCGGTCCTGTTGCACCTCAGCGCGCCCCCTGCAGCCACCGGGCCATGCCGCGCAGGCGTGCCACGGCCGTCGGCGGGGGCCCACCGGCGAGCGGCTGCAGCAGCTCGGCCAGCTCCTCGCTGCGCTCCTGCCCCCAGGTGGCGCTGCGCGCGGCGAACTCCACCAGCAGGCGTTGCTCCTCGGCCGAGAGGGCCACGGGCACCGCGACGGGGTCCGCCGGTGGCAGCGCCGCCGGTGGTCGCGACCGTTCACGGTGAACGACCAGGGTGCCCGCCGCCATGTCCCCCAGGCGGCGGAAGCCGGGGTCCACCGTCATCGTCAACAAACCGACGGCGTAGCCCATGGGCAGCAGGTCGGCGGCCCGCAGCAGGTTGCGGATGAGCGAGGCCGCCGGCGTCACCGGCGTCCCGTCGTCCATCACGACGGCGAGGCCGAGCGCGGCCTTGCCCGGCGTCACGCCGTCGGACTTCACCTCGAAGATCACCGGGTAGAGCCACTCCAGCAGGAACACCGCCACCATCAGAAGGCCCATGCCCGCGTCCCCCAGCGCGCCGAACACCGTCGCCGCCATCGTGTAGGCGACCATGCGCAGCGTCAGGTCGACCACCCAGGCCAGGGCCCGCGGCAGCGGCCCCGCCACGGGCAGCTCCAACACGACCCCCTCGGGGGTCTCCAGTCGGACGACGGTGTCGAGGGCTGCCAAGGGATCGCTCAGGCGCCCGGGACGTGGTCGAGGAAGGCGGGCTTCGCCCCGAAGAAGCGCCCCTCCTGCTCGTCGATGCGCTGCGCGCTGAGCGGAGAGAGCACGGCGAGCGTCGTGATCAGTCCCGCGGTGCCGAGCAGGCCGCCCGCGATCGCGAGCACGGCACTGGCGTCGTTGTCGAGGGCGATGGCGAGGCCGAAGCCGACCACCCAGGAGCCGATCATCGACAACAGCCCACCGTACAGCAGCGTCCGACGGGTGCGTTGGTGCTGATCACACAACGGCATCGCCAGCTCCATCCGCTTGCGGGTCAGCGCCGCGCCGATGGCGAAGAAGATGACGTTGAGGAGGAGCAGGAAGAACACCCAGCGGGGGTGCCAGGCCACCTTGCGGACCAGTGGATCGACGGTGGTGGCTTCGCCGCACTTCAGGCAGCGGGCGGGCAGGGCGTGTTCGCTGCCGCGGGGCACGACGAGGACCTTGCCCTCGCGGTGGATGCCGGCGGGTTCCAGGCCGAGGGGGGAGGGACCGATCTCGGCGTCGGGGGGAGCGTAGGGGTCCACGAGCGGCTCTCAAGCGTAGGGGTTGCGGGCGACGACGCGGGTGGTGGCGACACGGTCCCAGACGCCCCGTGCCTGGTCGTCGAAGAGCACGGAGAGCGCCAGCAGCCCGCACATGCTGAGGCCGATGGACTTGGCGAGGTTGCGGCCGAGGGCAGCGCCGAAGCTCAGGCGGTCGCCGCCCTGGCTCGTCACCATGAGTCCCATGAGCTTCTTGCCCGGCGTCGCCTGCCAGCCCGAGGACTCGAAGACGGCGCCGTACACCACCTGCACGCCCACCGCGCCCATCTGCAGGAACAACGTGAAGCCGGACGCCAGGGGGCCCTCCGGGTCAACGTCGGCGACCGCGAAGAGCACCCCGAAGAACACGCCGATCAGGGCGATGGCCGGCACGAAGATCAGCATGTTGTCGATGAACGCCGCGAACCAGCGCTTGCCGTGGCTCGGGACGATGAGGTCGTCGGTGTCGTACAGCGCGTCGAGGTAGGGATCCTCGGGTTCGGCGTCGGGGGCCTTGTAGGGGTCGACTGGCACGGGGACTCCGGTGGCGAAGCGGCAGTGTACTGCAAGGCGGCGGCGCGGGTGGTGGACGTCGGCCCGAGGCGGTAGCCTGGAGATTCGCGCGGCCTGGGGCCGCCCCTCCTCCTCCCCGGAACCCTCGTGTCGCTCTCCCCCCTCTCCCTCGCCCTCATCCTGATCGCCGCCTGCTCCAACAAGGGCGGCGCTGGCGGCGACTCCGGCCCCTCGCCCGATGGCGGGATCGCGGATGGAGGGGCCGCGGATGGCGGTGCGGCGGATGGCGGCACGGCGGATGGCGGTGCGGCGGATGGCGGGGTCGCGGATGGCGCTGCGGCGGATGGGGGCACGGGCGACGGCGGAAGCACCGGCGACGGCGGAAGCACCGGCGACGGCGGAAGCACCGGCGACGGCGGCGCCGACCACGTCCCACAGCTCGTCCGCTTCATCGCCATGGGCGACGGCGGGGAGGGCAACGCCGACCAGTACGCCGTCGCGGACACCATCGTCGAGGTCTGCAACGCCAAGGCCGACGAGTACGGTGATGGCTGTGACTTCGTCCTCTACCTCGGCGACAACTTCTACGATGACGGCGTCAGCAGTGTCGACGATGAACAATTCCAGACCAAGTTCGAGATCCCCTACGAAGACGTCGACATGCCCTTCTACGTGGTGCTGGGCAACCACGACTACGGCGCACTGTCCATCTACTGGTGGCAGGCCGACTACGAAGTGGAGTACACGGACTACAGCGACAAGTGGACGATGCCCGACAAGTACTACGCCTTCGAAGCGGAGCACGCGTCCTTCTTCGGGCTCAACACCAACGAGATCCTGCTGGGCTGGTCCGACGCCGAACAGCTCGCCTGGCTGGACTCGCAGCTCGCCATGAGCACCTCGACCTGGAACATCGCCTTTGGCCACCACCCGTACCTCAGCAACGGCCAGCACGGCAACGCCGGCGAGTACGAGGGCTACGAGTGGCTGCCCATCGCCAACGGTGAGACCGTCAAGTCCTTCATGGAGGACGGCGTCTGCGGCAACATCGATCTGTACCTGAGCGGCCACGACCACAACCGCCAGTGGCTCGAGCCCGCCTGCGGCACCGAGTGGATCGTCACCGGAGCCGCCGCCAAGACCACCGACCTCGTCGGCCGCGGGTCTCCGACCTACTACGAAGACGACAGCATCGAGGGCTTCATGTGGATCGAGCTGCGCGACGACCAGCTCACCGGTGAGTTCTGGACCCGCGACGGCGACCTGGACTTCACGCGGACACTGTCGAGGTAGGCGGTCGGAGCGGGCTCAGGCCGCGTCCCGCCCCCCTCCTCCACGTCACGCCGCCCGCGGTGCGTCGCGGGGGGCGATGCTCCCGCCTCACGCGGGCGCGCGTCCTGGTGGCGCACAGGAGGAGGGGGACGACTCGAGCTCCTCACTTCATTGCAAAGCCACGGAGCGGATTCCTCGTCAGTCCGAATAGAGGAAGTCACGCGCTTGGAAGTCGAGCGCCGTCAAGTAGATGGGCACTCCTCCCCAGCTCTCGCACGGCGCATCTTCCCCAGTACTGGACATCACGCAACTACTCATCACAGATTCATCATAGCCCAGGCTGTTGTGGCCCATCCCTATGACATGCCCCACCTCGTGCTTGAACAATCCACTCAACGAGACCTCTCCAGGATACCATTCGAGATCCGACCCCTCGTATTCTATCACTCCACCCACCCCATCCATCGCAAACACGTTGACATCACACCGGCGAGGCCCGCAGATGTACTCGAATCCCGTCCCGCTGCTATCAATGACACCAGTAAAGTCGCAGGCTGCGGTTGCATAGGTAGTTCGAACTATTCCATCCACCACTCCCGAGTCTTCATGAGCCATGTTGAAGCACCACACGTAATTGTAGTCATACTTGCCGGCTGCAGTCTCGAACGTCTCCGTGGTTCGATCCAGGTCCGCGTCGAACTGCACCGCCAGCCCGTCGCTTGACCACGCCCCCGCCGCATACGCAAAGGACAGAGCGGCTTCATCCTCCGACTCGATGGTGCTGAGGCAGGCCTCGCCCGCAAAGATCGCCGTGTTCATCTTGAACCGCGGAACAATGGGGTCGGTCTGACCGCTCCAGTTGTAGAACTCATTGAACATGTAGTCGGGGTCCCCCGCCCAATCCCCGAGATCAACCGATGACGGTGGATTGTATCCCATCGACTCACAAACCTCGGCTCGAGAATCGGCCGGCGAGTCCTTATCGCTGCATCCAATGGTAGTAGCGAAGATCGCCACGACTGCGACGCCAAGCGTCGCCGATGGCGCATTCCGGCTGGCTTGAATCACTCGGCGGGGCTCTTGGACGATCCATCCACAGCAGCCTCATCACTGTTCGCGTCAGGGGGGGGCTGCTGGGCTGGCGTGGGTGTGCGCCCGCTCTTCTCCAATGCCTCTGCAATCTGATTGGATGAAGGGGGGCGTGCGCCCCGGCTTCTCTTCTGGTATTCTGCGGCGAGGAGAGCAAAGAATGGATCGAGTGAGGCTGGCAACAGCAGTGTGTGTTCGGTTTCCAGCACATCGAATGGCGAATACACCTTGTTTGCCCGCGAGATGCAAGCACTCAGCCAGAACTCACGAAGGGGTATTTCGTCCGGAACTGGTACATATTCAGGCAAATACAAGAAGTCCGCGATGTACCAGCGCGTGCCGTCAGCTTGTTCATGCCTGTCATCCCGCTCGAACACGAACAACAGGTACCGAAAGTGGTGAACCAACAACGGGGAATGCTCCACCACCTGATAGGTCCCATCGATCATCCCTCCCCCCGAAGTTAGCGACAGCTCGATGACCGGGGGGCCCTGCGCGATCGACAGGACAGTCAGCGTCGCATCTGTGCGCCATTCTGGCACCGACAGGACCCTCCGCGTCCGGGAGTCGGAGACTTGGGCAATCACGATACTGTCCGCGTCGCAGAGATTCAGATTGCTTGATCGTATCGCGTGTGCTTGTGGAGCGTTTGATAAGAGAATTGTCATGGCAAGCAGCAAAGGCGCCCACGCGTGACGCTTCACGTATCCGTTGCGGACTGTGGTTGTCACTTTCGTTCCGTCTCGATTCGAAGTGTTGTGTTGGAAAACAGAGGTCCACTCCTGCTTCGTTCGCGACCTGCACACCGAATTGGATGTACGTCTTGGGCGGCGTCAGTGCAAGGGCCATGAGGTCGACATATGCTTCGCCGTACGTGACGCCGTCCTGCAGCATCCAGACACCGTCGAGCTCCTTGTCCGGTCCCCAAGACACGCCATCTCCCGAGAAGCGCACGGCCGGTCGGATCTTGCAGTCGCCAGAGTCCTGACTCATCTCGGTAGAGACACGCACACGCGAGAAACTGCTGCTCGCCATCGCCTTGCCTAGCGGGTGGAACTTCTGAGACCCCTTGGCCCACACCGCTCGTGGACCAAGGAGGATAGCGGGGGGAGCAGGCCGGAGACCCGCGTCGAATCCGCCGCTGACAGGGTGCTTGGGGCGCACCCCTCCGACGTACGACGCGACGGCAGAACCGGACAGAATTGTAGCCAGAGCGACCAAGCCAATAGCGGTCTGGCCCCACATCGCAGCACACGCCTTCGAGAACCTGTTCAAGCCGTCCGCCATCGCCGACTCCTTCCGCCAGCTTCGCCGACCGCCATTGGGCGACGATCTATTGCTTGTAAGCCTACTCTCTCTCTCTCTCTTGCAACTGCCAGTTTGTCACGTAATGTCACAAACTCACTCACCCACCCGAAGCTGCCGCGCTGAGAGTCAGGCCGCGTCCCGCCCCCCTCCTCCACGCCACGCCGCCCGCGGTGCGTCGCGGGGGACGATGCTGGCGATGCGCTGGAGCACCCGATACCAGCGCAGCATGCCCGGGTCCATCATGGGCTTGCCGGTGTTGAGGAAGGTGACGACGAGATCGCGGGCGGGGTCGGCGAAGACCACGACGTTGGACAGACCGAGGTGGCCGAAGGCGCCGGCGGTGTTCAGGCCAAACAGGCTGAAGCGCCGGCCGCCCATCATCACGCCGAGGCCGTAGCGCATTGGGAAGCCGAAGGTGCCCTCGAAGGCGCGCGGGGTGGCGGCGGTGGTCATGGCGCGCACGGCGCGGTGGGAGAGGACCCGCACGCCGTCCAGCTCTCCGCCAGCCAGCAGCATGGACAGGAAGCGGCTGACCTCGGCAGGGGTGGCGATGACGTTGGCCGAGGGGAGGACCGCGGTGAGGAAGCGCGGGTCGTTGGTCAGGCGGACGGCGTCGTCCACGCCCACACCCACTGTGCGGGTGAAGATCCGGTCCATGACGCCGGGGACAGGCGGCCCGGTCAGCGCGTGCAGGGCGACGTCGGGGACCTGGTCGGGCCGGACGCCGTAGTCGAGGTGCGCGAAGCCCAGCGGGTCGAGGAGGCGCCGGCGCAGCAGCGGGCGCAGCCCCTCGCCGGTGACACGCTCGGCCAGCTCCTGGATGAGGAACCAGGAGGTCATGGGGTGGTAGGCCACGCGGCGGCCCGGTGGATGGGTCGGGCGCAGGTCCCACAGCAGCTCGACGGGGAAGCGCCCGGCGTCGATGAGGGCGTCGAGGTCCACGCCCTGGGGCATGTGGGGGATGCCGGCGGTGTGGTTGAGCAGGTGCCGCAGCAGGATGCGGTCCTTGCCGTGGGAGGAAAACTCCGGGAGCACGTCCACCACGGGCATGTCGATGCGCAGCAGGCCATCGTCGACGAGCGCATGCACCAGGGCCGCCGTGATGATCTTGCTGGCGCTGAACAGGTTGAACAGGGTCTGCGGCGTGGCGACGGGCCCCGTGGGCCCGCCGGGTTCGTTGACGAGGTGACCGATGGTGCGATCCATCACCACCCGGCGCCGGTGCATCACGTGCAGGGCGATGGCGGGGTGCAGGCCGGTCCGGTACATCGCCTGGACGTCGCGCCAGGCGCGCCACAAGGGCAGGTCGGACGGGGACTCCTGCCCACGCCGCGTCGCTGCGGCGACCGGGTGGACGTCGACCGTGGCCCGCGGGAGCAGCGCGCCCACCTCGGGGAGGCGCAGGCGTCGACGGGGGGCTTCGGTGGCGACCATGGGGAAGGCTCCGGTGCATCATGACTCTACACCCGTCAGTGACACCTGTCAGCGACATTCGTCAGCGAGACGCGTGTCCAGCCGAGGAACTCGCCGAGGGCGCCCGGTCCCGCGGATCGAGCGGCGAGGGGTGGCGCCCGGTCCCGCGGATCGAGGTAAGCCCTCCACGTAGCCCGGAGGCACGCCGCCCCCCGGTCGCGGTACCTGGGG
>CAZRFD010000194.1:0-11924 GCA_964599085.1 uncultured Enterobacterales bacterium | reverse complement strand
TCGGCAGCGTCGTCGTCGGCAGCGTCGTCGTCGGCAGCGTCGTCGTCGGCAGCGTCGTCGTCGTCGGCAGCGTCGTCGTCGGCGCTGGCGTCCTGCTCGTCTGCCTCGATCTCGACCGGCTCGATGCTCTCGGGCTCCAGCGCGTCGGCCTCCAGGTCGTCGCTCTCGGCTTCCGCCGCGACCTCGACCGGCTCCAGATCGGCCAGCTCCGACACCAGCGAGTCGCTGTCCTCCAGCTCGGCGATCACCGAGTCGATCTCGGCGTCGATGGGATCGTTGGGTTCAGCGTCGGGGTGGTGGATGGCGTCTTCGGCCACCACCTCGGTGAGCATCTGGTCGGCCCAGCCGAACATGTCGTCATCTTCTTCGTCGCTGTCGTCGTCGCCGTCATCTTCGTCCGCGCCCGCGCCGTCACCCTCGGAGGCGTCGGTGGCGTCGTCGCCGATCCCTTCCGTGACGTCGACATCGAGGGCCTGCAGGTCATCGGCGTCTTCCAGCAGCGGCGGCTCGGCGGTGTCCATCGCGTCGTCAAGCGCGCCCTCGCCCGCGTCTTCTTCTTCTGCGGCCGGTTCGGCTGCTTCCGGCTCGAGCTCGTCGATGTGCTCGAGCTCGTCGATGTGCTCGAGCTCGTCGATGTGCTCGAGGTCGTCGATGTGCTCGAGCTCGTCGAGGTCCTGACCACCCTCTGCGTCGGCGTTGGCTGTCGCGTCGGCCTCGCCCTCCTCGCCCAGCGGCGTCACCCCTCGATCGGCCAGGAACTGGGCACCGTTGCCGAAGAGTTCGTCGAGGTCCTCGACGCTCAGGCAGCCCTTGACCCGGGTCGGGGGCAGCTCGTTGCGGGCTTCCACCACGCTGATCTTGCCCGAGGCATCGGCGTCGAGCTGGACGTGCGGGGCGATGAGGACGTCCGCCCGGATGGCCACCGCGCCGACGGAGATGGACTCGCGGCCCTGCACGACCTTGGCCGTGAGGCTGCCACCGTCCACGACCACGCGTCCGGCTTCGACGCGGTCGGCGTCCACGCTGCCGCTGGTCCGAAGCTCTCCGGTCGCCGACAGGCGGGTCGCCTTGACGGCCCCGCCGAGCACCAGGTCGCCTGCGCTCAGCTCGGTGATCTCGACATCGCCGCCGATCTCCAGGCGGCCCTCGGTCTGCAGCTTGTCGGCGATCGTCATGTCCCCGCTGACCGCGAGGCTGCGGGCCGACACCTCGCGCGCCTGCAGGGCGCCGTCCGTGCCCAGCTTGCCCTCGACGGTCACCTGGTCGGCCGAGAGGTCCCCGCTGATGTCGACATCGCCCGCGCAGTGCAGCGCACCGACGGTGGCGTTGCCGCCCGTGCTCAGCCCGGCGGCTTCGAAGCTGTCGCCCTCGGCTTCGCCCAGCACCGCGACCTCGCCGATCGCGGTGAGCTGGCGGGCGTTGAGATCGCCGCCGCACTGCAGGCTCTCGACGGACAGCTCGTCGGCCATCACCGAGCCCGAGACCTCGGCGTCGCCGTTGACGGTGAGGTGCGTGGCGGCCACGCCCCCGCAGGTCAGCTTGCCGCTCTCCACCCACTCGGCGTCGATGTCGCCGTCGACGGACAGGGCGCCCTGCACGGCGACGCGGCCGGCCTTCAGCCCACCGGCGACGGTGGCCGAGCCGGCGTCGAGCGACTCGAGCTCTACGGCCTGGGTTGCCCGGAAGCCGCCGCCGGCTTCGACGCTGGCCAGCGACATCGCCGCGTGCAGGACGATGTCGCCGTTGCGGGAGACGAGGCGCTTGAGCGATCCCCCGAGGTCCGAGTGCAGCTCGATGTCGCCATCGTGTTCGATGGTGAGACCGTCGCCGTCCTGGCGCAGCACGAGGCCTTCAGGGACGACAAAGGGAGTGGTGCTCATGGCGTGCTCCGGTGTGCCCGACGCGACCGCCGGGTCGGGAAGACGAGATCGAGCCGGGGGCGCTGGCGAGCCCCCGGCCGTCGAGAGGGCGGCGCCACTCTACCGGTCGCCGTGCCAGGGGGTCAACGGCGTGCTTCGCGTAGTCAGGGCGACGCGCCACAGCGGGCGAGCCCGGCCAGTGCTGGCGGGTGGCTCGGACGCAGCGCCAGCACCCGGCGGAAGGTCGCGATGGCGTCACCGCAGCGCCCCAGCGCTTCCTGGGTCAGGCCGAGGTTGGTCAGGGCCCCGTAGTGCTCGGGGCGGAGGTGCACCGCGATGTCCAGGGAGTACCGGGCCTTGTCGAGGTCGTCGGCCTGCATCGCGAGCTGACCGAGCGCCGACCAGGCGATCGCGTTGCAGCGGTCCAGCGTGGCGGCAGCGCGGTACTCGTCGACGGCGGTCTGGTTGTCGCCACGGATGCGCGCTTCGTCGCCGAGGTCGAGGCGGCGGGTGGCTTCCTGGGCCACGGCCGACGAGGTCTGGCAGCGTGTCCCCGGGGCGGGCGGGAGCTCGAAGTCCAGCGTGATCTGCAGCGGACCGGCGGCGGGCAGGTGCGGCGGGTACTCGACGGGGGTCTGCGTCTCTTCGACGGCTTCCTGGACCCGGATGTCGGCGTGGGCCACAGCAGGCGGAGGCGCGGGGGCGGGCGAGGGCTCGACGATGCGCGTGGGCTGCGGAGTGGGTGCAGGCGGCGCCGGCGTCGTGACGGATGACGAGGTGGACGGCGTGGTGTGCTCGCCCTCTGCCACGATGCGCAGAGCGGGGCCTGTCGTCGTCGAGGTCGGCGCTGGTCGCGACGACGTCGGCCGGGGCGTGGGGTTGGGCTGGGGCGTCGTGGGGCGGACGACGGTCGTCGTCGTGCCCGTGTTGCTGGACGAGGTGGTCTCGTGGACTTCGGTCTTGCCGCCGCTGACGACGACGGTGCGGGTGACGAAGACGGCTTCGGGCTGGGCCTGGTCGCGTGCGGCCGGGGAGGCCGCGGTCGAGAGCGGCCCGACCGCCGGGCGCGGCTTGTACGTGGTGGCGGTGGTCGGGCGAGCTGACACGTAGACCGACGGCGGGGCGGCGCCCTTGCGGAGCAGCTCGGAGGCTCGCATCGGCTGCCCGTCGGTGCACCGGCGCAGGGTGCGGGCGCCACCCGCGGCGTCGCCGATGCAGGCGTTGGCCGGTAGCTGACACCAGTCCTGGAAACAGTCGAGGGCTTCGTGCTTTCGGCTGCTGGTGATCACTTCGCCGGCGAGAGGTTCGTCGGGGAGCACCGCGGTCGCGGTGGCGTCGAAGCTGGCGCCGGCGTCACAGTCGAGCACCCACAGGCCCTCGATGCGCCAGCCGGCACCCTCCAGCCGAAGCTCGCTGCCCTCCGCGAACACCTGGATCCGTGTGGCGCACGAGTAGGCACCGTGATCGGCACAGCACTGCTCGCACTGGATGTCGCCGGCGCGGGCGGGGCGGGATGTGGCGGTGAGCCACGCGGCGCAGCAGGCCGCGACGAGGAGCGGGAGCATCGTGGACGTCGCGCTGCAGAGGGGCCGGGGGTCGCGCACGGCGGGGCCTCGCCAGGGAGCCGGAAAGCGGTGAGGGGAGAGCTTATCCGCTGGAGTCATGGAGCACCGGTCGGTACACCTCGGACAGCAGGCGTGCGGCGTGCTGTGTGGGGTCGTCCCAGGTGCGCTCCGGGGCACGCCCTCGGCCTGCGGCAAGCTCGACGCGCAGCGCGCGGAGCAGCGCTTCGTCGTCGTCGCCGGGCACGGTGGCAGCGTCGGGCACCAGCTCGCGGGCGCCGCCCTGGGCAGGGATGATCAGCCGCAGGCCCGCGGCTGCAGCCTCTCGCACGATGAGCGGGCTGTTCTCGGGCCAGGTCGAGGGGAGGACCAGCACGTCGTGGGCGGCGAGCAGGGCGGGCACTCCCTGCGGTGACACCGGCCCCGCCCAGCGGGCACCCGGCGTGCGGATCACCTCGGCGCGCAGGCGGTCGGCGTAGTCGGGCTGGCCGTCGAAGGCGGGCGCGGGTCCGGCGAGGGTCAGCGTGGCGGCCCCGGCGGGCAGCGCCTGGAAGGCGGCCAGGAGGCGATGGGGACCCTTGGTGGGGATGACGCTGCTCGCAAACAGCAGGCGCAGCGGACCCGGCTCTGGGGGAGGCGCGGGTGCGACCGGCTGGACCAGCGGCAGCGGGAAGTGCTCGGGGCGTCGCAGGCCCATGGCCGCGAAGCGCTCGGCGAGGTCGTGGCTGGGGGAGAGCAGGCGGTGGGGAGCGAGCAGGGCGGCGCGGACGGTCGCGAGACGATCCGCCACCAGGGCGCGGGATCGCGGGGTCGGGACGGCGAGCCGTGCGCGTCCCCGCTGGGCCAGGCCGTGCGACCGGCGACCCGGGAGTCGGCGCGATCCGGCGGCGAGGGCGCGGGTCAGCGGCGACAGGCGCAGGTGCTCTCCGAGGCAGCTCGCGCAGCGGTCGGGTGCAGGGCCCGGGCAGGGCTGCAGCGTCCGGTCGACGAGCTGGCCGCGGGCGCAGGGCAGGTGGTAGTCGTGCAGCGTCAGGACGAGACCGGCGCCCCTGTCGCGCCAGGTGCGCAACCAGGTGAGCGACCCGTGGGCGAGGTGGTGCACGTGGACGAGGTCGACGCCCTGCCGATGGGCCAGGCCGGCGATCAGGCCGTCGGTCTGGGGGCGGCGCCAGGTCTCGCCCCAGGTGCGCGGCGGCGGCTGCTCGATGAGCCAGGTGTCGTCGCTGTCTCCGCAGCTGTCTCCGCAGCTGTCTCCGCAGTTGTCTCCGCATCGGACCAGCCGGGGGCGCGCCAGGCCCGGGGCGCTCCGTGGGGCGAGGGTCAGGGTGCGCACGCCCTCCCGGCGAAGCGCCCGGGCCAGGGCAGCGACGTACAGGCCGGTCCCCCCCATGGTGTCGGCGGGCCAGCCGTGCAGCACCAGCAGGATCGCCAGCCTGGAAGCCCGGCTCACGGCTGGTCCTCCGCCACGAGTCGGCGGTAGTGGCCGAGCATCAGGTCGAGCTGGGCCTGCGGAGATGGGGGTGGCCGTGGCAGGCGCTCCAGGGGGTGGTCGAGGGCGTAGCGGAGCAGCCGGGCCAGCGCATCGTCGTCGTCGGGTGGGTACAGCCAGCCATCGCGCCCCTCCTCGACCAGCTCCGGCAGGCCGCCGATGGCCGGTGCCAGGACCGGGCAGCCCGCGGCTCGGGCCTCGCTGACGACCAGCGGGGCGTTCTCGGGCCAGCGGGAGCCGACGACGAGCAGCCGCGCGTCGGCCAGGGCGCGCCACACGCCAGCGCGGTCGAGCACAGCGGACACCGGGTGGCCCAGGGCGATCCCGGGGTCTGCGACGGGGCCGTGGAGCACCAGGCGGGGCGAGCCCTCGGGGCAGGCGCGCCGCCAGGCGCGCACGATCCGGTCCACGCCCTTGTGGTGGGCGACGGTGCCGAGGAAGAGGACCGGTCCCCGCCGGTGACTCGGTGGCACCGGGGCCATCGGAGCGGTGACGCCGTGGCGCAGGACCTGCACCGGGCGCTGCAGGTGGCGCTCGGCCAGGGCGGCGAGGTGCGCGCTGGGGGACAGGCAGAGGTCCACGCTGGCCGCGAAGCCCGCCATGGCGGCGTTGCGGGTGGCGGCGGCAGCGGCGGGTTCGGGCGGAGCTCCCCGCGTGGGCCGCTGCAGCCGGGCTCGGACGGGCGCCGGCAGGATGCGCAGGGCGCGCTGGAGCGCCGGGGGGCGGACCCAGGGCGACAGGCGCCCCGCGGCGCCCAGCAACAGCCGTGCACCCCGGCCGGGGCGCGGCGCCCAGGCCGCGGCGCAGGACGCGCACGCGGTGGGCTGAGGGCCGGCACAGACGGTGCCGTCGGGGCGCAGGCCCAGGCCGCCGGCGGCACACCACAGCCACTGGTCGTGCAGGGTCAGCACCGTCGGGCAGCGCGCACGGAGCCCCGACGACAGGAACTGCAGGTGGTGGACGTGGACGAGGTCGGGACCGAAGCTGTCCAGAGCGGCTGCCAGCGCCTCGTCGACGGCCTGGTCCCGCTCGCCCCAGGCCAGCGGTCGGGTCGGCAGGTTCTGGACCAGGCGCCGGACCTCGATGCCCGGGGCCCGCCGCTCGGTCGGCAGCCAGGCGTACTGTCGGGCGGCGGGCTCCCGGGTCGCCGCGATCACCAGGACCTCGTGGCCCCGGTCGGCGAGGCCCTCGGCCAGGGCGGCGACGTGTTGCTCGGTGCCGGCCCGCTCGCGGGGGGGGTAGCCATGGCTGATCAGCGCGACGCGCAGGCCCGCGTCTCCCCCGGTGGGGCCAGGCGCGTGACGAGACGGGGCAGGGTCAGCGGACATGGGGTGCCGTCGCCCGCTTATAGTGCGCGCGATGCGCGACGCGACGGAAACGGGCGATGCCCTCGATGCCGCGGGCGGCGACTCGCGGCGGCGGGTCGCCGGCCTGCCGAGCGTGCTGGTCGTCGACGACGAAGCCTCGCTGCGGCACTTGCTCACGGTGATCCTCGGGCGCCTGGGCTACCCCTACCTGCAGGCCAGCGACGGCGTCGATGCCCTCGCACTCCTCGACGCCCACCCCGAAGTGCGCATCGTGCTCTCCGACGTGCGCATGCCGCGGCTGTCGGGCCTGGACCTGCTGCGCCAGCTCCGCCAGCGTGGGCTGTTCGTCGTGATGATGAGCGCCTATGCGTCGACCGACCTGGCGGTGGAGGCGCTCCGCGAGGGTGCCTACGACTTCATCTCCAAGCCCTTCCGCGCCGACGAGATCCGTGCCTGCCTGCAGCGCATCGTGGATCGCGAGCAGCTCGCCGAGGAGAACCGCCAGCTCCGCGCGCGGGTCCGCGAGCAGGAAGAGCTCGACGGCTTCATCGGCCGCTCCGACGCCGCGCGGGAGGTGATGGCCGTGATCGCGCGGGTGGCGTCCTACCCGTCGACCGTGCTGCTCACGGGGGAGTCCGGCACGGGCAAGGAGCTGCTCGCGCACGCCCTGCACCGCCGCTCCCCGCGGGCCGACCGCCCGCTGGTGGCAGTCAACTGCGCCGCCATCCCGGAGAACCTGCTGGAGAGCGAGCTGTTCGGTCACGAGCGGGGGGCGTTCACCGGCGCGAACCGGGCCCACGCCGGCCTCTTCGAGCAGGCCGACGGCGGCACCCTGCTCCTCGACGAGATCGGCGACATGCCGCTGGCGCTGCAGGCGAAGCTCCTCCGGGTGCTCGAGGACGGCCGTGTCCGGCGCATCGGGGCATCGCGCGACCTTCCGGTGGACGTGCGGGTGGTCGCGGCGACGGCCCGGGATCTGGCGACCGACGCCGAGCAGGGGCGGTTCCGGCGGGACCTGTTCTTCCGCCTCAACGTGGTCCAGGTGCGCATCCCTCCGCTGCGGGATCGGGAGGACGACATCCCGCTGCTCACCGAGGTGCTCATCGAGCGTGCCGCAAACCGGCTGGGACGCGATGTCCGGGGGGCGTCGGTGGAGGCGCTGCGCTGCCTGGCCGGGTGCCCCTGGCCCGGCAACGTGCGCCAGCTCGAGAACGCACTGGAGCGGGCGGTCCTGATGGCGCCGGGGACGCGCGTCGAGCTGGGCGATCTCCCGCTCGAGCTGCGGCAGGGGGGCGGTGGCGCGCCGCAGGCGCCGACCAGAGACCTGCTCCACGCGGTGCCGGCCGACGTCGACGACCTCTCCATCAAGCGCCACAGCGCCGAGCTCGAGCAGGTGCTGATCCGCGAGGCGCTCGCCCGCACCGGGGGCAACCGCAGCCAGGCTGCGCGGCTGCTGGACATCTCCTACAAGACGCTGGTGTACAAGGTGCGCGACTACGGCCTGGAGGATGCGTGACGCCACCGGGCGGGATGACCGGCGCGCGCCTCGCCGGTCTGCTGGGGCTGGTGGTGGTGCTCGCCGTGGCCGGTGGCACCGCGCTGATGCTGTCGCGCGATCCCGACCACCTCGTGGAGCAGGCGCACGAAGCGCTCGATGCGCATGATCTGGCCGCAGCCGAGGCGGGCTTCCGGCAGGCCCTGGCGGCGGACCCGGCCCACCTCGGCGCCCTGGAGGGGCTCGGCTGGACGTACATGCTGGCGGGTCAGGTGGCGGCGGCGACGTCGTCATTCCAGCGCTGCCTCGACCTCGACGACCACGCCCCGGGCTGTCTGCGCGGGCTGGCGGCCACGGCCATGGCGCAGGGAGAGACCGCCAAGGCGCGGCAGCTCCTGCGACGCGGCCTTGACGCGGCGCCGGATGACGCCGGGCTGCAGAGCAGCATGGGCCTGCTGGAACTCGCCAGTGGCGAGATCGACAGCGCGGGCTCCCGCTACGAGAGCCTCGTGGCCCGCTTCCCCGACCGCGCAGAGTACGCGGTCGGCCTCGTCGAGGTGCGCCTGCAGCAGGGGCGGCTGCAGGACGCCCTCGCACTCGCCGACGACGCGCTCACCCACAAGGACACGCCGCTGCGTACGGTGGCCACGCTCCACCTGCTGCGCGCCCGCGTGCTGGTGGCGACGGTCGCTGGCCGGGTGGACCCGGCGCGCTGCGGCGAGACCGTCCCCCCGCTGCTGGCCTGGCTGGACTCGGCGGAAGGGTCCATCGCGGCGTCCCAGGCCACTGGCGTGGCGATGCCCCAGGTGGCGGTCGTGAAGCGCAGCGTGGGGCGGAGTCGCGGCGTCATCGAGGATGCCTGCCCGGGCATGGCCCAGGAGTAGGAAATCTTTTCCCATGCGTTGGGAAATGATTTCCTCGTGCACGGCTTGCATGCGCCCGGATTGTCCGAAACCGTCGTGTTCCACGCACCGGAACGACAATTGCAGTAAGCTCGCTCGACGCAGCAGGCAGCCTCTGGCCCTGCTTCACTTCATGCGCCGCGCTCGTGCAGCGGCGTCCCTCGAGAACCCGACCCCACACTCCTGCCATGACCCGATCGCAGCGTGAGCACCGCGGGACCCCGACGCCGGGCAGGCTGCACCGCAGCCGTACCGACCACCGGGCCGCGCGCTCCGGCTTCACCCTGGTAGAAGCCCTGATCGCGAGCGCCCTGCTGGGCTTCTCGCTGATCGTCATGTTCGGCTTCCACAGCCAGGCCGTGCGCTCGAACATGCACGCCCGCAAGATGACGGACTGCAGCTACCTGTCGCAGCTCAAGATGGAGCAGCTCATGGCGGTGCCATGGGACTCCAGCGGCGTGCCCTCCTCGCTGACCGACATCGGCACCGACTCGACGGCGGCCAGCAACCCCTGGGTGATCCTCCCGCACGTCAACGGCGACGAGCTGGGTGACCCCGGCCCCGTGGACGCCCAGAACGTGCGCGTGGCCGCCAGTGTGCCCGGCTACTGGGTGTCCTGGGACGTGGACTACATGGACTCCGATCCGACCTGGATGCGGATCCGCGTCCGCTGCGTCTACCAGGACCGCACCTTCAGCCAGTGGCGCGGGACCACCATCTCCTCCTACCGCTTCCGGGACTCCTGATGTCGCGCCTCCCCCGGATGGACTCGGCCCTGCAGCACGGCTCGCCCCGGCGGCCGCGTGCTGGCTTCACGCTGATCGAGGTGATGGTCTCCATCGCCATCGCCAGCGTCGTCGTCGTGGGCCTGTACTCGCTGTTCACCATGCAGTCCCGGCAGTTCGTCTTCCAGGACCTGCAGATGGAGATGCACCAGAACCAGCGCTTTGCGGCGGACGTGATCTCCCGCAGCGTCCGCATGGCGGGCTTCGGTACCAACGGGCGGGTCGTCGGTTACCTCGGCTCCAGCAGCGACGTCGACAACGACCTGCCGGTCGTGACCTCCTACGACTCCTGGAGCGGCGGTGGCGGCACCGACGCCATCACGGTGGTCTACGGCGACCCCTCGCTCGTGATGAACACCGAGATCAGCACGACGACGAATTGCGAGGGGACCGCGATCGACTTCAACCCGAACATGCTCGACTACTCGTCGAAGCTGGGCGAGTTCACGACGAACGAGATGCTGCTCTGCTTCGACTACGCCGCCATGGACGGCATGGAGAGCTACCTGTGGGTCCTCTCGGCGGAACCGACCGGCAGCGGCCAGATCCCGGTCCACGACGCGACCTCGTACCTGGACTACCAGGCGGTCTGCCCTGCGGGAGAGAACATCTCCCCCGCCATCATGTGCTCGAAGGCCCAGGTCCTGACCTTCTACATCGACAACAGCGACTCTACGCCGGGGCCCGGGTCGGCGAACCGGCCGGTGCTGATGATGGACATGGACCTGGACTGGCCGGAAGCCGACGACATCCCCCTGGTCGAAGACATCGAAGACCTGCAGTTCGAGTACTGCCTCGAAGACGCCGATGGTGACGGTGCGCTCGACGACTGCACCGACCCCAGCGCTTCCTGGGTGGACTCGATCACCGACGCCCAGGGCGATGACGTCCAGATGGTGCGCATCCACCTGCTGGTGCGCTCGTCGCGGACCGACCCCAACGACACCTACTCGGGCACGCGCCCCGCGCTGGCCAACCACTCGGCCGCGATCACCGACGACAACTACTACCGGCAGGTGATGATGACGGAAGTGACCGTCCGCAACCTGCGGCTCCAGGCCGCGACCGCCGGTCTCTGAGGACGACGCATGCGCTCAGTCAAGCCTCGCATCGCCGCACCATCCGCGCTCCATCGGCGCGCGGACCGTCGCGGCTACATCATGCTGGTGGCGCTCATCCTGCTGGCCATCATGGCGGTCATCGGCGCAACCTCGCTGTCGGTCGCTGGCGTCGACCAGCGGATCGCCCTGCACAACCGCAAGCACATGCTGGTGGTCAACACGGCCGACGCCGGCGGCGCGCACGCGCGCTGGCAGCTCGAACACCAGAACCCGCCCAACGAGGGCTACGACACCGGTCCCGATACCTTCGGGGACTTCGTGAAGGCCACCGACGCCGAGAGCTACTTCGGCGGGCTGAACTACACGCACAACCTCGGCGTGTACTGGGTGGAAGCCACCTACATGCGCTGTGGGAACCCGCCCCCGGGCTACTCGACCGAGATGGGCAAGAACCAGTTCCGCAGCGACTACTGGCAGATGACGTCCACTGCGCGCATGCAGGACACCAGCTACACGAACATCAACGAGACCCAGGCCACCACCGCGATGCTCTTCCGCAAGGTCATCCGCGGCGGGTGTGTCGTTCGCTAGGGGCCGCCACATGACGACGACCTTCTCCCGCGCTGTCCTCCCTCAGGGTACCGCCCGCCACCTGCTGCCCGCGGCCGGTCTGCTGGCGCTCTGCTTGCCGGGTGGGGCCCTCGCGGCATCTTCGGGCATGGGCTCGGAGTACCTGTCCACGGGCGAGTACGCAGAACCCAACGTGCTGTTCCTCATCGACCTGTCACCGGACATGGCCGACCCCTGCGACAGCGCGTCGACGGACCCGTGCATCGACGTGGTGACCGACGCCCTCTCCAAGATCACCCAGCACTACGACTGGGCCCGCTACGGTGTGGTCGGCACCGCCGCCACGGTCAGCGACGACGGCTACACCAAGATCGCGCCGATCGGTGCCACGGCCGCCGAGATCGACACGGCCCTGGCCTCGGTGTCCACGACCTCCGACAACGTCCGCAACTTCGCCGAAGTGCTCGAGAAGCTGGGCCAGAGCTACTTCCCCATCACGACCTCGCCCGACAATGTCGACGACGACGGCGACGGCATCGTCGCCGACTGGTCCGAAGCCCCGATGATCTACGACTGCCAGACGACGCACGTCATCGTCATCGGGCGGAACCGGCCACAGGGCGACAACCAGGTCACGGGTACCTGGTCGACCACGATCTCGCCCGACATCACCTGTGACAGCGCCGGCATCACGACCGACGGCAGCGACACCCTGTGCGACTACGACAACGTCGTCTACAAGCTGTACAGCTCCGACCTCAGCACGACCTTGTCGGGCACCAACAACGTCACGGTACACACGGTCGGCATCGACATCGGTTCGACCACCGTCGCCGAAGCCCTCTACGGCAACGCCTCGGACGTGACGGGCGGGGCGGGCGTCTACAACGTCGC
>CAZRFD010000193.1:0-11973 GCA_964599085.1 uncultured Enterobacterales bacterium | reverse complement strand
CACGATGCTTCCGCGCAATAAAATCCATACAAATGGGGGGAAGATCCGTCTGACCCTGGCGGGCCCGCTCCTCGCCGCCCAGCCCCACCCGGTAGACGCCATCAGCCTCTCCCTCGCCTCTTCCTCGCCTGGACAGCCACCACTCCCGCGGGACGTGGGCGCCCTGCGCGCACCCATGCTGCGCGCCGTGCGGCGCACCGTACCCGCGCGGCTGGCCGACGAAGCCGAAGACCTCACCCACACCGCGCTGATGCGCCTGGCCCGTCAGCTCGACCAGGACCCGTCCCGACGGCTCACCAAGGCATACCTGGCACGCATCGCCTACACGACCGTGGTCGACGAGATCCGGCGGAGGCGCCGGGATCGAGAGCGCGCCGGGCTGGCCGTGGATGCCGCAGAGGTCGCGGCCCTCGATCCGGGCCCGCACCAGCGTGCCGCTGGGGCTGACGCCGGCACGGCGATCCGGGAGTGCCTCGATCAAGCGCCACTGCGCACCCGGAACGCCCTGACCCTCTACCTGCTGGGCCACACCGTGCCCGAGATCTCCCGCCTGCTGGAGCTCGGCCGCAAGGTGGCCGAGAACGTCGTCTACCGAGGCTTGAGGGCGCTGCGTTCCTGCCTCGCAGCCCGAGGCCACGCCCGATGAGCCACCCACCGCCCGATCCCGCCGAAGACCTGCGCGCCATGTTCTTGTCCGCCGCAGACACCGCGCAGCCCACGGATCACGTTCGCCCCGAACAGCTCTGGGAAGCCGCGTCGGGGGCGGGCCCCACGCAGCGCCGGCGCGAGCTGCTCGACGCGGTGCGCCAGGACCCCGCCCTCGCGGCTGAGTGGCGGCTGGCCTTGGCGGTGCAGGACGAGGTGGGCCTGCGCCAGGCCGACCCGGAGCTGGAAGAAGACAACGCGACGGTGGTGCGTCCACGGCGTTGGCGACGCGTCGCGGCGGCGGTCGCCACGGGGGTGGCGCTGGCCGCCGGCGCGCTGCTGGTGTTCCAGCCACCGCCCGGCGACGAGCCCGGTGTGACCAGCCCGATGCGCGACGGTGCCGACGGACTGGCCATCGGCTCGGCCATGGGACACGGCCAGCAGCTCGACCGACACGATCCCACCCTGGCCTGGACGGACCTCGGGCCGGGCGTGCGCTACTCGGTCACCGTCACCGACGGTGACCTCCAGGAAGTGGCCAGCATCGCCGAGCTCGAGGAGCCCCGCTGGACCCTGCCGGACCAGGCCTTGCAGGAGCTGCCGCCGGGCTCCCGGCTGCTGTGGAGGGTCGACGCCGTCCTGCCTGGCGGGCGCCGTCTGTCCTCGCCGACCTTCGCGATCCGCGTGGATTAGTGCGGGCACTGATTCTCTCGGTCGGCCTCCACCTGCTCGCCCTGGGGGTCACCCTGCGCCTGGGCGCGTGGAGCCGGCCCGCGCCCGCGGCAGCTCCCCAGGCCACCAGCATCGACGCCTGCCAGCGCGCGGCCGACACGGCTCCCGACGATCGCGATGCGTGGCGCTGCCTCTACCTCTACGCTCGCCACAACGGCGCCTGGGATGATGTCGAGGCCCGCCTGCTGCGCGCCCTCGACCAGGATCCCTCCCTGCACCATGCGCGCCTGAACCTGGGACACATCTACTCCGACCAGGGAGATCCACGCGCGATCCCCACCTATGAAGCAGCCCTCGAAGGCTACGTCCGAGACGGCGATGTCACCGGCCAGGTCCAGGCCCGTATCGCGCTGGCCAACTTCCAGGCGCACCACGACGCGACAGCAGACCAGGTCCGGGACGGTCTCTGGAAGGCAGCAGAGGTCGCGGACAGCAGCGGCGACCCCATGCTGCAGGCGACCGTGGCTGTACAGCAGGCCCGCTTCCTGTGGCGCACCGGCGACGACTACGTCGAAGCCTGGCGCCTGGTGAAGTCGGCGGAGAGCTACGCATTCCCAGACGGCCCCTACCAGCTCCGGGTCCTGGTGCTGCACGTGCTCGCGGGGCTGAGCGAGGCCACAGGGCGCTTCGACGAAGCCCTCACCGCCAGCCGCCGCCTGGCAGAACTGACGGCCAGCAACGGGGACCGCTACGTCGAAGCCACCGCGCGCCTGAACCTGGCAGCGCTCGCCTCGGCCCACCCCGAGCTCGTGGCGCCGCAGCGTGCGCTGACGGAGTCCGCCGCAGCCCTCACCGCCGCCAGGGCCGTAGACAATCCCTACGCCATCGCCGGGGCAGCGTGCGTCCGGGCCCGCGCCCTGGACATCGCCGGGGAGCCCGGCAGCCAGGCGCTCTGGCAGCGCTGCGCGGATGAATTCGGGGCGCTGGGCGAGCCTCTCTCCCAGACCCTGGGCGTGTTGGGTCTGGCCGGCGCGGACTCGGCGACCGATCCGGACCGAGCCGTACGCCTGGCCACCGAAGCCGTCGCCGAAGCGCAGCGAGTGGGACACCAGGATGCCGAGATCGACGCGCGCTTCGCCGAAGCCGTGCTGCGCTGGGAAGCGCAGGGTCCAGCCGCCGGCCAGGCCGCGTTCGAGGCACACCTCACAGCGCTGGAGACCCTCCGCCGGAGACAGCCGGACGCGGAGACCCGTGCCCTGGTGGCCAGCGCCCAGGCCATCGGCCGCTACCACCTGGCCAGCCGGCTCGCCCACCTGGGTCCAGACCACGTCGGGGACGCCCTGGCGGTGATCGAGAGCCTGCGGGCCCGAGAGTTGCTGGACCGCATGGATGGCGGGGTGGACGAGGACGCCGCCCCCGCCTCGCTGGCCGAGCTCCAGGCGGCGCTCGCGCCTGGAGAAGCGCTGCTCTCCTTCCAGCTCCCGCCGTGGCAGGACACGCTGCCCGCGATCCAGGCAGAGCCTTGGGCGCTGCTGCTCACAGCCGACCGTGTCCAGGTCCTGCCGCTGCCTTCACGGGCCGAGCTGCGGGTCGCCGTGCGATCCCTGGCCGGCCTGGTGCCGCAGGATGTCGAGGGGGCGGCCCCGCACGTCGTCCCGCTCTGGGACAGCCTCATCGCCCGGGCCCTGGACGCCGCGGGACCCGACCTGCACCGCCTGGTGCTGATCCCCGACGGGCCACTGCATGCCCTGCCCTTCACCGCGCTCCGCGCATCACCGGACGCGCCCCCGCTGGGAGAGCTGCTGGCGCTCTCGCGCGCGCCCTCGGCCACCACCTGGCTGGGGCTGCTTCGACGCCACGCCGCGCCGGCACCCGGGCCCGCCCTGGTGCTGGCCGATCCCACACCGTCCGCCGACCTCCCCGCGCTGCCCGCGGCCCGGGTCGAAGCCAGGCACTTCGCTACGCTGCTGGGTGATCAGGCGCGGATCTTCGTGGGCGAGCAAGCGACGGAAGCCCTGCTGTCGAGCCTCGAGGCGCCGCCACGCCTGCTTCACCTCGCCGCGCACGCACAGGTGGACGGGGGGCCGTCGGACCGCCACGCCGTGGTCCTCGCCCCCGGTCCAGGCGACATCGACGGCATGCTCCAGCCCGACGAGATCGCCACCCTGCCGCTGGAGGGCTCCGTCGTCGTGCTGTCGGCCTGTCGCAGCGCCGACGGCGAGGTGCTCGACCTCGACGGCGTGCGCGGGCTGGCCCGGGCGTTCCTGGTGGCCGGTGCGGACACGGTCGTGGGCAGCCTGTGGGCTGTTCCGGACGACGCCGCGGCTCGCTTCATGCGGGCCTTCTCCGAGGGTCTCACCGGTGGACAGACCGTGGACCAGGCACTGCGGCAGGCGCGCGAGGACCTCCGTGCCCGAGGGGAACCGGCCGTGGGCTGGGCGGGCTTCGTCGCCATCGGCAACGGGGAGGCCCGCCCCTGGCCGGACGCTGTGCGCGCTGGCAGCCAGAGCAGATCCTTCGGGCTGGGCCTGGGCACAGCCCTGGGCTTCGCCGGACTCGCCGCGTTCATGGTCTGGAGGCGAAGAGGAGCCGACCCAACGCGCACCGAACAGGGGCACCGACACTGAGGGAGACGATGATCGACGCCACGCGTCGCGACCGGCGTCGCCAAGCTCGCCCCACTTCCCTCGTCCCGGCGCTCGAGGACCGCCCAAGCCGTCAGCGCAGCTTCCAGCGGTCCATCTGGGTCGCGACCCCCGACAGCGTGTTCCACTGGGCCTGGGTGTCATAGGACACCGGCAGGCTCCCCTGCGGCTGGGTGAACTCCCCCCCGATCATCGCCTCCATGCGGCAGCCATCCGCCTCGACCACGAAGGTGCCCCAGGGATTGACCGCCAGGCAGGGCTTGTCCGGGGTACAGGGCTTGTTGAGCTCATACCAAGTGCTGGCCGCGAGCTGGACCTTATCGTCCTGCCACCAGACCGTCCAGTCCGCGGCGGTGGGCTCGACCACCGAGATCTCACCGTCATCGACGCCCTCCATGACGCGTCGAGTGACCGAGCCCGAGGCCGTCGGGTCCGTACCGCTGGCGACGTCATAGAAGGGGAGCGCCAGGGACGCGGTGCCGACGAGGGCCCCCAGGAACTTCACCCCGGCGAGGCTCGACTCGGTCTTCCGGTACTCGGTGTGCGGCGGACGGGGTGCCTTGATGCCAAAGCCTTCGACCTCCTCGATGCGCGTCGCCCACGTCGCGAGGTCCACGTCTGGGCTGGCGTCCTTGGTGCGGGCCAGCTCCAGGCCGTGGACCTGCATCGCGGTCAGCCCCCTGACGGCCGATGGCCACCACTCGATCCTTGCGCCCCGGAGGCCCACAACTCGGAAGGCGGCGGACTCCTCGTCGTCATCCAACCACGGGTGGCGAGTCGGCCGGACCTGGCGACAGGCCTCGGCGATGTCTCCATCCGCGATGAGGTCTCGGACCGAGCTTCCACAGCCCAGCAACAGCAGCGGCAACAGCACGATGTTCACCTGCACTCCTTCGGCCAGCATGGACGAGACCGCGAGGGTACGCCACGCCAGGCGCGGGCGAGCAGCGAGGGCGACAGCCCGGACATCCCCGCAGGCCCGATGGTCACCCCGAGGGGCCGGCTCGCGGGACCGCCAATGGGCCTCCCGCCACTGGAGCGGCGCACTGCGGCTGCCCTCGTCGAGCGCCAGTGGGCGCACGCTCGATGCGCGGGGCGGATGGGGCGGGGGCGAGGGCGGCGCGGCGCGGCGGAACGAACGGCCGAGGGCGGCAGCGGAGGCGGGCCGGCGCGCGGGGCGGATGGGGCGGGGGCGAGGGCGGCGCGGCGCGGCGGAACGAACGGCCGAGGGCGGCAGCGGAGGCGGGCCGGCGCGCGGGGCGGATGGGGCGGGGGTGAGGGCGGCGCGGCGCGGCGGAACGAACGGCCGAGGGCGGCGACTACGCCATGAGGAACAGCCGGTTTTCGGATCCAAGTCGGGTGATAGTACCAGACAGTCGGACTTGAGTCCGAATTCCGGATTTAAATCAGCAGGTAGACCCCTACCCCCGGAGTTCGGCACCTGCGCCCAAGCCGCCACACCCGCACCTCCGCCCCCTTCGCGCACGACATCCCGCGCCGCCGCCACACCGCGCGCGCGTCCCCCACGCCGGCCGCGCCTCAGCAGCCGCCGGCGTCCATGTCGAAGGCGGTGTCGACCTCGTAGAGGTCCATGGTCAGCTCGATCACGGCGCAGACCTGCGCACCGTCGTCGCAGTGGCGGCATTCGCCGCCGAGATCCTCGACCAGGCCGCAGACATCGGTGCCCTCGGCGAGGCTGCCGCCCTGCAGATCGCGGGTGTCGACCAGGGCGCGCAGGTGGGTGTTCTCCCACTCGGTGGCGTCGGGCGTCACCAGGGTCACCATCGACAGCTTCGACAGCGACACCGGCTGCTCGGCGATGTCGATCTCGGCGGCACCGTCGTCGATCGCCAGGGCTGGGTTGCCCGTCCAGTCCGCCGCCGGCAGGTCGTAGACCGGCGTGCAGGTGTCCTGGCGCCCATCGGCGTCACCCAGGGTCATCGCCAGGCCGACGCGGTCGGCTTCTTCGTCGGTGACGTGGAAGAGGAGGGTACCGTCGACGGCTTCGTGGAGCAGCGGGTCGAGACCGGCGGGTTCCAGCACCTCGACGTCGGCGAGGTCGGCGGCGTAGGTGCGGCCGGCCAGCGAGACCGTGACCTGGTCGCCGAGGTCGGCGTCGGGACCAGCGTCGACGTCGTCACCGGTCAGGGGTTGCAGGCCCAGGCCACAGGCGGCCAGGAGGAGCAGGGGAGCGAGCGTCAGGGGAGACACGCGAGCCATGAAGCCTCCAGCAGCACCGACGGACGGCGGCGAACCGACGGCGCGTCTCGCTATGTAGACGAAATCTTGAGCGGGATCGAGTACCCGGGCGTGAAGATCCGGTGTCTGCTCGGGCTGGGGGGGGGCGACAACCCCGCCGCGGCCAAGGTCACGGCGCCCTCGCAGCAGCAGCGCTCAGCCGCGCGCGATCAGCGTCTCGGCCTGGTCGAGCACCGCGCGCGCCACGTCGACCGGCACCCCCGGCACCTGCGAGAGCGCCAGCGCCTGGGACACCAGGGCGGTGTCGGCTGGGGCGACGTGTCCCGCCGAGAACAGCCACAGCGGCGCTTGCTCGCGAGAAGGCGGCGGCTCGTCGCCGGCCAGGGCCATGAGCAGCCCGTCGACCACCAGCCCGAGGGCTTCGTCCACCATGTCCTGGGCCAGCACCACCCGGGCGGCGGCCAGCTTGCGGGCGGGCGAGGGGCGCGGCGGGGCCACCGCAGCGGCCTCGATGGTCTCCGCGCGCGCCAGCGTGTGGTCGAGCTGGCACAGGCCCACAAAGGTCGACTGGTCGACGACGACCAGGGGCACCGAGCCGCCGAGGCTGTCGGCGATGGACCGCGCCACCGCGTCCACCTCATCGACGACCACCAGCAGACCGCCACCTCTGGCGACGACGCGCTCGATCCGCCCGGGCAGCAGCCGCTCGATGTGGGCGACCAGGGCCGACAGATCCGCCGGCGGAAGCCCCACCGGGGTGTCTCCCTCGGGCAGCGGCGGCGCCTGCTCGTCTTCGTCTGGCGCGAGCGCCACCGGCACGTCTTCTTCGGCGTCGACGGGGTCCTTGCGCCCTTCGCCGTCCTCGTCGTCCAGAAGCTCGCCGGCCAGCTCCACCGCCCGCTTCGTCAGGCCGATGGCGTCCTCGGTGCCCTCGGGATCCACCGCGTTGTCGAACAATCGGCGCTTGCTGGCCACCAGCCCGGCGACCTTCTCTTCGTAGGAAGCCAGCGCGATCATGACGAAGATCTGGACGCTCTGTCGCTGCCCGAGGCGATGGATCCGGGCGATGCGCTGCTCGAGCACCGCCGGGTTCCACGGCAGGTCGAGGTTGACCAGCGCCGTCGCACACTGCAGGTTCAGGCCCGTGGCGCCCGCATCGGTGGAGATGAACACACGCGCCGTCGGATCTTCGTGGAAGCGCTCGATCAGCGCCCCGCGCTTGCGGGTCGGCACCCCGCCGTGCAGGCGGATCACGTCGAGCCCCAGGCTCTCGGCGACGGCCTTGGCCATACGGCTCATGCGCTCCCACTCGGTGAACACCACCACCTTGTGGTCCCCCTCCAGGCACAAGGACGTGAACAGATCGGCAAGCTCCGACAGCTTTGGGCTGCCCTCGGTCTCACCGTCCACCAGCCCGGCGGCGTCGCAGGCCATGCGCGCCCGCTGCAAGGCCGCCATGAAGCGCTGCTCTTCCAGCGGGGTGAGCGGCCGCTTCTGCATGATCGCCGCCAGGCGGGACGCGGCGGCTTCGGCGTCGTCGTGGAGCTTCCGCTGCTTGTCGTCGAGCACCACGTCCAGACGATGTTGGATCCGTTCGGGGAGCTGGTCGGAGACCAGGCGCCGGTCCCGGCGCAGCATCACCGGAGCGAGGCGCCGACGAAGCTCGCTGAGGTTGCGGTAGCCCAGCACCCGGCCGGCGGTGTCAGTGACGTGGAACTCCAGCAGGAAGCTCCACAGCGGGCCGAGCACACGCGGGTCCACCACCTGCATCAAGCTGTAGAGGTCTTCGAGCCGGTTCTCCAGCGGGGTGCCCGTCAGGACGAAGGCGAAGCGCGTGTCCAGCGCCTTGACCGAGGCTGCCGTCTTCGTCCGCCAGTTCTTGATGCGCTGGGCTTCGTCGAGGATGAGCAGATCCGGGCAGAGCCAGCGCTGGATCTCTTCGCGATCCCGCAGGAGCAGCTCGTAGTTGAGGATCGTGAACGGCGCGCCGATGCGGTACTGTTCCTGTCGCACCGCGCGGCGACCCTGGACGACCATGGCGTCCTGCCCGGTGAAGCGCTCGATCTCGCGCGCCCACTGGTGCTTGAGCGAAGCCGGACAGAGCACCAGTGTGCGCCGCACGCCCTCCTGCCGCTGCAGCACCGTCGCCGCGGCGATGGCCTGCAAGGTCTTGCCCAGGCCCATGTCATCGGCCAACATCGCCCGCCCGCGGCCAGCGAGGAAGGCCGCACCCTCGACCTGGTAGGGGTAGAGCCGGGCGTGCACGCCCGGCAGGCGGCCACCGGCGTGGCGAAGCTCGGCGGCGATGCGGCGGCTGCGCTCGGCCTGGGCGGCGTCCGTGGCCACGTGGCGGACGTGCTCCACCACGTCGCGGCCGATCGCCAGCCCCTTGGCCGCCAGCGTCGTCAGCCCCGGCAGGTCGTCGGGGAGCCGCCCCGAAAAAGCACCCGTGGCCGGATCGAACCACCGTGTCAGCTCCGCGGGGACCGACCGTCCACGCGGCATCCGCATGCGCACCGTCGGGGCGTCGGGTCCCTGCCAGTCCAGATGCACCACCGGCCGGTCGATGCCCCGGCGCTCCAGGCGCTCGAACTTGCGCGGCGCCCTGCGCCGCAGGTGGTGCCGCACCGCCTCGATGTGCTTGCAGGTGCCCAGGCGGTTCGTCGCGAAGTCCGGGCAGGTGCAGGAGTTCAGCCGCTCGCCAACGCTGAACAGCTCGACCGTGTACGGACCGCCGCTGCTACCCGACAGCGACCGCGCCTGCCAGGTCCCACACCACCGGTCACCGTCCAGGTGGGTCACCTCCACCTCGCTGCGCCCCCGCTTCCCCCGCTCCATCACCGCTTCGTCCGCCGCCGACGCGATCACCGCCCCGGGGACCGGCTGCCGCGCAGCGTAGGCCAGCAGCGCAGCGATGGCGTGCTTGCAGGCCGGCTCCCAGTCATAGGGACAGTCGCACTCGACACAGATCTCGCCATCCTCGTCCAGCCAGACTTCCACCTGGTAGGGCAGCTCGCGGCTGCCCTCCACGCTCGCCCACAGGCGCTCGCCCTGTTCGAATCCCAGGTCGAAGACCCGGTCCTCCCGGAAGTAGGCGAAGCCCCGGCGCACCACCGCTTCCCGCGCCAGCCCGGCCAGCCCCTCGGCGTCGAAGAGCAGGCGGTCGGCTTCCGTGCTCGGTGCTTCCGGGGGCTCCAAGAGCGGCGGTGGGGTGGAGGAGGACGAGGAAGGAGCGGCGGTGGGAAGAGAGGCGCTGGTGGGCGAAGCCATGGCGGTCGGGGGGTGGGAGGGCAGGAGGCCGAGGAGCGAGCGGAGCCCGCCCTGTATCGCGTTGGCGACCCGCCCACATCGCGCGGCGACGCGGTCCAGCGGGCGCAACCGGACAGCCTGCCGAATCTCGGATGACGCGGGCGGAAGGCCGCCGGGGGCGCACCCAGCAGCGGCGACCCAATGCTGACGGCGACAGTGGCCTGCCACCGGTGCTCCCACCGACCACCCAGCCGCGGCCGGCGCTCGTCTACCACATCCCGTTGGCCAGGTGTACGACCGTGCTGTCCTGCAGCGGCGAGACCAGGATCCTGCCGTCGAAGTCCACGACGGGGCTCTCGATGAGCTGCCTGTCCTGCTGGTCGGCACTGATGATGCGCTTGGCCGCGCTCTTCCAGGTCCACCAGGGTTGCACGAAGGTACGGTGCATGACCTGGCCGGAAGCGACACACAGCCTGGAGTCGATGACGTGGACATCCAGCCTCGTGTACTTGTACACACCGCTGTAGTTCAGGCGCACGCTGGGCATCAGGGTGTTGCGGGCCGCGAAGGCCGCGGCGTCGCACCAGGGCGTGGGCTCGTCGTCCGGGGGCAGCGGCGAGCCGGACCCGGCGGGCGTGTCGTCACCGTCGTCGGGCCGGTCCGCTTCAGCCTGGCACTCCGCGGGATCGACATCGGCGAGGGCGTCGCCGACCTCCTGCGCCCGCCGCTCGGCGTCTTCGAGGGCTGCGGGGATGGCCTCGTCGGGGGCGATCTGCGCCCAGATGTCCAGGACGCTGCCGTCGGTGTCGACCTGGTCCAACAGCAGCTCACCCTCCCCCGGTGCGGTCTCCTCGACCAGGATGATGCCGTAGCCGACCTCGGAGAAGCGCAGCTCGTGCTCGGCGTCGATCTCGATGCTCGCCAGCAGTTCGGGATCGTAGGCGAGCTCGCCGTCGTCGGTGCGGGAGGTGGACAGGTCGGTCGAGGGAGCCGTCCAGGCCGGATCGATGGCGTCCTGGCAGGAGGGGCGGGCCAGGACGGGGCTCGGGAGGGCGAGCAGGGACAGGGCGAGAGTGAACACTTCGGCTCCGGGTTGACGGGGACTCGTCCCGCGGGGGGGACACTCCTTCAGCGGAGGCGGTCGACGATCTCCCTCGGCCGAATTCCCAGCCGTGACATCTGGTGACAGAGAGGCCCCGTCAGGGAGCGATGCCAAGGGTCATCTCGAGCATGAGGCCCGCCACCGGGTAGCTCGGACCTCCGACCACCCGGACCTGGTACCCCAACAGCCCCTGCAGGTCGACGAAGGCACCGTCCTGGCCGACCCGTGGCCCCAGCTCCAGGTAGGGCGACAGGAGCCCCAGGGCGGTGCCGCCGTCCTCGACCCCCACCGACAGGGCCTCGACCCCCAGTCGGCCGGCGAAGCCCAGCAGATCGCCGGTGTGGCAGTGACCGATCCCTGCGATGGCGGGCGCGACGACCGCTGCACCATCACCGAAGCGTCCACGCACGGACGGCCCCAGTCCGTAGTGGCAAGCTGCGTCGGGATCCACCACCTGGACATGCTTGCCCCGGGCCACCCGGACACGCGCCTGGGGGCCCAGGATCATGTCCAGCCCCGCGTCGACCTGCACGCTCCCGGGTGCGTTCGCCGTCAGGCCCGGCGCGACCCCCACTGCTGCGTGCAGTGCCGAACAGCCAGCGGCAAGCAGGGGCAGTAGAGACAGCATGGACAGTACAGATAGCGGGGCCAACGACCAGGTGCGCATGGGCTTCCTCGGGAGAGGGCGCACTCTACCCCGAGGGACTCGTCGCGCTCAGGTCGAGCCTGGCGGGATGGCGGAGGACACCGCCAGGGCTTCCGCCAGGCTCTCCACCAGCGCCCGGGCGCGCTCGGTCGGCCGCTGCGCGCCCAGGTTCGCGCACACCTCGGCAGGAAGGGACGCGCCAGCGTCCGTGAGCCGCACCAGCAGTCCCTGCTCGACCTCCGGGGTCACCGGCAGGTCAGGCAGCAGGGTCACCCCGAGCCCGGCGACGGCCGGGCCGATCTTCGAGCTTCGATGTCACGGCACCCTCCACGGCCGCATGGACGCCATGCGGCCGTGATGGCAACGGAAGGCGAGCCCCCTCACCTACCGCGAACAACCACGAACAGATGGTGCCCTTCCTGACCACCCTGTGGCTGCACGCGGCCTTCCTCTCGCCGGACCGGGCCACCGTGCTCGGAGGCATCTACGTCCTCCTCCGGGCGCTGTACCCGGTGTTGCTCGGGCGGAGGGTGTCGAAGAGGCAGCCAAAGCGCGTCTTCGCGGTCACCGGGCCCTGCTACCTCATCATCGCCTGGCTCGGCGGCCAGGTGCTCGTTGCTGCGGTCTCCGCCGCACTGGAGTTGAAGCTGGCATGAAGATCGCGACCCTGGCGGAGCTGCTGCACGAGCGTGCGGCGAGGAGTCGGGTGCGGCTCTCTTGAGGCGACGGGTCTCCTCGTCCATCAAGCCGCCCCCCTGCGGTGTTGGACCTCGGACTCAGCGGATCGAGCAGCGCCGGCTCCGGCGAGCCTCGCC
>CAZRFD010000192.1:0-12152 GCA_964599085.1 uncultured Enterobacterales bacterium | reverse complement strand
CCTCGCTCGCTCCGCAGCTCCGGTTCGAGGCTCAGGTCGGCCCCGTCGCCCAGCGTCAGGTAGGCGGGCAGGGCGACGACCACGCCATCCTCGCCCGCACCCAGCCGCGGTGGCAGCAGCCCGCTCTGCCGCTCGGCCAGCGGCAGCCGGCCCCCCGGCAGCGGCACCAGCGGCACGCCGAGCACCCGGACCAGCCCGCCACGGAAGCGCAGGGACTCCTCGGGGATCACCACGACATGTCGCGCGCTGACCTCCCACAGCGGGTGCGCACAGCCGCAGGTCGTGACCCGTAGATCCTCACCGACCAACCGCCCGTCCGCCTGCCAGGAGAGCGCCCGCCCCTGCACGAACAGGTCCCCGTCGCCGGCGACCAGCCGGGTGCCCTGCACATCGCCGCTGCGGCCCTCGACGTCGATGCGCGCGTCGTCGAACCAGGCCGTGCCGGAGGCGCGCTCCCAGCGTCCCTCGTGGACGCTGAGCACCCCGCTGTCCGGGTCGTAGCGGAAGGACGCGCACCACAGGCGCTCCTCACCGAGGCTCACGACGACGCCACCGCGGCCCTGCACCACGCCGTCGACCAGCTCGATCTCGTCCGCCGTCAGCACCAGGGCGGCCCCGCCCGACCCCTCGCCCCCCAGCGTCAGCTCCCGCGGCGCGGCCCGTGCCCCGGGGCTTGCTCCCAACAGCCACAGCAACAGCGGCACCAGGCACCTGCCCGTCGCCCGCGGGTCCCTGCCGGCCGCGTGCGGCATCAGCCCGGCCCGACCAGCTCCCGCACCGCACCGGCCAGGAAGATCGAGCCCGCCACGATCACGAGCCCATCCCCGGTCCGGGTCGTCGGCAGCGCGTCTTCGACGCTGCCCCCCGGCAACACCGGCACGCCGACGTCGACGAGGAGGGCGGCGAGATCGCCGGCTGCCATGGCGCGGGGGTGGGCGCAGTGGGTGGTGACCACCCGGTCCACCAGGCCCTCCAGGGCCACGACCATGGACCGCGCGTCCTTGTCGTTGCTGGCCCCCATGAGCAGCGTCCGCGGGCGGGTGCGCGGCAGGCTGCGCAGGTAGCCGGCGAGGCTGGCAGCACCCGCCGGGTTGTGGGCCGAGTCGATGAGGAGATCCGGCGCGAGCCACTCCAGCCGGCCGGCGTGCCGCGCGGCCAGCAGCCCAGTGGCCACCTTGTCGGGGTCGAGGCGCGCGCCGCGGTGGTCCATCAGCAGGCTGGCGAGCGCCAGCGCCACGCCGGCGTTTGCGTGCTGGTGCGCGCCGGCCAGGCTGAGCTGCAGCCCCGGCAGGGCCAGGTCGCCCAGCGAGAACGACAGCCCGCCGCTGCGATCACTGGCGACCCGGTAGTCTTCGTCGGCGATGAACTGCGGGGCGCCGCGGTCGAAGGCCATGGCGCGGAGCACCCGCAGGGCGTCCTTGGGCAGCGGCCCGAGGACCAAGGGCACGCCCTCCTTGATGATCCCGCCCTTCTCTGCGGCGATGCTCGCCAGGTCCGGGCCCAGCTCTGCCGTGTGGTCGGTGGCGATGGAGACGACCGCCGTGGCCGCCGGGCGCACGACGTTGGTGGCGTCCAGGCGCCCGCCGAGCCCCACCTCGACCAGCGCCACGTCGACCTGCTGGCGGGCGAGGTGCACGAAGCCGGCGGCGGTCATGAGCTCGAAGTAGGTCAGCGGTGGTTCGTCGTCCGCGAGCGCTTCGCCCTCCAGCCAGTCGGCGCAGGCGGCGCGGAGCTCCACGAGGAGGGCGTCGAGGTCTTCGTCGGCGATGGGCTCGCCGTCCACGCGGATCCGCTCGTTGACCTGCTGCAGGTGCGGAGAGGTCAGCGCACCCACGCGCAGGCCGTGGGCCTGGAGCACGCTGCTGAGCAGCGCCACGACGCTGCCCTTGCCGTTGGTGCCGGCGACGTGGACCACGTCGGCCTGCAGGTGGGGGCTGTCGAGGTGTTCGAGGAAGCCCCGCATCCGGCCGAGCCCCAGGCGCACGCCGGCCCGAGCCGCCTCGCTGAGCAGGGGGTGGGCAAGCACGAGCGGCTCAGCGGCCCGACAGCATGTGCAGCAGCCGCGAGGTCACCTCACGGAGGTCCGACCGGGCCACGATGCGGTCCACCATGCCGTGGTCGAGCAGGTACTCGCTGGTCTGGAAGCCCTCGGGGAGGGTCTCGCCGATGGTCTGCTCGATCACGCGCGGGCCAGCGAAGCCGATGAGAGCTTCGGGCTCTGCGAGGATGACGTCACCCAGCATCGAGAAGCTCGCCGCCACGCCACCGGTCGTCGGGTGGGTGAGGATGCTGATGTAGGGCTGGTGTACCTCGTCGCGCAGCCGCGCCAGGGCCGCAGAGGTCTTCGCCATCTGCATCAGCGACAGCACGCCCTCCTGCATGCGCGCGCCGCCAGAGCTGCTGACGATGATGACCGGCTCCTTGCGGTCGATGGCGCGCTCGATCTGCCGGGTGATCAGCTCACCGACCACCGAGCCCATCGATCCCCCCATGAAGCCGAAGTCGAAGGCGCCGATCTGCACGGGCAGCCCGTCGATGCTGGCGCTGCCGGCGAGGTAGGCGTCGGCTTCACCGGTCTTGGCCTGGGTGGCCTCCAGCCGGCGGGCGTAGGGCTTGCTGTCGACGAAGTCCAGCGGGTCGAGGGGCCGGAGCTGGGCGTCGAAGCGCACGAAGCTGCCCTCGTCCACGAGCATGGCGATGCGCTCGGCGGCGCTCAGGCGCAGGTGGTGGCCGCAGCGGGCGCAGACCTTGGCGCTGCCCTCGAGGTCCTCCTTGTAGAGCATGGCCTTGCACTGGGGGCACTTCACCCAGAGCTGGGGCCCGTCGTTCTTCTCGGCCTTGTTGGCGCGGGTGCCGACCTTGATCTGGGGCGGTTCCTGCTCGAACCAGCGCGGCCCGTTGGACATGGTGACCTCTCCGGCGCGGGGCTGCGCCGCTGCCGACCGTATCGCGAGGCGCGCCCCCTCTCCAGCTTGGGGGCCGCGCGCAGCGGGCGGCGGCCGGGGGCGGGCCTGGCGCCGCGATTCTCGGAGATGCCGTGCATTACACGCTCGCCGACCTCACCAGCGCCGTGCGAGCGGGCTACCATGCGGGCGTCACTGATTCAGTCCGGCTGTGGACGGGGGGCCGCCCTCGGCGCCATCGTCGGACCCTTCCCTGGCCCCGATGCTCTTCCTCCCAGCCAGACCTTCCGCACGCTCCTGCTGCGCCCCCGCGCTGTTGCTGCTGGCCTTCGCCAGCAGCGCGGGCTGCGTCGACTACGGCCTCAAGAAGCCCGACGACGACGAGGTCGGCGCCGACGGTGGGGCCAGCGACGACGGCGGCGCCCCGGGCGACTCCGGCGTTCCAGGCACCTGCGACCCGGTCATCCTCGCCCCCGAAGTCAGCGTCAACGAGTCCTGCATCCGCGACGTCGAGACGGTGCCCCTCGACCCTGTCGAGGAATGGTCGGTCGAGGTCTTCCCCAACTACCCGGAGTACGACCAGATCGTCATGGCCCCGGTGGTCGGGCCGCTGTTCGACAGCTCGGGCGACGGCGTCGTCGACGGCTCGGACCAGCCCAGCGTCGTCGTCATGACCGATGACGACGGGGACAACGCCGGCAAGCACGGCATCCTGCGGATCCTCGACGGCCGCGACGGCTCGGCCCAGGTCGACATCACGCAGGTCATGGACGGAGAGCGGCAGGTCTTCCCCTACCGCTACAGCAACGTCGCCCTCGGCGACGTCGACCTCGACGGTGTGCCCGAAGTCGTCACCGTCGTCGAGGTGCTCGGCGACAGCCCCGGTGACCCCGACCCCGACTCCGGTGGCAGCGGCGAGGACACGGCTCCGCCCGGTGGCGGCACCGATTCCGGCGAGACCGGCGACCCGGGCGACACCGACAACCCGATCATCCTGCTCCCGCCTTCGCTGCCCTCCCCTCCGCCCGTCGCGCCCCAGCCCGACAACCGCTGCTACGTCGCGGCCTTCGACCCCGCCGGCGACATGGACTGGATCGGCGACGCAGTCTTCGACTGTGCCGGCCACGCACCGGCAATCGCCGACATGGACGGCGACGGCCAGCCAGAGGTCACGCTGGGCAAGATGATCTTCGACGGCGCCACCGGCACGCTGCGGGGCGAGGGTTCCTACGACGAGGGGCGCTACTACGCCTACGCCGAGATGGGCACCCACTCCGTCGTGGCCGACCTCGACGTCGACGGGCAGCAGGAGCTCATCGCCGGCCGCAGCGTGTACCGCATCGACGGCTCGCTCATCTGCAGCGGCAGCGGGCCCAACGACGGCTTCGCCGCCGTGGCCGACTTCGATCTCGACGGACAGGGCGAGTTCCTCGTCGTCGGCGACCACAACGTCAACCTCTACGACACCGACTGTTCCAACCTGCGGCACTGGCTGCTGCCCGACTCCGGCAACGGCGGTCCGCCGGCCATCGGCGACCTCGACGGTGACGGGCGACCCGAGATCGCCCTGCCCTCGGCCACGGCCTACACCGCCTACGAGATGGACGGCACGATCATCTGGTCGATGCCCGTCAGCGACGTCTCCTCCCACGCCACCGGCTCGCTGATCTTCGACTTCGAGAACGACGGCTACCCCGAAGTCGTCTACGCCGACGAAGTCGCGCTGCACATCTTCGACGGGCGCACCGGAGAAGAACGCTACACCGACGACGCCCACAGCAGCCGCACCCTGCACGACTACCCGACGGTGGCCGACGTGGACAAGGACGGCCACGCCGAGGTGATCGTGCCCAACGGTGGCGGGCACTACGACGAGAGCCGCCGGGGGCTCTACGTGCTGGGCAGCGAATCCAACGCCTGGCAGGCGGCCCGTCCCGTCTGGAACCAGCACGCCTACAGCATCACCAACGTCGAAAACGACCTGACCATCCCGGCCAGCCCCGAACCCAACTGGATCTCCCACAACAACTTCCGCAGCGGCGACCCCATGCCGGCCGACGACGGCCGCTGGCCGGACGCCGTGCCGGTGGCCGAGGTCTGCACGGCGGACTGCGACGACGGCGTGCTGGTGGTCGACATCGCGATCGCCAACCAGGGCGCCGGTGGGCTGCGCGCCGACATCCCGCTGACGGCGTGGATCGAGCGGGGCGACGGGTCGCGGATCAGCCTGGCCGAGGAGTGGACCACCGCCATCGTCGACGAGGGCGCGGTCTCGTCGACCTGGCGGCTGCAGATCAACGCCGACGACCTGACCCGTGGGACCCTCAAGATCGGCGCCGACCTCGACGAGCGGCTCGTCGGCTACGCCGACGAGTGCGACGAGACGAACAACGTGCTCGTGCTGGCCGACGCCGCCTGTCCTTGAAGCCCCAGGCGTGAGCCCTCAGGCGCTTGCAGCCGCTGGTGGCCGCACTTAGCCTGCATGCGTGTCGGAAGCCCCTCCCACGCTGCATGACGGCCGCTACCGCATCGACCAGGTGCTGGGCGTGGGCGGCATGTCGGTCGTGTTGCTGGCCTTCGACACCCGGATGGGGGTGCACCGCGCCGTCAAGCTGCTGAACCGGCGCTTCGCCAACAGCCCCCAGGTGCGCGAACGCTTCGAGATCGAGGCGTCGGCCCAGGCCGGCCTGCGCCACCCCAACATCCTGATGGTCCACGACGTCCTGGAAGACGACAGCGGCGTCTACATGGTGATGGAGCTTGCCGAGCGGGGCAGCCTGGCCGAACGGGTGAAGACCCAGGGACCGCTGGCCCCGCGGGATGTCGCCGACATCGGCATCAAGCTGGCCGGCGCGCTGGGTGCAGCCCACGCCGCCGGCGTCATCCACCGCGACATCAAGCCCGAGAACGTGCTGGTCGACCGCAACGGCGAGCTCAAGATCGCCGACTTCGGCATCGCCCGGGTCGTGGCCCGGGACCACAGCCTGACCCGGACCGGCATGGTCATGGGGACCTGGGCCTACATGCCGCCGGAACAGCGGGAGAGCGCCCGCCAGGTCGACGCTCGCAGCGACATCTACGCGCTCGGCGGCTGCCTGTACTTCCTCGTCACGGGACGGCAGCCACCGGCCCTGCACAACACCCAGTCGCACGCCCAGGCCTTCGCCGACATCCCCGCCGCACTGGCCGACGTCCTCGCGAAGTGCACCTGCTTCGAACCCGAAGACCGCTACCAGACCTGCACCGAGCTGCGCGACGCCCTGGCGGCGGTGGCACCGACCCTCGGCGCCGAACCGGTCGTCGACTTCGAGCCACCCACCGAGCCGCCGCAGACCCTGGCCCCGGCGGTCGGCGACCTTTCGACCTATGTGCAGGAACACCCCGAGATCGCGGCCACCCTCGCCCCCTTCCTGGGCATGCAGGACGACGGGCCGACCGGCACCGCCGTGCCCTCGGCGACAGAACTGGCCAGCGACCCGGCGGCCACCTTCCTGCCCGAGCTCCTCGACGATGACGGGCCGGTCCCGGGGGCAACGCTGGACCCAGTCGCACCTGCGCAGCCCCCTACCGCCAGCGGTCGAAGGCTCGCCGCGCTGCTCGTCGGCGCGCCTGCCGTCATCGGCCTGGCGGTCCTGGGCATGCTCAAGCTGGTGCAGCCGGCCGATACGGCGCCACCACCGGCCGTCGAAGCTGTCGGCGCCGGGCAGGTCGAAGCGCCGGCTGCTCCTGTCGAGGAGGCCACGGTCGAGGAGGGCGCAGCCAGCCAAGAAGACGCCACTGCTGGCGATGCGACCGCGGGCGACGGGGGCATCCAGCACGCTGGCGAACCGGAACCGGCCGCCGCTGCCGCCGAAGGCGACGCCACGGCGCCTGCGACCGGCGCTTCGTCCTCGGACGGCAGCGCGTCGGCCACGCCGGCGGGAACGACCACGGGCGGATCCGCGACGGATGCCTCGACCAGCGCGGGCTCGTCGACGGGCGGGGGACCGCGCATCATCACGGTCATTCCCTCGACGAAGGACACGACGGCGTCGACGCCGGAAGCTGCGCCCGCCGCAGCGGGTTCGACAGGCGCTGCCGCCGATCCCACCGGCACCGTCGTCGTCCGGACCGTCCCCAGCGGGGCCACCGTCCTCGAGGGCGGGCAGGTGCTCAGCCGCAGCGGGCGTGGCTACCGCCTGCCGGTCGGCAGCCACGTCCTCGAGATCCGCAGCCCCTCCGGCGAACAGACCCGTCGCGCGGTCCAGGTGGACAAGGATGCCACGGTCGAGATCTGCTACAGCTTCGACACCAACTCGGCCTGCAGCGACGCCCAGACCTCGGACTGAGCAAGCATGTTGACCTGGCTCCTGCTCGGCACCGCCCTGGCCGGCGTGCCCGTCGTCTTCGACGGGGGTGCGGCCGGCGACGTCGTCGCCACTGTCGCCGGCCAGACCGGCCTGCCGGCTGAACAGCTCGACGCCACCACCCTGGACGACCTGCTGGAGCAGCCGCCCCAGGTCCTCGGCGACGGCGTGATCCGGCGCTGCGTCACCGGCCCGGCCCAGGGCAGCGAGGTCCAGGCCGACCTGGTGCGGGCCGAAGCGGCGTGGGCCCGGGGCGACGCGACCAGCGCCCAGGATCACCTCGACCTCGCCGTCGCGCGCCTGGGCTGCCTCGGCGAGCTGGTCGACCCGTCCACCGCGGCGCGGGTCTTCCTGCTGCGGGGCGCGCTCGCCGAAGCCGCCGGGGCCCACGACGTCGCCCGGGCCGAGATCCGCACAGCGCTCGCCATGGTACCGGACCTGCCCTGGGACTCGCGCTTCCCGGTCGGTGGCGCGGTGCTGCTCGCCGAGGAACAGGGCGCAGCCCCCGCACTCTCCATCCGCGTGATGCCGGCCGGCACCAGCAGCGGTCCCTGGGTGGACGGGCGGACCATCGGCGGCGCCGGTGAGCGCGTGCCGGTGTCGGCCGCCCTGCACCTCGCCCAGTACCCCACCGCCCACGGGATCCGCTCGGCCTGGCTGCTCATCGACGGCGACAGCACCCTGGTGCTGCCGGGCAGCTATCGCCAGCCCATCCTGGGTCTGCTGGCCGACCCCGCGACCGCGGCGCCCGTGGAGAGCCTGCTGCAGGGCACCCTGCCGGACTTCACCGCCGCCTATGTGCACCACGGCGGCGGCACCTGGCTGGTCGCGCTGGAGGAGAATGCCGTCACCACGACCGAGCTGGTGGCACCGCCACCGCCGCCCGACGCAGACTCCGACGACGACAGCGACGGCGCCAGCGACAAGCGGCACCGGAAGGGCCGGAAGACGCGGTCGCGTTGACGCGAACACGCGGAGCAGGGCGTCCGGGACACGCGCGCCGTGGAGGGTAGGCTCCGCCGATGCAGCAGCTCCGCGCCCACACCATCCTGCTCACCGTCGCCGGCAGCCGTGCCCAGGGGATGCACGTGGCCGACAGCGACGTCGACCTGCGGGGCGTGGCCGTGCCGGGAGAGGCCGAGCTGTTCGGCTTCCTGCACCGCTTCGAGCAGGCCGACCAGCCCGGCGACATGGATGTCTTCGCCGATCTCCTCACGGACGAGGAGCGTGCCGCCACCCGCCGCACCAAGCTCGAGGGCAGCGTCTACGCGCTCGCCAAGTTCGGCAGGCTGGCGGCCGACTGCAACCCCAACATGCTCGAAGCGCTGTTCTGCCGCGACGCCGAGGTGCGACGGGTCACGCCCCTGGGGGAAGCGCTCCGAGCCCGCCGCGACCTGTTCCTGAGCGGCCGCGCCCGCCACAGCTTCACCGGCTACGCGCTGGGTCAGCTCAGGCGGATACGCAGCCACCGCGCCTGGCTGCTGAACCCGCCCACGGCAGCCCCCAGCCGCGCCGACTTCGGCCTGCCCGAGCGCTCGCTGCTGCCCAAGGACCAGCTCGCCGCCGCCGAAGCCGCCGTCGCCCGCAAGCTTGACGAGTGGAACCCTGACTGGGGTCCCCTCCCCCACTCCGAGATCGTGCGCCTGCAGGGTCAGCTCGCCGACTTCCTCGCCGAGGTGCTGCGGTCGTCGGAGACCGCCTGGCACGCCGCCGCCCGGGCCGTCGGCCTCGACGACAACCTCATCGCGGTGATGGATCGGGAGCGCGCATATCAGAACGCCTCGCGCGGCTACCAGCAGTACCGGTCCTGGAAGCGCCGCCGCAACCCGGCCCGCGCCGCCCTCGAAGCACGCCATGGCTACGACACCAAGCACGGCGCCCACCTCGTCCGCCTCCTCCGCATGGGCCGCGAGATCCTGGAGACCGGCCAGGTCCACGTCTGGCGCGGCGACATCGACGCCGACGAGCTGCTGGCCATCCGCGCCGGCGCATGGAGCTACGACGCCCTCGTAGAGTTCGCCGAGAGAGAAGCCCAGGCGCTCCAGGATGCGGCCACCCCCGCGGCGGTCCCCGACAAGCCCGATCTGGACGCCATCGACGCCCTGGTCGTGGAGCTGACGGAGCGGTTCCTGGCGGCTGAGGGCGGCTGAGGGCGGCTGAGGGCGAGAGAGCCGGGAGCTGACAGGGGGCGGCGGGTTCGTCCTGTGTCCGGGGCCGTGACGGACGCCCTGGTGGAGGGTGGAGGCGCGCACGGCGACAGCGTGCACGTGGTGCGGCCAAGACGAGTTCCTCGAACGCGAACGAAACTACGGGGATGATGCCCTATCACGATGATAAGTGTCGAATATCGTGTCGCTACTTCGATATACAAGCGCATCCATCTGATATCATTCGATTTACGAACTATTCATAAACCATCCATCATCATCCTCGCCATAAGTTTCGCGCGACACCATGGCGCCGTCGCCAACCGGCGAGGTGCAGCCGGTGGCCTCGGCCCCACGCACCTCACCCCCTGGGTGGGGAGGTGCTTCCGTTCCTGCTGCGCCTCGCCCAAGTAGTAGACCGGTCGGTCTACCGTGTCGAGACAGCCAGGAGAGCTGGGCAGACCGCACGCCCCTCCCCTCAGCCAGGCTGCTCTCCTCGCTGCTGGCCCGCCTCCAGGCAGGCAGCGTTCTGGTCGCCGATGTCCCGCAGGCGGCCCTGGATGCGCAGCCGGAGGACCTCGTTGACGCCGGAGAGTTCCTGGCCGAGGCCACCCGGCATGCAGCCCAGGTAGCCGTCCTGGGCGTACTTCTCGCGGGTCGCTCCGAAGAAGCCGCGCACGCGCTGTCGGGCCGGCCTCGACCCGTCCCCCAGGCAGGCGGACAAGCCCCGGTGGACCTCGTCCATGTAGCGATCCACCACCTGCAGGGCGAAGTCCTGCTTGTTGTCGAAGTGGTGGTAGAAGGAGCCCTTGGGCACGCCGCCTTCCTTGAGTAGGGTGGCGATGCCCAGGGCGTTGTAGCTCTGCTCCAGCAACCGCCTCAGGCCGATGTCGAAGAGAGGTTCCTTGGTGGTGTGCATGGCTGACTGTCCATCGGGCCTGGCCTCTGGCGCCTGACCCGACCCCCCGGTCGCGTGCTGTGGGGGGCTCGCGGCCCGCGCCCTCCCAGACAGGTCCACGGATGATCCCAAGCTGGATTGGCTTGTGCCCGGGACCTGCGCTTGTCTACCACCCGTCTGTCCGACTGCGCGCCCCGCGAGGACACCCCGGCCACCTGCAAGCGCTTCTCCATCCGCTGCGAGAAGTCAGTCGTCCCGTCCTTCCGGCCTTCTCCGCGATGCCTCTTCGCACCAACCAGGACCTGGGGTTCACGCTGAGGATGAGCCTGGAGGCCATGTGCGCGTACTCCCCATGCCAGAACGATGCGTACATCTGGGCCTCGGCTCAGGTGCGCGGCCAGCCACCCGGGCTGGCAGTGGGGCCCACGGGGACGGCACGAGGTTCGCGCCGCCGTTCCCGAGATTCGCACCCCGAGGAGCCGAGGTGGACGAACGTTGGACTCATGAGTATGCTGATGTGTAGGAGGTCCCGATGGCCCACACGCGGCGAGCACAGATACTCATGGAGCCGGAGGAGTACGAGCAGCTCGTGCGAATTGCGGAGCGCCGGGAAGTCTCAGTCGCCGAGCTCATCCGCTCCGCGGTCCGCGCGGTCTACCTGCGGTCCCCCGCTGAGCGCACAGCGGCCGTGGACCGGATTGCATCCATGGATCTTCCGACCGCTCCCTGGCCGGAGCTGAAGCGGGAGATCGAGGACGCCTACGATGCCGGTCTTCCTTGACTCCAACGTGTTCATCTACGCGGCGGGGGCCCCGAGCCCGTACAAGGAGCCGTGCGTTGCGCTGCTTCGCCGCGTCGCATCCGGCGAGCTCGACGCGGCCACGAGCGCCGAGGTCATCCAGGAGATCCACCACGTCTTCCGCAGGCGGGGTCGCCTCCGGGACGGCGTCGCGCTGGGGAGGGAGGTCGCGGCTCTGTTCCCGGGGCTTCTCCCGCTCACCCGGGCAGACATCCTGCGTTCCGGCGAGATCCTGACCGCGTGGCCGCAGCTTTCCCCCCGGGACGCGCTGCATGCGGCGACCGCCCTCAACGCGGGCATCTCGACCATGGTTTCGACCGACTCGGACTTCGACTTCGTCGACGGCATCACCAGGGTCGCCCCGGCGGACGCGTAGCGCCCGAGGAATGTCACCACGCGCCGTCCGGCCCGCCATACGCGCCCATGTCACTCCGCGTTCCGTCTGGATCGAGCAACAGCGGATCGCCGGCGTCGATGGCCGGCGAGTAGCCCGCGCGCAGGGTGAAGTCGCCGGCGTCGGGGTCGGTGAAGTACGGATCGGAGGTGAGGTTGCCGTCGCCCTAGAGCTTGGTGTCTGCGGAGTTGCCCCACAGCAGGTTGTAGTCGCCCGAGAAGTCCGACTGCACCACGAGATAGGTGCTGTTTTCGGCGATGATGTTGTTTCGGAAGTCCACATCACCGTACTTGTAGACCACCATGCTCGTGGTTCCGACCTCGTCGCTGAGACCGTAGAAGACGTTGTTGTGCACCTCGGCCGAGGCGGATGTCTCATAGGTGCTCAGGGCTTCGGCAAGCACCGAGTTGGTGACGAGGTTCTTGCGGAAGACGAGGTCCACGTCGTTGAGGAGGAACAGGGTGAAGCCAGAGCAGTCATCCACCCAGCCGGTCTCGCCGACGCCGTCACCTGGATCCACAGCCGCTCGCACTTCTACAAGCGGGCCCACATCATGCTCAGCGACGGCTTCGTCCTGTGGTTCGGCCCCGACGGCTTTTCCCGCGGGGAGCTGTTGCGCCCCAGTCCCTATGGCGCCGATGGTGGCCCTTCGTTGCAGGTTCCCT
>CAZRFD010000191.1:0-12385 GCA_964599085.1 uncultured Enterobacterales bacterium | reverse complement strand
TCTCGGCGGAAGCACAACTGCTCCCCCCGAGCGATCTGCCCGGTACTCTCTCGCTCTCTCTCGTCTGCATGTCACGAATTGTCACCAGCGCGGACTCGCGCCATCGCCCGTGCCCACGGCGGCGAGCTGGTGGCCCTGCGCACCCACACCGGCGCCCACCTGCGGCTGAGGCTGCCGGGGGGCTGATCGCTCCGTCGGGCCTGTTCACACCACGTCCACACACAGTCCTCGGATGTTTCGCCCGGTGGTGACCGGGAGTCTGCGTCGCGGAGTGAGCTTGTCTGGGTCCGCTGGATCCCCCGGCGGCACGCACCCGGGCGGCGCAGGCACGCCCCGTCTCCCGCCCCGACGCTCCCCACCGGAGGACTGCCATGTCGGCCTTCACCCAGCTCTTCGACCTCGCCTCCGGGCGCCCCCTCCCCGAGGAAGCCGATGGACCCGCCCGCCGGATGCAGCTCGTCCTGCGGGCCAGCGCCGTCTCGATGCTCTTCGCGGCGGTCTTCGGCCTCGCCGCCGGCAGCACCGACGCCGCCCTCGCCGTCGCCAACGTCTACAAGCTGCCCATGGTCATCGCCCTGTCCAGCCTGTGCGCGGTGCCCGTCGGCCTGCTGATGTGGAAGCTGAGCGACGCCCCCAACCGCGCCAGTGACCTGCTCATCGGCGTCGCCACCGGCAACCTGACGGCGACCCTGGTCCTCGCCGCCCTCTCCCCGGTGGTGGCGCTCTACTACCACACCAGCGGATCCATGGGCGGACCCCTGGCGATGGGCGTCATCTTCCTCGCCGTCGCGCTGGGACTGTTCAACGTCGCCCGCTCGGTCCAGCAGCGCCGCCCCGACAACGTCCGGCGGGGCCAGATCGCCCTCCCCCTGGCCGCCATCATGGCCGTCCAGCTCGCCAGCCTCGTGCAGTTCATCCACGTGGCCTCGCCGATCCTCCCCGAGGTGACGGTGTTCGACGGTGGCGTCGACGCCATGGTCGGGCGCTGAGGAGGCGGCCATGCGTTCCCTACGCCTTCTGGTCGCAGCGCTGTTGCTCTGCCTGCTCGGGCTGCTGATCCGACCCGGTCGGGCCTCCGCGGCGGCCGATCCCCTGCGCACCGCCGAACACGACGGCAGCTTCACCGGCACCAGCATCGACTGGCACAGCCGCCTGATGCTGGGGTCCGCCGTGGTCTCGGGGCAGCGCCTGCCCCTGGTCGTGCCGCTGTCGGCCGATGTCGAGGTCATCGGCGTCCACAACGCCGACCCGCTCGTCGAGGACGGCCGCCTCGTGGCCCTGCGCGTCGACGACCCCCGCCTGACCGTCGTGGTCGACCTCCGCCAGCCGCTGGACGGCGGCGGAGCGGACCGCCTGGAGCCGCCCCTGGTCGAGTCCGGCGCGCTCCAGCGGGTCGGGCTGGACGGCGTCGAGTACCACCCGGCGGACACCCTGGGCCTGGAGAAGCGCCTCCGCCATTACGTGGTCCGCGAGCTGCGTGCCCAGGGGCGGCGACGCGTCGACCGGGTGCTCGACGGCGGGCTGCGCCCGCTCTCCCCGCACGTCTACATCGTGGCCGACCAGCGCGTGGCGGCGGCCGGTGGGCTGGTGGGCCAGGTGCGGCCCTCCGGCGTGGTCCCCGGCGTCGTCGCCGGTGGCGTCGGCGCGGCCTTCGTCGTGGCTCTGCTCGGCGGAGTCGCCGGACACCGCCTGCTCGAGCGCCAAGCGCGGCGCGAGCGGGTCCACGCCTGGCTGGAGACGGAATTCGCCGCCGCTGCGGAGCGGTCGGTCGACGGTGTCGAGGATAGGAGCAGCCGGTCCCACGGACCGGAGGTCCCATGAAGCTCCACGCTGTTGCAGCCCTGCTCATCCTGAGCACGGGCTGCGTCAAGAAGAAGGACTACGACGCGCTCCAGGCAGAGCTGGACGCGACCCGCACCGACCTGACCGGCACCATCGCCGAACGCGACGCCGCCATCACCGACCTGCAGGCGGCCCTGGATGGCGAGAAGGCCAACGTCGCCCGCCTCGACGGCGAACTGGCCAAGCTGCAGAAGGTCTACGACGATGAGACCGCCGCCCTGCGCGCCCAGCAGGCCGAGCTGCTCAAGGACCGCAGCAGCCTGCGGGCCCGGGTGGAAGAGGTCAAGGCCGCCCTCGCCGACGCCGCCAAGCGCAAGGCGGCGGCCGAAGCCCGCGTCGCCCAGTTCCGCGACATGCTCGACCGCTTCCAGGCGCTGATCGACGCCGGCCGGCTCAAGGTCAAGATCGTGGACGGCCGCATGGTCGTGGTCATGGCGACCGACATCCTCTTCGAGTCCGGCAAGGCCGATCTGTCCGAAGAGGGCAAGAGCGCCCTGGCGGAAGTCGGCGCCGTCCTCGCCTCCATCCCCGACCGCGGCTTCCAGGTCGAGGGGCACACCGACAACGTGCCCATCTCGACCTCCCGCTTCCACAACAACTGGGAGCTGGGCAGCGCGCGCGCCGTCACCGTCGTGAGCACGCTCATCGACGCCGGCGTCCCCGCCGACCGGATCAGCGCGGCCAGCTACGCCGAGTACCACCCCGTGGCCGACAACGACTCGGCCGAGGGCAAGGCCGCCAACCGGCGCATCGAGATCGTGGTCGTCCCGGACCTGTCACAGCTCCCGGGTGCCGAAGAGCTCGAGGGCCTGACCGAGGGCTGACCGCAGTCAGTACCGCGGCACTGTCGGGTCGACGTGCAGCGACCAGGCGTCGATGCCACCGCTGAGGTTGTCGACCCGGCAGAAGCCGCCGCGCTCCAGCAGATAGCAGGCCACGTTCCAGCTCCGGATGCCGTGGTGGCACATCACCACGACGCGGGCGCAGGGATCCACCTCTCCCCGGCGGGCGATGATCTCGCCCATGGGGATGTGCAGCGCCCCGTCGATGGCGGCGAGGCGCAGCTCATGGGGCTCGCGGACATCGAGCAGGACGAGGTCCTCGCCACGCTCCAGCGCGGCGCGCAGTCCAGGCGCGGAGAGCTGGCCGGGGGAGGCGGGGACCCGCGCGGCTTGCGGAGAGCTGTCGGTCATCGTGGAGTGGGCTTGCGGCATCATCGCCTCTGACAGTGGCGGCCCGGTGCAGTTCGGATCACGGCTTCGCTACGGTGTCGCTCGGATCACGGTCAGACCGCGCCCAACCACAGCGCCGCCACCCCCAGCCCACAGGTGAGCGCTCCGGCGGCACCCATGCCGAGGACCAGCGCCTGGGCGGCCCGCGCGTCGAAGCGCACGGCGGGGCCGCGCAGCAGCAGGAACAACAGCAGCCAGGCGGGGATCGCCCACAGGGTCAGGCGGGGGACGACGGAGAGGAGCGCGAGGCCGGAGCCCCAGCAGAGCGCCAGGAGCAGGGCTGCGCGGGCGGCGCGCAGGGTCGCGGCCGGCCCATGGGTCACGACCAGGGTGCGGTAGCCGCGGGCGGCGTCTGCGTCGGCCTGGAAGGCCTGGGCGGCGAAGGTGGGGGCCAGCAGTCCGACGGCCAGCAGCGGCCAGACCGCCAGGGTCGTTGCGGTCGCCGGCACGTCGACGACGGCCCAGCCGGCCAAGGGCGACAGCAGGCCGTAGCCGACAGCGTTGACGAGGGGGCCAGCGAGGGGGTGGCCCTTCCAGGCCGTCGCGGGGTGGGAGTACAGCCCGGCCAGCACGGCACAGCCCAGGGCGGCACCGCTGGCGAGGAGATCCGCCGCCGCCGCGAGGGTCACCGACACCGCGAGCGCCGCAATCGCCAGGGGGCGTGCCGCCGTCGACAGCGGCGCCGGGTGGCCGAAGAGCACGGCGTCCTCGTCCTGATCGAGCATCGCGTTGAGCCACATGGTGCCGGCGTGCAGGCTGGTCCACGCCGCGAGCACCAGCCACAGGCGCGCTTCGTGCCGCCAGGCCAGCCGTGCCTCCCAGTGGGCCCAGCCGTAGCCGAGCACCGGCAGCAACAGCAGCAGCGGCAGCATGGCCGGGCGCGCGGCCCGCCACAGCGCGGGGATGGTTGGGGTGACGGCGGTCACGGCAGCCGGTCGGTGTCCGTCTTCGTGGCGTCCATGGCGCACCGGAAGCCGATGTTGGGGTAGGGGGCGTTCGGCCGCGCCTTGCCGCGAGCCCACAGCCCGTAGCCCGAACAGGTCGTCGCCGAGCACCACCACGACCCGCCTCGACCGACCCGGGCCCAGCCGGTCGCGGGGCCTTCGGGGTCGGTCACCTCTGGTGCCTGCCGGGCGTAGGTGTCGGCGGCGTACCAGTCCGCGGTCCACTGCCAGACGTTGCCCACCGGCCCGAAGATCCCCCATTCGTTGGGCGGGTAGGCGTCGACCGGCGCGGTGTAGACGTAGCCATCGGCCACGCTGTTTTCGCGGTGGCTGCGGCCCTCCCAGTAGTTCAGGCGGGGCTGGCCGTCGGCGCCGGGGTGGTCGCCCCAGGGGAAGCGGCCGGTCGCTCCGGCCCGCATGGCGTACTCCCACTCGGCTTCCGTCGGCAGGCGCTTGCCGAGGTGCCGGCAGTAGGCGTCCGCGTCATGCCAGCTCACGTCGACCACCGGGTGATCGTCAGCCTGCCCGAGCTCCTCGTCGCGGCCAGGGCCCAGCGGGTGGCGCCAGCTTGCGCCGGGCACGCGCCGCCACCGCCAGTCATCCATCCCGAGCGTCGACACCATGCCGTAGCCGAGGCGCTCCGCCGCCGTGACCGCACCGGTCTCGTCGACGTAGGCGGCGAAGTCCGCCACGGTGACCAGCCGCGCGTCGATGAGGAAGGCGGAGATGTGCACCGTGTGGGCGGGGCGCTCGTCGGCGTGCGGGGCGTCGTCGCGGCCCATCGTGAAGCTGCCGGCGGGCACGGGGACCATGCCGGGTGGGGGCTCGGCGGCCGCGACCGCGGGCAAGAGCAGCATGAACAAGCCGCTCACGGCGTCGGGGCGCACCAGTCCCAGCAGTCGGCGGCGGCATCCGGGAAGCGCTGGCGACAGGCGTCCATGTCGAAGTCGCTGTCGGTGAACATTCCGATCAGGCAGTGGTGTATGGCGTCGCAGTCGGGGCACTGCGCGGCCTTCTGGGCCTCGAAGTCTCGGGTGCAGGTCTTCTCCGCGTCGGAACAGCCCGGCTCCTGGCAGTCGTTGCGGTCCGCGAGGCAGCCGCCCCGGCAGGCCGCGCGCGCCTCGGCGCAGCCACGCAGGCAGTCGGCGTCGTCGCCGCAGGCCTGCTTGCAGGATGTGCAGGTCTGCGTGCAGGTCGCCTGGCAGGAGCTGCAGGTCGTGCCGCAGCCGTCCAGGCAGGACTGGAGCTGGTCCCAGCACCCGCTGGGATCGTCGGCGCACATCTGGTCGGGCTCCCGCCAGGTGCACTCGTCGGCCAGGGCGGGATCGGCGTCCGCTCCGACCGCTTCGGCTGCGAACACGTGCCCGCAGTCGGCCAGGTAGGCGTCGACCGCCGCATCCGCGGCGTCGGCCAGTGCCTGCTCCGCCTGGCGCGCGGCGTGGTGGGCCAGCACCTCGGCCACTTCGTCGGCGGGGCACTGCACCGCCGCGGCACCCTGCGGTGGTGGCTCGTCCGGATCGAGGACGATCCCCCCTTTCTGGCGCGCCTCGTCGGGAATCTTGCGCGGGTCGAACCAGGCCTTGAAGCAGGCGCTGCCGTCCTCACGGACCGCGAGCACCGCCATGGCCGGGCTCTTGGCGCCCTTGGGGCGGCCTCCGGTCGCGTCCTCCCAGGTCGGCAGCGGGGTGGTCGAGGGAGGGGCGACGGCTGCTGCGGGAGTGGGCGCAGCGGCGCCCGGCGTCGGATCAGGGGAGGGCGTGCTCTGCGAGCAGGCCGCGACGAGGCCCACGGTTGCGAGGCCCACAGCGAGCAGGGTGAGGCGAGGGGAGCCGGACATGGCCCGAGCCTACGACGTGCGGCAGGGGTTGTTGGTGAGTCCATGCTCACTTATTTGCTTGCGCCGCGCCGGGGTCTGGTTAGTGAGCGAACACTTACTCTCGCCCGAGGCATCCGTGGCCCGTCCCCGCAAGCTCAGCGACGACGACATCCTCGCGGCGGCCCGCCAGGTCTTCCTCGCCCACGGACCGGGCGCGTCGACCACGGTCATCGCCGACGCCGTCGGCCTGTCGCAGGCCGCCCTGTTCAAGCGCTTCGGCACCAAGGACGCGCTCATGCTCCGGGCGCTGATGCCGCCGGCCGACATCTCCTGGGTGAAGACGCTGGAAGCCGGTCCCCAGCCCGGCGATCTCCGGGACCAGCTCGAAGCCATCGCCGTCGACGCCCTGTCCTTCTTCGAGCAGGCGATCCCCTGCATGATGACGCTGAAGGCCGCCGGCCACGACCTGGCCGAGCACCTCCGTGCCATCCACCGCCCCCCACCGGTCCGGGGCCGCATGGCCGCCTCGGCCTGGTTCGCCGCGGCCATCGACGCCGGCCGGCTGCGGGGCGTGGACCCCGACGTGCTCGCCTTTGCGTTCATCGGCTCGCTCCAGGCGCGCGCCGCCATGGCCCACATCTTCGACCGCGAACCCCTCGGCGACGACGCCCGTCGGGCCCACGCCCGTGCCGTCGCCGACATCTTCTGGGACGGCATCGCCCCCCTGGAGGCGCCGTGATCCTGCTGCTGCTGCTGCTCGGCGTGACACCTGTCCGGGCAGACACCGACTGGCTCCCCGACCACTACAGCCAGGGGGCGGCGACGACGGCCCCCGCTGCGCCCTGGTGGGACAGCTTCGGCGACCCCGGGCTCAGCGACGCGGTGTCCACCGGTCTCGCCGCCAACCCCGACATCGGCGCCCTCGACGCCCTGGCCCGTTCGCAGCGGGCCCTGGCCGGCCAGTCCCTGTCCGCCGTGCTGCCTGGCCTGTCCTTCGACGTCCAGGGGCAGCTCGCGCCCACCGACACCCGCGTGTTCGGCTTCGGCCTCGATGTCCCCTCGGCCGGCGACGCGCCCGCCACCTACAGCACCGGCAGCGCGAAGTTCAACGCCAGCCTCGCGGTGGACCTGTGGGGCCGCGGGCTGACGTCCTGGCGGGCCAGCCGGCTCGACGCCCTGGCGGCCGAGGGCGATCGCGACGCCACCGCGCTCGTCCTGTCGACCACCATCGGCGCGGCCTGGTTCGACATCGGCGCGGCCCGCCAGCAGCTCGCCGTGCTTCAGCGGCAGCGCCAGCTCGTCGTTGACCTGCTCGAGGTGGTGCGCCTGCGCTACGACGGGGGCAGCGCCTCGGCCCTCGACGTGCTCCAGCAGGAACAGTCCCTGGCGGCGGTGGACACCCAGCTCCCGCTCATGCGCGCCCAGCTCCGCCTCGCCCGCCAGCGCCTCGCCGTCCTCCTCGGCGCCGATCCCTCCGGTGCCTTGCCCGAGGGCCCCGACGCCATGCCTTCCCTGCCAGCGGACCCGGCCGTGGGCAGCCCCGCCGACCTGCTGGACCAGCGCCCCGACGTACACGCAGCCGCCGTCCGCGTCGACGCCGCCGGCGCACGGCGGTCTGCCGCCCTGCGAAACCTGCTGCCCACGCTGGCCCTGTCGGGGAGCTGGGGGTGGCAGTACTACTACGAGACCGAGTGGGACACGGTCCAGAGCTGGAGCGCTGGTGCAGCACTCTCGGTCCCGCTGTTCGGCGGCGGCAGCCGACAGGCGGGGCTCAAGCAGGCCGGCGCCGCCCGTACCGCCGCCGAGCTGCAGCTCGAGAGCACGCTGCGCTCGGCCGTCCAGGAGGTCGAAGCCGGCCTGACCAGCCAGGCCGAGCAGCGCGCGCGGGCGGAAGCCGCGGCGAACCAGCTTCAGCGCGCCGAACAGGCCTGGCAGCTCGCCGCCGACCAGTACGCCCGCGGCCTCGCCGACTACCTCCAGGTCAGCAGCGCACTGTCCACCCTGCTCTCCGCTGAGCTCACCGACATCCAGGCGCAGCGCGACCTGCTGGGCGCGCGCCTCCAGCTCCACCAGGCCCTCGGCGGGACCTGGACCTCCGATCTCGACTCGCTGTCGGCCGACGCCGGCTGAGGTGCCCCGTGATGCCTTCCCCTCGCTTCCCCCGTCGCGGCCTGACCGCCCTGCAGGTGGTGGTGCCCATCGCCATCATCATCGGCGGTGGCGCCTTGGCCGCTGCCCTCATCTCCATGCGCCCCCACGCGACCCAGGCCGAGGTCGAAGAGGTCGCCACCCCGGTCGAGGTCGTCATCGCTGCGCCGACCACCCTGCCCGCCCGGGTCGAGGGCACCGGCACGGTGGTCGCCGACGCCCAGGTCGTCCTGACGCCCCAGGTGGGCGGCCGCATCGTCTCCGTCTCCGACGCGCTGCGGCCCGGCGGGATCGTTGGCAAGGGCGACGTGCTCGCCCGCATCGACCCGCGCGACTACCAGCTCGCCGTCACCCAGGCCGACAGCCAGGTCGCCCAGGCGCAGGTCAACCTCGAGCTGGAGCAGCAGCGGGCCGAGGTCGCTCAGCGCGAGTGGGAGCTGGTCGGAGAGGACCGCAGCGTGGACGACGCGGCCCTGGCTCTTCGCCAACCCCAGCTCCGGAGCGCCGAGCAGGCGCTGGCGGCGGCGGAAGCCTCCCTCTCCTCGGCGAAGCTCTCCCTCGAGCGCAGCGTGCTCCGGGCCCCCTTCGACGCGCTGGTGCTCAGCGAGGGCGTCGACGTCGGCCAGGTCGTGGGCCAGGCCACCCAGGTCGCCACCCTCGTCGGCACCGAGCGCCTGCGGGTCGAGGTCCAGATCCCCGTCGAGGATCTCCCCTCCCTCGACATCCCGGGCATGGGCGCCGAGACCGGTTCGCCGGCCCACGTCGTCCAGGAGCTGACCCGCGGTGGCGCCGGCGAGCGGACCATCGAGCGCGACGGCACCGTCATGGGCCTCGGCGGCCAGATCGACCCCGCCACCCGCACGGCGACCGTGCTCATCGCCGTCGACGACCCCCTCGGCGACGGCAGCGGACTGCCCCTGCTGCCCGGCGCCTACGTCGAGGTCTCCATGTCCGGTCGGCCGCTGCCCCAGGTGGCCACCGTCCCCGACGCCGCCGTCCACGAGGGCGCTGTCGTCTGGTTGGTGGGGGAGGGGGAGCGCCTCGTCCGCCGCGACGTCACCGTAGGCTGGCGGCGGGACGGACAGCTCTACGTCACCGACGGCCTGTCCGCCGGAGATCGCGTCGTCACCTCGCCGCTGTCCCTGCCCGTCGAGGGCATGGCCGTGCGGGTCATCGTCGACAGCGTCGCCTCATCCGCTGACTCTGCCTCCAACGACTCCGCCGCCGGCCCGAGGGTCGACGCGACCGCCACCGCCGAGGCCCGGCCATGACCGCACCATCCGGAACGGACGCCCGCGGGCCCATCGCCTGGATGGCCCGCAACCGGGTCACCGCCAACCTGCTGATGTTCCTGGTCGTCGTGCTCGGCGTCGTCGGGCTGACCGGGGTCAAGCAGGAGATCTTCCCCCAGTTCGACCTCGACATGGTCGTCGTCTCCGTGCCCTACCCCGGGGCCAGCCCCGCCGAGGTCGAGCAGGGCATCGTGCTGGCGGTCGAAGAAGCCGTGCGCGGCGTCGACGGCGTCAAGCGTGTCAAGGGCACGGCGTCCGAGAACGTCGGCTCCGTCCAGGTCGAGCTGCTGATCAGCGCCCACCCCCAGAAGGTGCTCTCCGACGTCAAGAACGAGGTCGACCGCATCACGACCTTCCCCGACGACGCCGAGGAACCCCAGGTCACCCTGGCGGCGACGCGCAGCCGGGTCGTCAGCCTCATCATCCACGGTGACACCGATCTGTCCACCCTGCACGCCCTGGCCGAGCGGGCCCGCGCCGAGCTGCTGGCCTCCCCGGACGTCACCCAGGTCGAGCTCGACGGCGTGCCGGCGCTCGAGGTCAGCGTCGAGGTCCCGCGCGAGGCGCTGCAGGCCTACGGCCTGACCCTCGACGATGTCGCGCGGGTCATCTCGGCCTCGTCGCTGGAGCTGCCCGGTGGGTCGGTCAAGACCGACGCCGGCGAGGTGCTGGTCCGGGTCGCCGACCGCAAGCGCAGCGGTGCCGAGCTGGCCGAGCTGGTCCTGCTCACCGACGACCACGGCGGCCTCGTCCGCCTCGGCGACGTCGCGACCATCAAGGATGGCTTCGCCGAGACCGACCAGGCCAGCTTCTTCGACGGCGAACCGGCCATGCGCCTGACCGCCTACCGGGTCGGCGACGAGACACCCCAGAAGGTGGCCGCTGCCGCCCACGCCGTGGCCGACAGCCTCGACGCCAGCCTCCCCGACAAGGTCGGCGTCGAGATCTGGGATGACGACAGCGTGCTGCTCCAGGGTCGCATCAACCTGCTGGTGCGCAACGCCCGCCTGGGGCTGATCCTGGTGCTCGGCGTGCTCGCCCTCTTCCTCAACCTGCGCCTGGCCTTCTGGGTGGCGCTCGGCATCCCCATCAGCTTCCTGGCGGCGTTTGGCCTCATGCCGGGCCTCGACATCAGCGTGAACATGATCAGCCTGTTCGCGCTCATCATCACGCTGGGCATGGTCGTCGACGACGCCATCGTCATCGCCGAGAACTACTTCGACCTCCGCCAGCAGGGTCTCGACCACCTCACCGCGGCGATCCAGGGTGCCCGCGAGATGGCCGTGCCCGTCACCTTCGCGGTGCTGACCACCATGGCGGCCTTCGCCCCGATGCTCTTCGTGCCGGGGACCATGGGCAAGATCTTCGTCATCATGCCCATCGTGGTCTTCGCCGTCCTCGGAGGCTCGCTGCTGGAGTCCTTCTTCGTGCTGCCGGCCCACCTCGGCCACAGCGCCGACCGCCCGCCGGGTCGCCTGCTCCGCAGCATCCAGCGGGGCCAGGAGCGCTTCGCGCGGTGGTTCTCGTGGTTCACGGACTCGGTCTACACGCCGCAGCTCGCCTGGGCGCTGCGTCACCGGTACGTCGTGATGGCGACGGCGGTTGCTTCCTTCCTCTTCGCCGTGGGGCTCATCGGTGGCGGCGTCGTGCCGTTCAGCTTCTTCCCCAAGATCGAGGGGGACGTGGTGACCGCGTCGGCCCGCCTGCCCTACGGCGTGCCGGTCTCCCGCACGGAAGATGTGCTGGAGCAGCTCGAGGCCTCGGCCGCGGCCACCATCGCCGAGATGGGCGTCTCCGACGCCGTCGAGGGGCAGCTCGCGGTCATCGGCGAGATGACCTCGGGCGGCCACATGGGCAACAGCACCGAGATCGGCAGCCACCTGCTGACCCTGCAGGTGCAGTTCGTTCCCAGCGGCGAGCGGGAGTTCACCGCCGCCGCCTTCCAGAAGCGCTGGCAGGAGTTGACGCCGGACTTCGCCGGTCTCGAGGTGCTCGCGTTCTCCAGCGACATCGGCCCGGCGGCCACCGCTGCCGCCGTCGATGTCCAGCTCTCCCACACCGACACCGACGTGCTCGCCGCGGCCAGCACGGATCTGGCCCAGCAGCTCCGCACCTACACCGACCTGACCCAGGTCGAGAACGGCTACGCGTCGGGCAAGGACCAGCTCGACTTCGTGCTCCGCCCCGAAGCCCGGGCGCTCGGCCTGACCGCCTCCGACGTCGGCCGCCAGATCCGGTCGGCCTTCTACGGGGCCGAGGCCGTCCGTGAGCAGCGGGACCGCAACGAGCTGAAGATCATGGTCCGCCTGCCGAAGGAACAGCGCGTCGCCGAGCAGGACATCGACCAGCTCCAGATCCGCACCCCGCGCGGCGACTGGATGCCGCTGGCCTATGTCGCCGAGTTCTCGCGCAACCGCGCGCCGACGTCGATCAAGCGCGAGTCCGGCCGCCGCATCGTCGATGTGACCGCCGATCTCGCCGCCGGCATCAAGAGCAACAAGCCCGTCCTGGACGAGCTGGAAGCCAGCACCCTGCCCGGCCTGCGCACCCGCTACCCGGGCCTGCGGACCGAGCTGGTCGGCCAGCAGCGTGAACAGAACGAGAGCATGGCGGCGCTGGGGCGCGGCTACCTCGTCGCCCTGTTCGGTATCTACGCCCTGCTCGCCATCCCGTTCAAGAGCTACACCCAGCCGGCCGTCGTCATGAGCGCCATCCCCTTCGGCTTCGTCGGGGCGGTGCTCGGCCACCTGGTCATGGGCTACGAGCTGTCGCTCATCAGCATGTTCGGCATCATCGCCCTGTCCGGCGTGGTCGTGAACGACTCCCTGGTGCTCATCGACGCCGTGAACAACCACCGGCGGCGCCATGACAGCACCCCCATGGAGGCCATCATGTGGGCGGGGCCGCGGCGCCTGCGGCCCATCTTCCTCACCTCGCTGACGACCTTCTTCGGCCTCGCGCCGATGATCCTCGAGACCGAGGTGCAGGCTCGCTTCCTGGTGCCCATGGCCATCAGCCTGGGCTTCGGCATCCTGTTCTCCACGGCGGTGACCCTGCTGCTGGTGCCGGCGCTCTACATCTCCCTGCAGGACTGGCACCGGCTGTTCGACC
>CAZRFD010000190.1:0-12390 GCA_964599085.1 uncultured Enterobacterales bacterium | reverse complement strand
GCCGGGTGAAGCTCAGTGATTCCAGTGGGTTCGACGGAACCGGATCGAGTGGGACCTTGTCGCCACGTCGAGACTTGCTGCGCTTGATGAACATCTGGACAAGTAACGCGCACAGCGGGAAAGGCGAGACTCAACATAAAATCTTTAGCGACAACAGGTTGATGTATTCCAGATACCGTGTTTCACGATGCTTCCGCGCAATAAAATCCATACAAATGGGGGGAAGATCCGTCTGACGCCCGATGCCCCCCGCCCGACCGCTGACTCTTCACCCTCAACCACCGCTGCGACCACAAAGGCCCCTATGGGGAGGGGGGGGGAGTGCACAGTCTTTGGCTTGTTTTGCTGATAGACTTGCTTTAAGCTGGCTAATTGATCACGCATGGTCACCTTGGACACCATCGCCAAGGAGTAGGCTGTCCTGTACGCGGGGGCGCTTCAGTGCCCCTGCCCCCCGCGCACCCGGAGGGGCGCGATGACGATCACAGCGCACCACCCCTGCCACTGCGGCGGCCGCTGTGGAGGTGACTGCGACGGACGCTGCGGAGGTGACCGCGGCGGTCACTCTGGCGGCTGCTCTGGGCACGACCGTCACCGCAGCGCGGCGCCGGCGGAGGGTCACCGCGGGGTCCGCCTCCGCTCCTCGCTCAACCTGACGCCAAGACCCCGCAGCGGCGGTCCCTGCATCGCCGATGGGCCCGTCAGCACCCCCCGCTTGGACTGGTGGGCCGCCCGGATGGCCGCACCGGCCGATCCAGCACGCCTGGAAGCCCACCGGCCGGAAGTTCGCCGGCCGGAAAGTCACTGGGGCCTCACCCCCACCGGTGCCCTCCCCGCAGCGGCGACCACCATCCTCCGCCCCCGCCCCACCCGCGGGAGCACAGAAGAGTTCTCCACCGTCCTGCGCCCCGGCATCGTCCCGGGCGGTCCGGACCCCCACCGCGACAGCCTGCGGGTCCGTGACCTGATCCGGCCACCCGCGGCGACCCGCATCGAGCCACCGGCGGCGATCGCCTCGACCGATCCCGGCGCGCCGGGTTCTCCACTGCTCACCCTGCAGTGGCGAGACGTCTCGGTCACCGTCCCGCAGCGCTGGTACCTCGACTACCTCTCGGTCGTCGACGAGCTTCGTGCCGAGGGCAGCAACGGCGCGCGCGGCCCCGTCTCCAGCGTGTCCATGGCCACGTCTCTGCTGTGGTCGAACTTCATCAGCGCGGCCTCCGCCGCCGGAGCCGTCGGATCCAGCGCGCGGTCGACCTGGCAGGACATGCTGGTCTGCACCAACCTGCCGCGCGACGACTACGCGGCCACCGCGACCGCCCACGGCACCCCGCCGATGTTCTGGATGTCGGGCTGGGGCGCTCCCCTCGAAGTGTTCATCAACGTCCAGCGCATGATCCGCACCTACGCCGGTTTCGTCCAGGACACCGTGTCCAGCTCGACCCGCTGCGAGGGCTTCGGCGACTGGATCCGCGACGCCTGCATGGGCGCCGCCAGCGTCGGCTTCGACGAAGACAGCGGCACCTGCCGGGTCGGCTTCAGCTACCGCAACGCCGACCGCGCCACCGCCTGGTCCCCAGTCACCGGCACGGCGCTGTACGGGCACGCGTGCAGCGAAGCCACGGCGGTGGGGAGTTGTGGGAGTGGGTTCGACATCGCCGACGGGGATCCAGGGAACCCATGGGACGAATGGACCGCCGTGTGGAACGAGCGGACCCAGACCTTCCTGCCCGATCCCCCGGCGATCAGCGGCGGTCCAGCGACCGCGTCCACGCTGGCGGCGTGGGCCGATGTGCAGGTCCAGATCCTCAACTTCCACCCCATCGTCCTGGCGTGGGAGGGGTTCCTGTGCGACTACCTGATGTTCCTGGCCCGCCTGTCCCTGGACTACGCCCGTTCCATCTCCGACACGGCCACCGCCAGCCACGTCGCCAGCATCATGGACAGCGCCCGGCGCTTCGCGCGCTTCGCCCTGCGCATCATCGTCCAAGACGCCGGCCTGCACATCCACGAGTACGGCCACGTCTACGCTGACAAGGGCCACTGCGAGTCCGCCAACGACTGCTGCTTCGAGTTCGCCGCACACGTATTTCGCTGCGGCGTGATCCAGGCGCTGGGCCTGCCACCCGACGTGTCCAGCGGCCCATATGACGGCATCCTCACCGGCAACCTCATCAGCAACGCATCCGCCATCTGCCACGTCACCAAGGACCCGACCGCCGACGACGCGTCCACAGAGACCTGGTGCCAACTCGACGACGTCGGCGTGCCCGGCGGCGGCGGCTTCTTCTGCGCGTTTCCCTGTGACGGAGACCGTGATCTCACCTGCGTGGAGCTGCCATGACAGCGCGCCGTCTCTGTCTCACTGTCCGCCTCGTCGCTTCCGTCCTCCTCGCGTCGACCGCGGCCTGCACCCACCCAGCCGGCGACTCGGCGGACAGCGGCGACACCGGGACCGGGGAGTGTGTCAGCGAGCTGCGTGGCGAAGACTGCCCAACCAAGCTCCTCTACCAATACACGTGCGACAACTGTGAGCAGAGCTTGTATTGCGCTCATAGGAGCAGCGCATCCGACAAAACAGTCTGGCTGGGCTCCGACTGGCCCTGCGAGTGCATCGGCGACGACGGCCACATCATCAAGTCCGACGACTGCCAGATGACCTGGTAGCGTCGCGCCGAAGCCGCCCGGCACTCTCCAGGCCCACGGCGTTGCCCGCGCCCACGGCACTCTCCAGGCCCACGGCGCTCCTGGCATCGCCTGGGATAGGCTGCTGCCACGTGGAGCCGCCCAATGGACCGCATCACCCGCCTCCGAATCCGCCAGGTCCGCGCGATCGAGCGCGTCGATCTCGACCTGGCGGGGCCCCTGACGGTGCTCATCGGGGAGAATGGTTCCGGCAAGAGCACGATCATCGAGTGCCTGGAGATCCTGCGAAAGGCCGCAGACTCGCAGTTCACCCGCGCGCTCTACGAACAGCATCGAGGCCTCGCCGGGCTCCTCCGCAAGGGCGCGGCTTCGATGGCGCTCGGCGTCACGCTCGAAGATGACGGGGGGACGGACGCCATGCTCAGCTACGACTTCGAGCTGGAGCCGCGCCTGGCCGGCTTCGCGGTCGTGGAGGAGGTCGTGACCGCCACCGCCGACGGCTGCGCACCCACCACGGTGCTTCGCCGCAGCCGCGACCGGGCCGAGGTCACGGAGGAGGAGGGCAGCACGCTCCACCCCCTTCCTGACAGCGCGCTGCGCCCCGACCAGCTCGTGGTGGCCAGCGGGAGGGTTCCCGGGCCGCACGCGACCCTGGACCGGTTGGCGGCAGCGCTGGCCGGGATCGAGGTCCACCTCGCCTTCGACACCATCGCGTCCTGGGCCGCGCGGCGCTACCAATTCTCTCAGAGCATCCGGTCTGCGGCAACGCTGGTGCCGGCCGATCGCCTCGACCTGCTCGGGTTCAACCTCGCCAGCGCGTGGATGGAGCTTCGCAACCGCCCGTCGGCAGAGTGGGACCACATCCTGGACACGGTCCGCCTGGGGATCGGGGACCACGTGGACAATGTCGTCGTCCACGCCGACCCTTCTGGCGGTCAGGTCTTGCTCTCGCTGCGGCTCAAGGGACTGCCGGACCCGATCTCCGCGGCGGATCTCTCCGATGGACAGCTCGCGTGGCTCGCCTTCGTCGCCTTGGCACAGCTTGGCGACAGGCGCAGCCTGCTCGCCGTAGACGAGCCCGAACTTCACCTGCACCCCTCCCTCCTCGGCCGCGTTGTGTCCTTGCTGTCCAACCTCCCGGGCACCGCACCAACCCTACTCTCCACCCACTCCGACCGCGTGCTGGAGATGCTGGACGATCCGGCCGAAGCGGTCCGCGTCTGTGCGCTGGAGGGCACCTGCGCGCGTGTCCGGCGGATCGACCCGACCGGCCTCGACGGCTGGTTGCGCTCGTTTTCGGATCTGGGCGAGATCCGCGCGGCCGGATACCTCAACCAGGTGCTGGCGGATGACGCTGCCACGAAGGACACACCGTGACCCGCCTGGCCACGGTGCTCTACGAAGACAAGATGCAGCCGGGGGTCGGGGGCAGCTTTCCCCCGCACGACTTCATCCTCTCCCTCGTCGCGGACGCGGTGAACCGACCCACCTGGGAGCTTGCCAGGCTGATCGACAAGAACCCACGCAACGGCGTCGACAAGCTCATCCAGGACCTCCCAAGGACAGACCGCATTGCGGGTGCGGGCATGCTCTATGTCATGGTCGACGCGGACCGGATCGCGCGCCACCTGGGGCTCCCCAAGACCACATCGTTGGACGCCGTCGCAGATGAACTCAAGCGCCGCAGCGACGCACCGGACAAGCTGTCCGTACATTTCCTGCGCCCCAACCTGGAGGGTCTCATGGCGTCGATCGAAGCGTGCGCCCCCGACCGCGCAGCGCCTCCAGCCAAGGACCACAACAGCCGGGACATCTTCTTCAAGCGCGCCGCATACGGCCTGACGCCAAAGCAGCGCGCCTGCGTGCGACAGCAACAAGGCGGCGTCGCAACCCTCGTCGACCGGCTGGCCAAACAGATCCGCGCAACGCCCACCGCCACCTGAACCCTGCCGCGGCGCTGCTCCCCCCCACTCAGCTCGCCGCCACCACCTCGATCTCGACCAGGGCGCCGGCGGGCAGGCGGCTGACCTCGACCGCCGACCGGGCCGGCGGGCGCTCGGCGAAGAAGCTGCCGTAGACGTCGTTGATGACCTTGTAGTCGTCGAGGTCCACCATGAAGATGGTGGTCTTGACGACGTTGTCGAAGTCCATGCCCGCGCTGGCCAGCACCGCCTGGACGTTCTCCATGGCGACGCGGGCCTGGCTGGCGGCGTCCTTGCCGATGAGCTTGCCGTCGGGTCCCAGGGCGATCTGCCCCGACAGGAAGACGACGCGCTTGCCCTCGCTGGCGATGGCCTGGCTGTAGGGGCCGATGGGATCGGGGGCGAGGGGGCTGCGGATGACCTGCTTCTTCACGGTGGACTCCAAGCTGGGAGCCAGAGCGTAGCCCGCGGGACACCCGGGGGTGCGACGACGCGCCCGGTCCACCTGCCGCCCCGCGCGCGGTAGCGTGGGAAGATCCCCGCCGACGCATCGCAGGAGTCCGCCCCATGTCCCCGACCATCTCCCAGGCGCTCGACGGCGCCGTCACCTACCACGACCGCCTGCGGGCCGAGCTGCCACAGCTCGACGCCGCCTTTGAAGCCATGCCCGCGCCCAAGGGCCTGATGGCACCGTGGAAGCACTTCCTCAACCACATCGGCGAGCACCTCGACGAAGAGGAACAGGGCCTGTTCCCCGCCCTGCGAGCGCTGGCCGAGGGCAAGGCCCCCGACACGGACTTCGTGGGCCCGCTGCAGGCCATGGACTTCGAACTGGCAGAAGTGCAGATCATCGCCGACGCGCTCCGAAACGCCGCCCGCGACGCCGGCGAACACGAAGACCGCCTGCTCACCCTGCTCGACGGGCTGGAGGAGCACGCCCGCCTCGAAGAAGAGGTGCTCCGCCCGCTGGCCCTGCAGGCGCTCGACGCCTGGGCATCCCGGCACGAAGAGGCGGCCGACGCGGTGAAGCAGGCCCACGGCCCCAGCCGCACCCTCCGCAGCACCAGCGGCCGCTGCAACACCTGCCTGTCCGAGGTGCCGGCCGAAGTCGTCCGCGACGCGACCGAGGTCCGCCTGGAGAAGCACTGCCCCGAACACGGCACCACCACCCAGCTCCTGTCCCGCGCCCCCGACTACTGGGAGGAGGTGGACCGCTTCTACTTCACGGTCAACCACGAAGAATTCGACCAGCGCGACTACATCGTCCGCATGACCGAGCGGTGCAACCTCGACTGCCCGATCTGCCTGGCGAAGGCCAACACCGAAGACACCGCCGACCTCGACCTGTCGGGCCTGCAGGCCCTGCTGTCGGAACGCCGCGGCATCAAGATCGACCTGATGGCCGCCGAACCCACGCTCCGAGAAGACCTCGAAGACTGGATCCGCCGGGTGAAGGCCAGCGGCAACATCGCCGCCCTGCACACCAACGGCCTGAAGCTGGCCAACCGGGAGTACGCCCAGCGCATCAAGGACGCCGGCGTCGACGAGGTCTTCGTCCAGTTCGACGGCTTCGACGACGACGCCCACAAGCTGCTGCGCGGCCGACCGCTGGTCAAGGCCCGCCTCGCCGCCATGAAGAACCTGCGCGAGCTGGGCATCGCCACCAGCTTGATCGTGGTCATCGCACGCGGGCTCAACGAAGCCGAGGTCTCCCGGACCTTCCGCTACGCCCTGCGCCCTGACAACGACCACATCCGCGAGGTCTTCTTCCTGGGCCTGCGCCTGCTGGGCAGCGCGCGCGACGCGTTCAACACGGGAGAGTCCGCCAAGGGCGCGGCCGGCGCACAGGTCTCGGACATGGCGATGATGCCCGACGAGCTGATCGACCTGCTCTGCGACCAGGAACCGGGCATCCGGCGCGACCACATCCGCGCCTTCAACAAGCTGTACTTCTCGATGCTGTCGGCCTTCAAGGTCAAGAAGTGCCTGTACGTGCAGCACTACATGGTCGCCCGCGGGCGCAACCCGGCGCCACCTCTGCCGGCGGGGCAGGTCGTCCCCGACAGGGCCCACGGCACCCCCATCGCCGACCTGCTCGACCTGCCGGGGCTCGAGCGCGCTGCCGACCGCTACGCCGCCACCTTCGAGAAGCACCCCCAGCTCGCCCGCGCCCGCCTGCTCGCCGACCTGGCCCGCTACGGGGTCACCAAGGACACGATGCGCATGTTCGCCGACCTCGTGCGGCTGCAGACCCTGTTCCGGGCGGGCATGAACCTCAAGAAGGTGCCGCGGCGCTTCCTCATCCTCGGCTTCATCACCGCCTGCGACCCCCACAACTTCGACAGCCAGGTGGCCATCAACTGCGGCAAGGGGGAACTGTCCGTGGACGGCGGCTTCATCGAGAGCGGGGCCGTCGCCAACGTCCGCCGCGAAGCCCGCTTCGACGAGACCGACCGCCGGCCGGGCAAGGCGTGGACGGGGGGGTGACTACCCCTCCCACTCCTGGAATTCCTCGAAGTAGTCGACCCGGCGCCGGTCGGTGCTGGCCATGCGCGCCCGCGTCCGCGCCCACTCGCGCAGCTCCTTGAGGCGGTCGTCCATGGTGATGGCCAGGGGGACCATGTCGCGGGCGGCGTCCACGAGGTCGCCGTCGTCGAGCGCCCGCTCCTCGGCGAAGGCGCTGAACAGCCCCTCGACGATGAGCTGCTCCAGCTCGGCCCCGCTGAACTTCTCGGTGTCTTCGGCCAGCCGCGTCAGTTCGAAGTCGTCGGGGTCGCGGCGCCGCAGGCGCAGGTGGATGTCGAGGATCTGCAGGCGCTCGTGCACGTCGGGCAGGTCCACGAAGAAGATCTCGTCGAAGCGGCCCTTGCGGAGCAGCTCGGGAGGGAGCACCCGCACTTCGTTGGCGGTGGCCACGACGAAGACGGGCGCCTGCTTCTCCTGCATCCATGTCAGGAAGTAGCCGAGCCCCTCCCCCCCCCGCTGATCGGCGGTCATGAAGCCCTTCTCGAGTTCGTCGATCCACAGCACGACGGGCGCGAGGCTCTCGGCGATCTTCACTGTGTTCCGCAGGCTCTGCTCTTCGTTCCCGCCGGCGAAGACGGCGGCGACGTCCAGGCGCAGCAGCGGGAAGCGCCACAGGTCGGCCACGGCCTTGGCCATCAGCGACTTGCCGCAGCCCTGCACGCCGAGCATGAACAGGCCCGAGGGCTGGGGCAGGCCGAACCGCCGCGCGTCGGGGCCGAAGGCGAGCTGACGCTGCGTCAGCCAGCGCTTGAGCGCGTCCATGCCGCCGACGTCGTCGATGGAGCCCGTGTGCTCCCACAGCTCCAGGTAGCGGCTCTTGCGGATGGCCTGGCGCTTCTCTTCGACGAGTTGGGAGAGGTCGTCGTCGGTGAAGCGCCCGCCGGCCAGCAGGATGCGCGCGTACAGCCGCTTGATCTCCCGCTCGCTCAGGCCGAGGCTGCCCTGGACGAACTGGTCGAAGCGGCCCTCGGGGATGTCGATCTTCTCGGCCTTGGCGAGCACGGAGAGCAGGCGGCCCACCTCGCCCCGGTTCGGCAGGGGCATGTCGAGGATGGACAGGTCCTTGTCCAGCTCTGGCGGCACGCGGACGGCGTGACCGACCAGCACCACGGCCTGCCCCCGCGGCCCCATGCTGCTGACGAGGTCACGCAGCAGCCGCACCACGCGGGCGTCGCCGAGGAAGGGGTGCAGGTCGTAGAACACGAACAGCGCCCGTTCCCGTCGCTGCCCGAGCTCACCGAGCGCGTCGCCCGCCAGCCGCGTGCCCGAGATGGCCTGCCCCCCCGGGCCCACCAGCCCCGACGTCGTCCGCCAGTGGAACACGGCCATGCCCTCGGCCCGGCCGAGCTTGTCGAGCGCGCGGGCCACCCGCTCTTCTTCATGGGTGACGAGCTGGATGAGGGGGTAGCGGGCCTTGACCATGACGGCGAGGCGCTGGAGCAGGTCGGTCACGCGGGGAGGCTTCCTTCAGTCGAGGGCGATGCCGGCGCTCACACGAGGTCGGCGAAGCGGTCTTCGTGGTGGCGGAACACGGAGTAGCCGATGGTCAGCGACAGCGTCGCCATCACGGTGATCACGATGACCGAGTGCGGGTGGGGCAAGCGCTGGTTGAGCACCAGCTCGTGGAAGACGCCGACGAGGTGGGCCAGGGGGTTGAGCAGCAGCAACAGCTTGAACTGCGCCGGGTACTGGCTGGCCGGGTAGAAGATCGGGGTCACGAACATCCACAGCAGCAACACGGCCTTGACCCAGTGCACCGTGTCCTTGAAGTAGACGTTGGTGACGGACAGCAGCAGGCCGACCCCCATGACGAAGGCCGCTTCGACCAGCACCGCGAAGGGCACCAGCAGGAAGGTCCACGACAGGCCGTTGCCCAGCGCCAGCGCCGCCGCGGCCAGCAGCGCGATCCGGATGCACTGGTTGAGCACCGCGCTGGCCACCACATGGCCGGGCAGCACGATGGCCGGGAAGTGCACCTTCTTGATGAGGTGGCCGTTCTCGTTGATGGAGGTGGCGGCCCGGGCGAGGCCGTCGCTGACCGCGTACCAGGTGACCATGCCGCAGAAGAGGAACAGCGCGTAGTGGGCGCGCCCCGTGCCCTCCATGAACTTCACGCCGATGAGCACGTTGAAGACGAAGGTGTAGGTCATCAGCTCGAGCAGGGGCGTGACCACGGTCCAGAAGAAGCCGAGCGAGCTGCCGGTGTAGCGGTGGCGAAGGTCGCGCACGACCAGCGCCCAGATGAGCGAGCGGTGCTCCCACAGCGCGCCGACGCCGCGGGTCGCCGAGAAGCCGTCCGGGTCCGCGGGCGTCGCCGAGTTGATCCGCACGGGCCCCGATGAGGCCGGCCCCGAAGAGACGGGGTCGGTCGGCGGCGGGAGCGGTACGGTCGGCATGGTCGCGGCCATCGGCAGACCCTACCGCACTCCGCGCGCAGGTCGCAGGGCGGTCAGGGGAGGAAGCGCGCCCGTTCGTCGGGGGCCGGGATGCGGCACTGCTCCAGGCGCCCGAAGATCCGGTAGCGGACGCGCGCGAAGCCCCGGTAGGCGAGGTCGGTGAGCACGCCGGGCAGCAGCGAGAACACACCGAGCAGCGACCACGGACCCGGAAGCCGCCGGCAGATCCGCAGGACCGCCCGGCTGTACCAGTAGACCCGCTCCCGGCCGCGCGGGTCGGTCTCGACGAACACGATGCTGTCGAGGTCCAGCGGCATCCGCGGGTGCCGCTGCCGCACGCGCCGGGCGGTCGGCCCGTCCAGCGGCGCGAAGCGCAGGACCTTGTCCCGGTCGTGGTCGAGCAGCCACTGCACCGATCGATCGCAGAAGCCGCACTGGCCGTCGTAGAGCACGAGGTACCGGGAGTCGGTGGCAGGAGCGTTCACACTCCCAGGGTAGCCACCCTCCCCCGCACTGGCAGCATCGAAGACCGGGCGGCCGTACTCAGCGCGTGTACGGGTCGTCCGACAGCACGCGGAAGCCGCCCACCATCGCCTTGATGAAGGGGATGCGGGGCTCGAGCTCTTCCATGGTCCAGCGCATCGCCGAAAAGATCTGGTCGACGTTGGGGACGAGGTTGATGGGCGAGAGCTTGCGGGCCAGCGGGAAGTAGCAGTTGGCGTAGCGCAGGTTGGCCCGGACGTTGGGGCGGATCACCTGCTGCAGCGGCAGCCAGGCCATCGACCGCGGCGAGGGCGAGAAGCAGTCCATCGCCAGCACGAAGGGGTTGCGGCGGCCGATGCGGCCGGCCATCACCTCGGCGAAGGCGGGGCGGGCCGGCAGGTTGTTGACGATGCCGCCCTCGGTCAGCCGGGTGATTCCGTAGCGGCCGTAGAGCATGTCGAGGAGCTGCCGCATGCGCTGGTCGTCGCGGTAGATGTCGTAGTGGATCACCCCCGGGACGGCCGAGGAGAAGCCGGCGGCGTCGAGGGCGTCGGCGTCCATGGTCAGCGGATCGGCGCCGAAGACGACCTCGCGCAGGGTGTCTGGCGACTCCATCAGCTCCTGGAAGACGCGCACCAGCCGCCCCATGCGGGCCAGGCGGGAGCGCTTCAGCACCACGCCGGGCTGGGCGGCGTCGTCCATGAAGTGTTCGTACCAGCCGAGATCGTGCTTGAGGCCCTCGACCGTGATGCCCGTGGCCACGACGAGCAGCGGGATCTCCATGCTGCGGAAGGTCAGCGGCTCGCCGTCGGCGTCGCGCAGCAGGCTGCCGATGGCGGCCCGCAGGTACAGGCGGAGCGTGGCGGGGATGCCGTAGTGGCTCTCTGCCTCGAAGATGCGGAACACCTTCTGCCAGGACAGCCGCCGGGCGGCCGCGAACATCGGTGCGCCATCGAAGATCCGCCGCCGGGCGCGGAACAGGCTCATCAGCGAGCCGATGGAGGTGCCGGCGAGCAGCTCGGGCTGCAGGCCCTGGCGGTGCAGCAGGGTGAAGGCGCCGGCGTAGCCGTAGCCGGCGCCGCCGCCGCCACCGGAGGCCACGACGAGCTGGCGGGTCGTGACCTCGGCTTCGAGGCTGTCGCGATCGAGGGTCCCCACTGCCAGCAGCCGGGCCCGGGCCTGTCGGGTGGCGCCGACCAGCACCGGAAGCTCGCGGATGGCGCCCCACAGGCCGTCGTCGGTCAACCGCACCCGCGGCCCGCGGGTCTCGAGGTGCGGGCGGAGCGCTTCGAGCACCCGCCAGCGGTGCGGGGCGAGCTGCTCGGCCACGTCCACATCGTCGCCGTCGCGGTTCCGGACGACGGTCAGCCGAGCGAAGCTCAGGACGTAGCGCAGGGCATCGACCAGCTCGGGGCTCACCTCGCCCGGGCGCGCGAGATCACGACGCACGACCTCCTGCTCGAGCTTGTCGAGGGGCCGCCGGATCTCCAGGTGTTGCGCCGCGTCCATCGGGCCGCAGGGTAACCGCAGCGGCTGTGAGCCGTCCGTGAGGCTTCGTCAGTCGAGCGCGTCGGCCTGCCGGTCCGCGTAGTGGTCGGCGAGGGCGTAGTTGACCACCAGGGCCAGGGCCGCCCTCAGGGGCTGGCCCGCGTCGCTGTAGCTGAGCAGCTCGACCGCGCGGGGGCCGTGGATCCGCACCGGTTCCGCGAGGAGCGCATGCAGCGCCGACTGGGTGCTGTAGATGGCCCTGCCGAACGTGATGTGGACCGGACGCCCGGCCTCGATGGCGGCCAGGACCTCGGGGCGATGGCGCCGATACCAGTCCTTGTCCGCCGCGAAACGCGACCCGTCGACTGGCGGCTCCAGGACGAGCGCGCCCTCCGGCGGGGCCTTGCGCCACGCCCGGTCTCCTCCTGGGCGAACCCCTGCGCCTGTGTTGGAGACAGCGAAGGCGCCGACCTGGTCGGGCTTGATCGTGACACCGACGAGCGTGCCCTTCCAGGTCGTGTCCAGGTCTTCGAAGCGCGCCGGCTCCGGATGGCGCTCCACGAAGCAGCCCCGCCCCGACAGGATCACCATCTCTCCCCCCGAGTCCCGGGCGTAGAGCCGCGTCGTGTGCAGACCGATGCCGTGGTTGTCCGGCGCGTGGGGAACACCGCGCCGACCGGCGCCCGTGACGTGGGGCTGCAGTGCCTTCTCGATGGCGGTCTTGTCGTCGTCGTCGAGGTCGGCGACGCCCTTGCGACGCAGGCGACGCAGGATGCCGACACCGGCGTCGCCGACGCCGAAGCTGACCCGCCGCTGGTTGTGGAAGTAGCCCGCGGCGAAGCTGGTCGGCGTGTCGCTGTCGCTGTGTTCATCGGCGTTGCGGACGATCTCGCTGACGGCGTCGCCCACGGCCTTGACCGCGGCCGGGG
>CAZRFD010000189.1:0-12391 GCA_964599085.1 uncultured Enterobacterales bacterium | reverse complement strand
TGCTCGTGACTCCGGGGGCGATGACGAAGCCATAGCGACGCTCCACCCAGGCCAGGAATTCCTCCACCAGGATCGGTTCCGTCTCGAAGACGCGGCCGGAGGGCGTGTCCTTTGCCTTGAGCACCGCGAGCTGCACGAGCACTTCGAGGGCGCGCCCGCCCAGGTGCCAGCGGCGGGGGTTCGCCTTCGACTTGCCCTGGACGAGCACCCCGAAGGGCGAGTTCTTCTGGAACAGCTTGTCCATCATCTGCACGAGGTACTTGATGTGGTGCGCCTGCCGAACATGGGTGACCAGTTCGATGAGGGTGTCGAAGGAGGACAGGCCGGCGTCGAGGATGGCCGTAACCTCGGGTGGGAGGGTTTCGTTCTCCTCGTTCAAGTTGCGGATCTGCTTGAGGACGGCCTTGAAGTCGGCCTCGAACTCCATCGTCGGGTTGGCGAGCAGGGCTGGCACCTCGAAGGGATCTTCCGTGATCCGCTCCTCCCTGGCGTATCGGAGGAGCTGGTTCATCGCGAACACCGCCTTCACCAGGTCGCCGAGCTTCGCGTACTCAGCGGCAGCGCTCTCCTGGGCGAGCTGTGCCATGCGGGTCCGGTAGTCGCCCCCCATGTCAGTGGTGAACGACACCGGGTAGGGGCACTCGGCGAAGGGGTCGTCCGTGTTGCCGTACACTGGGCAAGCTCGACATGTGGGGTGCGAGCCACAGTCGCGGATCCAGCCCGAGAGCTGCCGCCCCAGCCGTAGTGTGTAGACAGCCAAGTGAAGGCCGAGGATCGTCCGCAGGTAATCGATCATCACCGGGCGTGGCACGTCCCGGTAGGAGAGGATGCGCTCGATGTCGTCGCAGAGCACCCGAGACTGGCCCTTGCACAACGGTGGGTAGGGCGTGATCTTCTCGCCCGAGGGGTGGGTGTCGCTGACGCCCTCGACGAGCTTGAGGACCGCCAAGGTCTCCAGGTCGAGCTTCAAGCCGGGCTGGTACTGCCTCCCTCGCTCCAGGTACGCCTTGAGCTCCTTGTGGGCGTTCCCCTCGCCGTGCTCCAGCATCGCGTAGAGCGCGTCGGCGAAGTTGTAGTCGCGGCAGTGCTTGGCCACGCGGATCTTGTGGGCGTCGAGGTGGAGCGGTCGCAGGGAGGCGATGGCCTCGGTGGGACGCCCCCGGTTGACGAGGTCGAACACGTCGGTCTTGAGCCAGAGGCGAGCGATCTCCTCGTGCTCCCGGAACCCCGCGACCCCTGGAAGGCCGGCGAGACGCTTGAAGTGGACATCGACCTTCTCGAATTCCTTCTTCTGGCGGCCGATCGTCGCCGGTCGCATTCCCCCGGTCTTCAGCCAGAGGAACAGCACGACCAGCACGCGGTCGAGGTCCACGTTCTTCGGGTCGGCGTAGAAGATGCGCGGGTTGCGGAACTCCTGGTCCTGCTTCCGGAGCTTCATACGCCCTCCCCGGGGCTGGTCGCCTCGATTCCTTGTCGCACCAGGGCCAACTGGATGCCCTCGGGCCGCCGTTCAGCCGACACCTCGTAGAACTGCTCGTCGTCGGCCGAGAGCAGCACCCGGTCGAAGGTGGTGGCAACGAGCTCGTTGCGAAAGATCAGGAGGTTGACGAACAGGCCCTGGAGGTCAGACGCGGTCGGCCGGTACCCGTGGCGGATCAGCTCCAGCATCTCCAACAAGTCGAGGGAGATGCGCAACCGCGCGGGGCCTTCGACCGAGACGAGCTCCACCGCGTCGGGCGCGAACTCCAGGAAGTCATCGTTGGTGGGCCTGGAAACCTCGATGCGGAACCCATCCTTGGGGAACAGGCGGTAGGAGCGGAGCGCCGAGGTCTTCACCGGTGAGACCCGAAGGGCAAGGTAGTTGCGCCGTAGCACGGGGTTCCGCACTCCTTCTGCCGCGCTCACCGCCTCCACCACCCGGTCTCGCAGGTCGAGACACGCCGCCTCGTGTTCCTTGTCGGTGGTGGCGACAAGCACCGTCTCCAACAGACGGATCGAGGTGTAGGGCAACATCTCCCGCCAGCCGTTGTCGCGCCGTTCGTAGTAGGCCCATCGGCGCAACACGGCGGCGAGCTGGCGGCGGGCTTCGACGACGGCTGGGAAAGGCACGTCGTCGCTGGGGCGCGGGACCTCGGCGGCGTAGCGCAAGAGCTGAGCGACGGCAGCATCGGACCGCCCATCGAAGGTCATCCAGGGCACCGCGCCCTTCGGATCATGGTCGAGCTCTCGGTCGAGCATGGGGTGGTTCACGCGCCCCACGTCGGCCTCCTGGAGGCGGCGAACAAGCCGGTCAACCGTCCGCTCGGGCCCGAAGAGGCGAACGGGGAGGCTCGCGCCGGACTCAGGGTCCGCGAATGCCTCGGTGTAGTGCAGGGCCACCAGCGCGGCAGGTCCATCCTGGTCGGCGCGCTTCATCACAGCCCGCACGTCGTCGCAGCCGTGGTCGCGAAGCAGGAGCCAGGAGAGCGCCGAGCGGAGATCGCGCATCGTGATGTGCGCGCGGCGCCTCAAGTGGACCACCTCGAACAGGCGCCGCACGCGCTCCCGGACTGCAGGCCCGGAGTTCGGATCACGCAACGTATTGGCGTTGTGCAACAGCGGGCAGGACTCGCGCAGGGAGCAGCTCTCGCACGGGGCCCACAGCTCCGGCTGGAGGAGCTGAAGGAGCTGCTGCTCGACGATGGAACTCGCGCCGCCGGCCGTCACAGCCCGGAGGTTCAGGTTGACGAGCAATGCGCCGTCTGGCTGGGCCCCACCGCCGAGGGCTTCATTCACGAAACGCCGGAGTCCACGGTACGCGCCGGCTCGCGGACCATGCGCGAGGAAGTCGAGCAAACGCCCCTCGTTGATGGCGATCAGCCGCACCTCGGATCCGGCGAGACCCGAGAGATCGTCGCCCTCGAAGGGCTTGAAGAAGGCATCGAGGACATCGTCGTTGGAGCGGTCGTCCTCGTCCTGGGAACCGTCGTAGTTCGACTCGTAGCTCAGGCCCTCCCAGGTCCACGTGGCTCCGTTCTGGCTTGGTAGCCGCGTGACCTTCGCGCCGTTCTGCTGGAACAGCGCCTCGACCTGCTGTAGAAAGGCGGTCTTGCCATCGCCCGCGTTGCCCGTCACGATCACCAGGCGGTAGCGTCCGGTGGTGATGGTGGGGGCCAGCTTCTCGTCCAGCCAGGTGCGGACGTAGGTGAGGCGAGCAAACTCGTCCAGGCCACGCGTGCCGGTGTTGGTCCTCCGTGCCTGGCTGTAGAGGGTGAGCATCCGCGTGATGTAGGGGTTGTAGTCCTTGCGCCCGACCTCCTCCGGGGCAAGCTGGAGATGTTCGAAGGTGTCCGGTGACGGGCCCGGCGGTTCGACCGGTGCGAGCATGGCCGGCACCGCTTGGAGTGCGTCCCGCATGGCGGCAGCGGACTGGAACCGGTCCTCCGCGCGGGGCTGGACCGCCTTGAGCAGGAACGAGGCGAGCTCTTCCGACAGGCGGACGCCAACGGCGATCTCTCGTGGATCGTAGGGTTGGCCACCTTCGGGCCGGTCGTGGGGAAAGGGGTGCCGGTGGACCACCAGCTCGTAGAGCACGATTCCCAGAGAGAACAGGTCCGCGTGTGCCCCCCATCCGGCCGTCGTCACATCGGGCGCCCAATACCGCCGCGTCCCTGCCCTGCCCCTGGCCTCACTCGCCTTCGCGGCGATGTTGAAGTCGATCAGCTTGGGCCGATGGGATGGCAGCTCGAGCATGATGTTCGGGGGCTTGATGTCCCGGTGGTAGATTCCGTTGGCGTGCAGGGCCTTAAGGGCGTCGAGGATCTGGCTGCCGATGGACCGAATGTCGGACCAGGCCAACCTCCGCTCGTCCGCGCAGTAGGGCTCCAAGGTCTCGCCCTTGACGAACTCGGACACGATGTAGGGGTGGTCGAGCGGTGGACCGAGGCGCGCCATCCAGACGATGCGGACGATGTTCGGGTGTGCCGGCAGGTGTGGCTGGACCTGGGTGAACTCATGCAGTGCCAGGTCGGCGTTCTCGGTGTCCACGAGCACCTTCATCGCGTAAGTGCGTTGGTGGTCCAGGTTGAACACGCGGTAGACCTTGGCAAAGGTGCCCTTTCCGATCTCCTCGTCGAGCCTCCACACGCCGTCGAGGATGGCGCCGACCTTCAGCTCGGCAGCGGGGGGCGTGGGAGGTTGCGACGGCTCCTTGCGACCGGCGCTGGTCGTCTCCCCGAGCACGCTCCGCAGGCGCGCCAGCGCGTCGGAGGCGGTCGGCCGGGCCTTGAAGTCGTCGGTACGCAACAGGTCGAGTACCAGCTCGTCGATGATCGGGTCAACGCTCGCCCTGACCTCCGATGGCAGCTTCGGGGGACACCCTCCCGCGGCCCGGGCCGCGTCCGGCCCCTCGAAGGGTAGCTCGTCCGTGAGGAGCTGGTAGAGCAGCACACCGAAGGAGTACATGTCGGACGTGGTGTCGAAGTCGTAGTCCGACACATCAGCAAGCTCGGGCGGCAGGTAGGGTTCGTTGACGCGGTACTCGGTGTCGGCAAACACCGTGCGGCCAGCGTCCATCCAGGCGCGGTCGAAGTCGGTGAGGCGAGGCTTTCGGTCGAAGCCCACCAGGACCGTCGCGGGGCAGACGTTCCGGTGGACGACATCGGCGGCGTGAACCGCTTCAAGCGCTGCGGCCACGCCTTCGGCGATCTCCAAGCGCTCGCGGATCGTGAGGCGGTCGCGCTCGGAGTTGGTCAGAAAGCCGTGCAGCGTCCCGTACTCGGACCACTCCGTGACCTCGAAGAACTCGTGGTCCTCGTCCACGTAGTCGAACTGAAGCACCGGCAGCAGGTTCGGGTGGCGACCGATCCGCGCGACCGCCTCGGTGGGGCGGCGCACCACCGCCTTGCGCTGCTCGACCTCCTCGTGGGCGCCGTGGGGATCAATCTTCCATGTGCGGACGCGGTACCGCGACGGGTCGCCCTCGACGTAGGCACGGCGCGCGACGTACATCGCTTCGTCCGGGCCGACGTGAAGGGTCTCGACGATCTCGTAGCTGCCGATGCGGCGGCGACGCTGCCGCTGGCGGGCGGCCCACTTGCCCTGGAGCGTGTTCTGCATCGCCGAGAGGAGCGGCGTCAGGTCTTCGCCGCGGCGATGGGCTGGCACCTTCCGGGGGTCCTGCAGCCACGCCGCCAGGTCTCCGAGGTTCACCACCGAGTCCTTCCACGAGCCACTGACCCGGATGGCCGTGCCGTCGGGGACGACCAGCACCGGCGCGACGTGCGCCCGGTTGGCGAGCGCGCCGAGCATGGACTTGAGGACCTTGCACTTGTGGTTCACGGTCCACATGGGACAGCGCTTCGGCGTGTGGTTGAGCAGCCACTCCTGGTCGTCGCCCGTGAGCCGGCCGTACCACTCCTTCGCCTCGATCACGAACAGGGCGTGGGCCGCCAAGAGCACGATGTCGTACTCCAGGGCATCGCGACCACGCTGCTTGAGCTGGAAGTTGGGCGCGAGACCCCAGGCCCGCGGCAGGGCTCGGCGCAGAGTTTCCAGCACTTCCTTCTCGAAGGCATTGACTGGACCGTCGCCGCCGGAGGGCGTGTAGATCACGCGAGCCATTGGGGCAGAACCTCCTGCTCGATGATGCGGATGGCTTCGGCTTCCGCGGCGTCAGCTCTTGCTCTGGCCGTGACCGCTTCGCCTACGAAGTGGTCGATTCGCATTCCGACACGATCTGATAGGTCTGGGATGGGAAGCTGAAGGAGCAGATCAGGCCGCATTGAAAGGAGCTTGGTGCCAACCGCGGTGCTCCGTAGAAGGCGGAATCCCACCGTGGTGGTGAGGAACGAGTAGAGGCGGGCCTCCTCGCCCTGCGTTGGCACAATCCGGAGCAGGTGTTCCGTCCAGGCTCTCTTGGCTCCATCCTCCGAAACGAGGGCTGCACGTCCAAAAATCTCGCCCTCGCCCAGGGTACCTTGGCCGCCAACCATGATGGTGCCCGGGCGAGGTACCAATCCAGATGATGGTAGGAGGACGCGCTGCGGGACAGGTCGAATCAAGAACGCATCCCGCTGGGACAAGAAATCGACGCCAAATGGAGGTACACATGGAACACGGGCGCCCCGGCCACCACGAAATATTCCGCCATGTTCCACAACATCTGCCAAGCGACCGCTCCACTTCTTGCGAAGAAAACCGAGTGCGCCAGCCGACGATGCAAATGTCCATGCAGAAAGAGTTGGGAAAGGGCCGCTCCAAAGAACCGTGCGACACTTTCGCTCGGCGCACATCTCGTGTGCCTCCTGCATGTCAGGCAGGTTCTCGACGAGTCGCCTGGCTCGTTGCAGATCGCGGAGGAACACCTCCCTCCCCTCGGTACAACGGCGCACGAGCGACGCAACCCGGCTCACGACCGATGATGGGGCGATCGGCACCGGCAGCGTGGTCAACAGGTCCATGCGAAGGCGCAGGATCTTCGTCCCGTAGCTGGTGGACCGGAGCGCCTGGACACCCGTCGGGCTCGCAAGCCACGCATACGTGAACAGGGAGAAGTCGTCCTCCGGGTCCTCGAAGTGCAGCGACATCGAGTCGGGTCCGACGTACTTGCCTTCAAGGCGCCCGTCCGCGAGGATGGAGCGCCCGTATAGCTCGTTCTCCCCCAGGGTCCCCGCACCCGCGATGAGCACCTGGCCGCGCGTGACGAGGTGCCGCTCGGGGTGGCGCATCGAGTCCAGCCGGATGACTCGCCCGGACGGTTCGGCAGCGAACATGTCGCTCTGTGTGATCAGCTCTACACCGTGGTCTGGATGGCAGTCGAGCCGCGTGAAAACCGTGCCATAGGCCGGGCCGAACTCCTTGACGATCTCCCGCAGCGGCAGAGCCGACCGCGATCCGGCCCGCCGGATGCGCTCCACGGCGGGCGAGTAGTTCAGGGCCCGCAGCGCTCCCGTGCTGGGCTCATCGACGACAAAGGCCCTCATGCCAACTGCCCCTCGTCCACGAGGCGTCGATACTCCTCGGCGATCAGCGGAAGGTCGTCGGCGAGGCGCTTGCCCCTGCGGACGCGCATCCGCTCATGGATCCTCCCGTCGCGCTCCCAGCGGTCGGGAACCTCGAGCTCGAACAGGCTCTCCGAGCCGTCGGGCTCCCGGAGGTAGCGAGGCTCGCCTCGTCGCCCGTGGCCACAGTGCTCGGCGATGGCCATGAACACCGGGCGCTGCTTCGGCCCCTCGGCCCCGACCATGCGGGTCTCGTTCGGCGCGCGGCGGCGGACGAACACGCAGCTCGCCTGCACGGAGACCTGGGGCAGGAAAGTCTCCGCCGGCAGGTCCACGCTCGCGAGCAACTCCCCGCGGTTCAACAGCCACCACCGCACGAACTCCATCTGCTCGCCGGGGTTGCCCAGGATGCCGTTGGGCAGGACGAGGGCCATGACGCCCGTGCCGGGCTTGAGGAACTTCCAGCACGCTTCGATGAAGAGGACCTCGGGCGGCACCTTCTTCTGGAGCGCGTGCCGGACCCAGGTGGTGCCTTCGCGGCGCCAGATGTGCCCCAGGTCGTAGTGGCGAAGGACCTCCGGGTCTTCGACGGGGATCTTGGCCCCGAAGGGCGGGTTGGTGAAGACGTAGTCGAATTGCCCGTGGGCGCCGCCGGGACCGACGCCGAGCTCCCGCTCCAACACCGCCATCTCGGGGGTGCGGTAGCGGGTCCGGTCCACGGTCTCCCGCTTTCCGTAGACGCCGTACTCCAAGCTGTTGAAGTTGAAGATGTGGCCGTGGCCATCGCCGTTCATGACCATGTTCATGCGCGCGGCCTTGCGCAGGTCGCTGTCCACGTCGAAACCGAACAGGCAATGCCGAGCGTAGTCGCGGATCCTTGGCGTCGCCTTCTTGATCTCGCTCTGCACCGGGTCGTCCGGGAAGGGGCAGCCGATCTCGGAGAGCGCTCGCCTTCGCTCGTGGTTGAGCGCCACGATCAGGAAGCCACCGCTGCCACAGGCCGGGTCCAGCACCCGCTTTCCGGGCTGGGGGTCCACCATCTCCACCATCATGCGGATGACGTTGCGAGGCGTGAAGAACTGCCCCTTCTTCTGCTTGAGCGTGTGGGAGGTGATGGCCTCGAAGGCCATGCCCTTGGCGTCGGTGTCGGTGGACAGCAGGTCGAAGCGGGCGAGTTGCGCCGCGACGTAGGCGAGCGCGCGCTCGTTGGGCTCCAGCCGCTCGTAGCCGTCGAACACGTCCTTGAACTCGTCCTTCACGAGGTCGAACAGCGTGTGGATGCGCTTGGCGATGCGCGCCTGCCCCTCCGGGGTGTTGCGCTCGGTGGCGCCGACGAAGAACAGCCGCTTGCTCTGCTGCTCATCGAGGATCTTGGCGAAGATCAGGTACAGGAGCTGCCAGAACGCCTTCTCGTCGCGGAGGCCCTGCGTCGAGAGGTAGTCGTGGCAGTGGTTGAAAACTCGGAGCAGGGAATCACCGACGGCCACGCGAAGGGCGCGACGGTTGGCGTCATCCAGATCGGCGAGGGTCTCGTCGGGCGCCGGGAAGTCGGTGAGCTCCGTGGAGACCGGGAACCCCGTGGCCGGGTCGTAGGTCCGCATGCGGAAGGCCATGTCCTTGCCGTTGGTCCACATGCCGAAGATCTGTGGCCGCTCCTCGTTGAGGTTCGACAGCACCAGGTCCAGCTTGCCGACGGCGGCGTCGGTGGCCTTGCTGTTAGGCTTGGCGACGAGGACGACGCGGATGATGTTCTCGATCTCGTGGGGCTTGCCGGACTCGTAGACGGCGATGCCGACCTTGATGGTGCTGCGCCTGCCCTCTGCGTTCACACAGCGGACCTTTACGTCCCGCTCCATATCGGCCATCTCGACGCGGTACTCGCGGTGGAGCTGCTCGATCAGGCTCTGGAGCACGCGCTCCTCGGGCTTGTCGGGCTTGAACTCGCCGGTCAGGGCGCAGATCAGGGTGTCCGCCGGGACGGGCTCCTTGGAGTCCTCGTCTCCGGCAAGACCCACCTGGTAGGCGGGCACCGCCGCTTCAGAGGCGAGTCCAGGCTGCTCTTCGTCCTGCGTGCGCCGGTGGGCCATCTACTCAGCTCCGGGTCGGGGGTGTGGCGTGCGATAGCGGTGGGAGGCCAGGTCCATCACTCTCCCTCCGGCCGGGAACCGCCGCTGGCCGCCCGCTTCTGCTCTTCCATCCACGAGACCAGGTCGACCCGACGGAACCGCCACTGGCCGCGCACCTTGAAGCCGGGCAGCTCACCGCCCTGGGCCATCGTGTACGCCGTCTTCTCGCCGATCTTGAGAAGGGCGGCGACTTCCTTGATGGTGAGTACTTCGTCGTCAGGCAAAGGGGACCTCGCGGCATTGGAGAGATTACCAACGGGCGCCAACTACTACCACGCCGAGGCCGGGCGTGCCGAGTACAGGGGGTACGAGGGGGCGCGCAGCTACTTCGCTGCCGCCGCCGACGACCAGCCAGTGGGCATCTGATCCCAGGTCCTGCCGTCGAGCAACCTGCCCGCCCGCTTCTTGTTCCGCCCGCCCCACTGCTTGAAGAAGAAGGGCACGTCCGCGCGCTGGCACTGCCGGAGGATGTCGAGCACCCAGGCCGGGTCCATCGGGCGGGGACGGCGTCCCGACTCGCCGCCGACGATGACCCAGTGGATGCCGTCGAGCGGCAGGTCGGGGATCTCTTCGAGCAGTGGCTCCACCGACAGGAACCGGACATGTGCCTGGTCGACCGCCTGCAGGTCGGCGATCCGCGCGGTGCGCTTGCGGTCTTCGACGGAGACGCCGATCCAGACGTTCTCCGGCCACGGCAGCCGAGGGGCGATCTCCCGCAGGCGAGCCGAGCGCTTCGTCAACACCTGGAAGGTGTGGTGAGAGGCGCGCACCATGACGTCGAAGACCCGCGCGATGTAGTCGTCCGGGATGCGCTCGTGGAAGAGGTCGCTCATGGAGTTGACGAAGACGAGCCTCGGCTTGCGCCAGCGCAGGGGCAGCTCAAGGGCTTCGGGGACCAGCCGCAGGTCGAAGCCCTGCTCGTAGGCGCTCCCCGGCACGCCGCGGAACCGCTCGGCGAAGGCCTCCGCGTAGCAGTACTTGCAGCCGGGCGACACCTTGGTGCAGCCGCGGACGGGGTTCCAGGTTGCGTCGGTCCACTCGATGTCTGATGTGACGGCCATGTCTCTCTCGCATGAAGGCTACAGCTATACTGAACGCTTGTCCCGTAGGCGCGACGGAAAGGTCACCAGGACGTGGTCCGCGATCGTCACCTTCCCGCTTCGGTGGGGGCGCTCTCCAGCGGAGGGTCGGCACGAGACCTCACCCGCCTGCTCCATCTCGACCAGGATGGCCTTGTAGTTCTTCTTGACGTAGGGCCTGCCGACGTGGTGGCGCTCGTAGACGTCCTTCATCGCCAAGGTCCGACCGGCGAAGTCCGCGGCGAGCATCCGGCGCAGCGCGTCGATGGGCCGGGAGTAGGCGAACAGCAGGCGGAGCTGGTTGTCCTCGACGGGCGTGTACTCGAAGGAGGCCACGCCGTCCTCGGACTTCGCGCTGGCCCCGTACATGATGCCCTTCATGATCTCGTAGCCACGGACGTGCTTCGAGGCGAAGAACAGGTAGTGGCTGGTGCGAGCGCCGTCCGGGGTGCGGAACCGGAAGGGCAGCACGTACTGCGCGCGCCGGTCGAGCAGGGCCTCGCCCACGGCGTTCACGATGTGGAGCTCCCGCTCCCGCGAGCTGAGGTTCGCCACTTGTTCCCGGAGCTGGTCGGCTCGGTCCTTGCCGAAGAGGGCATCCATGTGGTCCTCGACCACCTGGTTGCGGATGCCCATGTTGATGCGGTTGTAGTTGAAGAAGAAGATGAGGTCCGAGCCCCAGCTCTTCAGCGCCGCGTCGATGAGCCGTAGCGAGAGCCCCTTGTAGCCCCAGGGATCGAAGAACACGAGGCTGGGAGGCAGTCGGGCGCGCTCGAACCACTCCGCGATCTCGTCCGTGACCGGCATGTTGAAGAAGGCCGGCGGGTGCCGGAGTCGGCCGATCCCATCGAGCTCGGCGACCGCGCGTTTGAGGCTGTCGACGTGGCCCGGGTCCTGGTCGTTGAACACCGCCCGCAGTCGGTCGCGCATGTCGTCGTCCCCGATGGCGGTCTCCAACACCAGCAGCGGCGTCGACTTGCTGCCGGACCCGTAGCGGCCTGGTCCGGCAAAGAGGTCGATGTAGGCGATGGCCTGGGCCTTGGCCCGCTTGATCATCACCTTCGCCCACGCCCAGAAGTACTTCGTGACGAGTTCGGCCTTGATTGCGGAGGCGGCGGTCTGGTCGTCGAAAAAGCCTGCGGACATCCGGTCGCTTCCCCATGCCAGCTTGGAGGTCGAGCATACCGCAAAGGCCCCAGATGGCCCGGCCGCCCTCTCGGACGACCGGGCCGGGGCCACCCCTGAGCCTTGACGATTGCGACAGCGTGGACGGCCTCGGGGCAGACGTGGTCACGGGGACCCCTCCTGCGCGGCGCCGGCGAGCCGGGCGTGCTCCTCGCGGACACACCTCTCGGCCTCGCGCTCGGCGACCTCGCGCGGGAGCTCCCCGCAGTACTCCATGATGGCGGCCCTCTCCTCCCAGGCGAGCCGCCAGTCCTCGGGCCAGCGCTCCACCTGGGCGGGCAGGTCGGCGCCGGGATGGACCCTCTCCGGGTCCATCAACCAGGCCCGCAGCCACCGCGAGCGCTCGCGGCGCTCCTCCGCCGTCCGGCGTCCGGTAGCGGGCACGAGCGGCAGCAGGGGCAGCCGGGATCGGCGGGCGGAGGCGCTCATGGCCGCCTCCCGGCCCTGGGCGGGGTCCGCAGACCTCGCAGACCTTGCAGACCTCGACCGCAGACCTGGTCTGCGGAGGATTCTGCAATAACAACCGATGCTTGGGCGGTCTTGCAGACCTCGCAGACCTCTCCCCCGCCCCCTACGCGCGCGCGAGGATCTTCCCTCTCGAACAGGTACGGGGAGAGCAGCCCGCTCGACCGCGTGTCGATCCCGGCACCCCCTATGGCGAGCGGGGAGCAGGTCTGCGAGGTCTGCGGGCAGGCGAAACCAACCGCCGACGCGGCACTTTCCCAGACCACCGAGGTCTGCACCCCAGGTCTGCGAGGTCTGCAAGGTCTGCACGCGGTCACGCCCCCACCTCCTCGAAGTGGTAGGCGGGCTTTCGGGCCTCGCCCTCGGGGAAGGTGCGCACCAGGCGCCAGCCCTGGCCCTCGACGACGAAGCGGGTGTCGAGGTACTCGCGGAAGAGGTTGCCCACGATGGTGGAGCGGGCTCGGGTGGACTTCGGGTTGCCCCGCCGGTCCTTGAAGCGGTCGGCGAGCTGCTCCTGGAGGCGGTCCACCCAGACCGCGGCGGGCGCCGGCGACTT
>CAZRFD010000188.1:0-12508 GCA_964599085.1 uncultured Enterobacterales bacterium | reverse complement strand
GTCAATGGGCACTGCGACCTCTCCCTCGGCCTCGACGAGATCCAGCTTGCCCACCACCCCCAGTTCGCGATGGCCGAGCATCACGCTCCGGCGGACCACGGGGCGGTCGTCGTCGCCCTCGGGATCGGGCAGGGACGCGGTGCTCTCCTTGTCGACCCGCCGGTGGACCCGGCGGCCATCTTCCGTGTCGGCGGAGTCGGCCCACTCTCCGTGCAGGAACTCCAGCGCGAACAGTCGGGGGCAGTAAACCACCTCGTTGACCATGCGGACGGGGATCAGCTCGCTCACAGCTCCTCCAGATCGTACTGGGACAGCGCCCCTTGCAGTTCTTCCACCACCGCGGCGACCAGCCAGTCGGGCTCGATCACCCGGGCCTTGTCGCCCCACTCCAGCACCCAGCGGATCAGCTCCATGCCGCCGGACTCCATCCACAGGTGCACGCCGCCGTCCGGCTGGTCGACCAGCCGCTGTCCCTCGGCCCAGGTGCGGGCGTGGATGTAGTGGGCGACCTCGGGCGCGAACTCGATGACCACCCGCCCGTGCCGCCCGCCGCCGTGGATCCCGAAGCTGCCGGCCAGCTCGGCGTCCGGGTCCCACCGGCGGGGGTACTCGAAGTGTTCGCCCAGGCGTACCTCGTGGATCTTGCTGACGCTGTATCGCCGCACTTCGCTGTCGTCGTCCACAGACGCCAGCAGGTACAGCGCGCGCCGGTAGACGGTCAGCGTGAGCGGGCGCGTCGGCCCCTTCCACACGGCGTCGTCGTCGTCGAAGCCGTAGCGCACCTCGACCCACCGCTCCCGGATCAACGCGTCGAGCAGATCGTCGATGGTCTCGGTCTGGTCGAGGTAGTGCCGCGCCGGCTCGTGCAGCGCCCGGAACTTGCGCGGCAGGTTGCGGTCGGCCTGCCAGCGGACCACCGCGCCAGCGTCCGACCCGGCCCGCTCCAGGCCGCCGTGCAGGCCCGTGCCCTCCAAGAACCACGCCAGATCCCGCCCCAGCAGCAGCGAGATCCGGTCGAGGATCCCCAGGTTGTGCAGGTGGGTGGTGGGGTCGAGGACCCAGCGGGCGACCCGCCCCTTGCCCGAGGGGTGCAGCTCGGGCACCTGTGCGGCCAGGAGCTGCAGATCCTGCAGCGCCGTCCGCGGCGTGACGCCGAAGCGGCGGGCCACCTCGGCCTTGGTGACGGATCCGCGCTCCAGCAGGTACAACAGCAGGGCGACGACGCGCTCGCTGCGCTTGTCGTGTTCGGTCATGTCGGCCCCCGGGGTGTGTGTCAGACGGGTTGGGAGGGGGAGAAGCTGCCGTAGCCCTTGTCGTTGCGAATGATGGACGACCGGTGGATGCACGCGATTCCTCGCACACGACGCGCACTGGGATCGCTGGGGATCGGGGAGGCCAGCACAGACCGAACCGAGTCGATGGCCGCTGGCACGATCCAGATTGGCCAGGTGAGGTGGTGGCCGTTGCTGCGGTGTGCGCACGCCGTCGTCTGCAGGCCTGGCCCCCGCCACGAGGTCGCCGGCGCCACCGGCAACAGGCCGAGTCCGACGAACGCGAGCCACTCGGCCCCGACGTCCTTCAGCTTGCGGACTGGATCTCCGCTGGGTGTCCGTGCACGCAGCGCGTAGTCGGCTGAGTCTTGGGAGTCCCAGCGCAGGCTCTTGCTCTGGACCCGCGTAACGGGCCCGAACACCGCCCCCCGCAGCTCCTCGGGACCGGTCCGTGCGTGGATGTCCTGGGCGGCGTCAAGGAAGCGCTGCTGACCGGCCGAGAAGTGCAGCGCCGTCGGCTTGGTGTTCCCGTTGTTGTCGGTGACGACGTCGCTTGCGTAGGCGCCGACCTGCTCGATGCTGCGCGCCCGGCCGGAGTCGCGCACCTGCTGCAGGAAGCGGCGCCACTCCGCCGGCGGGGGCTTGAGCTCGGCCTGGGTCTTGCCCTTGGCGTCGACGTAGGTGTAGCGCAGGGCAGGTTCGTCGGCCCAGGCCTGGCGCTCGGTGTCGAGCAGCTCGACCAGCGCATCGCCCGACGGGACACCGTGGATCACCGGGCGCCAGCGGCCCTTGTCGACCCAGGAGAGGCGCGCGTCCACGCCCTGGTACGCGCAACTCCGCAAGGTGCCCAGCGCCGCCAGGAAGCCGATGGGGTTGCTGCCGTCGATGGCGGACAGTCGGATCGGGTTCATCTCACACCTCCTGTTCTTCAGCGCTGACGGCCTGGTCGGCCAGCCGCAGCAGGGCTTCGAGCCACGCCAGCCCCCATGGTCCGTAGCGGCGGTTCAGCGACCAGAAGCGGTCCGCCACCCCGCCGTCCAGCGCCGCCAGTCCATGCGCCGTCGACGCCGACAGCGCGGTGTCCCCGTGGGTGAGGTGGACGGTTCGTGGATCGGGATCGTCCACAGCGGGGGCGAAGGGTCGACACCAGCCGTGGTGGGATGCCACGAGGTGGGCGACGAGCGCGGGGTCGTGGGCCTGCTGCAGCGCAGCCCCGGCCATGGCCGAGCTCAGCAGCTCGTGGCGGGTGCCGGGCGGGTAGCCGGCCGCGTCCCGGGCGCGCCGGCGGGTCGCGAGATCCTGCATGGGCAGCGGTGACTTGGCCAGCGGCGCGTCCAGCATGGCGTGCCGGACGGGGTCGCCGCCCACCAGCATGCGCTGGAAGCGCGGATCGGCCTTGCCGACGTCGTGGAGCCAGCCGGCCAGCGCCACGTCGTCGCACAGCGCTGCCGGCAGCCCGGCGGCCTGTCCGTGCAGCCGCGCCCGGTCGCGCACCCGGCCGCAGTGGGCGGCCAGGGCGATGGCGCGGGCGGTGAACGACGCCGTGTCGTCCTCGGTGCTGACCTCTCCGGTGCGGCTGCGGCGGCGCTTGCGGGCGACGATGCCGACGACGTCGTCGAGGTCGACGAGCTGGAAGCGTCCCTCGGCGGCGACGGTGAGCGCGTCGCGCAGCCAGCCGGGGCCGTCGGTGGCGGCGGTCGCGGCCCAGGCGCGGATCGCCGCGCGCAGATCGAAGTCGGGGTCTTCCGTGGTCTGCGGCCGCGGCGCCGCGTGCGCCGACTCCGCGCTCATCCAGCCGTCGAGCACGTCGGGGTGCAGGCGCAGGGTGGAGCGGCCGCGCTGTCGGGCCTGGACGAGGTCGCCGAGGTCGACGACCGGATCGGAAGCCGCCGGATCCCAGTTGCCGTGGGCGATGCCGCCCAGGCCGGCCGGTACCACCACGGTGTCGCCCGGACGGACGGCCGAGACATCGACCACCGCGCTGTCCTCGCCCCGCCACACCACGACGGCGCCCTTGACGGGCGCGCCTCGCGGCTCGTCGGCGTCGGCGGCACCGTCCACGTCGGCGAGCTCGGGTTCTCCTCCGCCGGACAGCCAGGCGCGCAGCGCGCGCAGCGAGATGCTGATGGTCTCGCCGGAGCCGGGGGGCGCGAAGGCGACCCGCGCGAGCCCCGCTTCGTGGCGGTCGGGATCCGCGAGGTCTTCCGCCGTGACGTCGGCCCGCCAGCAGATCTGCACGTCGGCGCTGACCCGCTGGGGGCCGTGCAGCCACAGGCTCACGTCCGGGTCGGCGCTGGGCACCGGCCGCGTGTGCATCCAGACGTGGACGTGGCTGGGCAGCAGCACCGGGGCGTCTGGTGCCGGCGCCCGCAGCGCGTCGACCGTGTCCGTGGAAAGCGCCGCCTGCGCGTCCACGCCGAAGTCGACGGACTCCTGCGCACACAGCCAGTCCCAGGTCGCCGCCAGCGCTTCGCCGTATACCGGGTCGACTGGGGGCTTGCTGCCCACCTGGTCGGTCCGGCAGAGGATGACACCCGGCGCCCGGCCGAGCGCGCCGAGGCGGTCGAGCCGTCCGAAGCGCTGCCGCAGCGCGTCGAGGCTGGCGCATTCCGTGATCAGCGCGTCGAAGTCGAGGTCGGCGCCGGCCTCGATGCACTGGGTGGCGACCACGACGAGGCGCGGGTCGTCGGGGGAGCGCGTCCGCCCGGCCCGCACCCGGGGCAGCAGGTCGGCGACGAGGCCGTCCCGGTCCAGGGGCCGCATGCGCCCGGTGAGCAGGACGACGTCGGTGTCGGTCCGCTTGCGCAGCAGGTCGGCCGTGGCGCGGGCGCTGGCCACGCGGTTGAGCACCACGCCGACGGCCCGCGCGCCGGCGTCGAACAGGGCGTCGAGCTGGTCGGCGGCGGCCCGGGCGAGGGCTTCGTGCGCCGCGTCGGGCGCCGCCCGGGACGACACCTTGACCTCCACCAGGGTCGCGGGCTTGCGGCTGGAGAGTCGCTGGGCCAGCACGGGGTGGGCGCGGTCTTGATGGTCGAGCGCGAAGCCGGGGGCGTCGCTGCGCGGGGTGGCGGACAGCTCGACGACGGCCTGGCGGCGGGGCAGGCCCGACGAGGGCCTGCTGTAGGGCGCCAGCGCCCGGAGGGTCTGCCGGAAGGGTTCCGACAGGTGGACTTCGTCGAGGAGGAACAGCGTGTCGTTGCCCAGCAGGCCGGCGTGGACCGGTCGCATGGAGCCCGACACGCCGTACCCGCGGAACAGCAGCCTGGAGCCCACCTGGTCGACCGTCGACACGGCGACGAGGGGCTGGCCGGGGGAGCGGACCCAGGCTTCGCTCCGCGGGATCCCGCCGCGCAGGATCGCCGTGTCCAGCGGCAGCTCGTCGCCGCCCAGGCCACGGAGGGCGTCGGCGACGGCGGCGACGACCGGGGTCGCGGGGGTCGACAGCGCCGCGGCGAGCGCCCGGGCGCGGTCGTAGCCCTGGTCGACCACCACGCGGCGATCGACCACCATCACGATCCGACGGGGCGCCCGACGTTCCGCCGGGGGGCGGGCGGCGTCCACGGCCATGGCGAAGAGGGCGACGTCGATGACCGCGGTCTTGCCGGTGCCCGTGGGCAGATCGAGCACGTCGGGCCAGCCCTCCGCCATCACCACGGCCGCCAGCCGGCGCTGCCAGGGGAAGGGGGCGGTCCCCCAGACGGCCTGAAAGAAGGCCGAGAACTGTTCAGGCTGCAAGGACATCAGGGCTCCACGGGGCGAAACAGGCCGAGGCCGAGGAAGCGACCCGCACCGAGCAGGACGGGGCCCCGGATGGGTTCGTCGAAGTGAAGTTCGGCGTGGACCAGCACCCGGCGGGTGCGCCCCTTGTCGCGGGGGAAGGGGCCGAACTGCCGAGCGCGGGCCGAGCCGGGCAGGGGAGGGGAGGGGTGCAGCGTGACGGCGCGCGGTACCGGCAGCCCGATGTTCTCGCAGGACCGGGCGATGGTCTCCTCGGCGCGCCGCCAGGCGCGGGCTGCCACGGCTGGCGTGCGACTGGCGAGCTGCCCCGGGTTTCGGTCGAGGGCGACGGGAGTGGCGCTCACCCAGCGTCGCGCGGGCCGGCACCAGGTGGCGGGGCGCAGGCTGTGCGCGGGCAGCTCCCAGCCGACTCGCTCCAGCTCGACCACGCCGGCTCGCCCCATGCGCGCGGGCAGGGAGGGCTTGTCCTCGCCGTCGACGCGGTGGGCTTCTTCCCAGCGGCCGATGGCGCGCCACACCGCCCGACGCCCGTCTTCGTCGAGGTCGCGCGGCAGCACGAGTGCGATGCCCAGCAGGTGCCCGTCGGCGTGCTCGCGGCCCACGAAGGGCAGCGGCACGAAGCACAGGTGCGGGTCGGGGGAGGGGCGGCCGTTGGGCAGGTGGCCGCTGATCACTTCGGCCACGGGGTCATCGGCGTGGCGCATGACGGCGCCGCGGACGGCCTGGGCCAGCGTCACCGCCGCCAGGATCGGTAGGCGCACGCCCCCGACGCGCCGCAGCACGACCCAGTCCTGGCCGAAGCAGGAGCTGGCGATGGCGAGGGGCTCGGCGCCCTCGCTCACCCGGTCGTAGGGCTGGTGGCGGGCGGGCAGGACGCGGGGGTCGGTGGCGCGGTGCACGGCGAAGTCCTCCTGCAGGCGGGCGAGCTGTCCCTGGTCGGTGCTGCGCAGGGTCAGCGGGCCGGCGTCGGCGGGCCGCCAGGTGGGGGCTGGGGCGTCGGGCGAGACCCGGCCGGCGACCAGGCTGGACGAGTGGCCGACGCGCACGACCCGGCGGGCGAGCCGGTCCAGCGCCGCCCCGTGGGCCCCAGGGTCGGCGTCGGGCCAGATGAGCGAGAAGCGCGGTGTCTCCGGCGTGACCGAGGGGAAGCTGCGGGGCTGCCGGGTGCGGTGGGCTGGCAGCACGCCGATCTTGTTGGCCACGTCCGTCGCCGACGGCGCCTTCTTCGGCAGGCCGACATGCTTGTCGCTGGTGACGGTGGTGTCGTTGACCGGCACGAAGACGGTGACGACGTCCCGGGCCGCGGCTTCGGAGGCCGCGATCCGAGGTGGGGGCTGGGCCTCCAGCCAACGCAGGGCGGCCAGCTCGTCGTCGTCGGGGGCGTCGACCTCCAGCGCCGTTGCGACCAGGGCGGAGAAGACGCGGGCCGGGTGGGGCGGCCACTCGGCTCGGCGACGGTCGTTGTAGGCGGTGGCGACGTAGCGCCCGGTGAGCAGCTCGAAGTCCAGGCAGAGCATGGCTCAGCCCTCCTCGGCGCCGTCCTTCGCGGCGGCGTCGCGGCTGCGCCGCACGAGGTCGGAGAGCTTCGGCGCGGGCTTGAGCACCAGCGGCTGCCGCTGCCAGGGCAGGCCCGCGCTGGCGGCGTCGGCGGCGGCCGCGTCCAGCAGCGCGGCGGCCTGGTCGCAGCTCAGCGAGAAGGTGCGGGGCTCACCGCCGTTGGCGGAGACCAGCTCCAGGACCAGGGGGCCCTCGGGCACCAGCAGCGCCCGGCTGCGCAGGTCGTAGCCCTCGCGGCGCTGGTAGACGATGGCGGCGATCCCCAGGGTCGCCAGCGCGGTGCGCGCCGCCTGTTCGGCCCGCCGGCGCTCGGCCCGGTCCGAGAAGGGGCTGCCGTCCGCCCGCGTCACGAAGCGCAACCGCCGCAGGGCCGGCAGGCTGAGCACCGCGGTGTGGACGGCGTGGTCGATGGTGACGCCGCCGGCTTCGTGGTCGATGTTCGGTGCGACGTTGGAGTGGTTGACCGCCGAGGGCTTGCCCTTGCCCTCGCCGCCGCTGCGGTTGAAGGGTTCGGGCTTGCCCTTCTTCCTGCTGGCTTCGGCTTCGTCGGCCGTCCAGTCGTCGTGGTCGTCGGCCCGGTGGTAGACGGGGACGTTGGCCTGGATGCCCAGCGGGTCGATGCGGCTGGAGGTCTTCACGCCGACCGTCGCGCCCACCCCGACGATCTCGGAGACCAGCGCCCGCTGGAACTTCGCGCCCAGCCCGCCCTTGGGCCCGGTGCTGTCCCAGACGCCAAACACCAGCGCCGTCGGGCAGGCGGTGTACACCGCAGTCGCCGCCGTGGGGCGGGCGTCGGTGAAGGCCTTGCCGATGGCCGTCTTGCGGAAGGGGGTGAGCCCGCCCAGGCCGTTGTCTTCGACGCTGTCGCGGAGGATGGCGTCGGCGATGCGGTGGGGGGCGTCCAGCGTCGTGATCTCGTCGAGGTCCGCGATCCCCTCCTCTCCGCTGAAGTCCACGCTGATCACCGGGAAGGACAGGTCCTCGTCCCGCCAGCCCTCCAGCAGGGCCTGTTCCATGCGGTTGGCCTGCGACGCCACCGAGTCCAGCAGGACGGTGGGCACGTCCTGCCCATCCACGCGGCGGGTCTCCAGGGCGTAGCGCGTCGACGCCGCGCCCTCCTTGACGAAGGTGGGCGGAAAGACCTTGTCGCCGGCCCCGCCAGCCGGCTGCAGGCGGGTGATGGCACGGACGGCGACGGCACCACCGTCGACGGCGGCTCGCAGGACATCGAGGGAGAGGGTCTCAGGCATCGGGTTCCCCGGGTCAATGGGTGATGGGTGGCGGCCGCCCCTGGTCGGCGGAGTCCACCACACTCGCTGTGTAGCACGCCCTCTCGTCCTGTTTCAGGAACTGAAAAAACTTTCAGTGGAGGGGGCTGCGGCGGCCCTGGCCGCCCGCTCGCCCCACCTCGTCACCAACCCGCCCCATGCCCCGCACACGCCCCCGCGATACCTCGGGCTGCTGCGTGGAGGCTGGCGGCGGCCGCCTCCGCCGTCGAGTCGGAGGCTCCTTCGCCATGACCGATGCCCGCACGGAGAGCGACGAACAGCCGGACGAGTCCACCGAAGAGGTCGAGCGGCACTACGCCCGGCGCCAGGCGCCCCTCGTCCTCGGCCGGCGCCTGCCCCTGGGGCGCCAGACGACCCTGCTGCTGGTGGGGCTCATCGTCGGTATCGCCGGTGGCGTTGGCGCCATCGCCTTCCGCTGGCTGATCACGACCTGCCAGGGTCTGGCCTGGGGTGCCGGAGAGACGCCGCTTGGCCGGATCGAGGCGGCGTCCTGGTGGATGGTGCTGCTGGTGCCGATCATCGGGGGCGTCCTCGTCGGCGCCATCACCCGCTTCATGGCACCGGAAGCCAAGGGCCACGGCGTGCCCGAGGTGATGTACGCGGTCGCCCGCAAGGGCGGCGTGATCAGGCCGGTCGTCGTGCTGGCGAAGGCGCTGGCGTCGGCCATCGGCATCGCCACCGGGGGATCGGTCGGCCGTGAAGGCCCCATCGTGCAGATCGGCTCGGCCATGGGGTCCACCCTGGGGCGCGCGCTGCGCCTGCCCGTCAACGGCGTGCGCACGGCCGTGGCCTGCGGCGCGGCGGCGGGCATCGCCGGCACCTTCAACGCCCCCATCGCCGGCGCCTTCTTCGCGCTGGAGGTGATCCTCGGCAACTTCAGCTCGAACGCCTTTGGCGCGGTCGTCATCAGCTCGGTGACGGCGACGGCGATCACGCGCTCGGTGCTGGGGGACTTCCCGGCCTTCGAGGTGCCGGAGTACTCGATCCACAGTCCCTGGGAGATCCTGGTCTACGCGGTCCTGGGCCTCGCGGCGGCGGGGGCCTCGGTCGCCTACGTCCACGGCATCGAGTGGTTCGAGGACCGCTTCGACGCGCTGGACCGGGTCCCGCCGATGCTGCGACCCGCCCTCGGCGGCGTCGCCATGGGCATCATCGGCCTGTTCCTGCCGCAGGTCATGGGGGTCGGCTACGACACGGTGCAGCCCATGCTCGCCGGTGAACTGAGCGTCGGCATGCTGCTGGTCCTCCTGGTGATGAAGCTGCTCGCCACCAGCCTCACCCTGGGATCGGGCGGGTCCGGGGGTGTGTTTGCGCCGTCACTGTTCATCGGAGCGGCGCTGGGGGGCATCGTCGGCACGCTCGCCGGCCACGTCGTCGGCTTCCCCATCGGCTCGCCCGGCGCCTACGCGCTCGTCGGCATGGGGGCGATGGTGGCGGCGGCGACACATGCGCCGATCACCGCCATCCTCATCATCTTCGAGCTGACCAGTGACTACCACGTCATCCTCGGACTGATGGCGTCCTGCATCATCGGGACGCTGGTGTCGCAGAAGGTGCTCGGTGAGTCCATCTACACGATGAAGCTGTCCCGGCGCGGGATCGACCTGAGGAAGGGACAGGAGGTCAACGTCCTGCGCAGCGTGGTTGTCCGGGACATCATGCGGCGGGACATGGAGACCGTCCGCGAGGGGGCGACGCTCAGCCAGCTCGTCGACCGGCTGGTGCTGTCGCCGCACTACGAGTTCTTCGTCGTGGACGCCCGGGGCGTGCTGGTCGGCATCGTCAGCGTCGACGACATCCGCCACGCCCTGCCGCGGGTCGCCGAACAGGGCGAGCGCCTGCTGGCATCGGACCTCATGTCCCGGAAACCCATCACCGTTCGCGAGACCGACACGCTGGACCGGGTGATGCGCTGCATCGCGCGGCGGACCTACGAAGAGATCCCCGTCCTGCCCGCGGAAGGAGAGGAGCGCCCCATCGGGGCCGTCCGCCGGGACGACGTGATCCGGGCGTACAACAAGGCCATGCTGCGCGCCGACCTGGGGGGCACGGTCTCAGCAGGGATGGAGGACAGCGCCCAGCAGCGGGTGTGGGCGGCCGTCGGTCCCCACGTGCTCGGGCAGCTCGAGGTGCCCGAGAGCCTCTGCGGGCAGTCCCTGGCGTCGCTGCACCTGCCGACCGACCACGGCGTCGAGGTCATCCTCGTCGAGCACCCCGACCGCCTCGAGGCGAATCGCTACGAGCTGCCCCGGGGAGACACGACCCTGGAGCCCGGCTGTCGCATGCTGTTGTTCGGTGAGCGCGACAGGGTCGAGCGCCTGCTGGCCCGCTGGAGCTGAGCCGGGGCTATCCTTGGGGCTCGGGGTGCTGTAGCCTGGCGCGGTGCCCGATCTGACGCCCGGACTCTACGACCAGCTCGTCACCCTCGGCCTGGGGGAGGTGCTCGATGATCCGCGCCTGGAGGTCGAGCGTCAGGAGCTGAGCCCGGACGCCGCCGCCGAGCTGCTGTCTCGCCACGTCCAGGGCTTCGTCGCGGCCCTGCTCGCCGACGTGCGCGGCGCCCCACAGGCGCGGCTGGAGCAGCAGATCGCTCTGACCAACGAGCTGGTGGCGCTGCTGTCGCGCCTCGCCCCCGACGGTGTCAGCGCCGACGACCACGTGCTCCCACAGCGCCTGCTGCGCGTGCTCCGCCGCGACGACCTCCGGCTGGGGAGGGGCACGTCGGTGCGGCCGTCGATCCCCCTGCGACACAGCGATCTCATCGTGAACGGTCCCAAGGATCTGCGCGTGGGGCGAGAGATCGAGCGCGAGCTGGCGTCGGCGGATCGGGTCGACGTGCTGGTCTCCTTCGTGAAGTGGTCCGGCTTCGTGGAGCTGCGGGAGGCGCTGCGGGCGTTTTCGGATGCGCACGGGGGCCGGCCGCCGCTGCGGGTGCTCACGACCACCTACATGGGGGCGACCGAGCCCCGCGCACTGGATGAGCTGGTGGCGTTGGGGGCCGACGTGCGGGTCAGCTATGACGCCCGCCGCACGCGCCTGCACGCCAAGGCCTGGCTGTTTCACCGCGACTCCGGCTTCTCCACGGGTGTGATCGGCTCGTCGAACCTGTCGCACAGCGCCCTGCGCGACGGCTGCGAGTGGAACGTACGGCTGTCCCGGGTGGACAACGGCGCCATCCTCCGCAAGTTCGAGGCGACCTTTGAACAGTACTGGGAGGAGGGCAGCTTCGAGCCCTACGACCGGGCGCGCTTCGCCACCGTCCTGGCGGCGCGCAGCGACCCGGAGCGGGACGCCCTCGCCGCCCTGCTGCGGCTGCACCCCTACCCGCACCAGGCCGCCGTGCTCGACGCGCTGGCGGCGGAGCGCGCCGCCGGCCACCACCGCAACCTCGTCGTCGCAGCCACCGGCACGGGCAAGACGGTCGTCGCCGCCCTCGACTACCGGCGGATCTGTGAACAGTGGGGAGGTCGGCCGGCGCTCCTGTTCGTGGCCCACCGGCGAGAGATCCTCGAGAAGAGCCGGGCGACGTACCGCGCGGCGCTACGGGACGGTGGCTTCGGCGAGCTGTTGACCGGGACCGACCAGCCACTGCACGGGCGCCACGTCTTCGCCAGCATCCAGTCCCTGCACGGTCGGCGGCTGGCAGCGCTGGCGCCGGACGCCTACGACGTGGTGGTCGTCGACGAGTTCCACCACGCCGAAGCCGCCACCTGGACAGCACTCCTCGACCACGTGCGGCCGCGCGTGCTCCTCGGCCTGACCGCCACCCCCGAGCGTGCCGATGGTCGCGACGTGCTGCACTGGTTCGACCACCGGGTCGCGGCCGAGTCGCGGCTGTGGGACGCTCTCGACCAGGGGCTGCTCGCCCCCTTCCAGTACTTCGGTGTGGCCGACGACACCGACCTGTCGCAGCTCGACTTCCGGGCCGGTCGGTACAACATCGCCGACCTCGAAGCGGTGTACACCGCCGACGAGCACCGCGCCCGGCAGATCCTGGCCGCGGTGGGCGACCGGGTGCGGGATCCGCGGCGCATGCGGGCGCTCGGCTTCTGTGTCTCCGTCAAGCACGCCGAGTACATGGCCGCCTTCTTCGTGCGGCATGGGCTGCCGGCGGCGGCGGTGACCGGTGGCACCGCCGCGGCCGAGCGCCGGGACGCCGTGCGCCGCCTGTCCCGGGGGGAGCTGTGCGCACTGTTCACTGTCGACGTCTTCAACGAGGGGGTCGACATCCCCGAGGTCGACACCGTGCTCTTCCTGCGCCCGACCGAGAGCGCCACCGTCTACCTGCAGCAGCTCGGCCGCGGGCTGCGCCTGCGCGAGGGCAAGGCCTGCCTCACCGTGCTCGACTTCATCGGTCCGGCCCACCGCCGCTTCCGCTTCGACCGGCGCTTCCGGGCGCTGCTCGGCGGCGGCACCCGGGCCGAGGTCCGCGACGCCGTGGCCGACGGCTTCCCGCGCCTGCCCTCGGGGTGCAGCATCCACCTCGAAGCGCAGGCGCGCCAGGCCGTGCTCGACAACATCCGGCGGGCGGTCAGCTCCTGGACCGCCCTGGCCGAGGACCTCGAAGAGGACTGGCCACTGTCCACCTTCCTGCGGCGCGCCGACCTCGACCTGCACGAGCTGTACCGCCCCCGCCGCAGCTTCTCTGCGCTC
>CAZRFD010000187.1:0-12534 GCA_964599085.1 uncultured Enterobacterales bacterium | reverse complement strand
CCCTCCCCTGTCACCACGCAGTCGCACCCGCTCCCCCACCCCCCCGCCCTCCCGCTGCCCCGCCTCCGCCCCGTCGCGCCCCCAAGCCCCGTCACGCCTCCGCCCCGTCGCGCCCCCACGCCCCCGCTGGCGCATCACCGGCTGCCTCCCCCATGGGACCGGCCCCCCCCGCGCGTTATCGTGGGCGCCGCTCGGAGGTCCCTTGGACGAGCTCAAGACCCGCATCGAGACTGCCTGGAACGGCACGCCCGACCGCGACGCCGTCGACCAGGTGATGGCCATGCTGGACCGCGGCGAGCTGCGGGTCGCCAGCAGGGGCGACGACGGAGAGTGGACGGTCCACGCCTGGATCCACCGGGCGATCCTGCTGTACTTCCGCTACGCCGAGATGACCGTCGTCGAGCTGGGACCCTACGAATACCACGACAAGATTCCGCTGAAGCGGGACCTCGCCGCCCAGGGGGTACGGCTCGTGCCGCCGGGCCACATCCGCTACGGCGCCCACGTCGAGCGAGGCTGCGTCGTGATGCCCGGCTACGTCAACATCGGGGCCCGCGTGGGGGCGGGCAGCATGGTGGACACCTGGGCCACGGTCGGCTCCTGCGCGCAGATCGGCCGCGACGTGCACCTCTCCGGCGGGGTGGGAATCGGCGGGGTGCTCGAACCCCCCGGTGCGACACCGGTGATCATCGAAGACGGCGCCTTCATCGGGTCGCGCAGCATCGTGGTCGAGGGCGTGCGGGTGCAGGAGGAAGCGGTGCTGGGCGCCAACGTGGTGCTCACCGGCAGCACGCAGATCATCGACGTGACCGGCCCGACAGAAGTCGTCTACAAGGGCGTGGTGCCGGCACGCTCCGTCGTCATCCCGGGCACGCGCGTCAAGCGCTTCCCCGCGGGCGAGTACGGCGTGCCCTGCGCGCTCATCATCGGCCGCCGCAGCCGCAGCACCGACCGCAAGACCTCGCTCAACCGCGTGCTTCGCGAATTCGCCGTGGCCGTCTGAGTGGTCCCCATGGAGCGGCGCACGCTGTGACCGATGCTGCTCGTGGGCGCGTTGTCGTCGGTGTCTCGGCGCTGCTGGCCCTGTGCTGCGTGCTGCTGGCCACCACGGTCCCTGTCCTCGACGAGGAGAGCTACCTCGACATCGCCGGTCAGCTCGACCCGCTGCACCCGTACTCCTGGTGGCGCCCCTGGCAGCCCTGGGGCACCAGCCGCGAAGCCGACGCCTTCGTCTTCGCCCACCCGCCGCTGCACCTGTGGTGGGTCTACCTCGTCCAGCAGGCCACCCCCGGGCTGTTCGGTGTCCGGGGGCTCAAGCTCGTGGCCGGCGCTCCCTATGCCCTGCTGTTCGGCTGGGCCGTCGGTGACCTCGCCCGTGCCACGACCCGCCGGCCACTGCTGGCCGTGCTGACCTGGGTCAGCGCGCCCGTGGTCGTGCTCTGCCTGCAGCGCGGCCTGATGCCCGACCTGGGGCTGGCGGCGCTCAGCACCCTGGCCGTGGCCTGCTGGCGCCGGGCCGTCGGCGGGTCCCGGTCCGCGGCGGTAATCGGTGGCCTGGCCCTCGCCGGGGCGAGCTGGATCAAGTACCCCGCCCTGGCCCTCGTGCCGGTGCTGCTGCTCCACGGCCGCAAGCGCACCGGCAGCGTCATGGGCGGGCTGCGCCGCACCGGGCCCTTCTGGCTGTCGCTGCTGCTGCCCTTGGTCGCAGGAGAAGCCTGGCTGGCGCTGCTCTACGGTCGGATCCACCCGGTCGAGGTGCTCCGGCGCGCCGGCGAGATCAGCCGCGGCGCGCCTGCGGTCCGGGCGCTGGGTCTGTTCACCCGCCTGGCCTTCTGCGCCATCCCGGCGGCCCTGCTCCTGAAGGGGTACCGGCGCCACCTCGTCTCGGGCGGCATCATCGGCGCGCTCGCCGTGGGCCTGGCGTGGGCACCGGCGGGCCTGGACGCCGGCCTCGCGGTGCGCGTCTGGCCCTGGGCGGCGCTCGGCGGCGCCCTGTTCATCGCCACCCTGGCGCTCATGCGGGCCCCGGGTGCGGACCGCGGCCCCGGAGAGTCGGGGGACACCCTGCTCTTCGGGGGCTGGGTCATCGTCGTCATCGCCGCCGTCTTCTTCGGCCACAACTTCGCAGCCCCCCGCTACCTGCTGCCGGCCGTCGCACCCCTGGCGCTGCTGCTCACGCGGGCGGTCGATGCCCGCCACGACGGCCGCCGCCTGCTCGCCGCCGGCGTCGCCGTCGGCGTCCTGGCCAGCGCCGGCCTCACCGTGGCCGAGCATCGCTTCTTCCTGGCCGCGGACACCCTGGCCGCCCGGGTGGCGGCGTCGTGGGCATCGCCGGGAGCGTTCACGGGGGAGTGGTCCTTCCGCTGGCGCATGCGCCAGGAGGGCTGGAGCTTCTACGGTCCCGACACTGACAGCGGCACGCTGGTCGTCGCACCGCTGTCCTCTTCCCCCGGCCCCCTGCCGGACGTCAAGGAGCACGTCGCCGACTACAGCTTCGACCGCTTCGGGCCGCGCGTTGTGTGCGCCCCCTGCCGGGTGGGCTTCTACGGCGACACCCTCGGGGTGCTGCCGGTGGGCTGGAGCGACGGCCCGGTCGAGGAGGCCACGGCGTGGCGGATCCGCTGAACCCGTCGGGGCCGCCGGCCCCGCCCCCACCCCCCACGCGACCGCCCCCGCCACCGCCGGGCGCGCGCTACCGCAGCGCCGAGCATCGAGAGGCGCACCGCCGGCGTCTGGTGCAGGCCACCAGCGGCGGCCGGCTGTTCGAGGGCATGCAGCGCCCCTGGCTGACCTGGGGGCTCGTCGCACTGCTCGTGGTCATCCACCTTCTGCTCGGCCTGCGCCTGCTGCTGACCGACCGCGTGGGCGTCGTCGGCATGGTCACCGCCCCGCGCCCCGACGTGCTGCTCATCCGCGCCGGCGCCATGTATGCGCCGCGCATCGACCACGGCGAGGTCTGGCGGCTGGTGAGCTGCATCTTCCTGCACGGCGACGGCGTCCACATCTTCTTCAACGGCGTGGCCCTGGCCGGCCTCGGTCGGCTCAACGAAGCCATCTACGGCCGCCGCCGCCTGTTGTTCATGTTCGTGGCCGCGGGGATCTCCGGCTCGCTGCTGTCCTACCTGGGCGGCCACCGCCTGAGCATCGGCGCCAGCGGGGCCGTCTTCGGCCTGATGGGGGCGCCCATCGTGTTCGGCTGGCGCCACCGCGACGAGCTGCCCCCCGGCCTCGGCGACCGGCTGCGCAAGGCGCTGATGCCCTGGGTGGTGCTCAACCTGTTCATCGGCGTCGTCGTGCCCTTCATCGACAACCTCGCCCACCTCGGCGGCCTGCTCGGCGGCTGCTTGCTGGCGCTGCTGCTCGGCAACCGGGCGGTGCCCGGGCGCGAGGGCAGCGAGCTGGGCCGCAGCGTGCTCGCGGCCCTGGCCCTGGTGCTGGTGGGCGCCGCCGCGGTCGGCGTCGCCGGCAAGTGGATCTGATCCGGAGGAGAGCCCATGCGCGCAGTGATCCAACGGGTGAGCAGCGCCTCCGTCACGGTGGAAGGGGACGTGGTCGGCGAGATCGGGCCGGGCCTGCTGGTGCTCCTCGCCGTGGCGCCGGACGATGGCCCGGCACAGGTCGCCTGGCTGGCCCGCAAGCTGGCCGGCCTGCGGATCTTCGCCGACGACGCCGGGCGGATGAACCGTTCGCTCCTCGACACCCGCGGTGCGGCTCTCGTGGTCAGCCAGTTCACCCTGTACGGCGACTGCCGGAAGGGCCGGCGCCCCAGCTTCGTCGGCGCCGCCGAGCCGGGCCTGGCCGAGCGGCTCTACGAGGAGTTCTGCGCGGCCCTCGCATCGGAGGGGGTGGGCTCCATCGCCCGAGGACGCTTCGCCGCCCACATGCAGGTCGCCCTGACCAACGACGGCCCGGTCACCCTGGTGGTCGACACCCCGAGCTGACCGCCTCGTCGCGGTCGTGGCGCATGCATGCTTGACAGCAGGGGGGCTGGCGGCGTAAGGCGCTTGCTCCCGGGCCCGTCCCAAGACCACAGGAGACGAGATGCGTGACCACTTCATCCTCGCCGGCATGATGATCGCCGTGTTCAGCGGCTGCTCGCTGCTCGCCACCCCGATCGATCAGGACAACTTCTACGAGACCTTCACCCGTGAAGGCTGCAAGAAGCTCAAGCAGTGCAGCCGCGGCTACTTCGACTCGGAGTACAGCGACGTCAACGACTGCGTCGACTCCATCATGAACGACGCCGACGACTACGGGCTGCTCGACACGCTGGACTCCTGTGACTTCGACGATGGCAACGCCGCCGACTGCCTGGACACCTTCGTCTCCAGCGACTGCGAAGACTGGTACCAGGGCGACGCCTACGACGACTGCGACTTCGCCGACATCTACGACAACTGCGAATAGCAGCGACCGGCCGGCACCAGGGCCGACTCCGGGCTGACCCGGGGTCGGCTCGTGTCGTTTGGCTGGGCGGCATCGCTGGGTGAGGGCCGCCGGGTGAGTGGAGGAGCGATGCGACGCGCGCGTGAGCTTGCGGTGATCGTGGCGCTCGTGGCCCTCGGCGGCCTGGTCCGGGCGCTGCTGTCCACCGACGACGCCCTGCTCGGGGCAGAGCTCCTGCTGCTGGTGCTGGTCGAGGTCGGCGGTGTGGCACTGCTGGCGCTGCTCGTCGCCGTCATCTTCGGGCGGCGTCGCCTGCCACCGGACGCAGAGGGCGCCTCCTCGGCGTGGGTCGTCCTGGCGGTCCTCGGCGCCGCCGCCCGCCACTGGCTGCCCGAGGGGCAGGGCGCCATCCTGCTCGGCCTCGCCAGCCTGTTCCTGGGCCGCGTGCTCGTTCGTCGCTGGCCGGTTCTGCGCTGGGCTCTGGCGGCGATCGCCGTCGTGCCGGCCTGGGTCGCGCTGCCCTCCGGACGGGCCGCCCCGTCGGGCGGCGCAGGCTCTGCGCCGGAGCAGCGCATCGTGCTCATCACGCTCGACACCTTCCGGGCCGACCACCTCGGCGCCATCGGTGGGGGATGGTTCGACGTCCAGACACCCCACCTCGATCAGCTCGCCGCCCGCGGCCTGCTGTTCACCCAGGGGGTGTCGCCGGCACCGCTGACCCTGCCCTCGCACGCCGCCATGCTCACCGGGCAGCTCCCCGACACCATCGGCACGGTCCAGAATGGCCACCCCCTGCGCGCCGACGTGGCCACCGTGGCCGCAGAGCTGTCGGCCGAGGGCTGGACGACCGGGGCCTTCGTGTCCGCGGCGGTGCTCGACCGCTACAGCGGCATCGACCGGGGCTTCTCCCACTTCGACGACCTGTTCGCCGACCACCCCCTGTGGTCGCAGTCCACGGTGTCCCGCGGGCTTGTGGGCATGGGGCTCGTCGGCGCGCCCGCCCAGCAGCGGCGGGGCGACCGCACCGTGGCCCGCGCCCTGGCCTGGCTGGACCGCCAGCAGGGCCCGGTCTTCCTGTGGGTCCACCTCTACGACCCGCACAGTCCCTACGCCCCGCCACAACCCTGGGCCTCGGCCTACGATCCTGCGCAGCCTGGCCTGCCCGGCAGCCCCGAGCAGCTCGCCCCCATGCGCAAGCTGCAGCGCACCGAGCGGGCCATGCTCTTCGACACGACGCCCAAGGATCTGCGACCTTCGCTGGCGGCCTACGCTGGCGAGATCTCGTGGACCGACGAGGTCGCCGGCCGCCTGCTGGCCGCCCTCGACGACGATGACGCCGTCGTCGTCGCCGCCGACCACGGCGAGAGCCTGGTCGAGCACGCCTACTTCCTCAACCACGGCCGCCACGTCTACCAGCCCTCGGTGCGGGTGCCGATCATCGTGTCGGCACCGGGGCGCACCGTCTCCGGCGATCGCGACGACCAACCGACTCCCGTCACCGCCGTGGCCCCCACCCTCCGCGCCCTCGCCGGCCTGCCGGCACAGGGCTCGCTGTTCGATCGCCACGCCGACCCGCCGGCCGACGAAGAGCTGCGGTCCTACGGCGTGCTCCAGCAGGCGCGCACCATGCTCGCCCTCAAGCGCCGCCAGCAGGTCGCCTGGCGCCGGGGCAGCAGCAAGTGGATCGTCGATCAGCACGGTGTCGCCGAGCACTACGACCTGTCCCTGGACCCGGCCGAGCTGCACGACGACGCCGACCAGCAGCCCGACCGCGACGCCTGGGCGTCGCGCGGGGCCGCCGAGCTCGCGCGCATCAACGCCCTGCGCAAGGAGGGCGCGGCCAGCCGCGAGCAGGCCGACGCCCTGCGGGCGCTGGGCTACGTTGGCGACTGATCCGGCCACGCCGAGGCCGTGCTACCGTGCGCGGCGAGCACCCCCAGATGACGTCGATGGCCGCCCCCGATCCGCAGCGCCCTGAACTCGTCGAGGCCCGCTGGCCGTGACGCGCCGCACCCTGCTGGCGGCGCTGGGCGTGCACGCGCTGTCGCTCTTGTTCAGCGCCACCCTGCACCTGGGTGTCGCCGCACCCTACCTGGTCTACCGGGAGCTGACGCTCGACCTGGACACACCGGGTGAGGGCGGCACCGAAGCGGGGCCCGTCGGCAACGGCGGTACAGAGCTGCTGGAGCCGCCGGGGCCGGTCAGCATCTCCATCTACCAGAGCAAGAAGACGGGCAAGCCGTCGCGCCCCAGCGCGCCCACCTCGGTGCCCAACTCCAGCGGCGGGAGCGCCAGCAAGGCGCCGACCGAGCCCGCCGAGCCCTCCAGTGGTGGCTCCGCCGACACCTCGGACGGCAGCGGTCGCCTCCCGCGAGAGGGCGTGCCGGGCAACAAGCCACGCGGGTCCCGCCGCCCCTGCGAACCCTCCGAAGACATCGTCCAGGTCAACGACCAGCTCTGGCGGGTGCAGCGCGACCTCCTCGACTTCTACGCCGGCCACCTCCGCGAGCTGGAGAAGCAGGCCGGCGTCGCCTCGCACCGCGGCCCCGACGGCAAGCGTGACGGCGCCCGCCTCTACCTGCCGCGCTGCAGCCTGCTCAAGCAGGCCGGCTTCCGCAACGGTGACGTGGTCAACCGCGTCAACGGCAAGAAGGTCAACACCATCCCCCAGGGCGTGGCGACCTGGCTGGCCGTCCGCAACGACCGCGTCCTCCGGGTCGAGCTGACCCGCCGCAACGGCGACAAGCGCGTCCACCGCTACCGCCTCAAGTAGTTCCCTCCTCGCTCCCCCCGGTCCTCCATGACGCTCCCCCCCTGGCTGCAGTCCGCTGTGGCCGACTTCAGCCCCGAAGACCTGCTGGTCCTGTTCATGGTCGCGGTCTCCCTGCTGCTGGTGGCCGTGGCCGCCGAGCGCCTGCTGCTGCTGCTGCGCGTGTTCCGATCCCTGCGCCGGGCGCGGCAGGTCGTGCTGGTGGCCCGCAAGACTGGCGTGGAAGCCGCCGGCACCGCGGCCGCCAGCCTCCCAGGGCCCGCTGGTCCGGTGTTTCGCGCCGGCCTCGACCGGGCGCTCGGCCGGGTCAAGGGCGATCCGAGCCGCGCCATGGCCCGCGAGATCAAGCGCCTCGCCGGGGCGATGAAGGCCCGCACCTGGCTGCTCGGCACGGCCGGCGCCCTGATGCCCTTCGTTGGCCTCTTCGGCACGGTCATCGGCGTCATGACCAGCTTCCAGGCCATCGGCGAGTCGGGGCAGGGCGGCTTCGCCATCGTCAGCGTCGGCATCTCCCAGGCGCTCATCGCCACCGCCGTCGGCATCGCCGTGGCCCTCGAGGGCGTCGTCCTGTTCAACGCTCTGCAGAACATCGCCGTGAAGCTCGGGCGCGAGCTGTCCATGCTCGTCGACGAGCTCGGTGAGCTGATCGACTTCGAGGGGAGGTCCCATGCAGGGAGTCCCCAGCAGTGAGGGCCACGGCGCTGAGGGCCACGGCGACCCCTTCGAAGACGGCGGCGCCTTCTTCGCCGAGATCAACATCACGCCGCTCACCGACGTCTTCCTCGTCCTGCTCATCATCCTGATGGTCGTGTCATCGTCGGTGATCGAGGACGAGAAACAGGCCGCCTACGAGAAGGGCATTCTGGCCGAGCGGGCGCTGCAGGTCATGACACCAGAGGGGGCCGGGTCAGAGGATCTGGTGCCAGAAGACGTCGTGATCTCGGTGCTGCCCGACCGCACCGTCTTCGTAGAGAACGACGAGGTCCCCTTGGGCAGCCTCGACAGCCGGCTGACCGAGCTGGGCAGCAGCAACCCCCGGCCGCGCATCATCCTGCGGGGCGACCAGTCGGCGTCCTACGACGTGATCATGGACATTCTGGCGCGCTGCAGCCGGGCCGGCCTGACCAACATCGCCCTGGCCAGCCGCGACTGAGCGTCCCGTGAGGCGCCCCCGGGGATGCGCGCAGAGCCAGGGCTCTGTACACTGCCTCCGTCCCAGGAGGCCCCATGCGCTCGCTCCGCGTCGCCCTCGTCGCAATTCTGTCGCTGTCCACCCCGGCCGTCGCTGGCCAGCTCGACCGCCTGCTCGACATCGACGGGCAGCTCGACAAGAAGGACATGACGCTGCCCAACGGCGAGTACGCCGAGGTCTACCCCATCGATCTCTCCGTCGGCGACCGCGTCATCATCGACATGGAGAGCCGCAAGCTCGACACCTACCTCGTGCTGCGCAGCCCGTCGGGACAGGCCTTCGAGAACGACGACGTCGCCGGGGACACGCACGCCTCGCAGATCGACCTCATCGCCGACGAGGGGGGGGCCTGGATGGTCTACGCCACCAGCGCCCTTGGCGGTGAGCGCGGCAAGTACAGCCTGCGCGTGTCGGTCGATCGCTCGGGTGGGCAGCCCGCGAACGGACAGACGGCGAGTGGTGCCGCGGCACTGTCGCTCGGCCAGCCCGTGCAGGGCAGCCTGGGCCCCGGGGACGACACCCTGACCAACGGCGAGTGGGTCGACTCCTACACCGTCGAGCTGCAGGCCGGCACGCCCCTCGTCGTCGACATGACGTCGAGCGAGCTGGATCCCTTCGTCGGGCTGCGCTCGCCCTCGGGTGAGGTGGACGGCAACGACGACTGGGAGGGATCGAGCAGCCACAGCCGCCTGGAGAAGGTGGTCGAGGAGTCCGGCACCTGGGAGGTGCTGGCGACCAGCTACCAGGCCGGTGAAGCGGGGGCCTACACGCTGTCGGTGAGCGTCGGCGACGCGACGGCCGCGGCGGACGCCGGACCCGAGCGGGTGAGCGGCGCGCTTGAGGGCGGAGACGCCCAGCTCGGCAGCGGCGAGCTGGTCGACTACCTGCGCGTCGAGGGCGTTGCGGGCGAGCACTGGGTGCTCGACCTGCGCTCGGCCGACTTCGACCCCTTCCTCATCCTGCATGGCCCCGACGACAGCCAGCTCGAGAACGACGACTTCGAGGGCGCCGGCGACCGCTCGGTCATCGACACCACCCTGACGGCGACCGGCACCTGGACGATCGGCATCACGACCTACAAGGCCGGCGAACAGGGGCGCTACGACTTCACCCTGCGGCGGGTGGACGACGCCGCGACTTCGACGGGCAGCCAGCACCTGACCGGTACCCTCGCCGAAGGCGATCAGCAGCTCAGTAGTGGCGAGTGGGCCGACACCTACAGCGTCGAGGGCCTGCCGGGGCAGACGCTGCGCGTCGACATGAACGGCGAGTTCGACACCTACCTCGGCGTCACCGGGCCCTCGGGCTTCCGCCAGGAGAACGACGACGGCGACAGCGCAACGAACAGTCGCATCGAAGCCATCCTGCCGGAAGCCGGCACCTACACGGTCGTCGCCACCAGCTACGAGGCGGGCCAGGGGGGCAGCTACTCGCTGGACATCGACCTCGGCCAGGCCTCCTCGGAGGAGGCCGCGCAGCGCGACGTGTCCCAGCTCTCCCTCGGCGACGCGGTCGGCGGCAGCCTGGCCGAGGGGGACATGACCCTGGACTCCGGTGAGTACACCGACGGCTACGTCCTCGATCTGGAGCAGGGCCAGGTGGTCTCGGTGTCGCTGACGGCCACGGACTTCGACCCCTACGTCGCCGTGGCCTTCCCCGACGACAGCTTGCTGCAGAACGACGACTGGGAGGGCAGCAGCGAGCTGTCCCGCATCGTGTTCAGCGCGCCGGAGACCGGCCGCTACCGGGTGGCGGCGACGTCCTACCGGGCCGGCGTGACCGGCGACTACAACCTCGTCGTCGAGTCCAGCACCGAACCGGACCCGGCGGGCCTGCACATGGCCGGTCCCGCCAGCGGTTCCGGTCCCGGCCGCACCTACGGCGTCTTCGTCGGGATCTCCGACTACCCCGACGACGGTCCGGGCGACCTCGACTTCACCGCCGACGACGCCCGCCTGCTCTACCAGGGCATGCAGGCGGTGGGCATGTCCCCGGACGACGGCCGCCTGCTGGTCGACGCCGACGCCACCAGCGACAACTTCATCGCGGCGCTGTCGGACCTGAGCGCCCAGGTGGGGGCAGACGATCGCCTGGTCATCTTCTACTCGGGCCATGGCGGTCGGGTCGACAGCGCCGACGTGGAAGCCGCAGATCCCGATGGCTACGACGAGACGCTGGCCCTCTACGACCGCCAGCTCACCGACGATGAGCTGGCGACCCTGCTCGACGACGTCCACGGCGGCACCGTCCTGCTCGTGCTCGACTCCTGCTTCAGCGGTGGCTTCAGCAAGGACGTCATCAGCCGCCCCGGCCGCATGGGGCTGTTCTCCTCCCACGAAGACGTCACCAGCGCGGTGGCCACCAAGTTCCGCGCCGGCGGCTACCTCGCCCGCTTCATGGTCGAAGCCATCGGGGAACGCCGCGCCGACGACGACGGTGACCACGCCCTGACGGCGCTGGAGCTGTCGCAGTACCTCTACGAACGCTACCGGGCCGACGTGAAGTCCATGCCCCAGGACAAGTCGGGCGCCTACAGCGACATCGTCATGACGGGCCAGAACCTGGGCTACCAGCAGGTCATCGTCGACCGCGGCGGCGTGGGCCCCAGCCGGGTGCTGTTCTCCTGGTAGAGAAGGCGATCATTCGCTGGTGAGGTCGGCGACCCGTCAGGCCGTCGGGTCCCGGCGTCGACGCAGCACCAGGCCACCCAGCAGCGGCAGCAGGGCCCAGGCCACGACCGGCCGGCGCTGGCCGGCCGCGCAGGCGCAGGACTGCACCGGCTTGCCGTCTTCGCCGATCTCGAGCCACTGCACGGCCGGTGAGGGATCGACGTTGAGCCACTGGTCCCGCGAGATCACCTCGATCTCGGTCACGCCGGGCTGCAGCCCCTTGAGCTGGACGTGGTCGTCGGTGGACCAGGCGCTCCAGCCCGCCCCATCGAGCTGGACGCTGAAGGCCAGCGGGCCGTCCCGGTCGTCGCGCGCTTCGAGGAACAGCTCCACGTATTCGTCGGTGACGTCCGACAGCGAGAAGCGCGTGTCCGGTGGAGACGTGTCGACCGCCGGATCGTCGGCGTCGTAGAGCGAGACGTAGACCTGCAGGCCACCGTCGGTGGTCTCGACTCTGTCGACGCGCAGGGCGATGTCCCAGAAGTAGTAGAGCGACTGGAAGAGGACGAGGTCGCTGGCCATGGTCGACGCCCAGCCGCCGGCCCAGTCTTCGATGAAGTGGCGGAGCTTGTCTTCACCGTCGGTGCCGTCGACGAGGTGGTCGGCCTGCAGGGTGTCGACGGCGAAGTCGAGGTCCCGTACCGTGAGCGTGAACGACGACAGGGCCTGGTCGATACCCAGATCGAGCAGGCCCGTGACCGTGCCGCGGATGTCGAGGAGCTGTTCGGTCTGACCGTTCAGGTCGCCGGTCACCGTCGCGCCGATGTCAGCCAGCTTGAAGTGGATCCCGTCGGCGTCGATGGTCACTTCCGGGGGCTCCCGCAACGACGCCGTGCCCGAGAGGCCACCGATCTCCGGGTCGAAGGCGTCGGCGATGAGCCCGAGGAACTCGTCGACGTTGTCTTCGGTGAAGCAGAAGTAGCCATCCCGCCAGGCGGCGAGGAACAGCTCGTTGACGGTGCCCTCGGTCGCGCCCAGCGCGATGGAGGAGCCGTCGCCGTCGCCGAAGGACAGCGTCGGGTTGGCGCCGGGTGCGCCGTCTGATCGATCATCGGTGGGGCAGCCGTCGGTGCCGACCCAGGCGATGGACGGCGAGGCGCTCAGCTCCATGGCGTCGGCGCTGACGGCGGCGGCGTCCAGGCCGACCTCGACCTCGAAGTCGCCGTAGCGGTCCCCATACATCAGCGCGCTGGCGTAGGTCGCCACGAGGTCGGGCAGCATGTCGCCGATCGATTCAGCGACGTAGTCGAGGATCATCTCCTCGAAGTAGTAGAGCGCGATGTCGTCGGGGAACCAGTCGATGTCCGTGTCGAGGTCGCCCTGGAGCTGGGGCGTGCCCTCTACGGTCAAGGCCAGCGCGCCATCCTGTACACCCGCGCCGACGCTGAGGTGGAGGACGGCGTCGTTGAGTTCCGCGTAGAGCACGTCGGCGTCGAATTCGATGCAGGTGTCCAGGTAGTCTTCGTCCTGACCGTAGACCGAGAAGTTCTCTGCGTAGATCTGGTCGAAGTTGACCG
>CAZRFD010000186.1:0-12812 GCA_964599085.1 uncultured Enterobacterales bacterium | reverse complement strand
CGAGGACCCGCTTCCAGTGGGACTCCCGCCCGAGCACATCGTCCTCGCTGGCGTGGGTGTCGGCGATCTCCAGGACCGTGTACTGGAAGTGCCGGGCGTAGTCGGCCCCTTCGACCCGCAGGAGCTTCCGTAGGTCGGCATTGCCGCCGTGACCGGTGGCGCTGTACTGGCTCCATCGGGCCCAGATACCGCCTTCCCCGGTTGCACTGCCGACGTAGAGCTTGCCCGTCTGGGTGTCCTGGATGAGGTAGACGCCCGCCACGGCCGACAGGGCTCCCCTCCACGACGGGATGTCCTGAGCGACGATGAGGTCCAGGGTCGGCTTCCGGAGGACGAGGTTGCGGTACCCGGGGAACTCGCTGACGGACATGCGGCGTTCGAGAACCTCGCGCACCTCCAGCTTGGAGGCCCATCGGTCGGCGTTCAGGTAGGCAGCGCGCCCGGAACGCCGGAAGCCGACCACGACCCGGCCAACGAGGGCGGCGGTCTCCTGGATCTCCGCGGTTCGGTAGCTCCAGTGCGGTGGAGCCGGGGACTCGACCCAGGAGCGGCCGAGCCGGCGGAAGCACCCCGCGAAGAGCCACCTGTTCTTGCCCGGGAGCTTGATGAGCGAGACGATGAAGGGGCGTTCGAAGTTCCTCTTGCCCTGCCAGGACTGCCATGACTCGAACCGACCGGCGAAGAACTCGTCGAGGGGGTCCGACGAGCCCGCGACCGTCGCCAGGTGGAGCTTGCTCTGAGCCGGAGTGACCTCCGGAAGGTGCAGGGCGAGGATGTCGTAGAGCTTCATGGTCTGGACCATCGATGGTGCGGAGGTTCAGGGGTGCTGTTGCGGGGCGGCCTCGTACCAGTTCGTGCCGGGCCCCGGAGTCTGCGGAGGCTCGGCGGAGAGGACCCTGAGCGGCTCGAACTCGACCCAGCCCGACTTCCGGTCCATCACCTCGGCCCTGAGAACGCGGGCCTCGCACACGATGGCTGGTGGGTGCGGTCCATGCCCGCACCGATGCACGAAGACCCGCCCTTCCTCCTGGGCCCGCCTGGTGATTGCCGCGGTCGTGGTGATCACCTTGATCCTGTCGGTAGTTGACCCCTCCCAGGTGTTGGCCCAGGGCTGGTGAGGGTCGTGGCGGTGGTGCAGAACGACGTAGAGCGCCATGGTGATCTCCAGGGGCGGGTACGCGCCGACAGGGCCCCTCGAAGCGGGGGACCGTTGTGGGGAACTACCCCGGCATCCGGGTTCCCGCTGGCTCCACCCACTCCCGCAAGCTCCGGGCGAACCTCCGGCTCACAGGGTCGTCGTGGCGTTCAACGAAGCCGGCGAAGGTGTCGAAGTCGATGCAGCGGCCGGTGCCTGCTCCGGGCTGAACGTAGATGACCTCGACCTCGAACTCCCCGTCGCCGACCAGCACCTCGATGTCGTGCTGGCGGGCTCGAAGGCCCGGCCTGGGTTCCGGGTACAGGAAGCTCAGGAGGTCAGCGGGGACCCGGACGAGGCCGTGGTGTTCAAGCTCCGCGAGCAGGTGGGCATACTTCTGGTGGGCCGAAGTGGCGAGCACGATGTCCCTGATGCCCCCGACGATGGCCCGAAAGCCGACCTCGCGGGCCTTCTCCAGGTAGTGGTCCTGGGCCTCCCGTCGAGACCCGGAGTCAGTCTTCAACTCGACCAGGAAGGCCCGGCTCCGTTCCTGGGCGAGCAAGCAGTAGTCCACCTTCACGGACTTGCTGGTCGGGTGCCCCGGCCAGATGAGGTCGCGCTTGATGGGTAGCTCGGGGATCATCCGGTCCGCGACCGGGACACCGGTGACCTCGGCGACGACCTCGGCCAGGTAGGCGGAGAAGAAGATGTCGGCCCTCCGCTCCAACTGGTAGGCCGGCAGGTGACGCCACCGGTCCATGTGGGCGAAGACGGTGTCGAGCCGGTTCACGACGCCTCCGACCCCAGGATCTCTGCCCGCAGGGTCGCCCGGCAGGCGGCTTCGCCGGCCCTGCTGGGCCTGAGACGGTCCACGCCGCCCCAAGCCCTGTTCCCACGGCGCTGCTGGAGGTGCCGGCGCTCACGGAGGGCCGCAACGGCCTCCTGGATGTCCTCCAGAGGCCAGCCGTGCTCTTCGACCAGGTCGGCTGCTGTGGAGGCTCCTGGGCGCAATGAGGCGGCCAGGAGAACGGCATCGGCGAGGTCGGGCATGGGGGCTCCCGCGAGCATGGTGGAGGGCGTAGCCTACCGCGCCCACAACATGTGGGCTCCATGCTCGGGGGGCCGTCGAAGCCCACCCACCCGGCCTCGCGCGACCGTGTGACTACCTCTCGGGGAAGTTCGGCGAGGCGAGGCTCCACGCACCCTCGGGCACGAGCGGCTCACCCAGGGCCACCAGGACATCCACATCCTGCGCCACTGGACCATGGACGACGCGGAGCACCTTTCTTCGGTGGTAGTCGAGGATGTTCTGGGACTCGTCGCCCTCATCCGGCAGGGTCTCGACTTCGACCTTCACGTGTGCAGCAGCAGGCGCGACGAACATCGCTCGGTAAAACGGCGTGCTCGTGCCTCCCCAGCCGCAGACGGACCCGTCGGTTCGGAACTCCACCCACACCAGCGCCGAGCGGCGGCCGAACGCCTCCGGACCGGGCTGCGGCGGCGGGAGAAGGGCAACCTGTCCTCCGGTCCGCCATCCGCCCTCGATGCCGAACTCCGGCATCGGCTCTTCGTACTCGCCCTCGACCCGCACTGCCCAGCCGCCCGACAGGGCGTACTCGCCGTCGGGGACCCGCGCCTTTCCGGCCTCTACCGGGGCCTGGAACTCGCCCAGGTCGACGCCGTCGAGGATGACCCGGACTCCCGCTTCGCCGGGATCGAGCCGCAGGCGGCGCGTCGTGTTGCCCGCGGTGATCACCTTCTCGCACGTAGCGATGACCGTCAGGTCTTCTCGATGGTCGCTCCTGGCCGCGCCTCGGGCCCTGAGGATGTTCATCCTCGCGGTCGAGAAGGGCTCGCCGGTCCGCTCCATGCGAGCACGGATCGCCTTGTTCAGCTTCTTGTTCTTTGCCATGGTGGAACCTCCACACCGCTCAGGTGAAGTCCGCCTCCTTCGGTAGAGCGATGTTGGTTCAACCGGAGTTGATGACCGTGGACTGGGTCCACTTTGCCCCGAAGCGGGTCTCAGGCGGGAGAGCCCATGGGGTTCGGCGTGGTCACGCCACCCGGAGGTTACCCGACTCCGTGGCGGTGAGCAAGGCCCCGCCCGCGCGCCCGGCGACACACCCCCTGGCTCAACCTGCCCGTTGGTTCTCCAGCGCGGCGAGTAGCGCGGTGACCGCATCACCTGGACTTGCTCGCCCATCAGCGTACTTGATGTCTGCCAAGATGGGCGGGACAGGGCAATCATCCAGCCGTACAGGGAGGACGCAGATCGAATGCCCGTCAAGTTGGCGAAAGAGCGCTGACGAAAGCTCCTTTCTCACCCATGGCCTCTGGATGGAGGTCCACGACAAGAGAACGACCAAGTGGGTGACCACGCCCAGTGCCTGGTCGATCTTGTCCAAGATCGAGTCGCCGACCTGGATTTCCCACTCGTCGAGCCACACGTCTGCTCCAGCGTCCTGCAACGCGCGACTGATCCAACGGGCGCTGCCCTTGTCCTCGGATGCGTGGCAGATGAAGACGTGGGGCTGAGGCGACACCAGCCGGCGTAGACCTTCCACGTAGGGGATTGCCGCCTCGCGGAGGAGCACATCAGAGTGAACCTCGTAGACCCTGCACATGGTGACGCTTGCCAGGACACCGTCCGGGAGCACTCGGACGGAGAACTGGGGGTTTCGGATGTGTCCGAATGCATCGACATACCCGAAGGAGTCCGGGAAGGCCCGTCGAAGGCGGGCCAACACCCCTGCTTTCTGGGCATCGGTGGTCCTGTACGAAACCCCTCCGTAGACCGAGAGTTCGTCACCGCTGTTGACGCCGAAAACCTCGCACTCGCATGCGTCGGCTGGACAGGGCAGCCCCGTGATCTCTACATGCGAGTGTGGAGGGATATCCTCCAGCCGGAAGTCCCCGAGGGCGTCGACATCGATCTGGTAGCGGTCAACATCTGGGTTCTTCTGGTACACCGCCCCGGCGATGGTGATGGTAGGTGCTTCGCTCATCGGCCTCGCTCGGCTTGGTGGATACTGAGAGTACAACGGCGTGGGTACTCAGCCAATCGACGCTCGCCTTTGCGTCAAGTGGTCCACCAGCACCCGACCTCCGGCCTCGTGTCGCACCCCCCGATGACATTGGAAGCAGCCGGCAAGCCCGATGGCAACATGGCCGAGCCAGTGCGGCCCGCGCGTGCCGGAAGTGATGCGGCTGCCATTGCTGTTCGCCAAGCGCCATGCATCCCCCTTCTCTGCCCGCTACGTGGTCCGCGATGTCCAGCACCACCGACCCCAACCGAGCCGCCGGCCAAGACCTGCTCCGCCAGGCCGCCTCCACCGACTTCGAGATCGTCGAGGTCACCGAGAGCGACTTCGCCCCCGGCGGCTCCATGCACATCGTGCTCCGCATCGACGAGGACGACGTGGAGACCTCGGCCCTGGGCATCATCTTCGCCATCGGGGTCCTCAGCTTCCATGACGCCCGCCCCGCCGGTGCCTCCGAGATGGACTTCGAGCGCCAGGACGAGTGGACCGTCGGCGACATGGTCCAGCACCTCAGCTTCGAGAGGGGTCGACTCCACTTCTACGCCGACTACGTCCGGGGCCGGCTGGTCAAGACGACTGTGGACCTGCGCTCCGACGGCGAGGTCACCATCCAGACGGTGAACCGGGGCGGTTCCGCTCGCCGGTGGCTCGACTTCCTTCGGGGCAAGGGCGTCGGCGGGCCGGTCTCCCTGGTGGCCGAGGCCGAGCCTGCCATTTTCTTCTCGAACGAGGGCGAGTCCCTCCGGTCCCTGGAGGACTGGCAGGCCCTCCACCCAGCCCTGCACTGGAAGCCCGGCAGGTCCGCCGTCCGCCTGGCCGAGACCTGGGGCGAGGCCGACGGGTTCCCGGGTGAGGTCCGGGTGGCGCTGGGCCAGGTCGAGCGGCTCCGGGGCCTCAGGTTCGTCAAGGGCATCGTCGAACAAGAGACCCCGATGCCCGGCCAGGGCAGGGCCAGCGTCACCGACCTCATGGTCTGGGCAGAGGACGACCTCGGCAACCCGGTGATCGTCGGTGTCGAGGGCAAGGTGGACGAGGGCTTCGGACCCGTGGTGAAGGACTGGCTCGTCGCCGGCAAAGGGAAGGGCTCAGCAGAGAACCGGGCCTCCCGGGTGCGGAGGATCTGCGACGGCCTCGAACTTGATGCGGATGACCAAGCGGTCCAGTGCCTCGCCTACCAGCTTCTCCACCGGAGCTACGCGGCCCTGCTCACGGCCCTCGACCAGCGGGCCAGGCGGGCCGTCCTGCTCGTCCACAGCTTCGCCGACCGCATCGAGGTGCCCGGGAGCGGGTGGGACGAGTACGTGGCCTTCACGAGGGCGCTGGGCGTTCAGGGGGATGTCGGGCCGGGCGTGCCTGTGGAAGCTGGGGTCCGTGAAGGCGTCGAGGTCTGGCTGGTGTGGGTCTGTTGTGACCCCGCCTCCACTGGTCGGGGCCGGCCTTGATGGTCGACGAGCACTTCCGAGCCCGGGCGCGACACCACTCACTGGACTTCGCGCACCGCTTCGGAGGTCGTTTCCTGTCGTGGCCGACGGGAGACTCCGGGGAGGCGTGGTCCTTCTTCGTCGATGCCAGCCTGGATGCGGTCCGGCAAGACGACCTTCACCTCGTTCGAGGCGAGTTGCGGACCGCTCTTGAGCAGGGCCTCCCGGCCGGCCAACTGCGCGAACGACTTGCCCTCGCTGTGCGAGGACGGGCACATCTCCAGCACGACCTCGATGTACTGGCGCGATGGGAGCTACACACAGCCCTCGACTACGGTCACTTCATGGCGTGGATGGAGAAGGCCCGCTCCGAGGGCATCCCGGAGCCGAGGGTTGTCCGGTTCACGACCCGGCACACCAGCGGCTACTGCAAGGGGCTGTACGGGCAGCCCGACCAGGTTCGAGAACACCGCGCCAGTGACGTGCTGCTCAACACGGTGCGGGGCGGCAACCTGGGTCGAACCGAAGAGGCGTGGGCCCCCGTCATCGGACCGACGCACCTGACCTGCCACTGCGGGAGGTGGGTGTTCGAGAACGACTGGATCTCCTGGTCCGCCTGGAGGGCGGCGCGCGATGCGGTGGGAGGCTGGTAGTCGATGCAGGGCGGCTTGCGGTCATGGAGCCTGTTGCGCACTTCGACTGGATCCTTGGGCGGTTTCGTCCAAAGCCCAGATAGATCCTGTACCGGAACTACTACCACCAGCAGTACCTCCACAAGAACCCCGGCGGGTACTGCGGGCTGGGGGGGACGGGGGTTTCTTGCCCGGTGGGGGTTGGCGTCAGCGGGTAGCCAGCACCTCTGCGAGTCGGACGATCAGCTCAGGAGCCTCTCTCTGGAGGTAGTCCCGGACCTCGCGGATCCGCTGCGGCGCGAGACGCAGGAGAGCCCGGACATCTTCCTGATCCCGAGCCCAAGAAGCGGCGAGCTTCATCAAGACGAGCCCGCGGAGGGAGATGACCGGGATGCCGTCCTCCAAGCGAAGCTCTGCAGCGAGCCCTGGATACCTCTCGGGCACGCTCATGGTGTCGGTCTCCCCGATGCGCACCAACTCCTTGAGCTCCTCGCGATAGATGGGGAACGGGCTGGTGCTGGCGAATGCCTCCGCTCCGACCAGGAAGTCGACGTCCTTCGTTGCACGCGGATGACCGTGGATGCCAACGGCCAGACCACCGATCAGGACATGCGGGATGCCCAGCTCCCGAAGGTGAGCGGAGAGCTCCCCTGCTCGCTTCAGAATCGCCGGGGAGACGACTTCCTTCAGTGCGTCGAGCTGGCTCACGATGCATCCCCGACCAAGGCGATGGAACCACCCGCATAGCGGACCTCCCTGACCTCGCGTGGAGCCGGCTGGGAGCGGACTTCAGGGAGGTCTTGCAGCTCATCTCCGGTGATGGTCACCGGCTCCTGCCTGTCATTGAGGGGCGGAGCGAGCCGGAGGACGCCCGTGGGGGTGAGGAGCACATCCGGGTCTGGGGCCATCGGAGTGACTCCCTCGACAAGCGTCGGATCCGCGCTGACCATCGCCGCATCGTGTTCCGCCTGCATCAGCAGCCACCAGCGTGCCGGCACATGGAAGAAGGCTCCGAGGCGGGCCGCCATTGCGGGAGTGAGAGGCTGCTGACCGGCAAGCAGGCGGCTGACCGTGCTGCGGTTGACTCCGAGTCCAACGGCCAGTCGGTTGGCGTTGAGGCCAAGCGGGGTCAGGAAGTCTTCGAGCAGGATCTGGCCGGGATGCCTTGTCATCGCTCACCTCCCCCCCAATGTTGCATGTAGCGCAACACTCGTCCAGTCGGCCGTCGGGTGCTGGTGTCGGAAGGCCGCGTCGTGCAGCGCACCCGGCACGCGGAGCGGCCCTGCCTGGCTCACTGAAGCCGGCAGAGCGGCGTCCGCAAGCCGCGGTCCGCAGCGGCGACGCAGCGGTCTCCCGCTCATCCCCTCACCGCAACACCTCCACCACCCGCCGCAGCCGGGGGTCATCCCAGCGGGCGCCGGCGAAGGCGGCGGCCTCCAGCAGGTCCGGGTCGCGACCGGGCACGCGCTGGAGCAGCACTTCGACGCGGGCGAGGCAGGCTTCGCGGGCGGGACCGTCCAGCGCGGCCAGCAGCCAGAGCCGGGCGCCGAGCTCGACCGTCGCGCGGTCCTGGGCCTGCAGGTCGGCGGCGGCGGCTTCGAGCAGGGGTCGCGCGGCCTCGGGCCGTGCCCGCTGGAGGTGGACGATGCCCTGGTTGAGGCGGGCGATGCTGCCGCGCTCGGAGCCCATGGCGTCAGCGAGGGCCACAGCGTCCGCGAAGCAACGCCCGGCAGCGGCGAGATCCCCGAGGAGCCGCCAGGCATCGCCCTCGTAGGTGAGGGCGTGGTAGGCCTCCAGGCGTCGGCCACGGGCGAGCAGCTCGGGTCGGGCCGCCCGCGCCAGCGCCACCGCGTCGGCGAAGCGGCCCGCCTTGAGCGCCAACCAGCTCGCCAGCAGTCCGAGGCGCGCGCGCGCGGTGCCGGCGGAGTCGGGCAGGCCGGCGCGGACCTCGGCAAGCAGCTCGGCGGCGGCGTCACTCCGCCCGGCGCGGACATCGGCGGTGGCGGTCTCCATGGCGAGCTGCGCGACCGTGTCCCACAGCCCGTGGGCGGTGGCCAGGGCCAGGGCGTCGGCGCGAGCCGCCGCCGCGAGCGCTGACTCGCCGCGCTGACGGCGCACGCTGGCCAGGCCGTGCAGGGCGCGGACCCGGTCCTCGGGGGCGCGGGCCAGGGCGAGGGTACGCTCGACGTGCTGCAGCGCGTCGCTCCCTCGCCAGCGCGCCAGCTCCGCCTGCAGCAGACACGCGCGGCCGCGCTCGGCGTCGGGCAGAGCCACGGCGTCGAGATCGAGGAGGACCGCCTCGGCGGGCGTGGGGTTGCCGGTCCGCAGCCAGCGGGCCGCCTGGTCGAGCAGCTCGGATGCCGCCACGGCCCGCAGCCGCGGCAGGTCCGCGTGGTCGAGGAGGGCCTCCCGCGCCAGCGCCTGGACAAAGCGGAAGCCGGCGGGCTCTGCCGCGAGGATGCCGGCCTGGAGCAGTGGCTCGACATCCGGGCTGGACAAGCCGAGGCGTCCACAGGCCGCGGTCCAGTCGCCACCGTCCACGTACGGCCCCAGCAGGGCGGCCAGCGCCAGCGCGTCGGGGTGGGGGCAGAGGTCGAGGACGCGCTGTCGCCAGGCCTGTCGCAGCGAGCCCGGCAGGACCGGGTCCTGGGAGAGCAGGACGAGGAGCTGCGGGTTGCCGCCGCCGCGCTGCACGAGGCGGTGGACGTCGACGTCGGCCAGCGGCGCAAGGTCCTCGAGGAGGAGGGTGGCGTCGTCGGGGGCCAGCGGTTCCAGCGCCAGCCCCCCCTCGACCGGTGCGTCGCTGGTGGCCAGCACGAGCAGGGGGAGATCGCCGAGGGCCGCGAGGACTCCGTCGCGCACGGGGAGGTCCTCGACCAGCCAGACGAGCGACCGGCCGCGGGCGTGGTGGCGCAGCAGGCGGGGGAGGAGGGCGTCCAGCTCGCCGGCGGGGAGGGCGTCGCCGTCGAGGAGGCGGCCGAGGGCGCCGCGGTCGTGGGGGAGGAGGTGCGCGCTGGTGGCCAGCGCGTCGTCGAGGCGGTCCTCCCGCAGCTCGGGATCGGCACCCTCACAGGCCAGCAGCTCCGCGACCATCGCGGCGAGGCCACGCGACATGCGGGCTACGACGGCGGCGCCGCTGGCGTGGGCTTCGGTCGCCAGCCACTCGCACAGTGCGGTCTTGCCACTGCCCGGCGGCCCGCTGAGCACGACGCGACGCGGGCCGCTCAGGTTGGCGAGGGCGGCGCGCAGGGCGACCTTCTCGGCGTGGCGACCCTGGACCACCGGTTCCCGCAGGGCGCCGAGCTGCAGACCCGCGGGGCGGGCGCGGCGCAGCGCCGGCGCGGGCGGCAGCGCCGGGTCGACCTGTCGGAGCCCCGCCAAGGCGTCGGCGGCGAGGCGCGGACGGTCGAGCGGGTCCCGGGCGAGCAGCCCACGCAGCCATGCCTCCGTGGCCGGGGGCACCGCAAAGACGGGACGCAGCGGCGGCAGCGGGCTGAAGGCGTGCGCCAGCTCCAGGCTGTCGGCGTCGCCGGTGAACGGCGGCGCACCGGTCAGCAGAAGCCAGCCGAGGCAGCCGAGCGCGTAGAGGTCTGTGGCCGGCCGCAGCGCGTCGCCGCGCCACTGCTCGGGGGCCATGAAGCTCGGCGTGCCGGCGACGGTGCCCGTGGCGCTGCCCAGGGCGCGCGCGATGCCGAAGTCGGCGAGGCGCACCCGCGGGGCGGTCTCGAAGCGCAGCAGGTTGCCGGGCTTGATGTCGAGGTGGACGACGCCGCGCGCGTGGGCGTGGGCCAGCGCATACAGCAGCTCGGCGAGCAGGTCGCGCGCTTCCCGCCAGCTCGCCGCGGCGGCCGCAGGCAGCGCGCCGCCCGAGGCCAGCTCCTGGACGATGATGGCCTCGCCGTCGAGCTCGCCGAGGTCGAGTACCTGGACGATGCCGGGGTGGTGGAGGCGGGCGGTGTTGCGGGCCTCGTTGCGCAGCGAGACCGCGGGGCCGTGGGTGCGCTTCAGCGCCACGCGGGTCCCATCGGGATGCAGGGCCTCCCACACCTCGGCGTGCGGGCTGCGGCCGATGAGGCGCTGGCGTCGATAGTGCACCATCGTCGGGACGATAGCGCCACGCCCGGGCGACGGCCGCGGCGGCGGCGTAGGATGCTCCCGCCCCGGAGCCCGCCATCGCCGACCACCCGACCGCCGCCGCGACCACCGTGGAGCGCCCGCGGGCGCGCCCTGGGCGCCGCCGGCAGTGGGCCGTTCAGGTGCTGTTCGACAGCCGCGAGGTCGCGCCGCCCGGCGTCCACCTCCTGCCACCCGGCCGGACGGTGCTGGGCCGCACCACGCTGACCGGGTGGGGCCACGGCGAAGACCCGCTGCTGTCCCGCGCCCACCTCGCCCTGGAGCTGCACGGCGATCGACTGGTCGCCCGCGACCTCGACAGCCGCAACGGCAGCCAGCACAACGGCAGGGCGCTGACCGAGGCAGCCCTCGACGACGGCGACGTCCTGCGCCTGGGCGACAGCTTCCTGCTGGTGCGGCAGGTCCCGAACGGGCTGCGCCCGGTGGCGGCACGGGGGGCGCTCGCGCCGCTGGCCGGCGACTCCCCGGTCATGCACCAGCTCCGTGGGGAGCTGCGGCGGCTCGGCCCCCGCGACACGATGGTCCTGCTGCGCGGAGAGAGCGGGACCGGCAAGACCGTCGCCGCCCAGGTGCTCCACGCCCTGAGCGGCCGGCGCGGCCCCCTGGTCTCGGTCAACTGCGCCGCCATCCCTGAACACCTCGCCGAGGCCACCCTGTTCGGCCACGAGCGTGGCGCCTTCACCGGGGCCGAGCGCCCCCGGCCCGGCGTGTTCCGCGAAGCCTCCGGCGGCACCCTCTTCCTGGACGAGGTGGCCGACCTGCCGCTGCCCTTGCAGCCCAAGCTCCTCCACGCCGTCGAGGCCGGCGAGGTCCTGCCGGTGGGCTCCAGCCGCCCCGTCGCCGTCGACAACCGCATCCTGTCTGCCACCAGCCTGGACCTCGACGACGCCGTCGCCAGCGGCCGCTTCCGCGGAGAGCTGCGCGCGCGCCTCGAAGCCTACGTCCTGTGCCTGCCGCCCCTCCGCCAGCGTCGCGAGGACATCCTGCCACTGTTCACGACCATCGCCCGGGCGCCCCTGCACCCCGAGCTCGTCGCCCGGCTGCTCGCCCACGACTGGCCCTACAACGTCCGCGAGCTGCTCAAGCTCGCAGAAGAGGTCGCCGCCCGCGGCGCCGACCTCGACGAGCTGGGGACCGAGCTCGTCGACGCGCGCCTGGGGGCTGCTCGGGTGGCGCCTCCGTCCGCGGCGCCGCCTGCCGCACCACCCGCGGGGCCACCGACGCAGCAGGCGATCCAGCAGGCCCTGACCGCCACCGACGGCAGCGTAGCCGAGACCGCCCGGCGGCTGGGCCGCAGTCGCCGCCAGCTCTACCGGGATCTGGAGCGGCACGGGATCGACCCGGCGGACTTCCGCGATGACCCGGCCCGGGGGCGTGGGAACAGGTAGAGCCCCCTCGCGCTGCGCGACGACCGCACTCGGGGCCGCAGCCTTCGCTTCCGGGATCGGCTACAGCGCACGCAGCCGGAGTGCCCATGCACAGCGTCCTCCCCACCCTCCTGCTGGCCTGCAGCTTGGAACCACCGGTGGCAGGCGCCGTACAGGTGACCACCGGACAGGGCTCCGAGCAGAACCCCTGCCTGCTCCCCGGCGACGACACGCTCGTGTTCACGCGCTTCGACCACGGCTACAATGACGGCCCGGCCGCCATCCTGTCGGTGCCGGCGACCGGCGGCGACACAACGGCGCTGGTCGACGCCGGCGACAACGACCACGTCAACCTCCCCGGGCGGTGCAGCAGCTCGGACGGTGGGCTGCTGGCGCTGTCATCAGACGAACAGGACCGGGACGAGATCTGGATCGCGGACCTGCGGTCCGGCGACCGGACGCGGCTCACCGACCGTCCCGGCCAGCGTTCATACGAACCGGCGTTCGCCCGCGACGACGCCACTCTGGTCTTCCAGTCAGGGGTCTTTCAGTCGGGCCCCGACGGCGGCGTGGCCGCGATCTACCGCATCGGCGTCGACGGGATCGGCGAGGCGGCGCTGACCGACGGGCTGTCCGACGCCCGCGAGCCCAACCCCTCCCCCGTCACCGACGACGTGGTCTACCAGTCCGACGCCGGAGGCACCTGGGGACTGTGGACCGTATCGCTGACGGGGGGCGACCCGGTGGTGCTCCTGGACACCCCGGCCGAAGAGACCGACGCCTCCTTCAGCAGCGACGGGTCGCTGGTGGTCTTCGCCACCGACGACTGCGCCGGACTGAGCTGCATCGCCACCTGGGACGGCGACTCCGTCGACATCATCGCGGAAGCCGACGACTGGTACCTCGGCGCCCCCGCCCTGGCCGCCGACGGCACGCTGTTCGCCGAGGGCTGCCCGGGCGACCCCGACGAAGGCGAGGACACGGTGATCTGGCGCTTCCCGGCCGGCGGCTGAGCCGACCGTTCACCGCCCGGCGACGCCGCGCAGCAGCGAGAAGTAGCCGAAGGCCCCGGTCAGCTCGCT
>CAZRFD010000185.1:0-13366 GCA_964599085.1 uncultured Enterobacterales bacterium | reverse complement strand
GCGCGACGTGCTGGAGTGGCAGGTGGCCCCCCGCCTGCGCTCGGTGCCCGGCGTGGTCGAGGTCAACACCTTCGGCGGCGAGCTGCGCACCTACCAGGTCCAGGTACACCCCGAGCGCCTGGCGGCCCACGGGCTGGTCCTGGCCGACCTCTTCGAGGCCCTCGAGCACAACAACCTCACCGTCGGCGGTGGGTACCTCGAGCGCGGCCGCGAGCAGATGCTGGTCCGCGGCACGGCCCTGCTGGAGAGCCTCGAGGACGTGCGCAGCGTCGTGGTTGCGACCAACGAAGAGGGCACGCCCATCACCGTGGACGCCCTGGGCGAGGTGCGCTTCGCCCCGCTGATCCGCCAGGGAGCGGTGACCCGGGATGGACGCGGCGAGGCGGTCATCGGCATCGCCATGATGGGCTTCGGCGAGAACGCCCGGGTGGTCTCCGAAGATCTGGGCGACGCCGTCGATGAGCTGCGCCCCAGCCTGCCCAAGGGCGTCGAGATCGACGTCTTCTACGACCGGACCGACCTGGTCCAGCGCACCATCCACACCGTCGAGAAGAACCTGCTGGAGGGCGGCCTGCTGGTCATCGCCGTCCTGCTGCTGCTGCTGGGCAACCTGCGCGGCGGCCTGATCGTGGCGGTGGCCATCCCTCTGTCCATGCTCTGCGCGTTCATCGGCATGCAGTTGGCGGGGCTGTCCGGGAACCTGATGAGCCTGGGCGCCATCGACTTCGGCCTCATCGTCGACGGCTCGGTGGTGATGATCGAGAACATCGTCCGGGTCATCGGCGAGAAGCGAGAACGCGGAGAGAAGGTCGACGACAGCACCATCCTCAAGGCCGCCCGGGAGGTCGCCCGACCCGTGGCCTTCGCCGTCGGCATCATCATCCTGGTCTACCTGCCCATCCTGGCCCTGACGGGGATCGAGGGCAAGATGTTCCGGCCCATGGCGCTGACCGTGGTCTTCGCCCTCATCGGCTCCCTGGTGCTCGCGATGGTGGCCATGCCGGTGCTGGCCTCGATCTTCCTGCGCAAGGCCGAGGAGAAGGACACCTGGCTGATCCTGGCCGCTCAGCGGATCTACCGGCCGGCGCTGCGCCGGGTCCTTGGCCACCCGCACCTCACCGCGGCCGTCGCCGCCGTGCTCTTCGTGTCCAGCCTGGGCCTGGCGCCCCTGCTGGGGGCCGAGTTCGTGCCGAAGCTCGACGAGGGCAGCATCGCCCTGCAGATCATCCGGCCGCCCTCGGTGTCTCTGGAGGAGTCCATCCAGCAGGCCACCGCGGTCGAGCAGGCCGTCCTCGACGCCTTCCCCGACGAGGTCGCCACGGTGATCAGCCGCACGGGCCGCGCCGAGATCGCCACCGACCCCATGGGCGTGGACTTCTCGGACATCTACGTGATGCTGCGGCCCCGTGAGGGTTGGACCCGGTCCCACGATCAGGCCGAGCTGGTCTCCGAACTCGAGGAGGAGCTGTCCAAGCGCGTGCCGGGCGTCAACTTCGCCTTCTCCCAACCCATCGAGCTGCGGGTCAACGAGCTGACCGAGGGTGTGCGGGCCGACGTGGCCCTCTTCCTCTACGGTGAAGACCTCGCCGAGCTGAAGCTCGCCGGTGACAAGGTGGTCAGCGTGCTCTCGGGCATCGAGGGCGCCCAGGATGTCAAGGCCGAGAAGGTCGCTGGCCTGCCCATGCTCGACGTGCAGGTGGACCGAGGCGCGGTCGCCCGCCTGGGCATGGATGCCGCCGACGTGCTCGACGCCGTGGAGACCCTGGGGGGGCGCCCCGCTGGAGAGGTCCTGGTCGGCCAGCGCCGCTTCGCCTTGCAGGTGCGCTTCCCCGACCAGGTCCGCGCGGACCCCGCCGCCATCGGGCGGGTCCTGGTGGGCCGACCCGACGGCGCCCAGGTGCCCCTGGCCTCGGTCGCTGACATCGAGGTCGAGGAAGGCCCCCTGCAGATCAGTCGGGAGAACGTCCAGCGTCGGCTCACCGTCGAGATGAACGTCCGCGGCCGTGACGTCGCGGGCTTCGTCGCCGAGGCCCAGGCCGCCCTGGCCGCGGTCGACATGCCCGAGGGCATCCTCCAGGACTGGGGGGGCTCGTTTGAGAACCTCCAGGAGGCCGCCTCGCGCCTCTCCCTGCTGGTGCCCCTGGTCCTGCTGCTGATCTTCGTGCTGCTCCAGGCCAACTTCCGCTCCACCCGGGTCACCCTGCTGGTCTACGCCAACGTGCCCCTGGCCATCACCGGCGGGCTGGTGGCGCTCTTCCTGCGCGGCCTGCCGCTGTCCATCTCGGCGGCGGTCGGCTTCATCGCCCTGTTCGGCATCGCGGTCATGAACGGTGTCGTGCTGGTGACCTGCATCCGGGACCTGCACCTGCCCGGGGTCTCGGCGATCGAGGCCGCGCGGCTGGGGGCCGAGCGGCGCCTGCGGCCGGTGCTGATGACCGCCCTGGTCGCCGCCCTGGGCTTCATGCCCATGGCCCTGGCGACCAGTGCCGGCGCCGAGGTCCAGCGCCCGCTGGCCACGGTCGTCATCGGCGGCCTGTTGACCAGCACCCTGCTCACCTTGCTGGTGCTGCCGTCGCTGTACGCGAGGTGGGTGCCCGGCCCGTCGGCTCCCCCCGACGACGACGATGAGCCGTCCACCCCGGAGTCTCCATGAGCAGGACCGACGAAGCCTGTGACGGCGCCGCCTGCCAGGACACGGCCACCGTGGCCGAGAGCGTGTCCCCTGCCCCTGTGCGGGGGCCGGCACCTCCTTTCGCATCCAGGGCATGGACTGCGCCGAGGAGGTGACCATCCTCAAGCGGGTCCTGACCGACCTGGTGCCGCCGGAGAAGCTGGTCTTCGACACCCTCGCCGGGGTGATGGAGGTGCCCGCCGGCGTCGATCTCGACGCCGTCAAGGCCGCCGTCGCCACCACGGGCATGCGGGCCGAGGCGGTCGTGGACGGACCCCAGGAGCGCAGCCTGTGGCAGCGTCGGCGGAAGGACCTGATGGCCGGGCTCAGCGGGCTCTTCCTGGTGGTGGGCTTCGCCAGCCACGCGGCCATCTCCGGCCTGCAGGCGGCCATCGGCTCCGAAGGCATGGGTCTGGCCGAGCACGCCATGCCCCTGCCCTCGGGGGCCGCCTACCTGGTGGCCATCGCGGCGGGGCTGGTCACGGTGGTGCCCAAGGCCATCTACTCGCTGCGCACGCTGCGGCCGGACATGAACCTGCTGATGACCCTGGCGGTGGCAGGCGCGCTGGGCATCGGCGAGTGGTTCGAGGCCGCGACCGTGGCCTTCCTGTTCGCCCTCTCCCTGGCCCTGGAGGCCTGGAGCGTCGGGCGAGCGCAGCGTGCCGTCGAGCGCCTGCTGTCCCTGGCTGCCCCCGTCGTCCGGGTCAAGCGGGGCGAGGAGATCGTCGAGCTTCCGCCCGACCAGGTCGAGCTCGGGACGGTCTTCATCGTCAAGCCCGGAGAGCGCTTCGGCCTGGACGGGCAGGTGATCACCGGTCGGTCCGAGGTCGACCAGGCCCCCATCACCGGCGAGAGCGTGCCGGTGCTCAAGGAGGCCGGCGATGAGGTCTACGCCGGCTCCATCAACGGCAACGGCGTGCTCGAGGTCAAGAGCACCGCCCTGGCCCAGGACACCATGCTGGCCAAGGTGGTCGAGATGGTCGGCCAGGCCCGCAAGGACCGCTCCAACGCCGAGCGCTGGGTCGAGCGCTTCTCGCGGGTCTACACCCCCGTGGTCTTCGCCGCTGCGGTGCTGGTCTTCGTCCTGCCGCCCCTGCTGACCGGCGCGGCCTGGTCGGACTGGTTCTACAAGGCGCTGGTGCTGCTGGTCATCGGCTGCCCCTGCGCCCTGGTGATCTCCACGCCGGTGGCCGTCGTCGCCGGCCTGGCCGCCTCGGCTCGCAACGGCGTGCTGGTCAAGAGCGGGCGCCTGCTGGAGATCCCGGCCACCATCGAGGTCGTCACCCTGGACAAGACCGGGACCTTGACCGAGGGCCGCCCCGAGGTGGTCGAGGTGATCGCCGAGGACGATCACACGCCCGAGGGCCTGCTGGCGGTGGCCGCCGCCGTCGAGGCGGGCAGCGAGCACCCCATCGCCCACGCCATCGTCGCCTGTGCCGCCCAGCGGGAGAGCAATCCTCCCGCCGCCGAGGGGGTGGAGATCATCCCCGGCAAGGGCACGACCGGGACCGTCGGGGGGCGCCGCTACTGGCTGGGCTCCCACCGTTGGCTGGAGGAGCGGGGTCAGGAGACCCCCGCCATCCACGCGGCCCTTCAGGAGCGCTCGGGGGCCGGGCGGACCGTCGTGGTCATCGGCACCGACGATCATGTCTGCGGCACCATCATCCTGGCCGACGCCGTGCGTGCCGACGCCGCCGCGTCGGTGGCCGCCCTGCACGAAGCCGGGGTGGGCCGGGTGGCCATGCTCACCGGCGACAACCAGGGCACCGCCGAGGCCGTCGCCCGCGAGGTCGGCGTCGACGACGTGCGCGCCGAGCTGCTTCCCGCCGACAAGGTCACCGCCGTCGAGGAGCTTGAGCGTGCCTACGGCCCCGTGGCCATGGTCGGCGACGGCGTCAACGATGCCCCCGCCCTGGCCCGCGCCTCCCTGGGCGTGGCCATGGGGGTGATGGGCACCGATGTCGCCGTCGAGACCGCCGACGTGGCCCTGATGACCGACGATCTGTCCAAGCTGGCCTGGTTGGTCCGCCACTCCCGCCACACCCTGGCCATCATCCGTCAGAACTCCGTCTTCGCCCTGGCCGTCAAGGCCCTCTTCGTCGTCCTGACCTTCGCCGGCCTGGCGTCGCTGTGGGGCGCCATCGCCGCCGACCTCGGGGCCTCGCTGCTGGTCGTGTTCAACTCCATGCGGCTGCTGCGGGCGAGGGCGGAGGGCTGATGTGGCCCGTGTGGTGCTGATCCAGTGGCTTGCAGGTCTCTCCCCGAGCCCCCTACCGGTGACCGGACCCGGCCCGGGGTAGACTGGCGGCAGGAGTCGACCATGGCCGAAGCCGCCCGCCAACGCCTCAGCTACGCCGAGTACCGAGCGATCGAAGAAGCCGCCGGCGTCAAGCACGAGTTCGTCGATGGAATTGCCGTGGCGATGTCGGGTGGCAGCCTCGCGCACGCGCGGCTCGTCACCCGTGTGACCACCCGCCTCACAGCAGCTCTTGCCGACCGCCCCTGCGAGGTCTTCGGGTCGGAAGCCCGGGTGCTCATCCCGCTGTTCCGCAACGCTCGCTACCCCGACGCCAGCGTCGTGTGCGGCGACCTGCAGACCGACGCCGAAGACCCCGACGCCATCACCAACCCCGTCATCCTGGTCGAGGTGCTCTCCGACAGCACCGAAGCCGTCGATCGGGGCGAGAAGTTCCGCGAGTACCGGGCCCTGCCCTCGCTGCGCCACTACCTGCTCGTCAGCCAGAAGCGCGTCCTGGTCGAGTGCTACACCCGCGGCCCCGAAGGCGCCTGGGTCCTGACCGAGCACGGCCCCGGCGACAGCATCCCCCTGCCGGCGGTCGACGCCGCCATCGCCGTCGACGACCTCTACGCAGGCACCGGGATCTGAGCGGCGGCGCCAGGATCCGAGCGAGGGCCGCGCGCGCCAGGCGAGTGCGGGTCACACCCGTCACCGCCCGGGCCGCGCCCAGCTCGCGCCCTCCAGCCGCAGCTCGCAGTCCAGCATGGTGTCGTCGTCGAACAGGGCCCGCTGCTGGGTGCGGACCGTCAGGGCAGGGAAAGCCCAGTCACGATGTAGACGCGCCCGCGGCCGTAGTCGGCGCCATTGCCGGTGAGCGCATCGGTGAAGTCGTAGCGCGCGGCCCCCACGGCCAGGTCGTCCACGCCGTCCCCGTCGGCGTCGAAGCCGCTGGCCAGGCTGGCACCGGCGTAGTCGCCGAAGCCCTCGCCCTGCAGCACCAGAGACGCGTCGGCGCCGCTCACCGTGCCCTGGATGGTGCTGGGGAAGAGGTAGACCTTGCCCGGCAGGTCGTACCCGTAGTACCAGTCGCGGGGGGCGGACACGGCCAGATCGCGCAACCCGTCGCCGTCCAGGTCGCCGGTCGCCGCCAGGCCCCGGCCCAGCCACTCGTAGCCGCCCTCGGGCAGCACGGCGGCGTGAGCGAGGTCGTCGAGGAGGCCCGCTTCGGTGATCGGGCCGAGGACCAGCCAGGCCTTGCCCCCGCGGGTGTCGACTTCGGGGTCGAGGGGGCCGCTGACGAGGAGGTCGGCGTAGCCGTCGCCGTTCGCGTCGGGGTGGAGGACGAGGGCGGTGGAGCCAACGAGGCTCTGTGCACGCGAACCGTACAGTCCCACGGCGTCGGTCTCGAGGTCGACGTCTGTGTCCAAGGGGCCGGCAACGACCTGGACAACGCCGGTGGAAAGGGCGCTGGTCGAAGCGGAGGACTCCGTGACGACGAAGTCGTCGATGCCGTCGCCAGTGAGGTCGATGTTGCCGGCCATGACGGCACCGGCGCTGCCGTCGGAGAAGGCACCCCGGATGACGTGGGTGGCGGAGTCATCCCAGACCGTACCGCTCGGAACCGTTTCCCAAAGGTAGACCACGGACGCGGCATCCCAGTCGGCGAAGTAGGCATTCGCGGCCAGCATTGGCGAGCCGCTTCCGGATTCTCGCAGCAGCGCCACCCCATTGCCGAAGCCCCCTTGGTAGTATGAGCCTCGAAGCACGCAGTCGGCATCATCCTCTGCCAATTCGCCATTGATCGGACCGAGAAAGAGCAACGCCTTGCCTCCTTGCGTCTCGATGGGATCCTCGCTTGCGGGCATGCCGACGAGGACATCCGCGAAGGAGTTCTGGTTGATGTCCCTGCCTCCCACAATGGCGGTGCCAGTGCGAGCTTGCCCTTCGCGCGGCCGGATGGAACCTTCCACAGTTAGTATGGAACTACTGCCCAAACTCGACGGAACAACGTAGACGGCTCCGTTGTTCGCTGGTCCTTCGCCCGGCTCCAGCTCGAATGGAGCGCCGACCAACAAATCCGCCACCCCATCTCCGTCGACATCGCCTCCGTTTACCAGCAGGTACCCGGTCTCAGAGTACTGTTCGCCCTCCCACACGGCCCATGAATCGGCGAGCTCCGCCGTGGGGCCCGCGTCTGAACCGTCACAGTCCTCGTCGATGCCGTTGCCCGGGATCTCGGCCGCCCCCGGGTTGATCTCCGGATCGGCGTCGTCGCAGTCCTCGACGAACTCGCGGAACCCGTCAGCATCCTCGTCTGCGAAGACGGGTCCGGTGTCACCGACTGAACCGGTGTCGTCGGTGACTGCTGGTTCCCCAGTGTCCGCGGCTTGGCCGCCCGGTTGCAGGAGCGGGCAACACACATCCGCGGTGTGGCAGCCCGGGACGCCTACGCCCACCACAAGGGCCAGGGTGGATGTGGCGAGGGGGCTGGCGTGGGTCATGGGTCGTTGCCGTTGTCGTAGGCCTGGACCAGGTATTCGTCGTACCACCCGGCGAAGACTGCGCCCCATGCCATCTCGGACTCGACGTTCCACCCGTTTGCGGCCCAGCCTTCCGGGTCGGCACCGTCCCAGATCTCATAGACATCCGCGACGGGGATCCCCTCCAGGTTCACGAGGTCCCAGAACATTCGCATCCAGTCCAGCTCGGTACCCAGTCCACCAGCGCCACCGCAGATGTCGCCGTGGTAGTCTTCTCCGTCGACACCGAGGGCCAGCATTTCGGTGCTGTATGATGGTAGTCCCTGGCAGTTGATCCTGTCTTCAATCCACTCCCACGTCTGGTCGCTCAGGGAGTTGTTCCAGTCCACCCAGTCCCCATACCAGTCGAATTTGCAGTCACCACCCGACTGGTCGTTGAATGCGTACACGGCCCAGAAGTGGGCGATCCCCTCGGATGCGGCGCATCCATTGACCTCTTCGGAGTTGAGGCCGTGCTTGCCTCCTTCGGGTGCAGTGACGGTGCACACATCGATGGGGGTGGTACCCGTGTAGGTGCAGCTCCCGACCACCTTGGCGCCCCCGTTGGCATACCGTGCCACCATGTGCCCCATCTCGTGCAGCGGCAGGGTCTTGGTCAGGGTGTTTGAACAGGTCGGGCACATGTTGGACGCCAGGATCAGCGGCGGCCCCAAGTCGTCCTCGCCGGTGCAGCTCCCGCTGCTACAGCTGCTGTTGTCGCGATAGAAGCGGAAGACCTCGCCGCTGAGACCGGCATTGCTGCGGCCCAACGCGTGGGTGGCCGCGGCCATCCACCCCCAGTGGCGCACGGCGTTCGTCGTCAGCGTGATGGGCACGCCGGGGATCGGGTAGGACAGGTTCACCGCGTAGGCGTACTTCTGCTTGATGGTCGGGTTGTTGAGCACGGTGATGGTGTTGTCGTTGACCTGCGCCGTAGACAGGACGGCGATGCGGTAGCTGCCGCTCGAGCTCAGGCCCGTCGCGGTGACACAGCCGACATCCGGTCCGTCCTCATCGGCGTAATCGTCGAACACCAGCCCCCCCGTGGCGAGGTCGATGACACGGATCTTCGCCCCAGCAGCCGGAACGTGCACACTGTTGTCTGTGAGGTAGTCGTCGCCGAAGCTCGGGTCGGCGTCGGGGTAGTCCACGTCATACTGCGCACAGATGTCCACATCCAGCGCCCAGGCCGTTCCGCTGGCCAGCAGCCCCACCATGGCCACCAGGGTCCGGGTCATGGCGTCACCTCCCCGAACCAGAGCACCAGGTCCTCGTCGCCCGCCACTCGCGTCGCTTCGACCTCGGCCCGCGCGGCCTCCGACCACGCTCCATTGGTCGACAGCTCCTCGCCCTCGTCTTCGTCCAGCAGCAGCGCGCCGTGCCGGTCGAAGGCGACGTAGAGGGTTGGTGCTCCCATGCGCGTCACCAGATCACCCTTCGCACTCAGCAGCTCGACCTGCACCGACAGAGTGCTCAGGTAGTCGAGTTGCTCGTCGGCGAAGCGGGCCTCGTCCAGACCCTCGATGTCGACCTCGACGGTGTCGTAGGCCAACGCCGGCATGCGCTCCGAGCGCCAGGTCCACGAGCGGCCCGAAAACGACAGGTCGGCTTGGACCCGCACCTGCAAGTCGTCGACATCGGGCGCACGCACCTGCAGGGTCGGGGCGATCCAGCCGTCGGCGCCCCGAGCCCAGGTCAGCTCCGTGGCCCCCCGGGCACCAGCCTCCGGCGGGACGCCGCAGTCGGTGGTGTCGTCAGCCAGGGCCGCACGACCCGACAAGGTCAGGAGAGCGAGCGCGATGACACTCGGGGGGGGGGGCGTGCGTCCTCATGATTGCTCCCACTGCAGGCGCCAGGTCCCCGGCAAGAAAGACGCCGCGGTGACTGACGCTACCGATTGTACGGGTCGGGGTCGCCTGGCTGCAAGCTGCATTGCGGACCCGGGGACACGGTGCCGCACCCGGGCGAAGCTGGCGACAGAAGTCGGGGGGCTGTCGCAGCCCCCCGGAGAAGTGTCGCCGCGCAGGGGGCGCCGCGGCCGCCGGGGGCGAAGCTGGCGACAGAAGTCGAGGGGGCTGTCGCAGCCCCCCGGAGAAGTGTCGCCGCGGCCGGGCGCGACTGCTCACCGCCCGGGTCGCGCCCAGCTCGCGCCCTCCAGCCGCAGCTCGCAGTCCAGCATGGTGTCGTCGTCGAACAGGGCCCGCAGGGCGAAGCGGCGACCGGCCAGCAGGTGCGGCAGCCAGACGGCGTCGTCGGCCCACATCTCGTCGTAGGGCAGGGCGTCGACGGGCAGCCACAGGGGGATGGCTTCGTCGGTCTCGATGGGCGTGCCCTCGTGGCGTCCGGCGACGAAGACGTGGACGTGCAGGCGCAACCCGTCGGTGAACTGGAAGGAGAGCTCGCCGCGATGTTCGCTGTCGGTGGCGCGCACGCCGACCTCTTCGAGCAGCTCCCGCTCGGCGGCCTGCCGTGGGGTCTCGCCGGGCTCGATACGGCCGCCGGGGGCGTTGATCTTGCCCGCACCGAGGCCCCGCTTCTTCCGGATCAACAAGGCGCGCCCCTCGGTGATGACGAAGAGCAGGGTCGCGCGTATCGTGGGGGTCCACGCGGTCCAGTCGATGTCGTCGTTGCGGGTCATGCAGCAGCTCCGGTGGCGTGGCGGGCGGTCGCAGCCGTGGCGGCTTATCCTGGGAACAGGTCATGCCCGTCCCCGGCGGGTCCCTCCTCCTGCACTCCCTTCGACCCGAGGCCCCCGTGAAGGTCCGCGCGCTGATGACCGAGAACCCCCGCACGCTCCAGGCCGACGCCACGCTGGGCGAAGCGGTCGAGCTGATGGCCGGCTACCGCATCCGCCACCTGCCCATCCTCGACGGCGACAAGGTGGTGGGCATCATCTCCGAGCGTGACATCAAGATGGCGCTGGGGCCCGACGCCGCCGATCTCGACCTGGAGTCGCTGGATCCACGCCAGACCGGAGGAGCGGTGAGCTGGTTCATGACGGACGCCGTGCTGGTGATCGACGCCGACGCCAACGTCGCCGAAGCCTGCGAGGTGTTCATCGACCGCCGTGTCGGTGCCCTGGGCGTCATCGATGACGGGCGCCTGGTCGGGATCCTCAGCGTGGTCGATCTGCTGGAGGCGTCCCTGCCCCTGTGGCGCGAGCGGTTGGGCTGACGCGGGCGCCGCGGGATGTCCCGGTCGCTCAGCGCTTGGGGATGTCCCGGTCGAGCAAGGTCTTGCGACCTTCCGCCCGGGCGTTGTCGACGGCTTCGTCGCAGACCCGGCGGATGATGTCGGACAGCGGCTGCAGCACCCGGTCCGAGGTGTTCATGCCGGAGCGGCGCCGCACGTAGTCCTTGAGCCGGCTGGCGACGATGAGCACGTCGTCTTCGGCTGCGGGGGCGGCGCGGCCTGCGGGTCGGACGACGCGACGGCGGGCGCCGGGGTCTTCGGCACCCTCGGGGCCGGACGGGGCCCGCTTGTCGAGCGCCCAGGCTTCGCGGTGGTTGGCGCCCGGCAGGTGGCTGTCCCAGCAGGCCATCGAGCAGAACACCAGCCCGGTGCGCTTGCGGTTGCAGGTGGAGACGCTGCAGACCTTGTAGGCGGCGCCGTAGGCGATGGGCTTCTTGCAGGCGCTGCAGCGGCGCCAGGTGGTGTCGGTCACGGGCTCCTCCTGTGGCGCCGAGCATATTGCCTGGCGCTGGCGCGCGCCTCCGGGTCTTGGTGCCGCGCTCACTCCTGCCGGGCGAGGAGGGTGGCCCGGGCGACCAGCAGTGCTGCGAGCACGGCCGGGTCGTCGTCGAGGGGCGGGAGATCCTCGCGGGGCGGGACCACCCGGGGCTGCATGGGGCTGCCGTCGGCGTGGTGACGCACGGCCGTGCGCGCGGCGCGCGCCTGGTCGAGGCGGAAGCGCGTGCCCGGGGTCGTGGGCCCAAGGTCGACGGTGGGGACGATGCCGCCCCCGCCCAGCTCGTGGGCGAGACGCCGGCCGGAGGGCAGCGTCCACACCAGGTTCGTGAGCTGCAGCGCGAAGCGCCCGGCGGGGTCCTGGCGTAGCGCCTGGGCATAGCCCTTGCCCCAGGTGGCGCTGCCGATGACGATGGCGCCGGCCCGGTCCTGCAGTGCACCGGCCAGGACCTCGGCGGCCGACGCCGTCCCCTGGTCGACCAGGACGATCGGGGTCGCACTCTCGAGCGCGTCGCCGGGGACGGCCTGGTTCCACTCGGCCAGGGGCTGCCCGGTCACCGGGTCGGTGTCGGGCCCGGTGTCGGGCAGCACCCGGCCCGAGATGCGGGTCAGCCAGCCCTCGGCGACGAAGCGGTCGGCGATCTGCACGGCGTCGTCGACGTCCCCGCCGGGGTTGTCGCGCAGGTCGAGGATCACGGCGGCGACGTCGGCGGCGACCGGGTCCAGCAGGGCGTCGAAGGCGGCCAGGGAGGTCGGGCGGAAGGCTCGGATGCGGAGGTAGGCGATGCCGGCGTCGGCGTCGAGCCAGACCACCGGCCGATCGGCGTCGTCGCGGGCCCAGCCCTCGACCGTCTCCTCGACCACGGGCTGCCGCGTCAGCGAGAAGTGCAGGTCTGTGTCGCCCCGCCGGACGTCGAGCGCCACCGGCGAGCCCTCCGGGCCGGTGAGCGCGGCGCGCGCGTCGGCGAGGGCAGCGTCCCCGCGGCGGGTGCGCAGGTCGACGACACCGGTGCCGTCGTCGATGCGCAGCAGCCGATCACCCTGGTGCAGGCCGGCGTCGAAGGCCGGCGTCTCTGGCACGGGGAGGGAGACGAAGACGCGGCCGTCGCCGTCCAGGTCCAGCTCCAGGCCTACACCGACAGTGATCCCGGTGTGGTGGGCGTTCCAGGCGTCGATGGCCGCCGGCCACACCGGGCGGGTCCACGGGTCCAGCGCGGCCAGGGCGCCCGCCACCCACTCGCTCACCAGCAGCGCTTCGGGGATGTGGGCGGCACGCCCTGCCTCGACGCAGGCCTGCAGGTCATGCCCGGCGCCGGCCAGGTCCGTCGCCGTGGCGGCGGGCAGGGTCAGATCGGCGGCGGCAGGCCAGGCGCTGCGGACGCCGGGGGCCTGGGCCAGCCAGGACAGGCGCAGCGCACCGGCCCGGGACAGCCGCCCCCAGTCGGGGGCGATGACGTACTCGCGGTCGACGATCGACAGCAGGTCGACCGCCCCGGCCACGGTCACGCCCTGGAGGGAGGCGAGCGTCTCTTCGAGGGCTTCGGGCGCCGTGTCCGCCATGAGCTGCGCGCGCGCGGCGGCCTGTCGCCACGGCGTGGCGCGGTCGGGGTCGGTGGCGAGCAGGTCCGCGAGGGCGGACAGCACCGGCGCCGCCTGGTCCGGGGGGGCGTCCTGGGCCGCGGCCCCGAGCTCCGCGGCGAGCTGGGCGAAGGCGGAGTCGTCCGGCCAGGCGTCGACCGCTGCGTCCAGGAGCGCGGCGGCCCTGGGCAGATCGGCGGCGTGGAGGGCGTCGGACACGGCGGTCCGGAGCAGCTCCCGGCTGGCGAAGTCGAGGGTGCGCTGCTGGGCGCGCGCGGCCAGGAAGCGGACGGCGTCGGCCTGCAGCGCGGCGAGGGCGACGCCGGCCGGTCCGTCGGGGAGGTCGTCGACCGCCACCAGCGCCGGGACGCCGTGGCCCAGGTCACCGTCCCGGAGCGGGGTGGTCAGGACGAGAGGATCGACCGGCGTGCACGCCAGGAGGAGCGCGGCGGCGAGGAGAACCACGGCGTGGTGCGCGTCAGCGGGCGGCGGCGTGGCAGCCGGCGCAGGCGCTCACGACCTCGCCGAAGGTCTCGGACCGGGTCGGGGGGTTGGCATGCGCTTCCCCCTCGACCGAGACGTCGTGCAGGATGGCGACGTAGGCGGAGACCACCTCGCGACCCTCGGGCGCGATCCCCAGGCCGTCGACGTCGATGGAGCCCTCGACCACGG
>CAZRFD010000184.1:0-13422 GCA_964599085.1 uncultured Enterobacterales bacterium | reverse complement strand
GCGGGGCAGGCATCGAGGTGACCGGCGTCGGTGGGGCCGATGTCACGACCATCAACGCCACCGGGCTGGACGCGCCCGTGGTCACCATGGCCGACGGCGGCTTCTCGACCGCCACGCTGTCCGGCTTCACCCTGATCGGCGGCAGCGGCCACGTCGACGAGTCTTCGGAGACCACCGACTGCGGGTCGGGCGAGACCTGCACCGACTACTACTCGACGTACTGCGGCGGGGCGCTGTACGTGGCCAGCTCCGACATGGTGCTCAGCGACGTCAAGATGATCGGCAACACCCTGCCCGAAGCCAGCTCGGCGTCCATCGGCAACGACGACTACTTCACCTACTCCTACGGCGGCGCGGTCTGCCTGGTCGACGCGACGTCGACCCTGTCCCGAGTCTACGTGCAGGCCAGCTTCGCCGACCAGGGCGGTGCCCTCTACGTCGACGAAGCGTCAGCCCTGGACGTGGAACAGAGCGTCATCACCACAAACTCGGCCACCAACGGCGGCGCCGTGCTGGTCGACGGCGGCAGCCTCAGCCTCACCAACGTCATCACATCCTGGAACGAAGCCACGGATGAGGGCGGCGGCGTGATGGTGCTCGACGGCTCCATCACCCTGCAGAACGCCACGCTGGGCGGTGACGACGCCCCGCAGGGCGCGTCGGTGTCGGTGTCCGGCGCCAGCAGCGCCACGGTCGACAGCTCGATCCTCTACGGCACCAGCGGCACGAGCGGCGCTGGCGCCTACGTGGGCTCCTCGGCGTCCTGGGACGGCACCTACAACGACGTCTACGGCCACGGCGGCGGCCGCTACTCCGGAATCTCCGATGTCACCGGCAGCGACGGCAACATCTCGTCGAACCCGCGCTTCGAAGACATCTCCGACGACGGCGACCCGACCAACGACGACTGGCACCTGCAGAGCGCGTCGCCGTCCATCAACACCGGCAACCCCGGAACCTCGCTGCGCGACGCCGACGACACGCGCAACGACCAGGGCGCCTACGGCGGCCCCGACAGCGACTGGGGCGACTGAGCGGGCGGCGGGCCCGGCGACGGAAGGTGTGCCGATGGTCCGGTTCTCCCCCGGCTGACGCGTAGAGAGGCAGCGCGGGCCCCGCTTCGACCGAAGCTGCTTCGCGCTGTCCCTCTGCACGGAGCCCCCATGAAGACCCGCTGGACCCTCGCCCTTCCCCTCGCCCTCGCCCTGAACCTGACGCCGACGGCATCGACCCCGGCCCTCGCTGGCCCCGCCTACGCCGACATGACGCCGGCGCAGAAGGCCGTCTACGACGCCGTGAACATCGAGCTGAAGACGGTCGAGGACATGCTCACGGCGTTCAAGACCGTCGCCGAAGCCAAGGGCGGCAACCTCGGTGACGACGCCAAGAAGGCCTGGCAGGACGGCAAGGCGCTGCACGCCGAAGCCAAGGCCCTGCACGACGCAGGCCAGTACAAGGACGCCTACAAGAAGGCCCGTGACGCCTATGAAGCCGTCAAGCCCGCCGCCGCCGCCGTGCTGGCCAAGGACAACGTCCCCAAGGCGGTCGTCGACGCCTGCGCCGCGCGCATCCAGGCGACAGCCGAGGAGATCAACGCGCTGGCCGACCAGGTCAAGGGCCACGCCGACGCCAACGGCCACTACAAGGCCGCCAAGGACCTGCACGCCGACGCCAAGGCGCTGTGGAAGGACGGCAAGCGTGAGGACGGCTTCCTCAAGAACCACGACGCCACCAAGGAATTCGACGCGGCCATCTACGCGGTCTGGCCCGAAGCCTGGTAGAGCCGCACAGACAGGGCCGGGCGGACTTCGCCAGGTCAGCCCTCCCCGGGTGCCCGGCGCTCGTCGTCGCACCAGCGCACGAGGCTGCCCACGCAGGGCAGCCCGTCGTGGTGCCACATCATGCTCGGTGTGGCCATGCCGCCGGGGGAGCAGAGCCGCGACACGCCCAGGCGGGCGAGCAGCTCGCGGACGCGGTCGCCGCGGGGCCCCGGGGCGGCGACGGCGGCGTTCTGCAGCCGGCCGCGCAGGGGGCGCAGGCGGTCGACCAGCGCGTGTGGGCCCTCGACCGGGACGATGGTGAGGAAGCGGTCCAGCGGGCTCACCGGGAAGCCGTCGACCTGCTGGACGACGACGGTCCAGGCAGGCCCCCCGCCATCGGGGACGAACAGCGCGCCGAGCCCCATGGCGGCCTCCAGCTCGGCGACGCCGCGCCGCTGGGCGAGGTCGGCGAGGCGGCCCTCGTCGGGGACCCGCGGCGGCAGCCGGGCGGCTTCGGCGGCGAGCCCGCGGGCCACTGCCTGTGCGACCCGCGTGGCTGCGGCGAGGTCACCCTCGACGTAGACGACGTGAGGGGCGAGGCAGGCGTGCTGGTCGAAGGTGCTGACGTCCCGGGCCAGCCCCCGCCCCAGGGCGTCGAGGTCGCCGTCGAGAGACTCCTGAGAGACCCAGGCCAGCCCCAGGCGGTGGCCGTGGAACACCATGGGCAGCTCCGGCGGCACCGCCGCCCGGAAGTGGGCTTCGGCGTCGACACCGCCCCAGCCGATGAAGGCGTCGATGCCGCCGAGGAAGGCGGCTTCGAGATCCGCAGCGTCACGCGGCCAGGTCAGCGCCGCGCAGCAACCGGCGATGCCCGGGTCGAGCTCGTGCAGGGTGTCGAGGTACAGCGGCAGGAAGACAGGCTCGGCGCTGGCGGAGCGGCCGAGGAAGCCGGACTTCACCAGCAGCGCGCGCATCACGGAGAGGTGGGGCAGCGCCGGGATGTTCGACGAGAAGACCGCACCGACCAGCCCCGGACCCACCGCCCGCACCCGGCCGCCCGGGTGGCTGGCGCTGGCGACGAAGCCGTCCAGCGCCGCCGGATCCCCCAGCTCGCTGTGCAACACCCGCCACAGGTCCGGCGCCCGCGACGAGCGCATCTCCAGGTCGATGCTCTCGGCCACCATCGGCCGCGAGAAGCCCGTGATCGCCGGCAGCAGCTCGAGCGCCCGGCGGCGCCCTTCGGCCTGCGGGTCCAGCCAGCGGGCGGCGGCGGTGTCGAGCACGGCGATGATCTCGGCGACCGGCCGCTCGGCGAGGGTCGTCAGCGCCCGCATGGCCAGCTCGGCCGCCAGCCCGGTCAGCGTTTCGGCGTCCAGGCCGGGCACCTCGACCGTGACGCCGCCCAGCTCGACTTCCCGAACCTCCTCGACCCGCTCGCGAAGATCGGGCGGCAGCCACCAGCCGGCCGCCCTCACCGCCCCACCAGCTCGTCGACGGTGATGCTGCAGCCCCGGCTGCCATCGGCGGTGGCCCGACCGAAGACGCGGAAGCGAAGCTCGCCGTCGGGCCCGTCGGGCAGGCGCTCACCGAGGTCGTCGGTCTGGACGACGAAGGGGTGGTCGACGTTGGCGAGGTCGACATGCCGCAGCAGGCCGCGCGAGCCCACCGGCAGCGGGGCCAGCGTCGCCGGATCGACGACGTCTGTCCGTACCCAGGGCGGGCAGACCTTGAAGCGGGGCGTGGGCGCGCCATCCCGGAGCACGCAGTCGTAGAGCTGGCTGGCCAGCTCGGTCATGCCGAGCAGGTTCACGCAGCGCTCCGGCGGGAGCCCGAAGCGGTCACCGAAGGCCGTGAGCAGGTCGTCGTAGGAGACCTCCCGGCTGCGCCCCTTGAAGCCGCCAGCGTCCATGAGCCGCGAGCCCGCCGGCAGCGAGAAGCGCAGGTCGCGGGCTTCGAGCTGGTCGAGGAGGTGCACGAAGCCGAAGCTGGCGCCGATGAGCGTCAGCGGGGGGCCCTCGCCGGTCGAGGAGGCCTGCAGCTCGCCCAGGAGGCCGGGCACGTCCAGGCCATCGGGCCCGACCAGGAAGCGGCTGCCCGGCAGCCCGTGCTCGGCGACGAGCTGCGCCATGCCTGTGGCCATGATCATGTGTGGCGCCGCCTGGGGCGGGGGGGCCAGCACCAGGATGCGGGTGGCCGGCGCGTCTTCCGGCAGGAGCATCCGGCGGGCGTTGGCCCGGATGCTCGCCGCCATGGCTTGCAGGCCGTGGGGCCCGAACAGGGCGCGGCCGGGCTGCTGTCCCGAGGTGCCGCTGGTGCGGAACTCGCGCTCGGGCTCACCCTCGCCGGCGAACATCGCGAAGCGCTTGAAGGCGAGGGTGGGCACGGCGGGCAGGTCGCGCCAGCTCGAGAGCCCGTCGGGATCGAGCCCGCGGGCCCTCGCCAGCGCCGAGAGCGCCGGGATCCGGGCGGCCTGCAGCGTGAACAGTCGCCGGGCGAGGTCGTCGAAGCGCTGCTCCGACCAGGCGGCAGCGGGGCCCTCGATGGCGGCGATGATCTCGTCGGTGAGCTGCTGCAAGGGGGTCATGGCTCCTCCAGCCGGCGGTGGACGGTCCCGAGCTTGCGCTCGCACATGGCGGTGACGAGGGCCCGGACGTCGTCCAGCGGGATGTCGGCGCGGCGCGCCACCTCGCCGATGCTGGCGACGCCGTCCATGGCGGACAGGGCGGCGGCACCCGGCAGGCGGGCCAGGGCCTTGGGGGCCGGGTCCAGCAGGACCGGAACGAGCGCGGCGTCGAGGACCGGGATGTCGCGCTCCGCCGGGTCCAGGGGGCGATCACTGGCGGCGTAGGCGTAGAGGTTCGGCTGGGCGCCAAACTTGCCGGCGAAGACGTGGCGCACCGCCTCGAAGCCGGCCTGGACCCCGTCGCCCAGCGCCATGGCCACGCTCTTGTAGCGGTCACCACCCAGATCACCGGCGGCAAAGACCCCGGGCACGCTGGTGTGCAGGTCGGCGTCGATGGCGACGGCGCCGCCCGCCGTCCGGGCCAGGGACAGCCCGTCCCAGGGCAGCGCCGGCCGCAGCTCGAAGGCGTTGTAGTCGAGCAGCACGGCACCGCAGGGCAGCGCCTGCTCGCCCGCCGCCGTGGCGATGACCACTCCCCTCACGCCGGCCCGCGCCCGCCCCTCGAAGTCCGGGCCGCGGCGGTCGCGGCCATCGTCGAAGCCCGCCCGGCGGTCGCCCTCGCCCTCCACCCGCAGCAGGCGACCACCGATCACCGTCCCCGGCAGCGAGGGCGTCACCGCCGCCACCCGGTCCGGGGCCTCGTCGAGGACCCAGGTGACACCGCCGCAGGCGTCGGCGTGTCCGGCCACCAGGGCGGCGATGTGGGGAGAGCGATCGTTGCCGACCACGACCAGCCCCCGACCAGCGCTGACCTCGGCGGCGCGGGCGAGGATCCGGTCGAAGTAGCCGTAGCCCATGTAGGTCAGGAACAGGCCGTGGTGCAGGAACCAGGCTTCGTTGCTGAGCGCCCGCATGCCGGCGGCGAGCACCACGGCGCGACAGCGCAGCGACGTCTGTTCACCGTGGACGACGAAGCCGGCGCCCCAGCGCTCCACCCGCTCGACCCGTTCCGGCAGCACCGGCACCTGCAAGGCCCGCAGGTCCGGCCAGATCCGCCGCAGCAGCTCGTCGCCGAGGTAGCGCCACGACGGCCCGGTCAGGGCGCTGCTCCGCCAGGTCGACAGCCCGCCGAGCCGCCCCGACTCGAACACCGCCACGCTGCACGGGACGGCGTGGTAGCTCTTGATCCACCGCGCCCGCACCGCTGCCGACAGCCCCGCCGGCCCGCCGCCGACCACGACGACATCGACGTCGTAGGGCGCTTCGGCCGGCAGCGGCAGCACCGGCCGCGGGTCCCAGCCTTCACCGCCATCGGGCAGCTCCAGCCGGTCGGCCGCCTGCGCCAGCCAGCCCGCGGGCCAGCTCACGACAGCGCCCCGCGGCGCTCCAGCCAGGCCATCATGCCGCCGGCTTCGAGCACCTGCCGCCAGAAGGGGTCCAGCGGGGTCAGCGCCAGCTCGCGGCCGGTGTCGAGGTTGCGGGCCACGAGACCGAAGGGGTCGACCTCCACCCCCTCCCCCTCGACCGCCAGGGCCGGCGCGTCGGGTGCGGTGAAGGCCATGAGCCCCAGGCACAGCGCGTTGCGGAAGAAGATCCGCCCGAAGCTGCGCGCGACCAGCGCCTGCACCCCCGCCAGGCGCAGGCTCTGCATGGTCGTCTCCCGCGAGCTGCCGCAGCCGAAGTTGTCGCCGGCCAGCAGCACCCGGCTGCGATCGCCGCGGCCATCCTTCCCACCGACCGCGCCGAGGAAGCCCTGGCGCACGGTGTCGGCGTCGAGGCTGAAGAAGTAGCTGGGGTGGAGCAGATCGGTGTTGACATCGTCGCCGAACACCAGCGCCGCGCCCTGCACCGCGGCCAGCGGCCCGGTCCGGGCGCCGGGCAGGGTCCGGGAGGGTGCGGTCATGCCAGCACCTCGCGCGGGTCGGTGATGCGCCCCGTCAGCGCCGTGGCGGCGGCGACCAGGCCGCTGCCGAGGAAGACGCGGGCGTCGGGGTCGCCCATGCGCCCCCGGAAGTTGCGGTTGCTGGTGGACAGACAGACCTCTCCGGCGGCGACGAGGCCCTTGTCGATGCCCCCACAGGCCCCGCAGCTCGCGTTGGTCACGACCGCCCCGGCGTCGATGAGCTGCTCGATGTAGCCCCGCTGCAGCGCGGCCTTGTAGACCGCCGTGCTCGACGGCGTCACGACCAGCTTCATCAACGGCGGGATCCGCCGGCCCGCCAGCAGGGCGGCGGCGTCGGCCAGCTCTTCGAGCCGCCCGCCGGCACAGGAGCCGATGAAGACCTGGTGCACCCGTTCTCCGGCGACGTCGGCGATGTCGTGGACGTTGGCCGGGCTGTAGGGGGCGGCGACCTGGGGCGAGAGCGTGGACAGATCCACGGTCATGCGGTTGAGGTAGGGCGCACCGGGATCCGCGCGGAGCGAGTCGTCGTCCAGGTCGTCGGGCCAGCCCCCGGGCCCCCGGGCCGCACACCAGCGCCGCGTGACCGCGTCGGGCTCCCAGACGCCGTTCTTGGCGCCCAGTTCCACAGCCATGTTGCACAGGGTGAGCCGGCCGTCCATGGGTACGCCGGGCCCCGACAGCTCCAGGGCCGCCCCGCGGGCCCCGGCTTCGCCCATGCGCCCGAGCAACCACAGGGCGAGGTCCTTGCCCCGCAGCCACGGCGGCATCTCGCACTCGAAGTCGACCCGGATCGTGTCCGGCACCGACAGCCAGGTGCGCCCGGTCCGCAGCACCGCGAGGACGTCGGTGCTGCCCATGCCCGTGGCGAAGGCGCCCACCGCCCCGGCCATGGTCGTGTGGCTGTCGGCCCCGACGATCACGCTGCCCGGGCGGCAGCGGGGGCTCTCGACCAGCACCTGGTGGCAGATCCCCTGCATCATGTGCAGCTCGCCGCCGGCGTCGACGATGCCGGCGTCTTGTACCCAGGACAGGAAGCGGCGGAGGATGTTGGCCCGGTCCACGGTGCTCGGCGGGGCGAAGTGGTCGGCCACCAGGAACAGCCGCTCCGGCTCGGCGATGCGCCCGCCGCTCTCGATCACCCGGTCGACCACCAGCGCGATGGTGGCGTCGTGGCCGAGCACGAGGTCGGGGTGGATCTCCCGCCAGGCGCTGCCCTCCACATGCCGCCCGGTCGCGGCGCCGTCCAGCAGCTTCTGCGTCAGGGTGCGGGGGGTCAGGGTGCGGGGGCTCACGGCCGCTCCTCCAGGATCTCGTCCAGTGCCTCGTCCAGGATGTCTTCCACGAGGCGATCGAAGCGCGCCAGGGACACGCCCTGGGCGTCGAGCAGCGCATCGTAGTCGACCCGCAGCCGGTCGAGGGCCGCGCGGTCCCAGGCGACGGCTTCGTCCTGGATCCGCGCCCGCAACCGGTCGAGGAGGTGGTCGAGGTCGGCGGCTTCTGCGAGGAGCGCCGGTCGCCGCTGCCCGAGCAGGGCCCGGAGTTGGGCGCGGCCGCTGTGCTTGCCGAGGACGAAGCGGCGCCGGGCGCCCACGCGGTCGGGGTCGACGACCTCGTAGGTGCGCGGGTCCTTGAGCAGGCCGTCGACGTGGATCCCCGACTCGTGGCGGAAGGCGTTGCGGCCGACCACCGGGGCGTTGGCCGGGACCAGGTGGCCGCTGGCGGCTTCGACCGCGGCGCACAGCGCGGGCAGCACCCGCCCGTCGATGCCCGTCGGCAGGCCGAGCGCCGTCTCGCAGGCCACCGCGACCGCCGCCAGCCGGGCGTTGCCGGCCCGCTCGCCGAGGCCGTTGACGCAGACCGTGGGCCAGCGCGCGCCCGCCTCCACCGCCGCGACCGTGTTGGCCGTGGCCATGCCGAGGTCGTCGTGGCAGTGCACGCCGACCCCCACCCGCCCGTCGGCGACCGCCAGCGCGCGCCTGGTCAGCGCCGAGAAGCCGGCCGGCGTCCGGCAGCCCACCGTGTCGGCGAGGTAGACCCGGGCCGCCCCGATGGTCGCGGCGTGGGCCACGACAGCGTCAAGGTCGTCGGCATCGGCCCGCGAGGCATCCTCGCAGACGATCTCCAGGCTGGCGTCGCCCACCCGCTCCGCGCACCGGGACATGGCGTCGAGCAGGCCCCGCAGATCGGTGCCCAGGCGTTTGTCGAGGTGAAGCCGGCTGGTCGGGCAGATGACGAAGACCGCCCCCACGCCGCAGCCCACCGCCAGGTCGACCGCCGCCGGGATGCAGCGCACGCTGGCCCCGACCACCATCTGTTCGCAGGCATCGACCGCCGCCGCCAGCACCCGGCGCTCGTCGGCGCTCACCTCGGGCATGCCGGCGTCGGCCAGCGCGACCCCGGCCCGGTCGAGCAGCCGGGCGACGGCCAGCTTCTCGTCCACCGACATGGCGACGCCGGGCGTCTGGTCGCCCTCGCGCAGGGTGCAGTCGACGACGTGGACCCGCGACCCGGCGCCCTCAGCCACGGTCGCCTCCGCGCAGGTCGACCCGCTGCTCGGGCACCCAGCGGTAGCGCGCCCGCGGCCCGCGCAGGGCCCGCTCCTCGGCCAGGGCGTCCTCGTAGAACACCCCCTCGCCCAGCGTCAGCGTCGGCAGCCCGTGCCCCCGCCGCCGGGCCAGCATCTGGCGACGCTCCAGGCAGTGCCGCCGCCCCTCCTCGGGCCGGTTCCACTGGCGCGGATCCTTCGCCAGGAAGCAGAACTCCATGCACTTGAGCTGCTGCATGTGGCGCTCGAACTCGGCGATCCCGCCCTCGTCGCGCTCATCGCCGAAGTAGTCCGCCACCTTGAAGCCGAGCACCGAGTAGGTGTCGGCGTGGTCGCCGCCGTGCGCTTCGTAGAAGTCCGCGAAGCAGGACCGATCCGTCACCATGCCGAAGTCCTGGGGCCGCTCGAACTGCGGGCTGCCCGGCTCGAGCTGCACCGTCCAGGTCATCACGCGCCGGGCGTGGCGGTAGCGCGTGGCGATCTCGCGCTTCAGCTCCCAGGTGCGCCGCGCCTGGGGCAGCTTCTCGCCGGGCAGGGCCAGGGTGAAGAACACGTCGAAGCTCAGCTCGACCGCCTCGAAGCGATCGAGCGCCTGGAACATCTCGGCGTCGCTGTAGAAGGGCTGCTTGTTGAGCCGCCGGACCGCCTCGTCACCGGCGTCGGGGCTGATGGCGATGTAGGACTCGGGCGAGGGAAAGGTCCGCCGGAAGGCGTCGACGAAGGCCGCTGTCGGCAGCCCCCAGCACTCGAAGTAGAAGTCGACGTCCAGGCCGGCGGCGCGGATCCGCTCGAAGAGGTCGAGGTAGTAGGCGTCCCGGGTCGGCGTGGGGTCGAAGCACAGCGACATCGTCCGGTAGCCGTGGTCCATGGCCCGCCGGATGTCGTCGACGACGGCGACCGGGTCCCGCCACTGCACCTTGCTGGTGCCGTTGACCCGCCGCAGGGTGTCGCGGTTGCCGCCGCAGAAGGTGCACTGCCAGGGACAGCCCCGCCCGGTGAACAGCGGGAAGAAGGGCCGCCCCATCGACAGCATGGCCCGGTTCTCTTCGGGGCTGTGGTCGCGGCCATAGGCCAGCGGGAAGCCGAAGGAACGGGCGTAGACGTCGCTGTCGCGCATCACCGAGAGGTCGGCGAAGACCAGCTCATCCAGCGAGCTGAGGCTGCCGGCGGGGAAGGGCCGCCCGCGGGTGCTGCACACCTCTTCCCCGACCCGCAGGCAGAGGTTGGGGACCGTGGCGACATCGCCGCCCGCGGCGAGGGTCTGGACCAGCAGCGGCACCGTGTTCTCGGCGTGGCCGAGCACCACGGCGTCGATGAAGGGGCAGCGGGCCACGATCTCGTCGGCGAAGAGCGTGGCCGTCACGCCGCCCAGGAACACGAAGGCTTCGGGGTGGGCGGCCTTCAGCGCCGCGGCGGCCTGGATCGCGTCGTGGCTCTGGTAGTGCCAGTACAGGCTGAGGCCGATGGCCCGGATCTTCTGCCCCTCCACCAGGTCGAGCACCGTGGTGTCGGGATCGGTCAGCCACTGCACGCCCAGGTGGACCAGCTCCGTCGACCAGCCGCGACGCCGCAGCAGCTCGGCCAGCGCGAGCATGCCCATGGGCGCGTAGGTGATGTTGAAGAAGTCGCCGAAGGGCAGGTAGTGGTTGTCGGCCTTGGGCGCGTGGACCAGCAGGCAGTCGCGATCGAAGCCGCGTTCGGGCATGGGCGCCACCTCGCGGAGGGCTGGAGGGGGAGGGCAGGTGCGGAGGGCGGCGCCGACGCCGGCCGCCGGGCCGCAGGCAGCGCATCGTCGCCGGGCACCGGCCGTATCTCGACGAGGGTGGGGCTGACAGGCGGGTCGCCCCTCACCCCTCCCGCGCGTCCAGCGCCGCCTCCAGCGCATCGCAGACGCTGCGGATCACCTTGAGCCGGGCGTGCTTCTTGTCGTTGCCCTCGACCAGGATCCACGGGGCCTGGCGGGTGCTGGTGCGCTCGACCATGTCGTGGACGGCGGCGACGTAGTCGTCCCAGCGCTCGCGGTTGCGCCAGTCTTCGTCGGTGAGCTTCCAGGCCTTGTGGGGCGTGGCCGCCCGCGCCTCGAAGCGGGCGAGCTGCTCTTGCTGCGTGATGTGCAGCCAGAACTTGAGCACGACGTCGCCGTGATCGACGAGCTGCGACTCGAAGTGGTTGATCTCGGTGTAGGCGCGGCGCCACTCCTCTTCGGTGGCGAAGCCCTCGACCCGCTCGACCAGCACGCGCCCGTACCAGCTCCGGTCGAAGATGGTGACCCGCCCCGCCCGCGGCAGGTGCCGCCAGAAGCGCCAGAGGTAGTGGTGGGCGTACTCTTCGTCGGTGGGCTTGGCGATGGGGATGACCTGCACCGAGCGCGCGTCGATGGCCGGCAGCAGTCGCCGGATCGCCCCGCCCTTGCCGCCGGCGTCCCAGCCCTCGAACACCAGGATGGTGGAGAGGCGCTCCTGCCGCGCCCGCCGGTGCAGGTGGTTGAGGCGCGCCTGCTGGCGCTTCAGCTCGGTCTTGTAGTGCTTGTGGGCGACCGTGACCCCCATGTCGAGCCGGTCCAGCACCGTGCGCGCGGTGGACCGCTCCAGGGACTCGAGCGGGTTGCTCGACGGCAGCGCCGTCGCCGCGTCGTCGCCCGCCCCCGCCGCGAGCACCCGGGCCGCCGCCTGCTCGGCCTCGAGCTGGCGGATCTTGCGCTGGATGGCTTCCTGCAGCAGCGTCGCCACCTTCACGCTGCGGTAGCGCGGGTCGACGCCCTCGATGATGTGCCAGGGCGCGTCCGCCGTGCTGGTGCGGGTGATGATGCGCTCGGCGGCCGAGATGAACTGGTCGTACTGCTCGTAGTGCTTCCAGTCCCGGTCGGTGACCCGCCAGGCCTGGTCGGGGTCGGCCTGGAGCTGCTCCAGCCGACGCTTCTGGGCCTTGCGGCTGAGGTGCATCCACAGCTTGAGCACCACCGCGCCGCCCTCGGTCAGCATCTCCTCGAGGGTCACGATCTCGTCGAGCTGCTGGTCGAAGCGCTCCATGCTGCCGTCGAAGACGCGGTCCAGCAGCGGCCGGCTGTACCAGGCCGACAGGAAGAGCCCGACCTGGCCGGCGGCGGGCAGGTCGCGCCAGAAGCGCCAGTGGTCGGGGCGATCCCGCTCCTCTTCCGACGGCGCTTCGTAGGCGCGCGTCACGACCCAGCGCGGGTCCAGCCACTCGGTGAGGAGGTTGGTGACCTCGCCCTTGCCGGCCCCGTCGACCCCGGCGAACAGCACGATGACCGGGACCTTGGCCCCGCGCAGCGCGAGCTGGGCCTGCAGCAAGGACTCCCGCAGGTGGGGGACCATCTCCTTGTAGTCGAGCTTGCCGATCTTGCGGCCGACCTCGGCGGTCTCGAACATGTCCTCTCCAGGCTGGCGGTCGGGGCCCGCGGGCGCGGGCACGACCGGTGCGTCCCAAGGTTGTACCAGGGCGGCATCGGTCGTTCGTCGGACCCGAGGCAAGACGTCGCAGCTCAGCCCCCCCTCCTCGGCGCATGTGACTTCGACGTGATCTCCCTGTCCCCTGCCCATCCCCCCACTGACGACCGCCGCGCCCGCCTTGTAGCGTGAGAGAACCCCCGCAAGGCCGACGCGTCCGGTCCGGCGCCACCGACGCACCCCCCTCGGAGCGACGATGCCGACTGCCCGCAAGCCCGCCCACGCCATGCTGACGGCCCTGCTCCTCGCCCCCGGCCTGCTGGCTCCGGGTGTCGCCGCCGCCAGCGGCAACCAGCTCGCCCTCGACGGCGCCGACGACTTCGCCGCGCTGGGCTTCATCGACCCCGGCGACGCCTTCACCTTCGAGACCTGGGTGGACGCGACCTGGGACAGCGGGTCCGGCAACTACGACACCGTCGTCGAAGCCATCGACACCACGACCTACTACAACTCCTTCTTCCTGGGGAAGGTCGAGGCATCCTGGACGATCGAGGTCAACCAGTCCGACGTCTACGAGGGCAACTCCTGCACGGAGTCCGACGTCCTGTGCACGCCCTGGAGCGGCACCATCGACGGCATGGCCCACCTCGCCGTCACCGTCGACAGCAGCGAGATCCGCTTCTACATCAACGGCGAGCTGGTCGAGACGCAGGCCATCTCGGGGCCGGCCAGCTTCGGCAGCGAGCTGTGGGTGCTGGGTGCTGACTACGACGGCGCCGGCGTCGTCGACGAGCTGACCGGTGCCCTGGACGAGGTCCGGATCTGGAACTCCGCCCGGACCATCGAAGAGATCCAGTGCACCATGGACTATGCGCTGACCGGGGAAGAACCGGGCATCGTGGCCCGCTACGGCATGGACGACGCCACGGGCTCGTCGACGGTCACCGACAGCAGCAGCGACGCCTACCACGGCACGCTGTACGACAACGCCGACTTCGAGACCTCGGTCTTCGGCCTGACCGAGTCCGCAGGCGGCGACATCCCCTGCTTCGACTTCGACGGCGACGGCACCACGCCCGACGGCGGTGACTGCGACGACACCGACGCCACCATCAACCCCGACGCCACCGAGACCTGGTACGACGGCGTCGACCAGGACTGCGACGGCGCCAGCGACTACGACG
>CAZRFD010000183.1:0-13424 GCA_964599085.1 uncultured Enterobacterales bacterium | reverse complement strand
CGCCACCGGCCTGCCCGTCTGGGCCAGCTTCACCCCCGGCCCCGAGGGCCACCTGCTGTCGCCGCCCGCCCTGGCCGACGCCGCCGCACAGGCCGCCGGGCGCGGCGCCGCCGCCGTCATGGTCAACTGCCTGCCCGCGACCCGCGCCATGGACTGGCTGCAGCCGCTGCTCGACCTGCACCTCGACCTGCCGGTGGGCATCTACGCCAACGCCGGACATCCCACTGAAGCGCTCGGCTGGGACGCCGATCCGGCGCAGGCCGGCGAACGCTACGCCGACCTCGCCGAGCGCTGGGTGGACGCTGGTGCCGCAATCGTCGGGAGCTGCTGCGGCACCGGCCCCCAGACCATCGCCGCCCTCCGCCAGCGCTTCCACCAGCGCGAAACCGACGCTGCCGCGCCGGCACGGGATCCCCATCGCCCGGCCCGATAGGAGACGGCGACGCCAACGTGGACCGCTCCCCGTGCTGCTCCTCCTCTCCCTGCTGTCCTCCCCCGCCCAGGCCGCGCATCGCGTAGCACTGCTCCTCGACCCCGCGCAGCTCAGCGCGCCGCGCGCCGAGCTGACCGCCGATCTGCGCGTCGCCGACCGGACCAGCGTGGCCGGCGTGCTGGGCGTCGATCTCAGCAGCCCCCTCGGCGCCCACCACTACGGCGCCCAGCTCCGCCAGGGCTTCACCGGCTCCTGGGAGCGCGGCGCCTGGCTCGCCGCCGAGGTCGTCACCGGCAGCGCCGGCTTCATGCACCGCGACGACCGCGGCGTCAGCTTCGGCGGCCTGGTCGGCGGCCGCTACGTCTTCAGCCCGCCGCTGACGCTGGACGCCGGCATCGGCGGCCACCTCCAGCTCATCGGCGGAAAGCTCTACCCAGGCGCCACCGTCAACATCGGGCTGGGCTGGACCTTCTGAATCCCGGCCGACGGCCCCGCGGCGTGCCATGCTGCCGGGCCAGGAGACCCCATGCCGCGCACCCTCGTCCTCGCCCTGATGCTGGCCGCCTGCACCGACAAACAGGGCGGCGACAGCGGCCCCGCAGCCCCCACCTCTGCCGCCTGGATCCAGGGCGCCAGCTACGGCTGGGAGCTGTTCAACCACCGGGTGTCGCACATCGAGTGGGGGCTCGGAGACGCCGGCGCCGAGGTCGCGTTCATCGGCGGCACCAGCACCACGGGCGTCTCCCCCGACCTGCCCAAGGGCTGCGACCCGGACACCTGTGACGAGCTGCCCTTCCTCGACGACGCCGACGTGACCCTGCGCTGGGTCCAGGCCACCAGCAGCGCCGTGGCCTTCTCGACGGCCACCGCCAGCCTGCTGGTCGGCGCCGACGGCGGCGAGACCTCGGTCGAGGTGGCGTTGCCGACCGGGACCACCGGCGACAGCTTCGCCATGCTTCGCCGCCTGTCCCTGGACGCCGACCAGCCGCTGTCCGGCGGCGACGCCTGCTACACCCCCTCCTATGGCTGGCACCCCCGGCACATCTCCGTCGCGCTCGGCACGCCCGTCGCCGGCGACGGCAGCGTCACCGTGCCGGTCAGCGCCAGCTTCGACGCCGGCGAGAGCCTCGAAGACATCCGCCAGTGCATCGACGCGGTCAACGACCAGGCCCAGGTCGCCTTCCACGTCGAGCTGGTGGTGGTCACCACGGCCGCACCCTGGGCCAGCCAGGACGTCAGCCACAGCCTGTCCTACACCTACGGCGACGGGCCTGCCAACCCCGACGAACAGCCCGATCCCGACCTCAGCAAGCGGCCCCTCTCCCTCGACCTGACCGACCCGCTCGTCGGCTGGAGCCGCCTGGACTGGCGCTTCATGGTCGACGACCCCGACGGCCGCGGTGCCTACATCCGCAGCCTGTCCTTCGACGCCGATGCCGACCAGGGCTACGCCAGCGGCCACGCCACGAACTACTCGCCCATCACCCAGCTCACCGGCTTCGACTACGCCTTCGAGGGGACGGTCGTCGGCTTCGAGCTGCCCGAGGGCAGCGCCGACCACGGCACCGCCGCCGGCACAGTCCCTGCAGAGCTGGACGCCGAGGGCAACGCCGTGGTGCAGGCGCTGGGGTGGTAGCGCAGCGCACCGCGCGGACCTGACTCAGCCCTTGACGCCCCCGGCCGTCAGCCCCTCGACCAGTGACTTCTGCAGCACGAAGAACAGCGCCATGACGGGGACGCTGACCAGGATGGCGCCGGCGGCGAAGCGGCCCCACTCCGTCCCGAAGTCGCCGACGTAGGACTGCAGCACGACCGGCAGCGTGAACGCCGTCTCGTCGCCCATGAAGGTGGCGGCGAGGATGAACTCGTTCCAGGCGGTCATGAAGCTGAACAGCCCCGTCACCGCCAGCGCCGGGCGGGCCAGCGGCAGGATGATGCGCGTGAACGTCGTCCAGCGGCTTGCCCCGTCCATCATCGCGGCTTCTTCGAGGTCGCGGGGGATGGTGTCGAAGTAGCCCTTGAGGTTCCAGGTGCAGAAGGGGATGGCGGTGGTGGCGTAGACCAGCGACAGGCCGAGCAGCGAGTCGAGCAGCCCCAGCTTGTCGAGCAGGATGTAGAGCGGGATCGCCATGACCACGCCCGGGAACATCTGGGTGACCAGGAACAGCGCCATGCCGGTGTCGCGACCGGGGAAGGCCCAGCGCGACATGGAGTAGCCGGCGGTGCAGGCCAGCACGATGCCGACGACGCTGGTCACGACCGACACGAACAGGCTGTTGAAGAGCTGGCGGCCGAAGAGCCAGGCGCCAGAACTGGTCTGCGTCAGCACGACGTCAGCGAAGTTGTCCAGCGTGAACGCGTCGGGGAGCAGGCCGGGGTCCATGCTGAAGGCCTGCGAGGGCGTCACCGCCATCTTGAGCACCCACAGCACCGGGTAGAGCGTGGCGATGCTCACGACGACGAGCAGCAGGTGCACCAGGACCTGGCGGAACAGCGGCGGGGTCTGGACGGTCGCGGTGGCCACGGGGCTCTCCGGGCGGAGCATCCTGCCACAGGGGGATAAGCGGGCGAGCCGGAGGTCGCATGTTCCGTCACAGCCTGGGACTCACCGAGGTGTCCACCGAAGACCTGCGCAAGGCGCTCAAGGTCGTCCACAAGGGGGACCTCCAGGCGCCGCTGTCCCTGCCCGAGCTGACGCGCTGCGGGCTGCAGCACTGCGCCGAGGAGCTGATGGGCGCGCTGCGCGCGGTCGACACCGAGGGGATGCGCGCCGTGCTGGTGTGCGTGCTGGCGGAACGGATGGAGGCCGAGCAGGGCTGACGCCGGCCGACAAGCGGCGCCGGCCGCGCCCGTGGCCCCGCGGCAGGCTGCGCGTCCCGGTTACGCCGACTGCATGGCCCCGTCGCCACCCGGACCCGACGAGCTGCGCTGGACCGAGGATCTCCTCGAGGCCGTCGACCCCAACGAGTACGACTACCAGGAGTTCAAGGGCTCGCTGTGGCTGTCCAGGGACCGCAAGGTCAGCGGCGCATTCCTCTCCGTGCTGAGCAAGCAGGTCAGCGCCTTCGCCAACGGCGCCGGCGGCCGCCTGTTCATCGGCCTCGACGACCAGGGACACATCGACGGAGGCGTGCCCGTCGACCTGAAGGGCGGGGGCACGCGCTCGTGGCTCGAGGACGTCATCCCCGGGGCGGTGTCCCCGCCGCTGAAGCGCTTCAACGTCTACGAGGTGACCGGCCGCCGGACCGGACCGGCCTCGGCCATCGCGCCGGGGCACGCTGTGTACGTCGTCGAGATCCCCGCCAGCGACGATGCCCCCCACCAGTCCCACGACCACCGCTACTACCTGCGCATCGCCGGCAAGAGCCGGCCCATGGGCCACATCCACGTCGAAGACGTCCTGCGTCGGACGCGGCACCCGCGGGTCCGCCTGGAGCGCATCGGCCCCTTCGGCCAGCCCGACCACATCGACAGCGACCCCCGGGGGCCCAAGGTCCAGCTCTGCTTCCGGGCCTTCCTGGTCAACGAGGGGCGCACCCTGGCGCGCCACGTCGGCACCGAGCTGGTCCTGCCGCGGCCGCTGGTGAACAGTGACCTCCGCCAGCGCATGGTGGACCAGGGCCTCCAGCTCACCCAGTTCCCGGGCACGCTGAGCTTCTTCCGCTACCACCCGACCCCGCTCTTCCCCGGGCAGACCATCGAGCTGCTGCGCTTCTGGCTCGTCATCCACGGAAACAACCACGAACAGATCGACGCCAAGGGCGCCGAGCTGCGGTGGAAGGTCTACGCCGACGACGCCCCGCCGGGAGAGGGCAGCCTGCCGCTGGCCCGGTTCCGGGTGGTCCGCCGATCGCTGGCCTGGCTGGCGCGCAACGGCGCGGTGCCGCGACGGCAGCAGGCCCGGCGCAGCTCTCGCCGCAAGCGGCGCCGGAAGACGCGCGGGAGCTGAGGCCCTCGCTTGAGGCTACCCTGCGGGCGCCATGCTCCTCCTCGCCCTCCTCGCCCTCCTCGCCTGCGCCGCTCCCACGCCCGACAGCGGTGGCGACAGCGCCGCGGCCACCGACCTCGGTCCCCGCGGCGCCTGCAACCCGGTCGACGGAAGCGGCTGCCTTCTGCCCTTCCCCAGCGACTTCCTCACGGCTGAAGACACCGGCAGCGCCACCGGCCGCCGCGTCGACCTCGATCCGACCGGCATGCCGGTGAACATCGACGGCGTGACCATGACGCCGGACTACTTCAACGAGCTGGACGGGTGGTCGACGCTGGGCGCGATGATGGTCCACCTGCCCGACGCCAGCCTGTCGGGCACCATCCCGGTGACCGACATCGGCGCCTACGCCGACACCGACGCCCGCACGGTGGTCATCGACACCAGCACCGGCGAGCGCCTGCCGCACTGGGTCGAACGCGACGCCTTCGCCGCCGGCAGCGGCCGCGAGCTGCTGCTGCTCCGCCCCGCCGTCCCCATGCGCCACGGCACCACCTACGTCGTGGGCATCCGCGGGCTGGTCGACGATGCCGGCACACCCCTCGACCCCACACCCGGCTTCCGGGCGCTGCGGGACGGTGAGGGCAGCGACGACCGCGACCTGCTGCGCCAGGTCGACCGCTACGAGGACGTCGTCTTCCCGACGCTGGAACAGGCCGGCGTCGCCCGCCAGGACCTGCAGCTCGCCTGGAGCTTCACCACGACGAGCGTCGAGGGCAGCCTGGGCCGGTCGCTCTACCTGCGACAGCAGGCGCTGTCCCAGGCCGAGAAGCGCTGGGCCGACAACCAGGCCGCGGCCTACACCCTGGACTCCACCTCGACCGGTGACTGTGCATCCGGCGCGACCATCGGCCTGGACCTGACCGGTCACTTCGACGCCCCCCTGTACCGCACCGACGAAGCCCCCGGCTCGCTGCTCACCCGAGGCGACGACGGTCTCCCCTACGAAAACGGCACCACCTCCGTCCCCTTCCTCCTGCGCGTGCCCTGCTCGGTGCTGACCGCCGACCAGCCGGCCCCGCTGCTGCAGTTCGGTCACGGCCTGCTCGGCAACCGGTCCGAAGCCTACAGCAGCAGCCTCGCCCGCCTCGCCGCCGACAACGGCGCCGTGATCGGCGCGGTGGACTGGACGGGCATGAAGGAGGACGACCGCAAGGCCATCACGCTGATGATCATCGAGGACCCCGGGAAGTTCGCCATGATCCCCGAGGGCCTGGCCCAGGGCTTCGTCGAGCAGCAGCTCTTCACCCGCCTCGTCAACGGTCCCCTGGCCGCCGACCCGCTGCTGCAGGTGGGCGGACGCTCGGTGATCGACCCCGACACCAGCTACCTCTACGGGATCTCCCAGGGGGCGGTGCTCGGGGGCGGGCTGGGGGCCCTGTCGCTGGACTTCGACAAGGTCGTCCTCGGCGTGCCGGGCACACCGTTCACCCTGCTGCTGGCCCGGTCCGAGGGCTTCTACCCCTTCCTCGTCATGCTCGACGCCCTCTACGACGACCCGGCCGAGGTCAGCGTCATCATCGGCCTGATGCAGCACCTCTGGGACCCGGGCGAAGCCGCCGGCTACGCGCGCTTCATGAACGCCGAGCCGCTCGATGAACAGACACCGCCCAAGCCCGTGCTGCTCCTCGACGGCATCGGGGACGCCTACGTCCCCACCCTGGGCGCCCACATCATGGCCCGGGCCTACGGGGCGCGGAACATCCTCCCCGCCAACCGCAGCGTGTGGGGTGTCGACGACGCCGAGCCTCCGTTCTCGGGCTCGGCGCTGCTGGAGTTCGACTTCGGCGTGGACGAACCCGTCGAAGCCGTGCCCGCCGACGCGGAAGCCGGCGTGCACTGGTCCGTCACCGGCCGCGACACCGCGCTGGAGCTGATCGGCCACTGGCTGCAGACCGGTGAGGCCATCAACCCCTGTGACGGGGTGTGCGATCCGGACTGACCGGCGTCAGATCGAGGGGAGCGCCGCCACCGCCGCCGCCGCGGCCGACAGATCGCTGGCCTTGCCCTGGTAGCGGCCGCCGCGGCCGCCGCCGCGCCCTCCGACCGCCGAGGCCAGCGCCGGGCCTGCCGCGGCCACCCAGTCCGCCGGCCCGAGCACCAGGAACACACCCGCCTGCGCCCCACCGGTCAACACGAGCCGGGCGTCGGGCCGCAGCGCCAGCGCCTGCTGGCCCACCTGCTGGAGCAGCGCCATGTCCGCGTCTGTCCGGTGGAGGTGCTGGACGCCCTCGCCGCGCGCAAGCTCTGCCGCGAGCAGGCCAGCCAGCTCGCCGAGCAGCCGCTTCTGTTCACGCGCCGTCGCCCTGGCGCTGTCGAGCAGACGATCAACGGAGGCCACGAAGTCGTCGGGCGGGCAGGTGAGCCGGTCGGACAGCGCCCGGTCGCGATCCCGTGCGGCGTTCAGCGCCCGCAGCGCCCGCCCGCCAGCCAGGAAGTGCAGGCGGCTGCCGCCCTTGTAGCGCTCCACCCGCGCGATGTGTACGAGCTGCAGCTCTCCGAGGTGGGAGACGTGGGTGCCGCCGCAGGTGTTCACGTCCACCCCCTCGATGCTGACCAGGCGCACGAGGCCCTCGTGCCCCTCGGGCAGGCCGCGGCTGCGCAGCTCCATCGCCTGGTACTCCTCGACCGACACCGCGTGGGCCTGGACCGGCCGGGCGTGGCGGATGGCGTCGTTGGCCATCGCCGCCAGGCGGTCCCGCTTCGCCGAGGACAGCGGACCGTCGAGATCGATGGTGGTGGCGTCGTCGCCGAGGTGGAAGCCCACCGTGGCCAGCCCGAGGTGGTCCTGCGCCAGCGCGCTGAGCAGGTGCTGGGCGCTGTGCTGCTGCATGTGGTCGAAGCGCCGATCCCAGTCGACGACGACCTCGTGCGGTCCGGGCTCCACGGGCCCTTCGGCGAGGAGCCGCACGCCCCCGGCGACGGGCTGCGTGTCGAGCACCGCCACGCCCGCCACCGTCCCGCGGTCGCCCGGCTGGCCGCCGCCCTCCGGGTAGAGCACGCAGTCGGCGAGCAGCAGGTCGAACAGCCCGTCGTCGCGGGGCGTGCACGACAGCACGTCGAAGGTACCGCGGCGGCGGGTGGCGTCGAGCTGGCAGGTGAGGAGGGACACGAAGGCTCCGGGCTGAGGGCGCCTCCAGGTCTATCTTGCTGGCTGCCCCTACTTCGTCAGCAGCAGGTCCCGCGTGAGGAAGGCGCCGATGGTGCCGTCGCTGCTGTCGACCACCACCGACTCGACGCGGCTGATCATGAGGTCGAAGGAGTCGGGGACGTAGCCCAGCTCGATGTCGGCGACGCCGTCGTCGGTGAGCACGCAGGCGACGTCTTCGTGGCCGCTGTCGTAGCTGGTGAGCACCACCTGGACGAAGCCCCGGTCCCGCGCCGTGCCGGGTGGGGTCCAGCGAAGCGGCATCGTGCCGGTGCTGCGCAGCTCTGTCCACGCGGTCGAGACATCGGTCAGCACCAGCGCTTCGGGCACGGCGATGCCGGTGGTCACGCCACCGATGGATAGCTCGGCGCCGACGGTCGCCGCCGCCGCAGCCTCGGGATCATCACTGTAGATGTCGGCCACGTAGACCCCGCGGCCGACCCGATCCATCTCGATGCTGGCCCCGCCCACGTCGACGACGAAGGGATCCGGCAGGGCGTTGCCCAGCTTGCCCAGGTCCATGCTGTACAGCCAGCAGCCCTCTCCGCCATCGACCGACAACCAGGGAACGGTCGCCGCCGGCGAAAAGCCGAGCGCGAGGTAGGCGGGCGACTGCGAGTCGACCACCTCGCCGCTGTTGACGTCGAGCACGTCCTGGATGGTGCCGAAGAGCATGCCGTCGAGGGGGCCCGCGGTGGCGATGGCGTCGGCGCTCAGGAGCACCGTGTCGGAGCCGCCGTCGGGGGAGCCGCCGTCGGGGGAGCCGCCGTCAAGGGAGCCGCCGTCAGGGGAGCCGCCGTCAGGGGAGCCGCCGTCAGGGGAGCCGCCGTCCGCGACTCCACCATCCGCGACTCCACCATCCGTCGCACTGGCGCCGCCACCGGAGTCGTCGGAGGCGCGACCGACGCAGGCGAACAGTCCTACCGTGAGCAACAGCGCGGCGATCATGGCGCCTCCAGGTCGTCGACGGTGAAGTCGAAGGACTCGGTGACCACGTGCAGCGTCGCCTGGTCGACGGTCCGAGCCTGCCAGGGGTCGCCGTCCGACGGCGCCGGCATGATGCCCGCGGCGTCGGCGTCGTCCCAGTCGGTCCCGTCGAGGTCGAGCCAGATGGTGAGGTCGACCTTGCCGGAGTCGTCCCGATGGGCCGCGGTCCGCAGGGAGCACAGCCCGTCGTTGTCCGTGAGGCACCACGGCTCGCCCAGGCCCGCGGTCCAGTCGTCGGGACTGGTCGGGTAGGTCACCGTCCACAGCACCGCGGGCTCAAGCGCGAGCAGCTCATCATCGACGGAGGCGTCCACGAAGAGCCAGGAGCCGCAGGACGGGAGGAGGAGGAGCGCCATCGCGCCGATGAAGAGCTTGTTCATTGGTTCGCCTCAGTAGCAGTCGGGGTCATTCCACGGCGCCTGCATGCAGGAGTCCGTCGAGAACTCGAGTCCGCCAGCGAAGGTGGCCGTCGAGAACACATACTCTTCGGGGTACGAGAACACGGCATCGTGCCCCCGCTTGACATACCCATCCGTGTCGCTCGACCCATATTTGGTCAGGATGGACTCCACTTCCGTCTGGGTCAGGTCACAGAGGTAGGGAGCGGACTGGGCGAAAGCGACGCCCCCCCCCCCCACAGAATCGCGAAGTCGTGCCGAGAATCAGGGCTCTCGCTCCGATGCGTTCATGCTTCGAATCGCCCGCAGCCCAAGAGCTGCCGGCAGGGAGGAGCCTACTGCATCGCCACCGCCACGACCAGCAGGCCCGCCTGTGACCTTCTGTCACGACAGCGGGCAAGCGCGCGCATCCGCGCGGCTCGCCGACCGCACCGGCTCCGGCCTCGGTCGCGCCGCACCCGAAGTCCGGGGGTAAGCCGCTACCCCTGGACTTCAGCAACTCTCAGCACCCGAAGTCCGGGGGTAAGCCGCTTCCCTCCGACTTCGGCAACTCCGCCCCGCCCGCAACCGCCCCACCCGCAACCGCCCCGCCCGCGACCTACCCCAGCAGCTCCCGCAGCCGCGCCGCGCCCATGCTGCGCAGGTCCTCCTCCGGCGCGTTCCGCAGCCGAGCGAGCGCCTGCTGGGGATCGGCGCCGACCTGCTTGAGCGAGCGATACGCCTTGCTGGACAGACCCAGCTCGTTGAAGCGCAGCTTGACGGCCGCCCAGGCCGCCTTGTCGCGCCGCGCCAGGAAGTCGTCGCGCAGGCCGGCGAGCTGCCGAGCGTCGCGCTTGCGGCCCGACTTCTTCAGCATCTTGACCAGCCGGTCGCTGACCATGCGCGCCTGGGCGAGCTTGGGGCGGTCCGCCAGATCCGGCGCTCCGGGCAGGTCGGCGCGCAGCCGGCGCAGCACGGTCAGCCACTCGGTGTCGAGGTGGGCGTCGTCGTCGAGGATGGACGGCGCGGCACCGGAAGGAGCGGAGGCAGCGGCGGGTTCGTCGGGGGCTTCGGCCGGCCGCCCGAAGGCGGCGGCGAGCTGGGAGCGCAGGTCGGACATGCTCCCCCCGTAGCCCGTCCGCCCCGCGATAGACTGCCCTCCTCGCCCCACCGGTCGACCGACCCGCCCACCGGAGCCCCCATGCCCCTGTCCTGGAACGACCACGACGCCGACGCCGCCCGCTCCGCCGCCCAGGCCGATCGCGCCCACGTCGACCTCGTCGCCGAAGCACGCGAACGCGCCGCCCTGCTGCAGCGCCTCGGCTGGCCACGCGACTACGCCCTGCGCCGGGTGCTCGGCAACCACGCGTGGGAGACCACCCAGACCGGCGGACCCTTCCTGTCCGACAAGGACCTCACCGCCGCCGTCGACGCCGCCTACAAGGCCACGTGATCCCCCTGCTGCTCGCCCTGATGCTGCCGGCCCGGGCCGAGCGCCTGGACCTGGAGCTGCTGCGCCCCGACGGCCAGTCCTTCGCCGTCCACACGCTCGAACCACCGCGCGACGGCGAACAGCTCGTCATCCCCGACGGCAAGAAGGCCTGGTCCGCCGCCATCCGCCGCAGCTCCTATGAGGGTCGCCTGCAGGTCTGCGCCGACGTCAGCCAGTGGGTCGGCGACGGACACCAGGCCGAAGCGGTCACCGCCTGCGTGATCCTCGACGGTCGCGAGACGCCCGACGGCACCGTCTACGTCAAGTCCGACGACGTCCACGTGCGACTGACGCTGGAGCGCTGACCCGGCGCGGCGCCGCGTCAGTCCGGCCCCACGTCGACCCGCACGCCGAGCTCGGCGAGCCACTCGACGGCATCCCGGACGTACCGGTCGACCTCGAAGTCGGACCAGAGCTCGAGCTCTCCCCGCCGAGCGAGCGCGTCCTTCACCCGGCGGAACGCCCCGCGACCGAAGCTCAGCTCCCGCAGCTCCGACGCGAGATCGGCGTCGTCGATGGTCGAGATGAACTCGCGAAGCAGCCCGGGGCGGCCATGGTTCCAGGCGATGGGGACAGCGATGTAACGGCCTGACGCATCCGACAGCACCCGCGCGACCATCGACCGTTCATCGGCCATCCAAGCAGGCAGCCCCGCCGGGTCCCTCGCCTCGCCGCCGTCGAGACCGTACAGCTCGGTGGCCTGAAGCAACGCTCCCGCCTCGATGTCCACCCAGGCGTACAGTGCCCCCATGTCTTCGCTGGCCATCAGGCGCCCGATGTCTTCGACCGTGTCCGCCGACAGCGTCACGGTCCGGGCCGAAAGCTCAGGCATCCCCTACTCCTCCTGCATGTAGCCCAGCGCTTCGAGCGCCTTGCGGGTGGCCTCGTCGAGCGAGACGTCGCCGGGTCCGCCCTGCGGCGGCACGTAGACCACCGGCGCGCCATCGCCCGGGAGTTCGCCGCCCAGCGCCTGCCACGGACCCTGGTCGCCACTGTCCGCGTCCGCACCATGGAAGCGGAGCGGCGCGTCATAGGGCATGAGCTGGAAGCGCTGACCGACGGTCGCGTCTGCCCGGGCCCCGACGTGGACACCCGCATCGTCCACGGTGAGCAGCCGCCCCGACTTGCGGCTGGACAGCACACCCGTGGCCCGGGCCTGCCAGGGCATGCCCAGGGCGTCGACCAGCGCGCGCTGCAGGCGCGCCACGTCGGCCGGCCGCTTGCGCGACAGGTCGTGTGACTCGGTCGGGTCCTCGTCCGGTTCGAACAGCTCGGTCCGGTTCGCCTTGAGATCCCACTCCAGCCGCAGCCCGCCGGCGTACAGTCCCACCCGGTTGGTGTCGAAGCGCGAGGTCTGGGCGGTGAACACCCGGTTCGGTGCGGGCTGCCCCGCCATGACCGGCCCCAGATCGATGCCGTCGGCCTGCAGCGGCGTCGCTCCGTCCACCCAGCCGGCGATGGTCGGGGCGACGTCTTCCAGTCCCACCGGCTCGACCACCACCCTGCCGGCGGGCAGCGCGTCGCCCCCGCGTTCGGCGACGACCAGCGGGATGTGGAGCTGTTCGGCGTACAAGGTGTGGGCGTGGCCCCAGGCGCCCCGCTCCCCGAACTCTTCGCCGTGATCGGCGGTCACGACCCAGCGAACCCGTCGGCCGCCGGCCGTGAGCCGCTGGTCGAGGCGGGCGAGCTGATCGTCCACCCATCGGATGGCTTCGTCGTACTGGGCCTGCTGGTGGTCGAGCTGGTCGGCGCTGAGGGGGTGCTTCTTGAAGAAGAAGTAGTTCTTGTAGTGAGGGTCACCCTCCTGCGGCGCCCGATCGAACATGCTGGCGTAGGGTTCCGGCGGATCGTACTCGTAGTGGACGTCGTAGGTGTGCAGGAACAGGAAGACCGGCTGGCCGGCGGGTTGTTCCTGCCACCAGTCGAGGGCTTCGTCCACGACCCGGTCGAAGGTCAACGAACCGGAGAGGTTCTGCTTCTCGGAGTGGATGCCGAAGTCTTCGAAGTGATCGAAGCCGCGCTGGAAGCCGAACAGGCTGCTGACGTAGAGGGTGGAGACGAAGCCGCCGGTCCGGTAGCCGCCGGCGTGGAGCGACTCGGCGAGCACCGAGGTGTCGGCGGAGAGGCTGTAGGCGTCGTCGACCACGCGGTGGGTGGCGACCCGCTGGCCGCTCATCAGGGTGGTGTGGGCCGGCAGGGTCCAGGGCGAGGGGCTGCGCGCCTGGGCAAAGCGGGTGCCGGCGGCGGCGAGACCGTCGATGAAGGGGCTGGTCGGCCGTTCGTTGCCGTAGACCGAGAGGTGGTCGGCCCGCAGCGTGTCGATGCTGACCAGGACGATGTCGGGGCGCGCGGGATCGCCCGCCGGCAGCGGCGCGGGCTTGCCCCCGGTACAGGCCAGCAGCAGCAGCAGGCTCACCACGTGCGCCACCCCGGCCAGCCCGCCGGCAGGAACCAGAGCACCAGCGGCACCAGCGCCACCAGCGCCAGGACGGCGGCGGCCAGCCGCCAGCGCCGCTCGGCGAAGATCGACAGGGTCGCGCGCGGGTCGGCGAGGACCTGGGCGGCGTAGAGCATCAGCAGGGGCTCCAGGGGGATGCGGTAGCGCGACAGGCCGGCGAGCAGCGAGATCGCGGCCACGTGGTACAGCAGGATCCCGGCGACGACAAGCCCGAGCGCGCGCCGACCCCGGGCGGCCAGCCCGACCGCCCCCACCCACATGACGAAGATGGAGCCGAGCGCGCCCCAGCCAATGCTCAGCTCGTCGGCCCACTGCGGCAGGCCCGGCCAGCGTCCCCACCGCAGGTGCCGGGTGAGCAGCGAGTGCGGCGTGACGAGCTGGGCGACCCGCAGCGGCATGCGGGCAACGAAGTCCCGCGGGTTGGCCTTGATCCAGGCGACGCCGAGGTCCGTCTCGCAGGCGTCGCGGGCCATGACGTCCTTGCGGTCGGCGCAGTGCTTGCGTCCGGGCCGGGTGTGCCGGGAGAACGCCCGCTTGGACA
>CAZRFD010000182.1:2843-13505 GCA_964599085.1 uncultured Enterobacterales bacterium | reverse complement strand
ACCCCGCGATCCTCAGCCTGTTTCCTCAGTGAATCGTCTAAGTGGACACGCATGGCCGCGTCACTTCTCGGGGGTGATACGACAGCCCCTCGACTTGTGACGCCAGATCCGCCGCCGCAGGCTTCACCGCTCGCGCCCCCGCCAGTGCGCGGACGCGCCGCTCACGGCTCCCAGGATCAGAACACCAGCCGCAGCTCCAGCTCGCCAGCGGTGGTGGGCTCAAACTCGACGGTCGCCACGTCGCCCTCGACGCGCCACTGCAGGCTGTCGAGCGCCACACCGTCGGCCTGCACAGCAGACAGCGCGAAGCCCTCGGGCAGGTGGAAGGCCAGCCGCCACGAAAACGGCGCCAGCTCGGTGCCGGGCACGACCGGGGCCCGTACCGTCAGGTTGCGCTGGGACGCGTCCCATGTGACCGCCTCCAGCAGCACGCCGCCCATGGTGAGCTGCCGGTTCCAACCCAGGAACTGTGGATGGTCCAGGGGACGCCGCAGGGCGACGACCCGGCAGTCGTGGGCCGGCACCGACAGGGCCAACGCTCCGTTCACCTCGCCGAGGTATTCGCCCGTCCAGAACTCCCAGGCCAGCCACGTCCCGTCCAGGCCGCGGGCGTCGAGGTCAACGCGGTGGTCCCGCGCGGCCCCGTCGTCGGCGATCTCGCCGTACGGCGACATCGTCAGGTCGAGGTTCCAGCCCCAGTTGAACAGACCGAGCACCTCGTACTCTTCGTCGTAGCCATCCAGCGGCGCGTGCACGGGCAGGTTCCAGACCTCGGGGAACTCCCTCTCGAACACGTCGAGGGGGCGGGCGGCGCTCCCGTAGCTGGGGAGCAGCCGGCGGATCACGTCCACCTGGTCTCCGGTGAGGTCGACCAGCCGGTCGCCGAGCTTGACGATCCCGCCGCTCAGCCCGACGAAGGTGGAGAAGGCCCGCGCTTCCTCCAGGGTCACGGCCGGCCAGTCCGTGTCGACCGTGTTGCTGCGGAAGAAGATGAGGTCGGGGTGGTTGATCCACACCCGGTCCTGCAGGTACCAGCGGCGGCCGGCGGTGCGCACGGTCGGCTTGAAGCCCTGCTGGGAGAGGTGGTCGTCGGCGGAGAGCGCCGGGTCCCAGTCCCACACCGGCGCATTGTCCAGGGTGGTGCGCATGCTGTCGGCGAGGGCGTAGTTGGGTCCCAGCACGCCGATGGTGAGCAGGAAGGCGTCGTCTCCCAGCCCGCGCCGCACGGCCTGCACCCCCTCGGCCCAGGCCTGCTCACGGGTGCCGCCGGAGTCGTACTCCGCTGCCAGCAGGGCGTAGTAGCCGAAGTCCAGCTTGTACCAGTCGTAGCCCCAGTCGTCGCGCACGGTGCGGCCCACGTCTTCGAGCCAGGCCTGGACCTCGGGCTTGCTCAGATCGAGGATGAGATCGTCGCCCGACACCACCATGCCCAGGACGGACTTCTCGGCGAACCAGTCGGGGTGCTCGGCGTAGAGCGCACTGTCCGGGTCGGCCGTGAACGGTGCCATCCACAGCCCGGGCGTCATGCCCCGCGCCCGGATGGCGTCCGAGAGCCCCCGGGCGCCGCTGGGGAAGCGCTCCTCGTTCCAGGTCCAGTCGCCGTAGGCAGGCTCGTAGCCGTCATCGAGCTGAAACCAGTCCATGCCCCAGTCGCGAAGCTGGGTTGCCATCCAGTCGAGGTTGTCGAGGATCAGCTCCTCGTCGACGTCGGTGCCGTAGCCCCCGGTGCCGCCGGACCCGCTCCAGGAGTTCCAGCCGTTGGGGACCCGCCGGCCGTCGGCGCGGCGCTGCCAGGGCACCACGCCGAGGTGGTCGGCGAGGGCCTGGGCGTAGCGCTCCAGCCCCAGCAGGGCGTCGTCTTCGAAGGGGGCGAGCCAGTAGCGCTCCGACTCCAGGGTCTGGCCAGCGGCGACGGGCTGCGGCTGGGGGAGCAGGTCGGCTTCCAGCGAAAGGTAGCTGAAGCCCTGGCGCCCGGCGTCGTCGACCAGGCCCACGGCGGCGTCGCCCGTCAGGTTCATCACCGGCAGGGAGCGCGAAAAGGACAACGCTCCCGCCACCCAGACCGCGTCGCCGTCGAGGTCGACGACGGCGTGGTTGCCGTTGCTGACGGAGTGTCCCTCGTATTCGCCGGGAGCGATGACCGCGGCGGCCGCATCGGGCTGCGTGTCGCCGGGTCGGACCTCGACCACGAAGTCCACCGCCGCGTACGACCCGTTCTCCAGGATCCGGTGCCGCGCCGGGTCCGCGCCCAGGAACAGCGCGCCCCCGTCGCGGGCGTCGGCGCGGATCGGCGCCAGCTTGGCCACCACCACCTCGCCCTCCGTGGTGTTGTCGACCGCCAGGCTCGCCGTCACCGCCGCGTCCCCGTCGCTGCGAAGCGTCCACAGCAGCTCCGGCGCGTCGTCGCCGGTCTGGGACCGCATGCGGACCGTCCAGGCCTCCCCCTCGCCCTCCTCCTCCACCGACAGCAGCTCGGCGTCGTCCGTTCGCAGCTCGACCCCGCTGTCGTCGGCGGCATCCAGCATCGCTACCCCGACCGCGTGCTGCAGCACCACGCGCCCGTCGGCGTCGACGACGTCCACCCAGCCGCCCGGATCGACCCGCAGGGCGCCCTCCCCGACGGGCCACAGGAGGTCGGAGCCGGCGGCCGTGTCGGTGGGCACGGGCACCGGCGACCGGCACGACAGCAGGAGGAGGGCGAGCATGCCGCCATGGTGGGGGGTGGAGGGGGGTGGGGTAGAGCTACCGACAGTCCACGACGGGGAAGACCGCTTCAACGGTCTCGCCAGCTCCGGACAGCGCGCTCGGGCTGATCGGTAGCTCAGCAGGAGCAGGTACTGTGGCTCCAGCTTCTTCCGCGGTCAACCAGGACCGGTAGCGGTCGCTGTGCTTGGCCAGGGCGCGGCGCGCGCTCTTGACATCACAGGCACCACCAGCGAGATCGGCGAGGAGCGCGTCCGGATCGATGGGCGTCGGAGACCAGTGGAACCAGGTGACGTCCGAACCGGGGGGGCCCGCGACCTGGATGGGACTCCCATTTGGGTAGTGGATGGCGAAAGGTTCGCCGCCACGCACGGCGTTGTTCTGCGTCCCACAGGGAAAGATGACCCGGCAAGTGCCGTCCGAGCTGTGCTGGACGACGTAGACGTAGCCGTCTTCCGCCGCCGTCAGGGTGGGTTCCACCGTGTCACCGATGCAGATCGGGCCACCGGGGCGAGCGACGCGCAAGATGTCCCCCGAGCTGTCCAGTGTCGCGTAATGGACGCCAAGCGAGGGCCGGGCCGGCACCCTTGTCGTCGTCGAAGCGGCGGCCGCGGGGGCGGGCTGAACCGAGGTGGCGATGACGTCGATCGGTGGCGCCAGATCCGGGCACCAGCTCCCGAGGTCGAGGCCCACGGCGCTGCTGACGACCTGGACCGAGTAGGCTTCTGCCAGGTCCAGGTTCGCATGATCGAAGACAGAGCGACCATCTACGACCTGAACTTGATCTCCAGGCAACTGCCGCCACGGGATCACCTGCGCTTCGATGCGAAGCTGTCGATCAGCACCGGCTCCGACATGCATGACGACCACTGGAGGGCTGTCCAAGTAGCCCGGCAGTGCTGGCTTGTCCGACCCCACGACCCGGGTTCCGGCACCGAACTCGAATTCGAACTGCTGCCCCTCAGCACGCAGCTCCGCACGCTGGAACCGGGTCAGTACCGGGTCCTGATCGTCGCCCCAAGCATAGGGAAACGGAGGGAAGAGCTTGGTGTCGTTGAGCGTGTCAGACACCAGCTCTACGACGGCGTCCAGACACGCGTCCACCTGAGGATCGTCGTCGTGTACTACGTAGGTGGCCACCGGGATGTACAGCAGGCCTTCCCGGTCGCCATACTGCATGGCCGGCAGGTGGTAGTTGCGGACCAGGTCCCACGCCAGCGCGTTCACGGTGAAGCTGGCCAGCTCGCCCCGAGCGGCACCGACGCCGGAGGGCAGGTCGGAGGGGTATCGCGGAGCGTCGATGGGAACCCAGTTGGCAGCATCGGCCAAGGAGGGCTCCGCAGGCTGCTGCGAGCTACCGATGACCGCGACGTGGGGAGCATCGACGACACGCTCCACCACGGGGACGGGATCGGCTGGGTGTGCACACGCGACGATCGACAAGGACAGGATGGACGCGTTCCACATCTCAGTTGCTCTGTTGGTCATCAGCGCCTTCGGTGTGCTGGGCGTTGAGGTAGTACTGCTTTCGCCGCGCCGACCAGTCGTTTCCTGCGTCATACCGTGGCGCACCCGACGAACCGGTTGGATCTGGCTGATTTGAAGATGCGCCGCCGACGCTCACGGCGGCCTTCGGTTCCGACGAGGCCATGGAGGGCGAGGCGGCAGGTGCCGAGTCCGTCCCTGGCGTCGGAGAAGCCGGCACCGCGGACCCTGCACCATCGCCGCTGCGCGTGCTGCCGACTGGCTCGGCACCTGCTGTAGACGGCGGCGCACCCTCTGTCGCTGTCGGCTCCGCTTCCGCCGCATCCCCACCCTCGCCCACGGGCAGCCCGGTCCCTGCCGGAGGGAGCGCCGCGGACGCTTCGGCCGGTGCCGTGGGCACGGCCACGTCCGAGTGGCTCTCTGGTAGATCATCCGCTGTCATCCACGCGATCGCCACGAAGCCAAGAACGAACAGCCCGAGAGCAATGCCCACGAGGGTCCCACCACCGAGCTGCCGGGCGACCGGCACTTGCGCAGGCTTCGGCAGCGCAGGTGACCCCAGGACGACATCGGCGGCGGCGTCCACGGTGCCGACGGGAATCACATCGACGAAGGCGTCCCGGCCCTTATCGTTGGCGATCTTGACCTCGACCGCGCCGTCCGATGTGTCCAGTTGGCGGTGGCTCTTCAGCTCCCAGGCACCCTCGGTGCCTCCCAGCAGCGTCCGCAGCTCTTCAACGAGCCTGTCGCTGCCCTTCCTCGGCACCAGCAGGCGCACCCGGGGCTCATCTTGGAGCATCGCGCACCGTGCCGCGGCGAAGACCTTTCGGGGGAGCATCTTGACTTCGGCGACCTTGGCCGCTCCAGCCCAGCCGTACACCACGTTGCCCGTGGCCAGCCAGAAGACGTCCTGGCTGCGCCTGTCATGTTCGAGCTGCTCGAGCGCCAGCCGCAGCGGAAGCCGCGCAGAGCTCAGCTGGTCACTCGCGGCCTTCTTTTCGCCGCTCAGCACCGCCTGCAAGGCGTCGGGAAACTCCCCCCCGTCGGGCCAGATCCCGTCATCTTCGTACAGCACCTGGCCATCGTGCTTCAGGTCCTTCGGATCCCAGTCGGTACCCTTGAACCGGATGTCGAAGCGCTCTCCGCCCTTGCCCAGCGCGTAGCGGACCACCGCCCAGCAGTCATCCAGGTCGGACCGCGATCCGTCTTGTACGAAGATGGCGTAGAAGTTGGCCACGGCGCCCATGATTCTATCAGCCGGGGAGCAGGAGCTGGGGGTTGGCCTGGCTGCGGGGGCCGCCGAAGCGACGCCAGGTGCGGTCGCCACGCTTCCGCAGCTCGGCCAGCATGGCGCGAAGCCAGATCACCTGCCACTTGCGCAGCTCGCGGGGGCGGTTGTCGCTCTCGACGAACCAGTCGACGGTCCTTGCGAAGCTCCGGGCGTCGTTGGCGGAGTAGGCACGGATGGCGGCCCGAAGCTGCCGTTCGGCCTTTCTCGGATCCGGCTCGTCGAAGCCCGCCCGCGGCCCGCCGAGCGCTGGGATGTCGATGGTCCCCATGCTCTGCGGCCGCTCGTTCGGGTCCAGGGCGACCTTCAGCTCCATCCGGCTGCCGTCGGGGCCGAGCACATCGAAGGGACGCGTCCGCGGCAGCTTCCACAGCGATCCCCAGGGACCGCCACCGTTGAGCGCCGGCAGGGCGAAGCGACGGGAGCCCTCGACGAGGTGCTCTGCACGCACCGGCAAGCTGTGCTGGTCCACGTAGGGGGAACCGACCGACAGCAGCACCGACGACGGCACCACGTCCATGACGAAGCGCAGGTAGAGGTGGTCGCCGTGTCCCTGCAGGAAGACCAGCGGCAGCACACCGACGGCGTCACCGTACTCGTCCTTCAGCGCGCGGCTCCACCGGGCGACCAGCAGCAGGTGGAGCTGGGGCAGCGCCGCACGGTCGGTCGTCGTCGTCGCCGCCATGCGGTAGGGGTGGGCGTCGGCCCACGCCTGGCGCTGGCCGTCCAGCAACCACAGGGCGCGCGCGTCGTGGGTGGCGATGCCGAGTTGGACCGCCTGGTAGCGATCCCGCAGGGTCTGTACGGCGAGCGTGTTCATGATGTCGACTCCTGGTTGGAGGTGAGCCGGTCGGGCCGCAGCGACGCGCGAATCGTGTCACTCATCTCGGTGTACCGGCGCTTGGACGAGACTTCCCGAAGCACCTTGTCCGGGCTGCTGTACCCCCAGGCTTCAAGGGTGTCATTTGTGTCCGGTCGGAGTCCGGTGGGGGCGTACCTGCCCTCGTCAGAGCCCGCGTAGCGTTCCGGAAACAGGGCCTGGAGCGCCATCCGAACCATCCACACGGCGACGAGCTTGTTGGTCCGCGCGGTCCGCGGCGCCCCCTCGTCGCTGAGCACCCGACGCGGCTTGCGGCGCTCCAGCTCGACCATCAGCCGAGCCATGGCCCGCGCCAGCGCCAGCTGTTCGCACCGCAAGTCCGCGTCGGCCTGGATCGCCTGGTGGAGCTGCTGCGCCGTCTGGATCCGTCCAAGCCGGCCGTCGGCCGCACGGATGCCCGAAGCCAAGGGCTCGAGGAGCTTGCGGCGCTTGTCGACCGCGATGGCCTTGGCCTTCTCGTCCGGATCGTCCGGGCGACGCTTGCGGTTCCAGCCGTTGTAGACCACCAGGACGTCCGCGATCCGAGGGTCGCAGTAGTCCATCAGGAACATGGGCCGGGCATGCTCGGCGCCCGGCCAGAGGTCCGGTTCGGGCGCATCGGAGGGCTTGTCGACCGTCCGATCATCGACATCGTCGAGTTGGAAGCGACGCTTCGTCGCCTGCTTCACGGCGGACTTCACGTAGGTATCGACATCACCCGCGATGAGCTGGGCCCAGTCGATGACGACGAGACGCTGGCCCTCCCGCCCGGTGGTCGGTTCGACGAGGCGGTGCATGGTGAAGTCGTCGCGGGCGCTCTCCGCGAGGAAGGTCAACTCCAGGCCAACCCGCCAGCGAGACTCGACCTCGGTCCGCACCAGCGGATCGAGCTGCGCCGGCAGCGCCGCTTCGAGCCGGCGCAGGATCTCCTCGCTGGCGGCGGGAATGTAGTCGTGGTGGGCAGAGACGAGCTGTGGCCAGCTCCAGCTTGAGATCATGGATGGGCCTCCTTGCGCGTGCGGGTGCACACCAGGGACGGGACTGCCGGATTGTGCCCCCTTCGACAAGAAAAAGGTGAGAGCCGTAGCTCAGTCGGCGCTCCGGCACAGCCGTAGACCCAGCACCTCGGACCGGTGCCCCGGCGGGAAGTGGGTGCGCGCATCGACGCCGACATCGCCCGGCCGACTGGCCCACGACCCGCCGGCGGCGAGGCGCCACAGCCGTTGGTCGGGTACACCGTCGAGCCCGTCCGATGGGCCATCCTGCAGCCACTCCCAGGCGTTGCCGACCACCTGATGGAGACCCCACCCGTTCGCCGCGAGCGCATCGACGGGGGCTGGACCCGGGAAGCCGTCGCTGCAGTCCCAAGCCGTCCGCACGAGGCCACGGTCGGCCGCGGAGCGGTCCGGGCCGTTGCCAAGCTCGCACCTCGGGCCCTCACCAGCACCAGCGTCGCCGTGGCGGTCGATGGCCGCCGCCCAGGCCCACTCGTCCGAGGTGGGCAGCCGGTAGCCATCCGAGTCCGGGACCAGGACAACCGAAAACGGATCACACCTGGCGTGATCGCTTTCCGGTGAGCCAACATATGCGGGGCGCAGCCCGTCGCGCGCCGACAGGGCGTTGGCCAGGGCGACGGCATCGCACCAGCTCAGGCAGACGGCAGGAAGGTTCGCCCCGACGCCGCCCCCGCCCGCTCGCTCCTGGCAGGCCGTGCCCTCTTGCATCGGTACACCGGCACTCGGCGCGAGGGAGGCGAACAGCTCCTGGTTGACCTCGGTCTCCATGAACCAGAGCCCGCCCTCGACCGTGTCGGTGGCAGCCGGCGCGCCGTCATCAGCGGAGGGCGCGGGCACCCACCGCATCCGCACGCCCGACGGCGAGACCCACGCCTCGCCCCCCGTGCGCGGCGTCTCCGTGGCGTCACGAGCAAGCCACTGCGCCGCCTCAGCAAGCTCGGGAGCCCCGGTGGATGCGTAGTCTTCGATGAACTCGATCACCGCCGCGCGGCGCTCGGCGCGGGAGCGGGTCAGCACGGCTGCCCAGATGTCCCGCACGTCGGTTGGCAGGGACTTGAACACCAACTCGCCCACCAGCGAGCTGGACTCCGTCGGTGTCTGCTGGCCATGGGTCTGCTGGGCGACCTGGTCACGCGCCCGCTTCAAGATGTCCTCCAGCTCCAGCCCCGGCTTACGGAGGACACGGGTGAGGGCCTGGTTCCACGGCGACTGCTTCCCAGGTGGCCCGTCATCCGCCCGTTGCCCGTCGCTTGCCGCATAGGCCACCACGATCCCGCGCGGCGCCCACGAAGGCGCTCCTGCCAGTCGGTTGATCACCGGTCCGGCATCCACCGGACGCTTCTTCATCCCCGGGGCTCCGCGCACGCCGATCGCGAAGTTGTTGGTCCGGCACGCATCCAGCGCCAGCACGACCATGCGGGCACCCGCGTCGTGGAGGGCCCGAATGACGAAATCCACCGTGACGGCCTGGTACTTGAGGTCCGCGCCGCTCCGCAACCGGGCGCCCGTCGGGATTAGCCAGTTCTCTTCGCCGAAGTGCAGGCCGTGGCCCGAGTAGTAGAGGAACACCACGCCACCCGGCGACGCCTGCAGCCGGCTGGCGAGACGCTCGATGGCAGCTTCGAACTCAGCCTTGGTCCGTAGGTCTCGCCGGATGTCCACTGCGAACCCGAGGCTGTCGAGCGCAACAGCCATGGCGCGGGCGTCGTTGTACGGGTTGATCAAGCGATTCTCACCCTCGTAGCCTGCGTTGCCGATGACGAGCGCCAGCCGTTGCTCGCTCCGGGCCTGTGCCTGCCGGGTCTCGTAGACGTCGAAGGGCAGCCAGGTCCTGTCAAGGGCGGCTGCCGGGCTGGCCGCCAGGAGCATGCAGCAGAAGGTGAGGAGGAGAACCACGCCAGACCTCGAGTCGCCGACATGGTAGCGCTGGGAGCCGAAGCGGACACAACTCCTGCCGCCGGTCCCTCTTCCACGAGCCGTACAGCCGCCAACGGCTGATAGACTGAGCGAGAGCCGAGGAACGTCCCGATGACCCGCATCCTCCCGATGCTTGGCCTGCTGCAGGCCTGCTCGCTGTTCGAGTGGACCCCCAAGCCGGTTGACACCGCCGCTGGGCCGGACACCGGCCCCGTGACCGCGGTGGACCTGGATGGCGACGGCTACGGCGAAGACGTGGACTGCGACGATGACGACCCAGGCATCCACCCCGACGCCGACGAGCTGTGCGACGACGTCGACAACGACTGCGATGGCGATGTCGACGGCGACGACGACGACTGGCTCGGCTCCTCCGTCCGCCAGTGGTTCCCCGACGAAGACGGCGATGGCTTCGGCCGCGACGGCGATGCGGTCTCTTCGTGCAGCGCCGTCGCCGGGTACGTCCAGGCCACCGGCGACTGCGACGATACCGACGACAGCATCCACCCCGGCGCGGACGAGCGCTGCGACGGCCACGACGACGATTGTGATGGCGACACCGACGAAGCCGACGCCATCGACGCATCCACCTGGTACCGGGACGCTGACGAAGACGGCTATGGCACCAACGACGACGCCGTGACCGCCTGCTACGAACCCGACGGCTACGTTGCTGCCAAGGCCAAGGGCTTCGACTGCGACGACGGCGACGCGGCGGTCCACCCTGGCGCGGAAGAGTCCGACTGCACCGATCCCACCGACTACAACTGCGACGGCACCAGTGGCTTCGCCGACGCCGACGGCGACGGCGTCGCGGCCTGCGAAGACTGCGACGACGGCAACGAAGACATCCACCCGGGGGCCGAAGAAGTCTGCAACGGCGTCGACGACGACTGCGACGACATCGAAGATGAAGACGCGGTAGACGCCCTGACCTGGTACGTCGATGGCGACGGCGACGGATATGGCGGTACCGAGACGGTTGAAGCCTGTGACGCAGGCAAGGATCGGACAGAGCTCAGCACTGACTGTGACGACTCCAGCGCCGACATCCACCCAGGCGCGACGGAGATCTGGTACGACAGCGTCGACCAGGACTGCGACGACCACTCCGACTACGACGCTGACTTCGATGGCGAAGACATCGACACCCACGCCGGCGGTACCGACTGTGATGACACCGACGACGCCATCAACACCGCCGCGACCGAGGTCTGGTACGACGGCGTCGACCAGGACTGCGACGGCCACTCCGACTACGACGCTGACTTCGACGGAGAGGATAGCGGGGCCGACGGCGGCACCGACTGCGACGACACCGACGACACAATCAACACAACCGCGACCGAGGTCTGGTACGACGGCACCGACCAGGACTGCGACGACCACTCCGA
>CAZRFD010000182.1:0-2743 GCA_964599085.1 uncultured Enterobacterales bacterium | reverse complement strand
TCTGGTACGACGGCGTCGACCAGGACTGCGACGACCACTCCGACTACGACGCCGACTTCGATGGCTACGACGGCATCAGCGGCGACGGCATGGACTGCGACGACAGCGACGCCGCCATCTACCCGACCAGCAGCACAGCGACCCTGCCCGGCGACCCGACCGGTTTCCCGCGGATCGGCGCCCTGTGGTTGGAGTGGCGGGAAGACGGAGCGCCCGACTGGTGCCAGGCTGCCAGCTACACCATGTTCATCGACGGCGGCGCGCTGGAGACGCTCGAACGGGACCACTCCGACGCCAGTTCCACAGTGGAAGCGCGCGCGATCCTGCACGCGCTCAATCCCGACCAGGTCGTGTTCGGAAACCTGCTGGGCGGCGAATTCCAGGATGGCGACGACATCGATCCCGCCGGTGAAGTGAGCTGCTGGAGCGACGCCACAGACCTGTTGGCCGACGCCGACGGGCCCATCTCACCCGCGGGCTACGACCTCAACGTCGTCAACGTCACCGACGCAGACACCCGTGCATGCGTGGTCGAGTTCGACACCGCGCGCATGGACGCCCTGCTGGTGGGCGGTCCCGGCGCAACCTACGAGCTGTACGACGGTGCCTTCATCGTAAGCTCCACCACCGGCGCCGACGCCTACCTGACGACGGATACGGGCGCGGCACGGTCCTACGACCTGGACGGCGACGGCGTGACCGACACCGACCTGGAGGTCACGCAGGCCTGGGGCAATGGCATGGCCGCGCTGGTGAGCGACCTCGTGGACGCGTTTTCGGCAGAGGGGATCCCCGTCCACACCAGTGGCTTCGACATCGTCGGCGCCCGCCGCCCCATCGTCGGGCTGGTCGACGGCATGCTCGATCCCAACGGCTGGACCAACGCCTACGAGGGCGCAGCCTACGACGACGACCGCCTCGACGACTTCGACGCCTGGCTGGCCAACCTGCACGCTGAGCGCTTCAAGGTGGCTCGCACATCGGGTCTGACCTTGTCGCTGATGCGCGGCGACAGCTCGATCACCGATACCACCGCCCCGGCCGGTGCGTCCGAGTACGACGACGTTCGCACCGACTACGCCCGCATGCGCTACGGCCTGGTCTCGGCCCTGCTGGCCGGAACTGGCTACTCTTACGAGTGGGGCAACGCCGGCCATGGTCAGGGCTGGTGGTACGACGAATACGACAACAACGGCAGCGGTCTGGGCTACCTCGGTGCGCCAGTGGCCGACGCCATTCCGCTCAGCACGCCGTCCGGCACCAACCTGGTGGCCAATGGCGGCTTCGACTCCGGCATCGACGGGTGGGACTCCTGGGTGTGTGACACGTCTACCGACGAAAGCTGCGTCAACGACTTCGGCACCGTCACCGTCACGACAAGCCCGACCGACGCCGAGGGCAGCGCTTCGTCCGGGTCGCTCATGATCGACATCACGCGCGACGACGACCAGGACTACTGGGCGTGGGACGTCACGGTCAACACCACTGTCGACCTCGTGCCGGATACCGACTACACCCTGAGCTTCGCCGTCGCCTGGGACAACAGCACCAGTCCGGACACCCACGGCGTCGCGCAGATCCAGCCGTACCTCCAGCATATCTACACCGACGGCGTCGATACGATGTACGAAGACATCGACCTGGCGCCGATGATGTCCATCGGCGGCCGTGACGACAGCGGCTTCGACCACTACGTGGTCGCCTTGGACACGCACGGGCTCACTGCGAGCTATCCCGACTCCACCTTCCGCCTGGTCTTCGCCGTCGGCAACCACGAAGGCACGGCCTGGCTGGATGATGTCGAGCTGGTCGAGGGGACGCTGTCCCCCGTCTGGTACCGGGAGTTTGACAACGGCCTGGCCATCATCAACGCCGGTGACGGCACCGAGGATGTGGACCTGACCGGGCTGTCGTCGTCAACGACGACGTGGACCGCCATCGACGGCGACCAGGATCCCACCGTCAACGATGGCGCCACCGGACTGGAGTCGTTGACGCTGGGCCCCAAGGAAGCCCGGATCCTGCTGCGCTGATCAGAAGCCCACCAGCAAGCCAAGCTCCCCATGGAGGTTGAGGTGCCACCCAGCCTCCAGCATCGCCCCCTGGTCGCGCGAGACACCGGGCACCATGTCGGCGACCAGGCCCATGCGCTCGTCGTGGGAGAGCGGCAGCGCCAGCAACAGGGGGACCCCCAGCCCCCATGACCGAAGCGTCGGACCGGACGCTGCAGTGCTTCCCTCCTGCCGGTACGCCAGCTCGGCCCCGATGTGGATTGGCGCGAGGGGATCGCTGACGCCGAGACCGAACGTCGGTCCAACCGTCACCCAGTAGCCGCCGCCATCGACCACCTTGAGCCCCGCTGTGGCCCGCAGGCCCAGCCATTGGGGGAAGGTGGGCCCCCCCTGGAGCCACAGCGCGCCACCGCCACCGCCCGTCATGGGCGCGATGCCGGTCGCGTCGTGGTCCGCGCCGGGCCGCACGTCGACGGCCGCGAGGGGGCTGAGCCAGATCCAGGGGGGAGGCTCGTCGATCGGACCCACACCGCCCCCGTCGCCACCACCGTCCCCGTGACCCGCGATCGGGGGAAGGAAGTAGAAGTCCCCGATCAGCTCGTCGCTGCCAGCCGGCTTCTGCCCGTCAGCGGCATCGGCGAACTCGTTCTGCACCTTGTCGAAGACCTGCTCCACCTTCTGACCGGGGACGGGCGCCCACTTCAGCAGCGCCGCGGCGAAGGGGCTGTGGT
>CAZRFD010000181.1:0-13555 GCA_964599085.1 uncultured Enterobacterales bacterium | reverse complement strand
CTGCCGCTCCTTAAGCGGCTGGGTGGAGAGTCCGGTTCCGGCTGGAGCAATACAGTCGAGGTTGCTCATGGAGGACTCCGGCGACGAGAGATCAACAGCGGGATGAACAGGGCCACGAGGGCCGCGAAGAGCACGACATCGAGGGCGATGCCGGGAAGTCGGTGGTGTGCCCAGAGCACCGCGACCAGCCCGTCTGCTTCAACCTGCTCGGCCCAGCGGTTGTTGAACAGCCAGACGATGTCTACGGCTGAGACCGCCAGGCTACCGACTGTTGCTGCCCAGGACGCCAGCACTCCCACCCGAAGGGGGACCGCGGAGCGGAGGACCCCCGCCTGCATCAGACCGATGGTTCCCACCGGCATGAGAAGACCCAGCGGCACCAGGAACGGCCGCGCGTAGACAAGCGCGACGTGGGGGACATCCAGGCTCGTGGCGCGGATGTAATCCAAGTCCGCCCCGGACAAGACGAAGCTGGCAGCATCGACCGCGAGCAGCAGCAGCACGGCCACCAGAGAGGCTGCGACCAGGAGCCGAGCCCGGCCGCTGCGGCCCAGTCCCACGGCGACGCCTGCGACGGCTATCGACACCAAGGTGACCTGGGCGGCCCCGAGGGCCAGGTCTGCGGCCCCGACCCGGCCTTCGGGAGCAAGGGCCTCCGGGACCCAGGTAGCCGTGTCGAGCATCCCCAGGATCCAGTAGGCGGCTGCCAGCGCCGCGGCGAGAGTGAACAGCCGGGGCCTGCGGACGGCCCCGTGCGCGGCTGCATCCTTGTTGGTGATGGGAGTGGACACGACTGGAGCCTACGAGCCCTGATCTAAGTGGTCAAGTCTAAGGGGTCATTCAAGCGGGCAACGGCCTTGGGCACGGTGGAGGTCCCCATGCCCAAGCCCCTCAACGACCCCGAACTCCTGGCCCGCGTGGGCCTCAGGCTCCAGCAGGCGCGCGCGTCTCGGGGGGTCTCACAGCAGACCCTGGCTGAGCGGTGCCAGATCGCGGTGGAAACCCTCGCCCGCTACGAGGGGGGCCACAAGAGCCCCAGCATCACAACCCTGGACCGGGCGGCTCGGGCCTTGGGCCTGCACCTTCATGACCTGATGAAGTTCGCAGACGACATCCCCGAGGCCGACAGGTCCGTTGAGGTCGAGTGCGCTGCTCGCCTTCTCGAAGGGCTGTCGCCGGAGCGCCTCGAACTTGCCCTTCGGCTACTGCGAGAGGTGGCTCGGTAGCTCGGCCAGTTCCGCCTGCTCGCGCACATCGTCCGCGCGCTGGAGCACCGCCTCCGCCTCCTGGGCGAATTCCGCCACCGTGATGTCTGCCTCGACCCAGCCCCAGCCATCCTGGGCCAGTCGCTCGATGCCCCTGAGGGCCTCGGCCAGGTGCCGGCGGACGGCCGAGATGTCGGCCACCTGGCGGTCGAGAACGACCACGCGGAGGCCCAGCCGCCGGGCCAGAGACGAGAGCAGGTACGCGGCGACGGGCCTGTGGGCCTCGCCGCGGGGGACCGCGTCGGCCAGGGCCTGGACCCTGCGGAGGGCAGCGGCGGCGTCGAAGGTGGGGACGGGAGAGCGGGGGTCCATGCCTACCCGGGACGATAGGAGGGCTACCGGGCGAGCCTCTTGGCCGACCGGACACACCGCACCTTGGTCCCAGGGGGGTGCATATCGTCGCGGGCCTCGTAGTTCCGGGGCACCACCCCAGGACAAGTCAATGAGCACCACGCGCCCCAACCCCTACGTTGTAGTCACTGCCTCCATCTACAACTGGGCTGCTGACGGTCTCCACCCGGCCGACATCTACGACGACGGGGCCGACTGGGACCAGTTCTTCACCACTGATGTCTCTCGGATCTGCACCAAAGAAGAGGCCCAGAACCATCGCTACGGGAGCCTGTCGTGCAGTGAGTACCTCAGGCGCAATGGGATCAAACCTCGCCGCGATGACGGAACCCCCATGAGTGTGACGGAGTGGGCACGCCTCGCTCGCGCCAAGCAGGATGCGGCCGATCTGGAGACGGGGCGGATCATCGCCGAGCGAGAGACCGACCGGAACGGCAAACCGGAAGCCCAGGCTTCCGGCGGGTGGATCCCGTGTGGGTATCCAGGCTGCGCCCCCGACCACTGCGACGACTGTGACGGGCGGGGCTAGGAGTCTGAGCCGATGGAGGGCCTCGGTGAGGAAGGAGCCGGTTGGTGATGTCGGCAGACGGGAGACCGGGGGGTGGCCGAAGAGGGTGGGGTGGAGACCGGTGACCGCCAGGGGCGCTTCTCAAGGATGGGACTTGGCCGTGGATCCGCTCGTCGATGACGCTGACCGGTGGGCGGCCCGGCCCCGAAGGACCGGACCGCCCTGGCCGACTGCTACCGGCCCTTCGGCGGGTTGTTCCCGCGGCCACCGCCGCTCGGTTTGCCGGTGGTGCTCGGCGCGTTGGTGGGCCGCCCGCCCCCCTTCCCGCCACCGCTGCTGCCGCCCTTGCTTCCTCCGCCGCTGCCCTTGCCTGATCCCTTGGAGCCCATGAGGCCCTCCGTGTGTTGAGTGCCCGGCAGGAGTGCCGGGTGAGAGTAGTCTTGTCGCGGACGCCGAGATCAGGAACCCCGGTTCAGGTGCCAGAATCGATCTGGCGGGACTGGCACCTGAACCGGGGTGGTCTCCGGCGCTCGCTCGTGAGAGATCAGGAACATGGCACCTCGCGTCCCACTGCCAAACTCTGGTCGCCTGCTCGGACTGATCCTCAGCGCGCTCCGCCTCCGACAGGCGGTCGAGGAAGTCGTCCCGAAGCGCACCCTGGTGCGGGTGCTCAAGGGCGGGCCCGGGGTCAAGCCCGACACCCGCCTGGAGGTCGTGCAGGCCACGGTGCGGGCCCTCCTGGACGATGGCCTGCTGGAGTGGTGGGGCCTGCCTGCCGAAGGGGCCGAGGCCACCCGCGATGCGGCGGTTGCAGCCCTGGACGCCGCCCTGGTACGCTGGGACCAGGCTGTCGGCACCCTGCGGTCCCGGGGCCCGAAGGTGCCGAGCGTCGCGTTCGCGGCCCTGCCCTGGGTCCGCCTGTTCGCGATCGAGGGGGCACTCAGGTATGCCGCCTACGCGGTCACCAGGGGGGAGCCCCCCATGTCGGTCGAGGCCGCCCGGGCACTGATGGCCGGCCGCTTCTTCGACTACCTGCTGGGCACCTACAGGGAGCGAGCCGGTGGTCTGATCCGAGAGGACATCGCCGCCGGAGCCAACGTCGCTGAGAGCACGGTGGACGAGTGGCTCGCCGGCAAGTCCCTGCCCCAGTCCGAGAGCATCCTGGACCTTGCTGCCGTTCTGACGGACCGCGTGCCCGACCTCGACGAGGCCGAAGCGAACTTCCACCTCCGGGTGGCGGTGGCGGTCTCGGAGTTGGTGCGATGGATCTGGGCGGTCTGCCCACAGCCCAGAGAGGGGGGCGAGTTCGGCCCCCCACGGGCGGCCCAGTTCGTGATCGAGTTCACCACTGCGCAGGCCATCGTCCGGTTCCTCATCGACGGCATGATGGAGCAGCACGGCGAGCGCCTTGCGCCGGACCTCTGGGCCCTCGCCCTCGACGGAAGCGTCACCCCACACGGCAAGGTGGTCCTGGCGGCAGTCCTGGACTCCGCCAGGGACTCGTACCTGCGGGCCGACATCGAGGGCGTGGTGTACGAGCGCTGGACGGAGCGGGTGTTGCTGCTCTACCGGCAGATCCCGAAGCCCGAGAACCGACAGCGTGAGGCGGCGCTCATGAAGAAGGTGGGGCTCCCCGACATGCCGCCCGAGTTCTTCTCGTTTGCCGAGGAAATGATGTCGTGGGGAGCGGTCTCGCCGAACCCAGGGGGCTGGCATGTACCGGCCTTTCCGCCGGAGGAAGAGCCACCAGCAGGAGAAGACGACTTCGTCGCGGTGATGTCGAACGAGTCGTTCCCGAACCGGCCCGACATCGTCGCCAAGCACGCGATGGAGGCGCAGCACATCCACGACGACCCGTTCGAGGCGCTGGGGCACCACCAGCGGCTCGTGCATCAGGACCCCGAGAGCGAGATGTACCGCTTCTGGCTCGGCTGCTCCCTGGCTGCGGTCGGGAGGCCGGACGAGGGGATCATCGAGTGCCGGATCGCGTGCTCGCTCAAGCCGGACTGGTCGCTGCCGGCCACGGAGGTCGCCATCATCCTGGGGAACGCTGGCCGCTACGAGGACGCGCTGGAGTCCATCAAGCTCACGGCGGAGCAGTACGAGGTGGACGGCCACATGGCCTACGCCTACGGCTACATCCTCTTGCGGCTGGACCGGCTTTCCGAGGCCGCTCAGTGGTTCCGACGGGTGCTCGATGAGAACGACGCCCACCCCGAGGCACTCGCGAACCTCGCGCACTGCTTGCTGCTGACCGGCGAGCGCCGGGAGGGCCGGAAGTTCGCCAAGCTGGCCTTCCACGCCGGGGAGCGCCAGGTCTTGGAGGCGCTGAACGCCGGGCACTACGACGCGTAGCGCCCGCCACTGGAGTGGGAGCGTCGGGGCCGGGACCTCGGGAAGGTCGAAGGAGGCTGACACCGCAGGGCTCCGATATGCTGGCGTTCCGCCCCGACCCTTGGGGGAATGAGCTACCGATGCATGACCACGTTCCGAGGCTGGTGAGGTTCGAGGATCTCTGCGCCGCAGTCGGTGCAGGCGACGGCCTCGCTGCGCTTCCGCCCGACGTTGCCGAGGCGGTCCGCCACGCCCGCACGCCCCTGATCCTGACGGACTTCGCCGGCAGAGACAGCGTGGCGGCGGCGATGGCCTGGATGGAGACCCACGAAGTCGGCACCCTGCTGCCGGTCGGCGACCTGGTGCCCACCCGGTTCGGTGACTGGTCCGTCTACGAGTCGAACTGGCGCTCGATGCGGGACCAGGTGGCCCGGCGCTTTCCCGAGGTGAGCATCGCCCCCTGGTTCGTCATGGAGGACGTGGACGCCTGGCGGCTCCTGAACGGCCGCTACATCAACGAGTTGATCGCCAACTTCGGCTTCTTCACCCCGTGCCTGGGCTGCCACCTGCACTTCTACATGATGCGGGCAGTTCTGGCGCAGGTAGTCGGGGCCACGGCGCTCGTCTCGGGTGAGAAGGAGCTTCACCGGAACGGCAAGCGCAAGGCCAACCAGACTCAGCAGGCGGTTGATGCCTACGCCCGGTTCAGCGACGCCCACCGGGTGGACCAGCACTTCCCCATCCACAAGGTCACCTCCGAGGATGAGATGGCCCGGCTCCTGGGAGACGGGTGGCAGGAGGGGGAGCGGCAGCTTCCGTGCGTCAACAGCGGGAACGACCGCGGCCTGGATGGCCAGCTTCGGATGTCCCCGGAGCAGATCGAGGCGTACATGGAGGGCTTCGCCGTGCCCCTCGCCACCAGGATGGTGGAGTTCCGCAAGCAGGGTCTCTCGGGGGCGGACCTCCAGGCCAGGGTCGATGATGTCGTCCGGGGCCTCCTGAGAGGTGCTCGATGACGGGGTCTGGGAACCGACCGGAGACCATCGGCGGCAAGGCCGCCTCATGGATGATGCTCCGTGACGCCGGTATTCGAGTGCCGCATGGGTTCGCGGTCGAGGTCGGCCGCCTCCTGACCCCCGGGAGCCTGGAAGGCGAGCTTGCCGCACTGCGGGACCGCTCGGGGGCGACCACGGTGGCGGTCCGATCCTCGGGCCTGAGTGAGGACGGCGCAGATCACGCCTTGGCGGGCCTGTTCGAGTCGTTCCTGGACGTGCAGGCATCCGAGCCCGAGGTACTCGAAGCCGTTCAGCGCTGCCGAGCCCTGGGGAGTTCCGCCCGGGCCCGATCCGCCGCGGGAGCGCCGATCCCCATGGGCGTGCTCGTGCAGGAGATGGTCCAGCCCGTCTGCTCGGGGGTGCTGTTCACCAAGGACCCGCTGGGTGACGCCCCAGGCATGATTGTGGAGGCCGTTCGAGGGCACCTGGGACGCCTAGTCGACGGCCGCGGCGATGCGACCAGGTGGACGCTCGCGCAGGGCTCCGTGGTCCCAGCGGAGTTCCCCGAGCTTGGCGGAGAGGCCCTCTCCGCCCTCGGAGAGCGGGTCGAGGCGTTGCTGGGCAAGCCCGCCGACATCGAATGGGCCCTCGCCGATGGAGAGCTTGTCGTCCTCCAGGCGCGCCCCATCACCGGTCTCGTCGGTGGGGCCGAGCAAGCCCTCGACCTCGTTCCGGTGTCCGCTGACCTCGCCCATCTACTGCCCCCAGCGGTGCAGCAGCACGACAAGATCGCTCTACGGCTGGTCGCCTCAGAGCTTGGCGTCGGGATCTCCAACGGCTTCGTGGCCTTGGCCTCCCGGCCCACCCAGGAGCAAGTCTCCGAGGCCGCCGCGTCCATCGCTGCCTGGGGTGAGTTCATCGCCGTCCTGCTCTCCCCCTTCGACTTGAACGGCAACATCTTCCGGCGGTTCGGCACTGGTGCGACGGCCCAGACAGACCTCACGAGCTTCGTCGAGACCGTTGGGGAGCACCACGACCACTTTGCCTTCCTGCTCAAGGAGTTGCAGGAGACCGCCAGCACAGGGGTCGCTGTCCGGCTTCCCGACGGCCGCGTCCACGTCGAGCTTGTCCACGGGCACTTCGTCACGAAGGGCTTCGCCGACCCGACGGTGTACACCATGGCCCCCGATGGGGGGCTCGCCGAGCACAAGCCCGGCCGCCAGGAGGTCGCCATGCAGCTTGCGGGCGGCCGGAAGGTCCGGGTCCCCGTGACGGAGCCCATCTCGGCCACCGACCAGCAGCTTGCTGCCATCCGACATGCGGCGGTGAGTCTCGCCGAGAGGTACCCAGGTGCGGGGGTCGAGTTCGGGTTCACGCCCGAGGGCGAGTTCTTCCTCGTCGACCTGTACCAGAGCGCCGCCGCCACCCCGCCTGACCGCTCCGATGTGCTCAGCCACGGCCGCGTGGTCGGCCGCATCCGGGTGCTGGAGCTACCGGACAGCGCGGCCGAGGACAGCGTGGAGCGCCACGTGCATTCCCGGAGGGCCGCCACCCAGGCGAAGCGGCAAGACCCTGAGATCCTCGTGGTGCGCCGGCCCCTCCACGTCCTGGACCAGTTGGTCTACGAGGCCGAACCGGGCACGCTCGGCTTCATCTGCGAGGGCGGGGCGCTCCTGTGCCACCTCGCAGTGGTGATGCGGGAGCACGGGGTGCCCGGACTCATCATCCCTGGGGCCATGAGCGAGTTCACCGACGGGGAGCGCATCGTGCTCGACACCCGCCCGGGATCAACTGCCGCTGTCACCCGCCTCTGAGGGCGGTGCCCAGTCGTAGATGCCCTTGCGGGCCATGAAGCCCTTGGTGTCCCAGCCCACCTGCCGGATGGCCTCCCAGACCCCCACGTCCAGGAGCGACTCGGTGTACACGTGGCCGCCGCTGCGGTTGTGGAAGAAGCGACCCAGCGCATCGAGCATCAGGTAGGTCCCGGTGAGGTCCCGGTTGTCCTCGGCGACGGGGCCGATGCCCTCGGCATCCAACTCGCGGTGGCGCTCCACCCACCCCTCGAACTCCTGCCGGGTCACCAGGAGGGGCTCCACCAGGCCATCATTCTGCCCCGTCACGGGGAGCACCTGGAAGACCTTCCAGCGGGCTGGCCGGAGCTTGCGGATGAGGCCCCGCATGTCGTCGTGAAGGTTCTGACGGGTGACCACGGTGTTGACCTTGAGCCGGAGGTGCGGGACCTCTGCAAGCTCTTCCCACCGCCGAAGGCACAGCGCGTGGAACCGGGCGTTCCCTCGCCCCATGGCCGCCATGGTCTCGGGATCGGCCGCGTCGATGCTGAGCGAGACCCAGTCCAGGAACGGCACGACCTGGTCCCGATAGGCCGGGTCGAGCCTCGTCCCGTTGGTCACGAGCATGGTGACCAGGCCGATCTCCTTGGCGTGCCGGACAAGCCGCGGGAGGTGGGGGCACATGGTGGGCTCTCCGCCCACGAAGGTCACCTTCTCGGTGCCGGCCGCCTTGAGCCGGTCGAGAACCTCGACGGCCTCGTCCTCGGACAGGATGCCCGGGATGTCGCGGAAGGTGGCGTAGCAGTAGGTGCACTTGAGGTTGCAGTCGGGCCACAGGTGCCAGGAGACGTTGATGGGGATGGGCAGCCCGCCAGGGCCCGCTGTCATCCAGTCCGCTCGCCTCATGGCCTCTCCCCCGCGTCCAGCAGCCGGGCCACGATCTGCTTCCGAAGGAGAGCCTGGCTGGGCCGTGCCACATCGCCATCGAACTCGATCCCCACCTGCGTCGCCACCCAGACTCGGAAGCTCTCGTCCTGCACCACCATCATCGAGGCGGCCCGCAAGGGGTCCACCAGGTTGACGATGTTGCGGAGCGGGGCCGGTACCCGCCTGGCCTCGTCGACCAGGTCGAGGGCTCCGGGGCACTCAAGCTGGGCCACCCAGAAGGTCCCGTCCGGGTGGTCGAAGGTCTTCGTCTCGCGGCGGATCGCCGCCGGGAGGTCTTCGAGGATCTCTGCGGCTCGCGCCCGGAACTGGGCCTCGATGAAGCCGGTGGGCAACGGATGCGACTCCGCCAGCGCCGAGGCAGCGGCCACGTCGCGGGGTGTGGTCACCGCGCCCCTCAGCCGCTGGGTGTTCGAGTGGATGGCCGCTTGGAGTAGCAGGGCGCTGTTCGGTGAGGGGGAGATCCCCTGGTGCTGGAACCGCTCGAAGACCAGCGTGGCAGCGGCACCCACCTTCTCGACCTGGACCTTGGCGTTGGGGAAGCTCCGGGATGGGTCTCCATGGAGCCGGTGGTCGATGACCTCGATGACGGCGGCGGGGTCCGCGAAGTCTGGTAGTCCAGGCAGGGCGCTCATGTCGACGAGGACGACGCCGTTCACGTTCTCCGGGGGGCGGCTCGGTGGAACCACGCCGAGGTGGTCGAGCACGTACCGGGCCTCGGCGTCCGGCTGTCCGGCCACCACTGCCACGGCCGGTGTCCCGACGGCCGCGAGTAGCTCCGCTTGGGCGACGGTGCAGGCCACGCCGTCCAGGTCGGGACTCTGCTTCGCGGTGACGACGAGGAATCGGGCCATGCCCGTGGTCTATCCGCCGGCCGGCGCTCCTGGAGGGCCCAGGAACCTGCCCGTCCAGGATCTCCAGGGCCTCCAGGAGCGCTCCGGGCGGCTCCAAGCCCTCGTAGGTCGTCCGGGGCGTTGCGAGCGATCGTGGGGCCTCCTGAGGGCCCGTGTAGCCCCAGGCGGGACTGCCCCCGGCACGTGCCCCCAGCCAGGACACGCGCCTCGAACGAGCCCGACAAGTTGTCGGACTCGTTCGAGGTGACCACCCTACTCGCTCTGGGCCACAGGGATGCAGAAGATGATCTCGGAGTCGCCCTCGCTCCGAAAACGGACCCACTGGCCTGGAGCGCAGCGACTACCGCTCCCACCAATGACGACCTGCCCGAGCGTCCTCAACCCGCTGGGCCAGCCAGGGTCGCTCGTCGATGTAGTTGTCGTCGAGGTACTGCTGGCGTTCCTCGGCGTCGTTGAACTCGTGGATGAGCACCGGGTCGTCCACCCTGGGGTCGAAGCCGGGCTCCATGTAGTTGTCGGTCGCCTGCCACTCGATGACGTAGAACTTGCCGTCCCGTTCGGCCTCGTGGACCATCACGTCGTCGAAGCCGAACAAGCGGCGCTGGCCTGGGAAGAGCACCTCGTACTCGTACCCGAAGGGGTGCCTGGTGGTCCTCATCTGCCCTCGCTTGGCAGCATTCATGCTCCGTCGTCGTCGGCGAGGGGGCGAGGTGCGTCCATTTCGAGCAACGCCGGATACCACAAGCCCGACGCCAGCTTCGCAGCGACTTCGGCAAGCTGTTCCCGAGCGCGCAACACGTTGGCTGGCACCTCCTGTGCGAGGGGATGTCCGTGGAGCCTCTCCACTCCGCCCTTGACCTCATCCAGGTAGGGGCCCTCGTAGATCACCCCCTGAGCCCCGTGGACGACGCCTTCCAGCCGCTTGTCACCACCGCTGTACCAGTACCTCTCTCGCTGGTGCTCCAAAGTGATGGTGTTGTACGCGAGCAGCCAGGACATTTGCTCGCGGTCTCCCTCCGACAGATCGGGGAAAAGACCCATCTCTGGAGCACAGATGACCGCGCGAACCGCACCAAACCAAGCCTTGCACGCATCGTCAAGTTCCTTGACCGCCTTCGTGAACGCCGACCATTCGACGAAGCTGTACGCGAATGCCGTCGTCGCGCAGTAGTCGAAGAGCCAATGCGAGCTTGGCGCATCCAGCGCCGCGGTGTCAGGGAAGATCACCCACTCGCACACTGGATCGGCGAGGGGCTTCTTGAATGAGCGCAGCAGTTTCGGCCGGGATTCCCTTGTCATCACCTTGCACGGCCATAGCGGCGACCTTGCCCATTCCTGAGTCAGGCTGACGACCCATGCCACCTGTTTCCACAGCGGCCCGACGATTTCATCAAGGCACATCTGGCCAAGCGCCGCAGAGTGCGAGCCCGCCACCTGCGGGTGCTTCTGGATCAACTGGTTCAGTGTCGATGGATCCCAGACCCGAAAGGGTCTGTCGCCGTGCTCGGCAACGAACGCCTCGCGCAGTTCGTGAACCAGGCCGACTGTGACCTCGATGTTGGTCAGCAGGATGTAGCCACAGCACCCCTTGACTCGGGCCTTCTTGAACTCGGGCATGACCTTTCTGGAAGTCGGGAAGTACTTCTTCTTGATCACGTCCGCGCGGGCCTTGGCTTGGTCACGCCCCGGTGTGGCGTGTTTGTACTGGAACACCCAGCGGCCCTTCACGCCTTCGAAGTCTCCGACGTATTCGGCATCGACGCCGCCATCGTTCACCCCACACGCGAACGTCTGGAGGCCCGGCCCGATTTCGAGCCGTAGCAGGCCGTCGCACATCCACTTGAACTCGGATTCCACCAGAACGTGCTGGACCATCTGCCTACGGGACATGTCGCCTTCCCTTTCCTGTTTTTCGTGCGCGAGAGTGCCTGCGGGCGGTGCGGGTAGCTTCGAAGGGCGAGACCAAGGAGCCGGCCCGGCTCTCCGAGCACCGGCATCGCACCCGTCCGAGCCATGGCAATGCGAAGGCATAGGAGGGTCTCTGACCCATCGATGGCGGCATGTCTTCCCCGGTCACCGGTCCTCCCTGTCCTCATCACCCAGCAGCCCAGCGACGCCGTCGTCTACCTCGCCCTCCAGGGAGTCCCAGAGCTTGCCGCCGGCCCGCTTCTTGACCTCCGCAGCGACGCCCTTCGCGACCCGCTGGAACCGGGTCTGTAGCAGCTTCTTGTCCTTCGCGAGGACGTGGCCGGCTGCTTGGTCTTCCAGCATCTCCTGTACGTCTGGGTTGCCGAGGATGCCGACGTTCTCTTCGATGCGGGTGAGGCGGTCCCCGATGTCGTGCACGGCTTCCCGGTGTGGACCGAGATCCCGGGCTCTTGCTGCAAGCTCGTCACGAACAAGGGCTGGGAGTTCACCCGTTCTGTGCAGGAGCTTCAACATGGTGCAGTCCTGCGAGAGGTCTCCCGCCCACCCTCGTCGCAGCTTCTTCGCCAAGTAGGCGAGCGTGGCTTCGAGGTCCGCCCCAGCCACGACGCCCGAATAGACAAGTGCATAGGCCACCGCGGTGGTCTTCCTCACGTCTTCACCCCAGCCGGCGTGCCGGTCGCGCCCGGCCAACAGCGCATCGGCTGACGCTCGGGCATCGTCTTGGTACGAGCACAAGGACAGGTAGTGCGGCATCCAACACCGTGCCCTCCAGGCTTCAACGACCTCGTAGTTGTTCTGGAACCAACGTGTGACTGCCGACGCGAGGCCCTCGTCCAGTAGGGCGAAGTTCTCCGCCCCGAGCCCATACACCCAGGTCTTCGTTACCGGTTCCTCGTGGCGGACCAGCCCACCGGCGATCCATCGGCGCAAGAACATCTGGCGCAACGGTGGAGCCTGCTCAAACAGGACGAGAACAAGCTGTCGAAGGCACACCAAGACGATCTTCTTGGGCTCGTGGTCGGGTGAAACCACATATGCGACCACGTCCTGCAAGGCCGACGACAGTGCGGGCGACTCAAGACCTATCTCCCGAGCGGCGAGGAGAACGTGGCATTTCTCCTCCACCGACATCGACGGGAGGCGCTCGACGTGGCCGAGGTAGGTCATGGCGACGCGATGGGAGTCCGCGTCAGTCACCATCGGCATTGGGCACCTCCTCCTCAAGTTCCTGCCGGGCGATCTCGGCTTCCCAGTTCTGCCGGTCCCGCTCGTCCCTGGCCCCCGAGACCACCTCGACCGCGCGGCTGACCGTTCGAGCCCCGACCTCGATGAGCCCCTTGACGCGGGTAGCTTGGATCAGGTGGTCCCATGCGGCCTTCAAGACATCAGCGGTCCAAGCTCGCCTGAGGGCCACCTCGCGTGCCTGAGCAACGGCGTGCTCGTCTTGCTTCTCCCGGACCCAGACCTCCATCTTGTCCACGTTCTTGCGGATGTGGTCCATGCTGGCCTGAAAGCCATCTACTCCGAGCAGCCCGGCCGCCTGGAGCGCGTTCTTCTGCTCGGTCCTCCAGGTGACCTGAGCGAGGTGCTCAGCGACCTCGACCAGGTCGTCGGGGTCGGAGCCGACCAGGCGAACCCGGCAGCCCTCGCCCCTCTCGGTGTAGTCGGCAACGCGCACGTCGGTGTCCATGCCGAGGACGGAGCAGGCGAAGGCGTGGAGCATCGTCTGGTCCCATGGCAGAAGGCGCGTGGAGAGGAAGATCGTCAGTCCCTCATGCTGCTCCTGGAGAAGACGCCGAACTTCGATGGGAAAACTGTCCAGACCCACGATCTGGAACCGGTGCTGCTTGTGGAGGGCCGCGAAGCGTTCGGCGCTCCAGCCGCTGTTCTTGAAGGTGAACTCGTCCATCTCCAGGCCCCACATCCGGGCGTTGTCGAAGTCAGCACCCTTGATCTCAGCGAACCGGAACACGGCTCTCCGAAGGTCGGCACCCCGGAAGCTCGCGCCCACAAGGAACGCGCCAGTGAAGTCCGCCTGGGAGAGCACAACCCCCGAGAGGTCGGCACCCGCGAGATTCCGACCCCCGATGGCGGCCCGGGAGTAGTCCCTTCCGGCAACTGCCTCGCTTCTCCCCAACGCCATCACCAACGCCTCTCCCCGGTCTGGGTCCCCGGCCGGAGTCTCCACGAATCCCTGCGCAACGGGCGGTTGCTTCCCACCGCCTCGGCCCTCTGCCACAGTCGGCGTCGCGTGCGGGTCGTCGGTTGGCATGGCGGTGGTGGGCTCCGCGGAACAGGTGGAGGGTCATTCTACGCCTGTGCCGCTGGTGGGGCAGTCGGGGGCCGGTGGCGTCGCGGAGGCGGTGGCCGCTGTGCCGCTTCCGGGATCTCTGCGGCCCCCAGGAGGCTCTTGCTGCTCGGCAGGCCCCCCGGGGGCGGAGGCACCGCTCCGCGCGATCCTGGGGGATCCTGGAGCCGTCTGTGACCAGGTTGCGGATCAGTTCGCGTTGTAGCCGTGCTCGCGGCTCCCGAGGACCCGCTTCCAGTGGGACTCCCGCCCGAGCACATCGTCCTCGCTGGCGTG